>NZ_JAQAHF010000001.1:0-657417 GCF_027871645.1 Agrobacterium sp. ST15.13.015
GTAGGTCGCTGCCAGGTCTGCAAAACGCAACTCAAAATCTTCTCAATCACTAAAGGGCAAAAAAGCCCAAATCAAAAGGCCGCAAATGCGGCCTTTATGCTATAATAAAACCAGTCAACGCGGGGTGGAGCAGCCCGGTAGCTCGTCAGGCTCATAACCTGAAGGCCGCAGGTTCAAATCCTGCCCCCGCAACCAATATCAAAACAAAACCCCGTGCGCCCGCGACGGGGTTTTTTGTGTTTCGGGACTTATGAAATTGTGCCGTCAGGGAGAAACTAGGCCGCTGATCACAAAGCCAATCCCACAATCTCCTTCCATGAACAAAGCCATCTTCGCCATTGCCATCGATCAGAAAACGGTGATGATGCGCCATCATTCCATTTCGGATAAAAAATGCCGTGACCGCTGATCCCTTGCATATCCTCAAGACCGTCTATGGATACGATGCGTTTCGTGGAAGGCAGGCCGATATCATTCGGCATGTGGTGGCGGGAAACAATGCCTTCGTTTTGATGCCGACGGGCGGTGGGAAGTCGCTTTGTTACCAGATCCCGGCGCTTGCTCGTAATGGCATGGGGTTGATCGTTTCGCCGCTCATCGCATTGATGGTCGATCAGGTTGCAGCCCTGCGTCAGGCCGGCGTGCGGGCCGAAGCTCTCAATTCCGATCTTTCTCCGGAAGAGCGGCGCGCGCTTTGGCGGGACATGCGGGCCGGCAAGGTCGATATTCTTTACGCCGCGCCGGAAACCCTGCTCAAGCCTGATGTCCTCGATGCGCTGCAATCCATCGACCTGTCGCTGATCGCGGTCGATGAGGCCCATTGTCTCTCTCAATGGGGACATGATTTCCGGCCGCCCTACCGCCAGCTAGACACGCTGATCGAGCGTTTTCCCGATACGCCGCGCATGGCGCTGACGGCGACGGCCGACGAGCCCACGCGCGCCGAAATTCTCGGCCACCTGGGGATTGAAGAGCACGATGCCTTCATCGCCGGGTTCGACCGGCCCAATATCCGCTATGCGATCATGGAAAAGGATAATCCGCGCGCGCAGCTGAAGCGCTTTTTGAAGGATCGCGACAGTGAGAGCGGTATCGTCTATTGCCTTTCCAAACGCAAGGTGGACGAAACGGCCGCATGGCTGCGGGAGGAGGGTCGCGATGCGCTACCCTATCACGCTGGCATGGACAAGGCTGCCCGCGAGGAGAACCAGACCCGTTTCCAGCACGGCGAGGCGGTCATCATTGTCGCGACCGTCGCTTTCGGCATGGGCATAGACAAGCCGGATGTGCGCTTCGTGGTTCATATCGACCTGCCTGGCAGCATCGAGGCCTATTATCAGGAAACGGGCCGAGCCGGTCGCGATGGTCTGCCGTCGGACGTGCTCATGCTGTACGGCTACGAAGATATTGCCCTGCGCAATCGTTTCATCGAAGAATCTGATGCCGCGGATCAGCGCAAATATATGGAGCGCCAGAAGCTCGATGCGCTGCTTGGCCTCGCAGAAACGGCGAGTTGCCGCCGGCAGGTTCTGCTCTCCTATTTCGGCGACCGGTGTGAGCCCTGCGGCAATTGCGATACCTGCGCCGAGCCGCCGGACCTGTTTGATGGGGCCATCGCCGCTCAGAAACTTCTGTCCTGTATTTATCGCACGGGTGAACGTTTTGGCCAGGCCTATGTCATCCGCGTATTGCTGGGTGTCGAGGACGAGCGGATTTGCCGCTTCGGACATGATCAAATCACCACCTACGGGATAGGCAAGGAGCATGACAACCGCACATGGCGCGCCATTTTGCGTCAGCTGGTTGCGTTACGCATGATTGAAGTGGATCTGTCCGGACATGGCGGCCTTTCCATCTCCGAGGATGGACGGCGATTCCTGCGCGAAAAACCGGCATTGATGCTGAGGATCCCATCCGCTCCCCGTTCCGCACGGCAGCAGACGCCCCGCAACACGGCATCGACGGTCTTGCCGGAATCCGATCGCAGTCTTTTTGAGGCGCTGCGTGCGAAGCGTATGGAAATTGCCCGGGCACAGAACGTTCCGCCCTATGTGATTTTCCACGACAAGACCCTCATAGAACTTGCGGCGGCAAAACCGGCCTCGGCGCAGGAAATGGCTGGGATTCCCGGCGTCGGAGATACCAAGCTCGAGCGATACGGACCTGCCTTTCTGGCGGCGATCATGCAGCACGCCGCTGGCGAATGACCGGCAGATCCAAATTAATAGCCGAGTAATAAAACCGCAGAGCGTTGCGAAGGCTCAGCCGGTCGTGTCCTTGAACAGAACGTTCTGATCGATGAGATAGCGCGAAAACAGGGGCAGGCTCGCGCCGCCGATTGCCCGCGCCTGGCTACCAACCGCGCCTTCGATGATGTCAGGCACCGTGACACCCTGCAGATCGTGGTGTTTAAGGGCAAGGCGGGTGGCGGCGACGATTCTGGTTCTGACCCAGTCGGGAAAACCGCCATCGATGATGACGCTCGAAAAATCGATGATGGAGGCGGCGGCAATGACGGCCTGCGCCAGCGCCGCGGCGGTTTTCCTGATCCAGCTTTCCAGCGGCTCGCCGAAATCGATCCACTCGTCCGGAGAAAACCACAGGGGGCGCGGATCGATGCCCTTTTCGCGCAGCATGTTTTCCAGAACGAAGATCGACGCGATTTTCAGGAGCTGGACGGTATTGCCGTCCTGCCCCTGCACCGGCAGGGGGCCGATGGCGCCGGCCGTTCCCGTCTTTCCGGAAAATAGCGCCGAATTCAAAACAACGCCGCCGCCTATGAAGGAGCCGATGAAGACGTAAAGAAAATCCGGATAGTGCTGGCCTGCGCCAAAAACCAGTTCGGCGCCGCAGGCGCTGGTCGCGTCGTTCTGCAGAAAAACCGGATAGCTGACGTTTTCGGCAATTTCCGACCGGATATCGACGCCCCGCCATCTCTCCATTTCGATCTGTGGAGCGCCCACTTCCTGCGCCCAGTTCCACAATTCGAATGGAGCGGCGATGCCGACACCGGCAATTTTCTCCCGCTCGGCAGGGGAAAGCTTCGATTCAAGTTCCGTTATGCCGTCGATTACGAAAGGTAGTATCCATTCCGGAAGAGGGTAGGGGTAGGTTCTGCGCAGCTTGAGCCTGATCCGGCCGACAAAATCCATCAGCACGAGATCGACGCTGCGTCGGCCGATCTTCACACCGAAAGAAAAGACGGCGTCGGGATTAAGCCGCATCGGCGTCGATGGCTGGCCGACTTTGCCACGCAGTCTTTCACCGCGAATGAGAAGCCCGTCCTTTTCAAGCGAGCGCATGATGACCGAGACGGTCTGCGCTGAAAGGCCGCAAAGTCTTGATATCTCCGCTTTTGACAGTCCGCCGTGACGGCGAACGAGAGACAGCACGAGCCGCTCATTATAAGCGCGCACTCCGATCTGGTTGGCGCCGCCGCTTATATCCATGGTGGTGGGCGACGCCGGCGGCGCCGTCTCGACAGATTGTCTCATAGTGTCATCCTCCCGCCCGCCCTATCCGCCGTGACCGATACAGCAGGCTTTATGGCAATCTTGCTATCGCAACGTTAAACGACGTGGCGATATTCCTCCCTGCCGCATATCAGAATGCCATAGGGAATTAATAATTCAACCGGATTTATTTATTGACAGGCGTTTCCTTTGGTGGTTCCATCTGAGCCAACGGTCATCGATCTCGGAGGAGACGGGATCGTCGGGTAACCGTCACGGTGCTCAAATATCCATTGGGAGGATCTCATGAAGACCACTGTTTCCGCTCTTCTGGGCGCGCTTGCGCTTGGCGTTTCTTTCGCTTCCGTTGCGTCAGCGGCCGATACTTCGGTTTGCCTCATCACCAAAACCGATACCAATCCCTTTTTCGTCAAGATGAAAGAAGGCGCGACCGCCAAGGCTAAAGAACTTGGCGTGACGCTGAAATCCTATGCCGGCAAGATCGACGGCGATTCCGAAAGCCAGGTAGCGGCCATCGAGACCTGCATTGCCGATGGCGCCAAGGGTATCCTGATCACCGCATCGGACACCAAGGGTATCGTTCCGGCCGTTCAGAAGGCGCGTGATGCCGGTCTTCTGGTCATTGCGCTCGATACGCCGCTGGAACCCGTCGATGCCGCCGATTCCACCTTCGCCACGGACAATCTTCTGGCTGGTGAGCTGATCGGCAAATGGGCTGCCGGCAGCCTCGGCGACAAGGCAAAAGATGCGAAAATCGCCTTCCTTAACCTTACCCCCTCCCAGCCGACGGTGGATGTGCTGCGCAACCAGGGCTTCATGAAGGGCTTTGGCATTGACGTGAAGGACATCAACAAGATCGGCGATGAAAACGATCCGCGTATCGTCGGCCATGATGTCACCAATGGTAACGAAGAAGGCGGCCGCGCGGCGATGGAAAATCTGCTGCAGAAGGACCCGACCATCAACGTCGTCCATACCATCAATGAACCTGCGGCTGCCGGCGCTTATGAGGCGTTGAAGGCGGTCGGCCGTGAAAAGGATGTTCTGATCGTTTCCGTCGATGGCGGTTGCCCGGGCGTCAAGAACGTCGCGGAAGGCGTGATCGGCGCGACCTCGCAGCAATATCCGCTGCTGATGGCGGCGCTTGGCGTGGAAGCCGTCAAGAAGTTTGCCGACACCGGTGAAAAGCCGAAGCCGACTGAAGGCAAGAACTTCGTCGATACCGGCGTGACGCTGGTAACCGACAAGCCGGTCAAGGGCCTCGACTCCATCGATACGAAGGAAGGTCTCAACAAGTGCTGGGGCTGATGCCTCGCCGTTGAAACCCGCGGGGGCATTCGTGCCCCCGCCCTTGGACGAGAATGATTCAGGCACGATCCGGGGGATCGGACAAAGGAACAAACGAGCGCGTCAGGCGTCCTGCGGGGATAGCATAGGCCGCTTCACAACACTTTGAAATCTATGCATCATTCTCTTTGGAGATAGGCCCGGTGTCAGGGCTGGTGCGATAGAGCGATCGGGAGGAAAATCCATGAGCGATCAGCCGGTGCGGGCTCAGCCGCATAATGAATTTGAAAAAGTGCTTTCGGGAAGTTCGACGCAGGTCGCTGCTTTCGATACGCACGACAAGAGTGTGCTGGAAAAACTGCAGCACTTTCTCCACTCCAGCCCGGCGGCCGTTCCGCTTATCGTTCTGGTGCTGTCGCTGATTGTTTTCGGCCTGCTTCTCGGCGGCAAGTTTTTCTCGGCCTTCACGCTGACCCTTATTCTGCAGCAGGTCGCCATCGTCGGTATTGTCGGCGCGGCGCAGTCGCTGGTCATCCTGACGGCGGGCATCGATCTGTCGGTCGGTGCGATTATGGTCCTGTCTTCCGTTGTCATGGGACAGTTCACCTTCCGTTACGGCTTGCCGGCGGAACTTTCCATTCTCTGTGGCCTTGCCGTCGGCGCATTTTGCGGCTTCATCAACGGCATTCTGGTCTCGCGCATGCGCCTGCCGCCCTTCATCGTCACGCTAGGCATGTGGCAGATCGTATTGGCGACCAACTTCCTCTATTCCGCAAACGAAACTATCCGCGCCCAGGATATCGCCCAGCAGGCGCCGATCCTGCAATTCTTCGGCGCCAATATCCGGGTCGGCGGCGCGGTCTTCACCTATGGCGTCATCGCAATGGTCCTGCTCGTCGCCCTGCTCTGGTATGTGCTGAACCGCACCGCCTGGGGTCGCCATCTTTATGCTGTCGGTGACGATCCGGATGCCGCCGAACTTGCCGGTGTCAACGTCAAGCGCATGCTGACCACCGTTTACACGCTGTCGGGTCTCATCTGCGCCTTCGCCGGCTGGGCCTTGATCGGCCGCATCGGCTCGGTTTCGCCGACAGCCGGTCAATTCGCCAATATCGAATCCATCACTGCGGTGGTTATCGGCGGCCTTTCGCTGTTCGGTGGACGTGGCTCCATCATGGGCATGATCTTCGGCGCCCTGATCGTCGGCGTCTTTTCGCTCGGCCTCAGGCTTATCGGAACAGACCCGCAATGGACCTATCTGTTGATCGGCGTCCTCATCATCATGGCTGTCGCAATCGACCAGTGGATCAGAAAGGTAGCAGGCTGATGGCAAAAGAACCCATTCTCACAGCACGCAATCTCGTCAAGCGCTATGGTCGTGTGACCGCCCTCGACCATGCCGATTTCGATCTCTATCCGGGCGAAATCCTGGCGGTGATCGGCGATAACGGCGCTGGCAAATCTTCTCTCATCAAGGCGATTTCCGGTGCGGTGACACCCGATGAAGGGGAAATCCGGCTGGAAGGCCAGCCCGTGCAGTTCCGCTCGCCGATAGAGGCGCGCAAGGCTGGCATAGAGACGGTCTATCAGAACCTCGCGTTGTCGCCGGCGCTTTCCATAGCCGACAATATGTTTCTCGGCCGCGAAATCCGTAAACCCGGCATTCAGGGCAGCCTCTTCCGCGCCCTTGACCGCCCGGCCATGGAAAAATTCGCCCGGGAGAAACTGTCGGAACTCGGCCTGATGACGATCCAGAACATCAATCAGGCGGTGGAAACCCTCTCCGGGGGTCAGCGTCAGGGTGTGGCGGTGGCGCGTGCAGCCGCCTTCGGCTCCAAGGTCGTTATCCTCGACGAGCCGACGGCAGCACTCGGCGTGAAGGAAAGCCGGCGTGTTCTGGAGCTTATTCTGGACGTGCGTTCGCGCGGCCTGCCGATCGTCCTCATCTCGCACAACATGCCGCATGTCTTCGAGGTTGCGGATCGCATCCATATCCACCGGCTCGGCAAGCGCCTGTGCGTTATCAATCCGAAGGACTACTCCATGTCCGACGCCGTCGCCTTCATGACCGGCGCCAAGGAAGCGCCGAAGGAAACGCTTGCCGCATGACGCTGAAGCTTGAAACCATCGCCGAAGACGTTCTTCGGCGGGCAGAAGGTAGATCCCGTTTTATCGTCGCTATTGCCGGTCCCCCTGGGGCCGGCAAATCCACGCTGGCGGATGCCCTTTGTGATGCTTTGCTGGCACGGGGCGAAACGGCCGCCGTGCTGCCCATGGACGGCTTCCATATGGACAATGGCATCCTTGAAGGGCGCGGGCTGCTGCCGCGAAAGGGCGCACCCGAAACCTTCGACGTGCGCGGTTTCCTCGATATCGTCTCCGCCGTCCGCAGGGGCGGGCAGGAGGTGCTTGTTCCGGTTTTCGACCGTTCCCGTGAAATCGCCATAGCGTCCGCCCGGGCGATTGCGCCGGAAACACGCTTTATCCTTGCTGAAGGCAATTATCTGCTGCTGGACGAGGCGCCGTGGACAACTCTTTCCAAAAGCTTCGACCTCACCGTTTTTGTAGGGCCGTCCGTCGACGTGCTTGAGGAGAGGCTACGGAAAAGGTGGCAGGGCTATGGTCTCGACGAGGCTGCGATCCACGCCAAACTTTTCGAAAACGATCTTCCGAACGGAAAAAGGGTGATCGAAAACGCCCGTCCCGCCGATATTCATATCGACATCTGGGAATAGACTAACGCATTTTCTGTTTGAGCGTCGGCGCGCTCGTGCCGTTAAGCCTTTGTTGACCATGTGTTGAATCTTTTTGATCCACAGGGTGGGGCTTTTGTGTGTCTATTCATTGACGCGAAAATTTCCTCATATACTATATGTGGTGTTCGAGGTTCTTCCGATTCGCAAGGGTTGGGAGCTAAGACGGGAATTCGGTGCGTAACGCCATCATGGTGGAGCAAGGCCGAAACTGCCCCCGCAACTGTAAGCGGTGAGCATCGTTCCGATTTGGGTCACTGGAGCCGAAAGCTTCGGGAAGGCCGGAATAGATGTTGTGACCCGCAAGTCAGGAGACCTGCCTTGAGCGCAAACGTCCACGGGCGGGGTGTCCGGAGGAAGGTGTATGACGCAAATGATTTGCGTGCGCCCTTTTCTGCCCCCTCCAGAACAAGCTTCGGGGTGAAGTCATGCCAGTGCATTTGTTTGAGTTGCTGCGCTCGTCGGCGTAGAGAGCGATTTTACGCGGCTAGAGCCGCGCACGCCCACCTTAATGACAGATCCATCGCCGCCCGATTGCGATTGCAATCGGCAATGTTGAGCCGTGTCCGAAACCGGCTTCGAGAGAGGAAATTATGACCGTCACCGTTTACAGCAAGCCCGCCTGCGTCCAGTGCACCGCCACCTATCGTGCGCTCGACCGCATCGGCGTCCCCTATGAGATTGTCGATATTTCCGAAGATGCGGATGCGCTCGATCATGTCCGCGGTCTCGGCTACATGCAGGTGCCCGTCGTTGTTGCCGGTGAGCGCCATTGGGCGGGTTTCCGGCCGGATATGATCGGCTCGATCAGCTGAGGCGGCGGGGCGATGGGCCTGATCGTCTATTATTCCAGCCGCTCTGAAAACACCCATCGTTTCCTTCTGAAACTGGGACGGCGTCTGTTTCGCCTGCCGCTCGGCGCGGAGGACGACGTACCGCATGTGTCGGAGCCCTATGTGCTGGTCACACCCACCTATGGGGGGGGTGGCACCAAAGGGGCCGTGCCGAAACCGGTCATCCGGTTTTTGAACGAGCCCTCCAACCGAAATCTCATTCGCGGCGTCATCGCGGCGGGAAACACGAATTTTGGCGCAGCTTTCGCATCCGCCGGAGATATCGTCTCGCGCAAATGCGCCGTGCCGTTTCTCTATCGCTTCGAGCTTCTCGGCACGGAGGAAGATGTCGCCAACGTCAAACATGGATTGGAACGATTTTGGACACGCTGACCTCAAGCGCGCTGCGCAAGGACGCCAAACAGCCGGCAGCCACAACCCAGAAACCGCTCGATGCGGCTCTGGACTACCATGCGCTGAACGCGATGCTGAACCTTTACGACGAGAACGGAAAGATCCAGCTCGACAAGGATCGCCTGGCCGCTCGGCAATATTTCCTCCAGCACGTCAACCAGAACACCGTGTTTTTCCATAACCTTCGGGAAAAGCTAGATTATCTGGTGACGGAGGGATATTACGAGCAGGAGGTGCTGGACCAGTATTCCTTCAATTTCGTCCGCGACCTCTATGACGAGGCCTATGCCCGGAAATTCCGCTTTCCGACCTTTCTCGGCGCCTTCAAATATTACACCTCCTACACGCTGAAGACATTCGACGGAAAACGTTATCTGGAGCGTTACGAGGATCGCGTCTGCTTGGTGGCGCTGGCCCTTGCGCGCGGTGATGAGCAGCTTGCCCGCAATCTGGTCGATGAAATCATTTCAGGCCGCTTCCAGCCGGCAACGCCGACATTCCTAAACGCCGGCAAGAAGAGCCGCGGTGAGCTGGTCTCATGTTTTCTGCTGCGTGTGGAAGACAATATGGAAAGCATCGGCCGCTCCATCAATTCGGCCCTGCAGCTTTCCAAGCGCGGCGGCGGCGTGGCGCTGTCCTTGACCAATATTCGCGAATTCGGAGCACCGATCAAACAGATCGAAAACCAGTCGTCCGGCGTTATTCCCGTCATGAAGCTGCTGGAAGACAGTTTTTCCTACGCCAACCAGCTTGGTGCGCGTCAGGGTGCCGGCGCGGTCTATCTGCATGCTCACCATCCGGATATCATGCGCTTCCTCGATACCAAGCGCGAAAATGCCGACGAAAAAATCCGCATCAAGACCCTGTCGCTCGGCGTAGTGATCCCCGACATCACCTTCGAACTCGCCCGCAACAACGAGGATATGTATCTGTTCTCGCCCTATGATGTGGAGCGGGTCTATGGCGTGCCGTTGACCGAGATTTCGGTCACCGAAAAATATCATGAAATGGTTGCCGATAGCCGCATCCGCAAGAAGAAGATCAAGGCGCGTGAATTCTTCCAGGTGATCGCCGAAATCCAGTTCGAGAGCGGTTATCCCTACATCATGTTCGAGGACACGGTGAACCGCGCCAATCCGATCGCCGGCCGCATCAGCATGAGCAATCTCTGCTCGGAAATCCTGCAGGTCAGCGAAGCGAGCGAGTTCAACGCCGATCTATCCTACAGCCATATGGGCAAGGATATTTCCTGCAATCTCGGCTCGCTCAACATTGCATCAGCAATGGATTCGGCGGATTTCGGCAAGACCATAGAGACCTCCATCCGGGCGCTGACGGCCGTGTCGGACATGAGCCACATTTCCTCCGTTCCTTCGGTGGAAAAGGGCAATGATGCCAGCCACGCCATCGGGCTAGGCCAGATGAACCTGCACGGCTATCTGGCGCGCGAACGCATCTTCTACGGCTCCGAAGAAGGCGTTGATTTCACCAATATCTATTTCTACACCGTCACCTATCACGCCATCCGCGCCAGCAACCGGCTGGCGGTGGAAAGGGGCCAGAGCTTCAAGGGCTTTGAGAACTCCAAATATGCCTCGGGTGAATATTTCGACAAATATACCGACCGGGAATGGTTGCCTGCGACGGAAAAGGTCCGTGAGCTGTTCGAAAAAGCCGGTATCGCCATTCCAACGCAGGAGGACTGGAAGGCTTTGAAGCAGGACGTGATGGCATCGGGTCTCTATAACCAGAACCTTCAGGCCGTACCGCCCACCGGTTCGATCTCCTATATCAACCACTCCACTTCCTCCATTCATCCGATCGTCTCGAAGATCGAAATCCGCAAAGAAGGCAAGATCGGCCGCGTTTATTACCCGGCTTCTTATCTCTCGAACGACAATCTCGAATATTATCAGGACGCCTATGAAATCGGCCCGGAAAAGATCATAGACACCTATGCAGCCGCGACCCAGCATGTCGATCAGGGCCTGTCGCTGACGCTGTTCTTCCGCGATACGGCAACGACGCGCGATATCAACCGGGCGCAGATCTACGCCTGGAAAAAGGGCATCAAGACCATCTACTACATCCGTTTGCGCCAAATGGCGCTGGAAGGCACGCAGGTTCAGGGCTGCGTTTCCTGCACGCTCTGAATTGAGGGACAAGACAATGAACATCGCCGTAAAACCCGTGTCCCGCATTCGTGCGGTCAACTGGAACCGCATCGAGGACGACAAGGATCTCGAAGTCTGGAACCGCCTGACCTCGAATTTCTGGCTGCCGGAAAAGGTGCCGCTCTCCAATGACATCCCCTCCTGGGGAACGCTGAAGCCGGAAGAAAAGAAACTGACAATCCGTGTCTTCACTGGCCTGACCTTGCTCGACACCATCCAGAACGGTATCGGCGCCGTGCGCCTGATGGAGGATTCGGCAACGCCGCATGAGGAGGCGGTGCTTTCCAACATCTCCTTCATGGAGGCGGTGCACGCTCGCTCCTATTCATCGATCTTCTCGACGCTCTGCCTCACGCCTGACGTTGACGACGCCTATCGCTGGTCTGAGGAAAACGAATTCCTGCAGCGTAAATCCGCACTCATCATGCGGGAATATGACAGCGGCGATCCGCTGAAGAAAAAAATCGCCAGCGTTTTTCTGGAAAGTTTCCTGTTCTATTCCGGCTTCTATCTCCCGATGTTCTGGTCAAGCCGCGCCAAGCTCACCAACACGGCGGACCTGATCCGCCTCATCATCCGCGATGAGGCCGTGCATGGCTATTATATCGGCTACAAGTTCCAGCGGGCGCTGGAGCGTCTCAGTGAAACACAGAGACAGGAGATCAAGGATTTCGCCTTCGATCTCCTGCTCGAACTTTACGACAATGAGGCGAAATATACCGAAGACCTTTATGACGGCGTCGGCCTGACGGAGGACGTCAAGCAGTTCCTGCATTACAACGCCAACAAGGCCCTGATGAATCTGGGTTATGAGGCGCTGTTTCCGGCCGAGGCCTGCCGGGTCAACCCCGCGATCCTCTCGGCGCTTTCTCCGAATGCCGACGAAAACCACGACTTCTTTTCCGGTTCCGGCTCGTCTTATGTCATCGGCAAGGCGGTTGCGACCGAAGACGAAGACTGGGATTTCTGAAACCGGTTCGTCGGCAGAACCCGCAAACTATTGCGGGTTCACCACCTGGCTCGCAAGGCGGAAGGGGCTGGCGACGGTGGCGCCGATCGCATCGAAAACGAAGGCTCCCGCACTGTTGATATCACCACCGCGCCTGCTTGCCTCAAGTTGCGGCACCATGGAGGCCAGCGCCGCATAGCGGTCGTGGTTGAGCGGGTCCGACGCCTCCAGATTGGAGATGTCGACGAATTGCACGCCCTCCTTGAGAGCGGCTTCCTGCACTTGGCGGTCGGTCACATCCAGCGCACCGATACGGGTGACGTCGGCGCCAAGGATGGAAGAGGCTTTCAGCGCACGGTCATCCTTGGAAACGAGAACGGTGAGCGGCGGGCTGAGCCGGCCGACAACCTCGATCTGCTTGCGGAAGACATCGGCGTCAATATCGGGCGCAGCCAGCACCACCTGCAGCTTGGCGATGACATCGTTCCTGCCCTGGAAACGCAATTGCCGCAGCGCCTCCATGACCAGCCAGCCGCCCATGCTGTGCCCGAACACGACGACGCTCTTCTTCGGGGTTTGCCGGGTGAGATCTATCAACATTGCGGCGAGCGCATCGCGGGAAAAGGTCGCCGATTCCTTGTCGGCCACATAACCGGCGACAGATGCCTGCGACGGCCAGGAAAAGACCAGCGGCACGCCGTTCATATTGGCATCTGCCGCCATCTGCGCCGCGCGGAACAGAGCTTCCTGATAGCTGTAATTATAGCCGTGTACAAAAAGTGCGATCTGCTTGCCGGAGCGGGCTATGTCGCCAAGATCGGCATTAAAGCGCGTCTTCGTCAGCATATCGGCCCTGGTGACGACGAAATCCTTTTTCGGGTCGGGCTTGCCGCTGGCCCATTCGATTTTCCCGCTTTTATGGGTGGGCGGAATGGAAATATCGAAACTGGCGTAGTTCGGCTCCATCGCCCGCTCCGTGCCGAAGCCCTTTTTTGCGTCCGTGTTTTTCTCTCGCGTGCTCGCCACGAAGGCGGTCACGATTTTCGTGTCGCGGGTCCTGGTGTTGACGGCCTCCAGCACATCCGCCCCCGGTCGGCCTGCGCAGGAGGAGAGAAGACCGAGAGTGAGAAAGAGAGAAAAGATCAGGCGCATGAATGGGCTACCGGTGATGAGGACCGGTTCATAAATAACCGGCGACTAAAAAAGTTGCTACTGAAGAATGAATTGCACTCTAGCGGCTGTCTTCGGTGCGGACGGACGTTCCCCACCTTGCTATCCGTCCCTCTTCGTTTTAGGCCGTACACATGACGAACAAGGTGTCGCTTTTACGGCTGAAACTCACAGACTTCCGCAATTATGCGGCGGCTGCGCTCACGCTCGATGAACGCCATGTTGTGCTGACGGGCGACAACGGTTCCGGCAAGACCAATCTTCTGGAGGCCGTCTCCTTTCTTTCACCCGGAAGGGGCCTGCGCCGCGCCACCCTGTCTGACGTGACGCGAGTAGGAGCCGAAGCCACCGGCTTCTCGATCTTTGCCGATGTCAAGGGTATGGATGGCGAAGTTGCCATCGGTACGGGAATTGAAGGCGATGGCGAGGTGGTGTCGCGTCGCCTGAGACTGAATGGCACGCCGGTGAAATCCGTCGATGAACTGACCGACCATCTGCGGGTATTGTGGCTGACGCCCGCGATGGACGGCCTCTTTACCGGCTCGTCCTCGGACCGCCGGCGTTTCCTCGACCGGCTGGTGCTGTCGCTCGATCCCGCCCATGGAAGGCGGGCAAGCGATTTCGAAAAGGCCATGCGCGGCCGCAACAGGCTGCTTTCGGAAGGCCGCTTCGATCCGGTCTGGCTGGACGGCATCGAAAAGCAGATGGCCGAACTCGGCATTTCCATGGCGGTCGCGCGTTATGAGATGCTCGGCCTCTTGAAGAGCCTCATCGAGGGGCGGGCCGGCAATGCCGCTTTTCCCTCGGCGGCGCTTTCTCTCTTCGGTTTCATGGACGATGGGCTCAATCGTCCCGCCGTCGATCTGGAGGATGAATACAGGCTTATGTTGCGCGATGGCCGGTATCGTGACGCCGCTGCCGGCCGCACACTGGATGGGCCGCACCGCGTCGATCTCTTCGTGCGCCATGCGGAAAAAGACATGGAGGCCGAACGCTGTTCAACCGGGGAACAGAAGGCGCTGCTGGTGGGGCTGGTGCTTGCGCATGCGCAGCTGACCGCCAATATGACTGGCCATGCGCCGGTTCTGCTGCTGGACGAGATCGCCGCCCATCTGGATGAGGGCAGGCGGGCGGCTCTGTTCGATCTCATTCATGCCCTTGGCGGCCAGAGTTTTATGACCGGAACGGATAGGGCGATGTTCTCCGCCCTCGGCGACAGGGCGCAATTCTTCAATGTTTCCCATGGGAGCATCACGGCATGACGGCTAAAAGATGGAGGGCGACATGGACCCGCTGAGCCCGGAAGAAATCGAACGCTACAAGCGCCATATCCTGTTGCCGGAAATCGGCGGCGTGGGCCAGCAGCGGCTGAAGGCGGCGCGTGTGCTGGTCATCGGCGCCGGTGGTCTCGGCGCTCCTGTCCTGCATTATCTTGCCGCCGCCGGTGTCGGCACGCTCGGCATGATCGATGACGATGTGGTTTCCCTGTCCAATCTGCAGCGACAGGTGATCCACGATACCGGTACGATTGGGGAGCTGAAGACGGAGAGCGCGCGCAAGGCCATCGCCCGGCTCAATCCGCATGTCCGCACGCTTGTTTATGAAGAGCGCTTTTCGCAGGTCTGGGCGCATGACCATCTGCCATCCTTCGATCTCCTGATCGACGGCTCGGACAATTTCGATACGCGTTATACCGCCGCCGATGCGGCGGAGGCTGCGAAAAGACCGTTGGTAACGGGAGCTGTCGGCCGTTTCGATGGTTCGGTGACGGTGCTGAAACCCTATGAGACGAATGCCGAGGGTGCTCTGTTGCCCGGCTATCGCGACCTGTTTCCGGAACCGCCGCCGCAGGGCCTCATTCCCAATTGCGCGGAAACAGGCATTGTCGGCGCGCTGACTGGGGTTATCGGCACGCTTATGGCCATGGAGGCGATCAAGGTTATCACCGGTGCCGGCGAGCCGCTGATCGGCCGTCTGCTCCTCTATGACGCCTTGTCGGCCCGTTTCGAAACCGTGCGATACAAGCGGCGGGCAACTGGGAAGAAACCATGATCGAGATCGCTAAGATCGGGGAAGAATTCAATCGCTGGCAGGAATTGCTGGCACTTATCATGTCCTCCTTCGCCTATATGGATGGCGTCATCGATCCGCCGTCGTCGGCTCATCGCCTGACGCTTGAAAATCTGGCGGAGAAGGCAAGGGTGGAGATCGCTTTCGTGGCGCTTGATGGCGATGAGATTGTCGGCTGCCTGTTTTGCCGGCCGGAGCCGCCCGCCTGTCTTTATGTCGGCAAACTCTGTGTTTCCCCGAAAGCGCAGGGAAAGGGTATAGGCAGGATGCTTCTGGAGCAGGCCGAAGCGCTGGCCCGCGAATTGGCGTTACCGGCGCTGCGGCTGGAAACCCGTATCGAGCTTATCGCCAATCATACCAAATTCGCCGCCTGGGGTTTCGTCAAGACCGCCGAAAACGCCCATGCCGGCTATAACCGCACGACCTCTATCGAAATGACCAAATTCCTCCGCTGAACCAGCTCAGTTCCGCCCCGGCAGCACCCGGTTTGGCGGACGGTGGCCGTCGAACAGCGTGCGGATGTTGATGATGACCTTATCGCCCATTTCGATACGGCCCTCAATCGTCGCAGAGCCCATATGCGGAAGCAGCACGACCTTGCCTTCCTTGGCGAGCTTGATGAGCTTGGGGTTCACCGCAGGCTCATTCTCATAGACATCGAGACCGGCGCCGGCGATTTTGCCTTCGCGCAGGCACTGGATCATCGCCGCCTCGTCGATGATATCGCCGCGTGCGGTATTGACGATGTAGCTGGTCGGCTGCATCAGCGCCAGCCGCCGCGCTGAAATCAGGTGATAGGTTGCGGGCGTCGAAGGGCAATTGACGGAGACGATATCCACCCGTGCCAGCATCTGGTCAAGGCTGTCCCAATAGGTCGCCTCAAGCTCCGCTTCCGTCGCTGGATTGACGCGTTTGCGGTTGTGATAATGAATGGAAAGGCCGAAGGCCTTGGCGCGCCGCGCCACCGCCGTTCCGATGCGGCCCATGCCGACAATGCCGATGCGCTTGCCGGAAATGCGCCGCCCGAGCATCCAGGTCGGCGACCAGCCCAGCCATTCGTCCGCGCCATTGGCGAGCACCCTTGTACCTTCGATCATACGGCGCGGCACGGCGAGCACCAGCGCCATGGTGATATCGGCGCTGTCCTCGGTCAGTACATTGGGCGTATTGGTGACGGTAATGCCCTTTCGGGCCGCCGCATCCACATCCACATGGTCGATGCCGTTGGAAAAGCTGGCGATCAGCTTCAGTTGCGGCCCTGCCTGCTCGATCATCGCGGCGGTGATGCGGTCGGTGACGGTCGGCACGAGCACGTCCACCCTTCGCATGGCGGCGACAAGCTCCGCCTCGCTGCGCGGGGTATCGTCGATATTCAGTTCGGCATCGAAGAGTTCGCGCATTCTGGTTTCAACGACGTCAGGCAATTTGCGGGTGATATAGACTGTCGGTCTCTTCTTGTGGGTCATCGTTTGCCGCTGCCTTGTTCAGAAGTCATTAACCAGAAAGAGCGATAATTTCTTTCAATCAGGGCGTTTCTACCAGACCCACCGGCGAAGACAAACAAAACTCGCTGAAGCTTGAGGCATGTGGAAACGAGCCTCCTTAAATATCATCCGGTTTGCAGAAGGCGGGAAACGGAAATGGGCATGCGCAGTGTGGTTTCTATCGTTTGCATTGCATTGTCTCTGGGCCTCCTCGGTGCGGCAACCGACGCCATGGCGCAGGGTGCCGCCAAAGGCGCAAGCGGCCTGCCGCTCCCGCGTTTTGTCAGCCTGAAATCCAAGCGCGTCAACATGCGCATCGGACCGAGCACGGATTATGCCGTGTCATGGATGTATCTGAAATCGGGAATGCCGGTGGAAATCATTCAGGAATATGAAAACTGGCGGCGCATCCGCGATGCCGACGGCACGGAAGGCTGGGTCAACCAGGCTCTGCTTTCCGGTGAGCGCACGGCCGTTGCTGCTCCTTGGATGCGTGGCAAGGGTAAGGAAGTTTATGTGAACATGCGCCGTGAGGCGCAGTCAGGCGCTTCCGTCGTTGCTCGGCTTGAGCCGGGCGTCGTCTTCAGGATCGGTGAATGCAATGGCGACTGGTGCCGCGCCGAGGCCGGCCAGGCCTCGGGCTGGGTTTCGCAGGGCGAAATCTGGGGTGCTTACCCCGGTGAAGCCTTTAAATAAGGCCGTGCTTCTCGCCAAGCGCCTTGAGCGATGACATCGGGCGCGGGCCAACCTGCTGAATGACGGCGGCAGCGGCAAGGCAGCCGAGCTTGCCGCAATCTTCGAGCGACCGGTCCTGCGTATAACCGAACAGGAAGCCCGCAGCGAAAAGATCGCCGGCGCCCGTGGTGTCCACCACATCATGCACCGGATAGGCTTCAACCTTCACACGTTCCGTGCCGCGCAGGATGACGGCGCCTTCCTCGCTCATCGTCACCGCTGCGATCTTGCAGTCGGCTGCGATTTTGGTCAGCGCAAGCTCGAAATCGTCGGTTTCGTAAAGCGAAAGCGCTTCCTGCTTGTTGGCGAAAACAATGTCCACAGTACCGGAACGCATCAGGTCGAGGAATTCGTCGCGATAGCGGCCAACGCAGAAGCTGTCGGAAAGCGTCATGGAGACTTCGCGGCCGTTTTCATGGGCAATGCGGGCGCATTCGCGAATGGCGTCCTTGGCGCGCGGCGGGTCCCAAAGGTAACCCTCGAAGTAGGTGACTTTCGTATCCGCCACCACGTCTTCTTCCACGTCTTCAGGACCGAGATCGACGCAGGCGCCGAGATAGGTGTTCATCGAACGCTCACCATCTTCGGTCACGAAGATCATCGAACGCGCAGTCGGCGGGAAGGTGCCTTCCGGCTTGGTTTCGAAATAGACGCCCTGCGCGCGGATATCGTGCTGGAAGATTTCGCCGAGCTGGTCTTGTGCCACCTTGCCGAAATAGGCGGCCTTGCCGCCGAAATTGGCCACACCCGCCGCCGTGTTACCAGCGCTGCCGCCGGAGGCTTCGAGAGCCGGTCCCATCAGCGAGTAAAGCAACTCGGCCCGTTCCGCATCGATGAGGTTCATCGCGCCTTTGGTAATGGCATTGTCGTTGAGGAAGCGATCGTCGCAGCGGGAAATGATGTCGACGATGGCATTGCCGACAGTCAGTACGTCGAATTTCGTCATAGGCCCTATCCGTTTCGCACGGGGTGTGCGTATTTTTCGAAAGGTCTTAAACATTTCTGGCGGCAAGAAAAGCCCAAACAGAAAATATGCCGTTCTCCGCGAGGAGCGAAAACGCGTCATCTGCCTGTAATGTGGTTAAGCTATTTCATTTGTCAGAGCAAAAGGTGTGTGAATGCATACCGGAATGGAAGACATCATGGTCTTCTTGCTCAACCGTTATCTCCGCCACGGATGTACTGGCGGCATATAACGGACATAAAAGGCGGGGGAGACCCCGCTTTTTCTTTTTGGGCAACGTTCGGCCTTGCGAATTTTACGGGCCAAGACGCGCTTTCTGCCCAAAGCGGCTCACGAGTTTTGTCTTTCTTGGACGCGATGTGGCGAAAACAAAGAGTGGGAGCGTTTTCGCGATTCCATTCCCGTGGAAAAGGCTCTAAAGCGGAGTATCTCCCGCAAAGCCGCGAAAGCTTTCCCTCCATGTCTGCCGTTGCCGCGAATGTCGCCCCGATTTTCATTCTCATCCTGATCGGCTGGCTCACCGTCAAGGCTGGTCTGTTCAGGGCCGATGCCGGCGATATCCTCAGCGATTTCGTGTTCAAGATCGCCGTGCCGACCTTGATCTTCCGCACACTTGCGGAAGCGAATTTTCACGGTGCTTCGCCCTTCCGGCTCTGGATCACCTATTTCGCTGGCGTGGCCATCACCTGGACGGTCGGGCATATCGTCACCCGTTATGTCTTCAAGCAGGATGTCCGCATCGCCGTTATCGCCGGCATTTCCTCGGCCTTTGCGAACAATATCTTCATCGGCCTGCCGCTGGTCGGGCGGTCCGTGGGGGATGAGGGGCTGGTCGCTCTCTCCATCCTGCTCGCCATCCATCTACCTGTGATGATGATCGCGGGTACGATCCTGATGGAAAACGCCACGCACAAGGCGGTCGGCGGGGAAAAGCGAAGCATGGCGGCGGTGTTCAAGCAAGTGGGCCGCAATCTCGTCACCAATCCGCTGGTGATCGGCCTTGTCATCGGGCTTTCGACCAATGTTTCCGGCGTGGCGCTGACGCCCATCCTGAAAACCGTGGTCGATCAGATCGCCTCCATGGCGGGGCCGGCAGCACTTATTTCGCTCGGCATGGCGCTGACGAAATATACCATCCGAGGCAATATGGGCATTGCCGTCACCATGACGGTGTTCAAGCTGCTGCTGCTGCCCGCCTGCGTTTGGGCAATGGGTCATGCGCTCGGTCTCAGCCGGGAATGGACTGCGGCGCTCGTGCTTACCTCTTCGGTGCCGACTGGGGTCAATGCCTGGCTTATCGCAAACCGCTTCGGCATCGGCCACAGCGTGGCCGCTTCCACCATCAGCATTTCCACAGCGACCGGCGTTCTCTCCGTGTCGCTATGGGCATGGCTGCTGAGTTGATTTCTGCCGAGTTGATTATTTCTGGGCGCTCAGAATCTTGAAGCGGGCATTGCGGCACACCTCAGTGCTGGTGCGGAATTCCGCCGCGAGCACCGGCTCATAGGGCATGCCGCGATTGGCGACCATCAGCAGCTTGCCGCCGCTGCGCAGCGCGCCGGCGGCAGCCTTGATGAAGGCCTGGCCGAGGGCAGGTTCTGCTGCCTGCCCCGCCGCATGGAAAGGCGGGTTCATGATGATGAGGTCGTATTTTTCCTTCGGCGGCTCGTTTGCCAGGTCCTGCCAGAAGAAGCGCGCCGTCAGCCTCGGATTGTTTTCGAGAAGATTGGTTTTGGCGAATTCCAGCGCATTCCAGTCCGCCTCGAACAGATCGATACGGGCCGTGCGCGGCGATTTCTCGGCCAGCATGACGGAGAGATAACCCCAGCCGGCACCGAAATCGGCGGCATTGCCGTCAAAATCTGTGGGCAGGCGCGATGCGAGCAGTTCCGAGCCGTCGTCCACGCGGTCATGGGAGAACATGCCGGGCAGGGCGGTGAAGCGGCCTTCGACCGTCACCGGCTTCTGGGCGAGCTTCGACACGGCAGACGCAATATCGTCCGGCCGTTTGAACCAGAGGGCGACGCCGTGATACTTCGGCGTGGATTCCGCCTCGATGCCAAGCTTTGCCAGCGTCTTGCGCAGCGTCACGATGCCGTCTTCCTTCGATCCGGCCGCGACGATCAGGCCTCCGGCCTTCACGCGTGACAGCGCTTCGGCGACGCGGTTTTCATTCTCGCCGCGATGTTTGCCGCAAAGCAGCAGCGCCGCATCGTAATTCTCGCCCGAAATATCCGGTGTCACTTCCGCACCCTGAGCCTGCAGAGCACGATAAAGCGGCCGTAGATGCTGAACCGCGACGATCTCCGCGTCAAAACCGTCAAGCCGGGGACCGGCTTCCGCTCCCAGAAACAGAACGCGTTCGCCCTCTTTCGGCATGGAAAGCATGTCCGAGGCAAAGGGATGGAAAAGGGTTTTCACGGCGTCACGGCTCATGGGAGCATCCTTAAGGTCGAATAGAAAAAAGGCGCGGGCAAAACCCGCGCCTCGATAGGGTCTGGCGGCGCGGCCTTATTCGGCAGCGGCTTCGCCGTCTTCCTTCTTCTTGTCGGCAGCGACTTCCTTGCCGGTTGCCTGGTCGACAACCTTCATGGACAGGCGAACCTTGCCACGCTCGTCGAAGCCCATCAGCTTCACCCAGACCTTGTCGCCTTCCTTGACGACGTCAGAGGTCTTGGCGACGCGCTCGGAAGCGAGCTGCGAGATATGGACGAGGCCGTCACGGGCACCGAAGAAGTTGACGAAAGCGCCGAAGTCAGCGGTCTTCACAACCGTGCCTTCGTAAATCTGGCCGACTTCCGGTTCCGCAACGATGGAGTGGATCCACTTGCGGGCCGCTTCGATTTCCTTGCCGGAAGAAGAAGCGATCTTAACGGTGCCGTCGTCTTCGATGTTGATCTTGGCACCGGTCTTTTCGACGATTTCGCGAATGACCTTGCCGCCGGAACCGATGACTTCACGGATCTTGTCGACCGGAATGTTCATCACTTCGATGCGCGGTGCGAATTCGCCGAGCTGGCTGCGGCTCTCGGTGATGGCATTGGCCATTTCGCCGAGGATGTGCTTGCGGCCACCCTGTGCCTGCTCCAGAGCGATCTTCATGATCTCTTCGGTGATACCGGCGATCTTGATGTCCATCTGCAGCGAGGTGATGCCGTCGGCCGTACCCGCAACCTTGAAGTCCATGTCGCCGAGGTGATCTTCGTCACCGAGAATATCGGAGAGAACCGCAAAGCGCTCGCCTTCGAGGATGAGGCCCATGGCGATACCGGCAACCGGCTTGGCCAGCGGAACGCCGGCGTCCATCAGTGCGAGCGATGTGCCGCAAACCGTTGCCATCGACGAGGAGCCGTTGGACTCGGTGATTTCGGAAACGACGCGCAGCGTGTAGGGGAACTGTTCCGCAGTCGGCAGCATCGGGCGAATAGCGCGCCATGCGAGCTTGCCGTGACCGATTTCGCGACGGCCCGGGGAACCCATGCGGCCTGTTTCGCCGACAGAGTAGGGCGGGAAGTTGTAATGCAGCAGGAAGCGTTCCTTGTACATGCCGGTGAGGCTGTCGACATACTGTTCGTCTTCGCCGGTGCCGAGGGTCGCGACAACGATCGCCTGGGTTTCACCGCGGGTGAACAGCGCCGAACCGTGGGTGCGCGGCAGCAGGCCGACTTCCGAGGTGATCGGACGAACGGTCGACAGGTCGCGGCCATCGATACGGCTCTTGGTGTCGAGAACGTTCCAGCGAACGATTTTTGCCTGAAGGTGCTTGAAGACAGCGCCGATTTCTTCCGGCGTGTACTTGGCTTCGCCTTCTTCCGGCAGGAAGTGGGCCTTCACCTTTGCCTTAACGGCGTCGACGGCGGCGTAGCGGGCTGCCTTTTCGGTGATCTTGTAGGCATCGCGCAGTTCGGCTTCGGCGAGCGCCAGCATTTCGTTTTCAAGCGCGGAGAAATCTTCCGGTTCGAATTCGCGCGGTTCCTTGGCGGCAACTTCGGCGAGCTTGATGATCGCGTCGATAACCGGCTGGAAGCCGCGATGACCGAACATGACGGCACCGAGCATGATTTCTTCGTTGAGTTCCTTGGCCTCGGACTCAACCATCAAAACGGCGTCCTGCGTACCGGCAACGACGAGGTCGAGAACAGACTCGTCCATTTCGTCCAGATGCGGGTTAAGAACATACTCACCGTTGATGTAGCCAACGCGCGCGCCGCCAACCGGTCCCATGAAGGGAACGCCAGAGAGCGTCAGCGCTGCGGAAGCCGCAACCATCGACAGGACGTCCGGGTTGTTTTCCAGATCGTGCTGGATGACGGTGACGACGACCTGCGTGTCGTTCTTGTAGCCTTCCGGGAAAAGCGGGCGGATCGGACGGTCGATCAGGCGCGAAACCAGCGTTTCGTTTTCGCTCGGACGGCCTTCGCGCTTGAAGTAACCACCGGGGATCTTGCCGGCTGCGTAGGTCTTTTCCTGATAGTTGACTGTCAGCGGGAAGAAGTCCTGGCCGGGCTTCGGAGACTTTGCGGAAACCACGGTCGCGAGAACCATCGTCTCGCCGTAGGTTGCGATGACGGCGCCGTCAGCCTGACGGGCAACCTTGCCGGTCTCGAGCTTCAGCGGGCGGCCTGCCCATTCGATTTCCACGGAGTGTTGATTGAACATATCTTGTCCTTGGTTGTGGCTGCCGCTCCGGCATCGTGCCGGCGGAAGCAGCGCTGTGACTCAATCACGGGCAAGACAGCGGGAGGCTTCGAAAAGCAAGCATCCGGCAATCCTGCCCCATGACAGGTCTGCGGTTGAAAAAGGCGGCGCCGGCCCATCCGGGTCACCCTTATCGTCCGGGGGCCACATCAGCGGCGAACGCCCGGAAATTCATGCGGCCTCAAAAGACCGGATATAAAAACCGGCGGGCATCGTTGCGAAACCCGCCGGATAAGTTATTAGCGGCGAATGCCGAGAGCACCGATCAGCTTGGTGTAACGGGCTTCGTCCTTCTTCTTCAGATAGTCGAGAAGCGAACGACGGCTCGAAACCAGCGTCAGAAGGCCACGACGGGAGTGGTTGTCCTTCTTGTGGTCCTTGAAGTGACCGGTCAGGTTGTTGATCCGCTCGGTCAGGATTGCGACCTGAACTTCCGGCGAACCGGTGTCGCCTTCCTTCGTGGCATATTCCTTGATGAGGGCGGCTTTGCGCTCTGCAGTAATCGACATCGGACGATCCTTTCTGTTTTAAGGAAAAATGGGACGCCTAAAGCCGGGATGTCGTCCAGCTCTGGCCATTCAGCAGCATAGGCAAAGCCCAAGCTGGCGCTGCCTATAAACTATTCCGGGTGCAATTGAAAGAGGCGATTGACAGCCCCTCTCGAGCCTTGACTTAGCCGAAAACACGCTTCGGCCGGAATTCGCCTTCGCCGATTTCGCCGATGGCGACGAGCTTGCCATGCGCGGTGGCATAGGCTTCCGGATGGTTGGCCGGTGCATCGCGCCCGCGCAGCAGGATGGGGTTGCCCATCTTCAGCCGGTGCGCCTGGTCATCGTTGATGATGAGGCGGGGAAGGGCGGAAAGCGCCTCGGCCGTGTCGATCAGGAAGGCATCCAGCGCCTCCAGTCGCTCGTCGCGATCCTCCACGGCTTCCAGTGCCCTCAAGGTTTCGAGCGGCACCATCATGTCTTCGCCGAAGGGGGCGACCATGGTGCGGCGCAGTTCCGAAATATGGCCTAAACAGCCGAGATCGCGGCCCATGTCGCGCGCCAGCGCCCGCACATAAGTACCCTTGCCGCATTCCACTTCGAAATGCGCGGTATCGGCGTCCGGACAGGCAAGCAGCGTCAGGCGATGGATTTCCACCTCGCGCGCGGGAATTTCCACCGTCTCGCCGTCGCGCGCCAGATCGTAGGCGCGCTCTCCAGCGATCTTGATGGCCGAAAATTGCGGCGGCGTCTGCATGATAACGCCGGTATAATTAGGCAGAAGATCGCGGATTGCCTGTTCGTCCGGGCGCTGCTCGGAGGAATCGACCACCTCGCCTTCAAGATCGTCAGTCGAGCGTTGCTCGCCCCAGGTGACGGTAAACTCGTAGATTTTCCGGCCGTCCATCACGTAGGGCACGGTTTTGGTGGCATCGCCAAGCGCGATCGGCAGCATTCCGGAAGCGAGCGGATCGAGCGTGCCGGCATGGCCGGCCTTCTGGGCGTTGAACAGCCATTTGATCTTGGAAACGGCCTCGGTTGAGCCGAAATCCAGCGGCTTGTCGAGAATGAGCCAACCGGAAATCGGGCGGCCCTTGGGTTTGCGGTTCTGCTGTTTGCGTGGTTTGGACATGCTTCAGTTCTGTTCGTCGTCTTTTTCGTTCGAAGGTCCAAGATCGCGCTGTACTTCGGGCGAGCGCAGAAGCGCGTCGATCTTCTGGTAATTGTCGAAACTCGTATCATCGCGGAAACGTAGTTCCGGCATGTATTTCATCTGCCGAAGCTGCGGGCCGAGACGGCCGCGCATGTATTTTGCATGGCGGTTGAGCGCGGTGATGATATCGGTGTGGTCGGCAACGCCGAGCGGCGTCACGTAGGCGGTGGCGATCTTCAGATCGGGCGACATGCGCACTTCCGAAATGGAAATGACGGTGCTTTCGATCAGATCGTCGCGGACTTCACCGCGCTGGAGAATCTGGGTCAGTGCGGCGCGCACCTGTTCGCCGACGCGCAGCATGCGTTGCGAAGGGGCCGATGATGTAGCTTTTGCCATTGGTTATGCCTCAAACGGAGCGAGCGCCGGTAAGCCGGCGCCCGACAGTAAATTCCTGTTTTGCGGCGAGAACGCTCTTTGTTCTAATCGCATTTCCGGACGGAAAACCGGGGTCCACTTTTCCTGGGAATGCTTTAGAGCGTTCTCGTGATGTGTTCGACGCGGAAGCACTCGATGGTGTCGCCGGCGCGGATGTCTTCGTAGTTTTCGAAGGCCATACCGCATTCCTGACCGACCGGTACTTCTGCCACTTCGTCCTTGAAGCGCTTGAGGGTCTTGAGCTTGCCTTCGTGGATGACGACGTTGTCGCGTACCAGACGCACACCCGCACCACGCTCCACCTTGCCTTCGACGACGCGGCAACCCGCGACCTTGCCGACCTTGGTGATGTTGAACACCTCGAGGATTTCCGCGTTGCCGAGGAAGGTCTCGCGACGCTCCGGCGAAAGCAGGCCCGACATCGCTGCCTTCACGTCATCCACCAGATCGTAGATGATGTTGTAGTAGCGGATCTCGATGCCGGCGCGTTCGGAAGCCGTACGTGCCTGTGCGTTGGCGCGAACGTTGAAGCCGATGATCGCGGCGTTGGATGCCTCGGCAAGCGAGATATCCGATTCCGTGATGGCGCCAGCGCCCGAGTGAACGATACGAGCGCGGACTTCGTCGGTGCCGAGCTTGTCGAGCGAAGCGATAATGGCTTCGACCGAACCCTGCACGTCTGCCTTGATGACCAGCGGGAATTCCTTCATTCCCGAAGTCTGCAGCTGGCTCATCATCTGTTCCAGCGAACCGCGCTGGCCGGTCTGACGTGCGACAGCCTTGTCGCGTGCCAGACGCTGGCGGTACTCGGAAATCTCGCGAGCACGGCTTTCGTTTTCGACAACCGCGAAACGGTCACCTGCAGATGGCGTGCCGGAAAGACCGAGAATCTCGACAGGCATGGCCGGACCGGCTTCCTTGACGTGTTCGCCCTTGTCGTTGACGAGGGCGCGCACACGGCCCCACTGATCGCCGGCGACGATGATCTGACCAGGCTTCAGCGTACCCTTCTGCACGAGAACTGTAGCGACGGCACCACGGCCGCGGTCCAGTTCCGCTTCGATGACGGTACCTTCTGCGGTACGGTTCGGGTCTGCCTTGAGGTCGAGAATTTCCGCCTGCAGCAGGATCGCTTCAAGCAGTTTGTCGAGACCGAGCTGTTTCTTGGCGGAAACTTCCACGTCAAGCACTTCACCGCCCATGGATTCCACGAAGACTTCGTGCTGCAGAAGCTGCTGGCGAACCTTTTCGGGGTTTGCCTCGTGCTTGTCGATCTTGTTGATCGCAACGACGATCGGAACACCGGCTGCCTTGGCATGGTTGATGGACTCGATTGTCTGCGGCATCACGCTGTCGTCAGCGGCGACCACCAGAACGGCGATATCCGTCGCCTGCGCACCGCGGGCACGCATGGCCGTAAAGGCGGCGTGGCCGGGGGTATCGATGAAGGTGATCTTCTGGCCGTTCTTTTCGACCTGATACGCACCGATATGCTGGGTGATGCCACCGGCTTCGCCCGCAACCACATTCGCCTGACGAATGGCGTCGAGCAGCGAGGTCTTGCCGTGGTCGACGTGGCCCATGATCGTGACAACCGGCGGACGCGGCAGCATTTCGCCTTCGTCGTCTGCCTGGTTGAAGATGCCTTCTTCCACGTCGGATTCAGAAACGCGCTTGACGGTGTGGCCGAATTCGACGGCGATCAGTTCCGCCAGATCGGCGTCGATCACGTCGCCCGGCTTCATCATCTGGCCTTCCTTCATCAGGAACTTGATGACGTCGACGGCGCGTTCGGACATGCGCTGCGACAGTTCCTGAATGGTGATGGTTTCCGGCAGGATCACTTCGCGCATGACCTTTTCACGGGTCTCCTGCATCTGGCTGCGGCGGAATTTCTCCTGGCGGCGGCGCATGGATGCCATGGAGCGTCCGCGCGGCGTGCCGTCTTCATCCAGATTGGACGAGGTGACGGTCAGCTTGCCGCGACGGCGTTCTTCTTCCGTCTTCAGGCGTGCAGCCGGCTTTGCCGGTGCAGGCGCGGCGACCTTGCCACGAACCGGCAGGTTGCCACGGCGTGCACCGCGATCGTCCTCGTCGTCGCCATCGGTACGACGTCCGCGCGGAGCAGCGGTTTCGGGAGTTGCGCGAGAAGGGGCGGCAGCGGAGGGCTGAGGACGAGCCTCGGCGCGCGGCGCCGGCTGGGCGGCGGCAGCCGGCTTTTCATCGACCGGTTCCGACTTTGCTTCCACGGCGGGCTGGCTCGCGGCCAGCTTGGCGGCTGCGGCCTCTTCGACGGCACGGCGTGCGGCCTCTTCCTTTTCGGCGGCGATGCGGCGCTCTTCTTCCACCTTGCGGCGCGCTTCGTCTTCGGCGCGCTGCTTGGCTTCGATCACGTCGCGGGCCTGTGCTTCCATCAGCGCGCGGCGGCGGGCTTCCATCTCGCCTGCCGAAAGGTCGTGCAGGACGTTGCCGCGCGGACGCTCAGGCTGGCGCTGCTGCGGTGCGGACGCGCCGGGACGCTGCTGCGGCTGGGAGGAACCCGGACGCTGCTGCTGGCCGCTGGGCTGGTGGATGCGCTGCTGCGGCGCCTGCGGACGCGGTGCTGCCGCGGGGGCAGGAGCGGCCGGCTTCGGAGCGGGCGCTGCAACCGAATGAACCTGCTTCTCGTCTTCAGGACGCATGGGGCGGCGCTTGCGTGTTTCCACGACAACCGCGTTCGTGCGACCTCGACCCATATCCTGCCGCACGGTGCCCTGATTCATCCCGCCCGGCTTGAGGGTGAGAGTCTTCTTAGGCTGTGCGTTAAGTGTCTTGTCGTCGTTGTTGTCGGTCATTCCGTTCCCGTTCCTTCGGACGAGAACCGGATGACGTTCATCAGGTCTCGTCGTTCAATTGCTGCATCGGAACGCGGCGACCGTTCATATCGGGCAACCGCGTCATTGTTCTGTCCGGGCAGCGTCGCGTTCCGCCTGAGATTGGCCGCCAAGGCGGTACCGCTCAAGCATCGTTGCGCGCTTCACTACACCCTCACCCGCCTGCCCTGCAAGCGCGCAGGCATGGATAAAAGCATTCTGGCCCATCAACTCGTCCATTTCGGCGCCGCTGAAGAGCCGGAAGGACGGAATTTCATTGCCGGCATCGCTGCCGAGCGCCCAGGCCTTGCGGGCCTGGTCCAGTTTTCTCACGCCGTCTGCCGCAGCATCGGTCGCGTGGAACACGGCAATCGCATTCCCCGAACGGACGGCGGCGTCGACTTTCATCGCGCCGCTGATGAACTGGCCCGCCTTGCGCGCCATGTTCATCATGCCTGCAAGCTGCTGCGCCATCAGCCGGTCGAGAAGAGCAAGAAGCTCCGGCCCGGCTTTGACGTCGCGTTTGAGAGCCCGTGCGAAGAGCTTCTTCGCGATGGCTTTCTCGATCAGGGCGCGCTCGGGTGTTACCCAGCAACCGCGCCCCGGCAATTGGCGTTTCAGGTCCGGAACGACGTTGCCGTCCGGGCCTGCGACGAAGCGGATCAGCTCATCCGGCGATCCGCTCTGCCGTGTCACAATGCACATACGTCCGTTGACGTCGCCCTTGATCCGCCCGTCATCGTCAGTCTCGGGCAGATCGTCCGGCTCATGCGCCTGCGATGTCATTCCTGCTCGGCGGTATCCGCCTCCTCGGCAGCTTCCGCATCGGCTTCCTGTTCGGAAGCGAGCTCTTCGGCGGTGATCCAGCCTGCCAGAAGACGGGCCTGCACCACCATGTTCTCGGCTTCGACGCGCGAAACATCGAGCTTGGAGAAGATGCCTTCGAACTTCTTGGTCTCGCCATCCTTGCGCTCGCTCCAGCCAACGAGATCGTCCGCTGCACAGCCGGCAAAATCCTCGATGGTCTTGATGCCGTCTTCGCCGAGCGCAACCATCATCTGCGAGGTCAGGCCGTCGATCTGGCGCAGCTCGTCGGAAACGCCGAGCTCCTTGCGCTTGGCGTCCATTTCGGCTTCCAGGCGCTCCAGATATTCGCGGGCGCGGGTCTGGATTTCATCGGCGGTGTCTTCATCGAAACCGTCGATCGAGGAAATTTCGTCGAGATCGACATAGGCCAGTTCTTCGACTTGCGCGAAGCCTTCGGAGGCCAGAACCTGACCGACCATCTCGTCGACGTCGAGCGCTTCCATGAACAGGGCCGTGCGCTCGTTGAATTCCTTCTGGCGGCGCTCGGATTCTTCCTGTTCGGTCATGATGTCGATATCCCAGCCGGTCAGCTGCGATGCCAGACGCACGTTCTGGCCGCGACGGCCGATGGCGAGCGACAGCTGCTCATCCGGAACCACCACTTCGATGCGCTCGGATTCTTCATCCAGAACGACCTTGGCGACTTCCGCCGGCTGCAGGGCGTTGACGATGAAGGAGGCCGGTTCCTGGCTCCACGGAATGATATCGATCTTTTCGCCCTGGAGTTCGCCGACAACGGCCTGAACGCGCGAACCGCGCATACCGACGCAGGCGCCGACCGGATCGATCGACGAGTCGTTGGAGATGACGGCGATCTTGGCGCGCGAACCGGGGTCACGGGCAACCGACTTGATCTGGATGATGCCGTCGTAGATTTCCGGAACTTCCATGGTGAAGAGCTTCACCATGAACTGCGGATGGGTACGCGACAGGAAAATCTGCGGGCCACGCTGTTCGCGGCGAACGTCGTAGACGTAAGCGCGCACGCGGTCGCCGTAACGCATGTTTTCCCGCGGGATCATCTCGTCACGACGGATGATGCCTTCGCCACGGCCGAGATCGACGATGACATTGCCATATTCAACGCGCTTGACGGTGCCGTTGACGATTTCGCCGATGCGGTCCTTGAACTCGTCATACTGGCGGTCACGCTCGGCTTCGCGCACCTTCTGCACGATGACCTGCTTGGCGGACTGGGCGGCGATACGGCCGAAATCCATCGGCGGCAGCGGGTCGGCAATGAAGTCGCCGAGCTTGGCATCCGGGTTGCGGTCGCGGGCAAGCTCCAGCGGGATCTGGGTCGAATAATCCTCGGCGGCCTCGACAACTTCCAGAAGACGCTGCAGGCGGATTTCGCCGGTCTTGGAGTTGATGTCGGCGCGGATGTTGGTTTCCGAACCATAGCGCGAGCGGGCGGCTTTCTGGATAGCGTCGGCCATTGCGGCAAGCACGATTTCGCGGTCGATGACCTTTTCGCGCGCCACAGCATCGGCGATCTGCAGAAGCTCAAGCCGGTTAGCACTCACTGCCATTTTTCTATCTCCGTAAGTCGCATGATTGCGGGGTTCGCCCTTGTTTCCGGGCTTTACGTTGGAATTAGTCTTCGTCTGCTTCGTTTTCGTCGTTCTGGTTTGCGGCGGCGGCCTTGGCCGCCTTGTCTGCCCGCAGCGCATCACGAATAAGATCGTCCGTCAGAATGAGCTTCGCATCCGAAAGCGCGCTGAACGGAATGATGACTGCCGGTTCCTCGCCATAGGCGATCTGGTCGCGTTCCAGCTTGAAGCCGTCCGCATTGACCTCGACGATCTTGCCGCGAAACCGCTTGCGGTTCTCGACCAGAATGGAGGTTTCGACCTTCACCAGATGACCCTGCCAGCGGGTGAAATCCGATTTGCGAACCATCGGCCGGTCGATGCCGGGCGAGGAAACTTCGAGATGATACGCTTTATCGACCGGATCTTCCACATCAAGAACCGGTGAAATCGCCATGGAGACGGCTTCGCAGTCCTCGACGGTCATGGTGCCGTCTTCGCGCTCGGCCATGATCTGAAGCGTCATGCCGTTCTGGTTGGAGAGCCGCACGCGCACCAGAAGATATCCCATACCCGTCAAAACAGGCTCGATGATCTCGGCGATACGCTGGTCGATGCCCGTTTCGGTTATCAGTCGCGGTTCATGTGCGGTGTCTGCCATCTGGCCTTCCGGTCTTTGATGTTCACCGGGCCTTCTGCCCGTCGTTTCCGGTTCGCCTAACGAAAAAGAGCGGAGCCTCGCGGCCCCACTCTTCATCAAGCGATCAAGAATTTCAGGGGTCATATAGACCCATCGGGGCGGGATTGCAAGGTTTTAGCGGGCTCTTCCGCTTTGGGTACCGCTTCCGTCACATTTTCACCCTTACCATGTCGGAAAGGCTGGCATGATCGCCGGCACTGTCTATAGTTGCCGTTTGACAAATCGCAGTTGCATCAAGTGGACAGAGCGTGCCTGACCGTAAATCGCCACTCGCGCCTTTAAGGCATTTGACTTACAGACGAATCTGGATCGCCAGCCTTGCCTCGAATTTCGGCGGACTGATCCAGGCGGTGGGCGCCGCGTGGATGATGACCTCGCTTTCGAGTTCCGAAAACATGATCGCGCTGGTGCAGGCCTCCACCTCTTTGCCGATCATGCTGTTCTCGCTGATTTCAGGCGCGCTGGCCGATAGTTTCGACCGCCGCCGCATCATGATTTCGGCGCAGCTTCTGATGCTGACGGCCTCCGTGTTGCTGACGGTCTTTGCCTGGTCCGGCTGGCTCACGCCGTGGCTTCTGCTCTTCTTCACCTTCATGATCGGCTGCGGCACCGCGCTCAACAATCCTTCCTGGCAGGCCTCCGTCGGCGAAATGGTGCCTCGCGAGGATCTGCCAGCCGCCGTGACGCTGAACAGCGTTGGCTTCAACATCACCCGCAGCGTCGGCCCGGCCATCGGCGGCATCATCGTCGCGGCCGCCGGCGCCGCTGCCGCATTTTTCGTGAATGCGCTGAGTTATTTCACGCTGATCTACGCCCTGTTTCGCTGGCAGCCGCCCAAATATGCCTCGACCCTGCCGCGGGAGCAGCTTCTGGCCGCCATTTCGTCCGGCATGCGTTATGTGGCGATGTCGCCCAATATCGGCAAGGTGCTGGTGCGGGGCTTCCTTTTCGGCCTTTCCGCCAGCGCCATCCTTGCCTTGATGCCCATCGTCGCCCGCGATCTGGTCGAAGGCGGCCCTCTGACCTACGGCGTCATGCTGGGTGCATTCGGCGTCGGTGCCATTGGCGGTGCCCTGATCAGCGCCAGATTGCGCGAGGTGCTGTCCAGCGAATGGATCGTGCGCGTCGCATTTCTAGGCTTCGCCTTCAGCGCTGGCGTAACGGCGGTGAGCACCAGCGCGATCGTCACGTCGCTGGTGCTCACCGTTGCCGGTGCCTGCTGGGTTCTGGCGCTATCGCTCTTCAACACCATCGTCCAGCTCTCCACCCCGCGCTGGGTGGTTGGCCGGGCGCTCTCGCTCTACCAGACGCTCACCTTCGGCGGCATTGCGGTCGGTAGCTGGCTGTGGGGCGAGCTGGCGGAAGATTACGGCATTTCCTATTCGCTGCTCTGTTCGTGCGTGCTGATGTTGCTTGGCGTCGTCGTCGGTCTCAAGCTCGCCATGCCGGCCTTTGCTTCGCTCAACCTCGATCCGCTCAACCGCTTCGTGGAACCGCCGCTGAGGCTGGATATCAAGCCGCGCAGCGGCCCGATCGCCATCCTCATCGACTATGAAATCCATGACGAGGATCTCGGCGAATTCCTGCCGCTGATGGCCGAGCGTCGCCGTATCCGCATCCGGGACGGTGCCCGCAACTGGAACCTGATGCGCGATCTGGAAAACCCCGACATCTGGACCGAAAGTTACCATGTGCCGACATGGGTGGAATATGTCCGCCACAACCACCGCCGCACCCAGGCGGATGCGGAGGCCTGGGACCGGCTACTGGAGCTTCACCGCGGCAAGACGCGGCCAAGGGTGCACCGGATGATCGAGCGGCAGACCATTCCGCCGACCGACGATATCTTTCACAAGCCCCATACCGACCAGCATTGAGAGGCGATGGTTAAGTGAGTGCGATGCCCTTCCCACACACTTCCCGTCATCCTCGGGCCTGTCCCGAGGATCCAAACACCTATCGTTAAATCAATCGGTTGCAGATGCTCGGGACAGACCCGAGCATGACGGAGGAGAGGTTTTCACACGTCGCCAGCAACCGCTACTTCAGCTTCGTCTTCAGCGTGGCGTCTGGAAAACACGTTGGGGCCAAGCCGTTTTTAGCCTGCCAATCGCCGAGTGAGCGACGCGTCTTGAAACCGGCCAGCCCGTCCGCCTTGCCGACATCGTAGCCCTTGGCCACGAGCGCCTTCTGCATGGCGAGAACATCGGAGCGCAGCATCGACCCGACATTGCCCCATTCACCCTTGAACGGGCCCGCCCCATGGGCGATGCGGTCGGCGAGATTGCCAATGAAGAGCGCGTAGAGATCGGAATTATTATATTCCTTGATGACGTAGAAATTCGGTGTCACCACAAATTCCGGCCCGTGCCGCCCGGCCGGCACCAGCATCATGCCATCGGCGGATAGGTCATTGGCCGGGAAAGCTTTTCCGGAAATGCGGGTAATGCCCATCTTCGCCCAGTCGGCCACCGGCCGGGCAAGATCAGGGCCTTCCTGCGCGCAGGAGACATTGGCCGGGATCGCAACTTCGAAACCCCAGTCGCGATTGCGCTGCCAGCCGCGCTGGGAAAGATAGTTCGCTATGGATGCCAGCGCATCCGGCACGGAGTTCCAGATATCGCGATGGCCGTCGCCGTCGAAATCCACGGCATATTTGAGATAGCTCGACGGCATGAATTGCGGCTGGCCGAGCGCGCCGGCCCAGGAGCCCATCATGCGCGAAGCTGCGATATCGCCGCTTTCGACGATCTTCAGCGCATCGATCAGCTCGGCGCGGAACATCTCCTTGCGGGTTGACATATAGGCTTTCGTGGCCAGAACATCGACCACGGAATGCGGCAATTTTGCCCGGCCGAAGCCGGATTCGCGGCCCCAGATCGCAACGATGATATCGCCGGGCACGCCATATTTCGCCTCGATCCTGCGCAGCGTCGCCGCATGGGTGGCGGCAAGCGAGCGGCCGGTGCCGGCCAGCCCCTGCAGCCGTTTTTCCGAGAAATAGGCGCCCGGCGAGGAGAATTCCGCCTGACTCTGGCTCTGTTCCTTCGGCGGCTTCTGACCGGGAATGAGGAGATCAGGCAGGTTCCAGCTGATGGACAGACCGCTGAGCGTAGCTTCAAGCGTCTTTTGCGAAATGCCGGCCTTGCGGGCTTCCGGCCAGATTTCCTTTTTCAGCCAGGTATTAAATTCAGCGTCATATCGGGCTGCCGCTGCTCCTGTCGGTGCCGATTGCGCCAAGGACGGCGTGGCTGAAAAAACGGAAAGAAGTGCAGCCAGTGCCTTCAGGGCAAAATGGTTTCGCATTCGGTCTCCTCTTTGAATAACGGGGAGGGAGGGTGACTTCAGATCGTCGTGCGCGCCCGAAGCGCCGCCGTCAATGTGCCTTCGTCGAGATAATCGAGCTCACCGCCCACCGGCACGCCATGCGCAAGCCGGGTGATCTTGATGTCCAGACCGGAAAGGCGGTCGGTGATGTAGTGGGCGGTTGCCTGCCCCTCCACCGTCGCATTGACGGCGATGATAAGCTCGCGGATACCGCCGGCGCTGACACGGTCGATCAGGCCCTTGATATTCAAATCCTCCGGCCCGACGCCGTCGAGCGGCGACAGCGTGCCGCCCAGCACGTGATAGGCGGTGTTCATCGCACCCGTCCGCTCCAGCGCCCAAAGATCCGACACGTCTTCCACCACGATGATGACCGACTGGTCGCGCCGGTCGTCAGTGCAGACGGTGCAGGGATCGATCGTATCGACATTGCCGCAGCAGGAGCAGATCTTCACCTTGTCATAGGCCTCGCCCATGGCATGACCCAGCGGCCCGAGAAGCTGTTCCTTCTTCTTGATCAGATGCAACGCCGCCCGCCGCGCCGAACGGGGCCCAAGCCCCGGCACTTTTGCCAGAAGCTGGATCAGTTTTTCGATTTCGGGACCGGTGACTCGTTTTGCCATGAGCGCTTTCTACTGCATAAATCGGGAAACGGGAATCATGAAGCGCAAAGGGCAGTCCATGAAAATCAGGGCGGTATGCCGGGGCGAGGCAAAAAGCCTGCCGGGAAAGACGGCGAAGACGGGAATCTTCAAACATGCCGTGCAGGGCCCGGTCATGGTGGATGCCGAAGGTATCGTCAGCGACGCCGTCTGCAATCGCAAACATCACGGCGGTCCGGATCAGGCGATTTACGTCATGGGGTCCGTCGATCTCGATTTCTGGTCACGCACGCTGGGTTTTGTCGTCGAACCCGGATTTTTCGGCGAAAACCTCGTGCTGGAGGGGGTGGACAGCGCGAAACTCCATGTCGGCGACAGGTTCTCGGCCAGCGAAGTCGTGCTGGAGGTAACCGCCGCCCGCATTCCCTGCGCCACCCTGTCGGCCCGCATCGGCGATCCGGACTTCGCGCCGCGCTTCCGGCAGGCGGGCCAGCCGGGTTTTTATTGCCGGGTGCTGAGGGGTGGAATGCTCGCCGCCGGGGAGGATATTGCCTTCGCACCCTATCAGGGAACGAAACTGCCGATACCGACTATTCTCCAGCGCTTCCGCCCCATGCAGCTCGATATGACTGAACGCGCAGCCTATCTCGAAACGCCGCTTGCAAGCCGGTTCCGCGCGATGCTGGAAGCCTAGACCCTTTTCAGACGCGAGGACGGCGTGCATCACGCCATCCTCTTCGATCGGATTATATCAGAATGGGAACTTCATGCCGGGCGGCAGCGGCAGGCCGGCGGTCAGGCCCGCCATCTTTTCCTGCGCCTGCGCTTCGCCCTTTTCCTTGGCGTCCTTGTGAGCAGCCACGATCAGGTCTTCGAGGATTTCCACCTCGTCTTCCTTGAACAGCGAAGGATCGATTTTCAGGCCGCGCATTTCCCCCTTGCCGTTGAGAATGACGGTCACGAGGCCGCCGCCAGCCCTGCCTTCGACTTCAAGGGCGGCGATTTCTTCCTGCACCTTTTCCATCTTGGACTGCATTTCCTTGACCTTGCCCATCATGCCCATGATGTCACGCATGTGCCAATCTCCTGTTCTTTTTGTTTAAAACTCGATGTCGTCGCCGGGAAGGATGTCGCCTTCGCTCGATTCGGCAACCGACGGCGGCGCGATTTCTTCCGCCTCATCCTGTGCGGCGGCACGGATGCGCACGTCGGTGATCTTTGCGCCGGGAAACTGCGCCAGAATGGCGGCAACGTCAGGATCCTGACGCGCATCGACAAGACGGGCATCCCGGGCGTTGCCTTCGGCCTCGACAAGGGTTGGCTCGCCCTGTTCCTTGCTGAGGCTGATGATCCAGTGGATACCGGTCCATTCCTTGAGCTTGACGCCGAGTTCGCCGGGAAGCGATCCGGGCGCGCCTTCGCCGAGGCGCATATCAAGCCGGCCGGGTTCCAGCCGCACCAGCCGCACAAAGTTGCGCACCTTCGCCCGCATGACGGGATCGCGGTTCTTCTGGCACAGATCGGCAATATCCTGCACCGAAGTAACGGGAACCTTCGGCTCCGGCCGTTCTTCGGTTTTCGGTGCCGCGACCTGCATCTCCTGCGGGCGGCTATCCGGAACGGCGCGCAGCACGGCGGAGGTCTGCGGCGTCGCCTGGCGCTGGGCGGGAAGATCGACAGGTCTTCCCGCGGCCACGGCCTGTCCCGACGAATAGGCGCGCGCACCGCCGCCATTGCCGCCACCCGAAGGTCCGCCATTGGCGTAACCGCCGTCACCCGTCGAAAGCTCCGCCAAGCGCCGCGCGGCATCTTCAGGTGCGGGCAGATTGGCGGCGTGCGAAAGCCGGATCAGCACCATTTCGGCCGCACCCGCCGGGCGCGAAGCATTTTCTGTTTCCGGAATGCCCTTCAGCAGCATCTGCCAGATGCGCGAAAGCGCGGTTACCGCAATCGTCTCGGCAAATTCCGCGCCCCGCACGCGCTCGATCTCGGAAAGCGAGGGATCTTCCGCTGCGTCAGGCACATATTTCATGCGGGTGACGAGATGGGTGAAATCGGCAAGATCGTTCAATACGACAACGGGGTTTGCGCCTGCCTCATATTGCCCGTTGAACTCCGAAAGGGCGGCTGCGACATCGCCTTTGACGACATGCTGAAAAAGATCGACGATGCGCGCCCGGTCGGCAAGGCCGAGCATGCCCCGCACCGCTTCGGCTTCCACGCGCCCGCCGCCATGGGCAATGGCCTGATCGAGCAGGGAAAGGCCGTCACGAGCGGAGCCTTCGGCAGCGCGGGCGATCATCGAAAGCGCCTGCGGGTCGGCCTCGAAACCTTCCTTGCCGGCAATGGCGGTGAACAGGCCGACCAGATCGGCGGCGCTGATGCGACGCAGATCGAAGCGCTGGCACCGCGACAGAACGGTGATAGGAACCTTGCGGATTTCGGTGGTTGCGAAGATGAATTTCACATGCTCCGGCGGCTCTTCCAAGGTCTTAAGAAGACCGTTGAAAGCCTGCGTCGAGAGCATGTGCACTTCGTCGATGATATAGACCTTGTAGCGCGCCGAAACCGGGCGGTAACGCACCTGTTCGATGATCTCGCGAATATCGTCGATACCGGTATGGGAGGCGGCGTCCATCTCGATCACGTCGACATGCCGGCCTTCCATGATCGCCTGGCAATGTTCACCGGGAATGCGCAGGTCGATGGTCGGCTTGTCGATGGTGTCGGTCTTGTAGTTCAGCGCGCGGGCGAGAATGCGGGCCGTGGTCGTCTTGCCCACGCCGCGAACGCCGGTCAGCATATAGGCCTGCGCGATACGCCCCGTCTCGAAGGCATTGGTCAGCGTGCGGACCATCGGCTCCTGGCCGACCATCAGATCGGAAAAATCCTTGGGGCGATATTTGCGCGCCAGTACCCGGTAGCCGGTCCCGACCTGGGATTCGCTGGATGTGGTGGGTACGGTGTCGCTCATTGCCTCGCCAGTTTGTTTTGCCAGTTGTCTTGGGGCGCTGAACTGGCCCGGCGAAAGCTGAGCACGTCTTTTAAAAAAGGTGGGAGGCTGGCACGGCGACCCGTGCCGGGCTCGTTAGGGCTGCTTCCTTCCGGACCTGACCCGGTTGGCGAGTGGCTCGTCCACCACCAACCTCCCGGGGCCACATATCGGCAATATCGAAAGCAAATGCAAGCCAAGCCTTCAAAAAACTGCTATCACAATGAAAACAAACATGGAGGACACCTTGGAGACATTCCGGCTGGACGACAGACTGGCGCGCGACAGCGTGCTTGTAACACGTTTGGGTCTTTGTGAGCTGCGCTTGCAAAACGACAACCGCTGGCCCTGGCTGGTGCTGGTGCCGCAGCGAGACGGCGTCAGTGAATTGTTCGATCTCACCCCGCTTGATCAGGCCGTGCTGACATTCGAGACCAATCTCGTCGCGTCTGCCTTGAAAGAAATCACCGGAGCCACCAAGATCAATGTCGGTGCTTTGGGCAATATCGTCCGGCAGCTTCATGTCCACATTATCGCCCGCAATGAAGGCGACACCTGCTGGCCGGGTCCTATCTGGGGTCACGGAACGCCTGTGCCCTATGCCGCGGGCGAAAAGGAAAGTTTGATGAAAAAAATCTCCGGCGCGCTCTGATGATTTCCATGAAAATTTTTGAAACCACTGCCCCCCATCCCGAAGCAAGCCTGCTGACAGCCTTTTCCAAGAACGCCCTAGACCGTTTTGCTGAAAAGCGGACGGAAGAGTGCGTTGCCGATGCGCTGAAAGTAGACGGCACCCATATTTTTGCCTTTTCGGGCAACCGACTTGTCCTGAAGCATGACGAACAGGTCATCGACCCCCTGTTTTCCGCCTATGAGCTGGCCGAATTGCAGCCGGATTTCGACAATGCCGTGCTTCTCGGATATCGCGAAACCGGCGAGCCGAGAATTGCGGTGCCGGTTGCTGTTGCCGAAGACCAACTGGCGAGCCACTACAAGCTTGCCGACGCCCGCACGCTTTATCGCGACCATCTTCTCGATGAGGAATTGCTGAGCGAGGTTGCCCAGGCCGTCAGCCTTACCCACTGGAACGCCGACAATCGGTTTTGTGGAAAGTGCGGCGGCACCATGGAGCCGCGTATCGGCGGCTACAAGCGTATCTGCGCCGCCTGCAATCACACCATTTTTCCCCGCACCGATCCCGTCGTCATCATGATGACGATCGATATCGAGCGCGATCTTTGCCTGCTTGGCCGTGGTGCGCATTTTGCACCGGGCATGTATTCGTGCCTTGCCGGTTTTGTGGAGCCGGGGGAAACCATCGAGCAGGCCGTCCGCCGCGAAACGCATGAGGAATCCGGCGTCGAAATCGGCCGCGTACGGTATCACGCCTCCCAGCCCTGGCCGATGCCGCATACGCTGATGATCGGCTGTTATGCCGAGGCACTGTCTTTCGATATTGCCCGCGATGAGATCGAACTGGAGGATTGCCGCTGGTTCACACGGGCGGAAGTCGCCAAGATGCTGGAGACGGCAACGGGCGAGGGCTTTTCCGCGCCTCCCGGCGGCGCAATAGCGCACCGTTTGATGCGCGACTGGGTGGAATGGACGAAATAATCGCGTTCGGCAGGCTCAACCCTGGTTGAGCTTGCCGCGCATCGCATGGCCCTTGTAGACGCCGAGAATGCGAACTTTTTCGGAGAAAAAGCGCAACTCGTCCAGCGCATGCCGCACCGGCTCGTCATCGGGATGGCCTTCAATATCGGCATAAAACTGCGTCGCCACGAATTTGCCGCCGAGCTGGTAGCTTTCGAGCTTCGTCATGTTGATGCCGTTCGTCGCAAAGCCGCCCATGGCCTTGTAGAGCGCGGCCGGAATGTTACGGACGTTGAAGACAAAGGTGGTGACGACGATTTCGTCGCTCGACTGACGCTTGGCCCAGTTTTCATCGCGGGAAAGCACCACGAAACGCGTGACGTTGTTTTCCGAATCCTCGACGTTTTCAGCGAGAATATCGAGGCCGTAGAGATTGGCGGCAAGGCGCGGCGCAAGTGCCGCCATGCTGCGGTCGCCCTTTTCGGACACCAGTCTCGCGGAACCCGCCGTATCGCCGGCGATGACGGGCTTCCAGCCGTTCGAACGGATGATTTTCCGGCACTGACCAAGCGCGTGAATGTGGCTGTGGACGGTGCGGATCTCGTCCTTCTTCACGCCCGGCATCACCATCAACTGGAAGCGGATCGGCATGAAATATTCGCCGATGATGTGCAGGCGCGATTCAGGTAGCAGGTGATGAATATCCGCAACGCGGCCGGCCAGCGTGTTCTCTATCGGGATCATGCCGAGATCGGCTTCGCCATTTTCAATGGCGTTGAAGGCATCCTCGAATGTCGGGCACGGCAAAGGCTCCATATCCGGGAACATGTCGCGGCAGGCCATATCGGAATTCGCGCCGAATTCGCCCTGGAAGGCAATGCGATTTGTGCTCAAGGTCATGGGACTGTCCGTTAGAGGGTTCTGCTTGCGAGAATTTTGCGGGCTTTTTCCAGATCGTGCGGCGTGTCCACGCCGAGCGGTACGGAACTGACGATTTCGACGTCGATGCGCATCCCCGCTTCCAGCGCGCGCAGCTGTTCCAGCCGCTCGCGTTTTTCCAGCGGCGAGGGCGGCAGGCTCACGAATGTCTCCAGCGCGGCGCGGCGATAAGTATAAAGTCCGATGTGATGATAAAGCGGGCCATCGCCATAAGGGGCGGTGGTGCGGGTAAAATAAAGCGCGCGCAATCGCGATTCGGAAAGCGGGCTGCCCACCACTTTTACCACGTTCGGATTGGTTTTTTCTTCCTCGTCGGTGATTTCGACCGTCAGTGTCGCAATATCGACGGCGGCATTTTCCAGCGGACGCAGCGAAGCGCGGATCGTCTCCGCTTCGATGGTCGGAAGATCGCCCTGGACATTGATGACATATTCCGCCTTGCCATAGGGATCGGCCTTTTGCAGCGCTTCGAAAATGCGGTCCGAGCCGGACTGGTGGTCATCGCGGGTCATCATCACGTCGAAACCGGCATCTTTGACGGCCGAAAACACCTGTTCGTCATCGACGGCGACAACGATTCGCTCCGCGCCGGCCTCGCGTGCGCGCAGCGCCACCTGCACGATCATCGGCTTGCCGCCGATGTCGGCGAGCGGCTTGCCCGGCAGGCGCGTGGATGCCATCCGCGCCGGTATGAGGACGACAGCTTTCTCGAAATCCCGATTCTTCATCCGACACCCTTCAAATCCCGCCCGAAAAGTGTCAAAACGTCACGGTGTGGGGAGCATTATTCAAGTTGCGCAGGCTGTGCAAAAGCCATAGCTTTCGAGCAATTTCAAGATGCCCGTTATATCAAGCGGATGCGAGGGAGCGCATATAGATGAATTCTTATGTAAATATGGGCGTTGGGGCGTTGCTTGGCACGGTTTTCGTCCTGATGTCGGTGTCGATTGCGTCTGAGGGCATTTTCCATGCGCCTGCGCCCGAAAAGGAAGGTTACGCCATTGCTGCGGCAGAGGGTGGCGGCGAAGCAGCCGGCGGAGAAACCGCTGCCGCGGCGACGCCGATTGCGCAATTGCTTGCGAGCGCCGATGCCGCCAAGGGCGAGACGGTCTTCAAGAAGTGTACGAGCTGTCATACCGGAGAGAGTGGTGGTGCAAACAAGGTCGGCCCCAATCTCTTCGATATCGTCAACCGGCCGATCGCCAGCCATGAAGGTTTCAGCTACTCCGCAGGGATGAAGGATTTCTCCAAGGGCGGTTCCGTGCATTGGGATTACGATCATCTCAGCTTCTTCCTCGAAGCTCCCAAGAAACACGTTCCCGGCACGGCCATGGGCTTTGCGGGCGTGAAGAAGGAGACGGAACGCGCCGATCTCATCGCTTATCTGCGGACGCTGTCGGCAAACCCGGCACCGCTTCCGGACCCCGCTGCGGCTCCCGCGCCGACAAACTGATCGTTACGATGGTTTCATGAAAAAAGCCCGGCATCGCTGCCGGGCTTTTTATTTTTGCAGCAGCCGATTGCGGCTGCGGCAATGGCGCCTGAAAAATCAGAACCCCTTGCCGCCGCGCAACTCGGAAATCACCGTTCCGACCATGATCTTGATATCCAGCCAGAGCGAAAAATTGTCGACGTAATAAAGATCGGAGACGATTCGGGCCCGCGCCTTGTCGCTGCGATCCGTCGGGCCACGCAATCCCCGCATCTGGGCAAGGCCGGTAATGCCCGGCCGCACCCGGTGCCGCATGTGGTAGTGCGGCACCAGCTCCTCATAAAGACGGCCGGCCGCCAGCATGCCGATGGCATGGCAGCGGGGCCCGACCAGCGACATATCGCCTTTCAGTACATTCAGAAGCTGCGGTAGTTCGTCGATATTCGTGCGGCGAAGAACCGCGCCGATCCTGGTTATTCTGGGGTCGTTCTTCACCGTCTGCGCCACGCCGGTAGCGTCGCAAAGATCGGTCCTCATGGAGCGGAATTTATAGACACGGATTTTCCGCCCGTTCATGCCCCAGCGGACCTGCGAAAACAGGACCGGTCCCTTGCTGTCGAGTTTGACCATCACTGCCACGGTGAGCAGCACCGGTGCGAGTGCGACAAGGGCGATGGACGCCCCTGCAATGTCCATCGTTCTTTTGAGCGCGAACTGGCCGCGCAGGAATGCGGAGACGGTTTTTTCCGAAGAGGAAGGTTGCGTTTCCGGCGATTCGAAAGTTGTGGCTGCGGAATAGGAGGCACCGTAAAAAACGGCATGCGATGAGCCTTTAGTACCCAGCATAATATAAAGCCCTGAAAAGTTATTTTGATAGAAGAAAATTAATTTATATGAACGATTAATAATTCATTTACCGTAAAAAGTCATCCGAAATGTAACCGCCCCGGTGCAAATGGCAATCTACGGTTAATGCAACTGCACGCAGATGTTGCAGGGCCGACATCCTCTCCGCCCGTGGCTGCGGAGACGGCCTGTCCCATGGAACCAAAACCTGCAAAATCGGGAATTTTCGTGCCGCGCTGGCGAAACGCCAGCGGCCCTGAGCCAAGCGCCTTTCGACCACTCTAAGCCGTCAGTTTCCCATCAGAATATCGAGCAGGGTCGTCTGCTTCGGTCCGGATGGCGCCTGACCGCCGATATCGGCGGGTGGTACAGGCCCGTTGCCGGCTGAATAGCCGGGTTCGATATCGCGGGAAGGGATATTTGCCGGCGGCATCGGTGCACCGGGCTGATTCGGATTCGGCGCAACCGGGGCTTCGGGATAGGCGCGCGTATCCACCGCTCCGCCACCGAGCGCATTGGAAATGATATCGCCGATGGAGGAGGGCGCGCTTTCCGGCGCCGGCTGCTGCATTTCTCCAAGCGGCGGTACGCCGCCTGCGCCAAGCCCGAAGAGCGGCGAGGGCGAGAGCCCCGAATGGGCGGCGGTCATGAAATCTTTCCAGGCCTTTGCGGGAAGCCCGCCGCCGGTGACCTTTTTCATCGACGTGCCGTCGTCATTGCCGAACCAGACGCCGGTGGTCAGGTTGCTTGTATAGCCGACAAAAAGGGCGTCGCGGAAGGATTGCGTCGTGCCGGATTTTCCTGCCGCCTGCCAGCCCTGCAGCCGAGCCGCCTTGCCGGTGCCTTCGGTGATGACGCGCGACAGCATGCTGTTCATGGTCGCGGCGATCTCTTCGCTTAGAACGCGCGGCGGGTTGTCGTATTTGTTTTCGTAAAGCACCTTGCCATCCGCATCGGTGATGCGTTTGACGATATGCGGCGTCGCCTTGTAGCCGCCATTCATGAAGGGGGCGTAGGAGGCGGTCAGCTCCATCAGCGACACTTCCGAGGTGCCGAGCGCGATGGAGGCATTGTTCTGCAGCTCGGATTCGATGCCCATGCGATGCGCCACCTGGGTCACACGATCCGGACCCACTTCCATCACCAGCTGCGCGGCAATGGTGTTCAGCGAATTGGCAAGCGCGGTGGCGAGCGTCACTTCGCCTCGATATTTCTTCTCGTAATTTTCCGGGGTCCAGTTGCCGATACGAACAGGCGCGTCGTTACGAACGGTATAGGGCGTGAGCCCGGATTCGAGCGCGGCGACGTAAACGAAGGGCTTGAATGCGGAGCCGGGTTGCCGTTTTGCCTTGGCGGCGCGGTTGAACTGGCTTTCGGCATAATCCGCCCCGCCCACCACGGCCCGGATCGCGCCCGTGCCATCGATGGAAACCAGCGCCGCCTGCGAAGCGCCCTGCTTCTTGCCATCGCCCTGCAGCACGTGGGTTAGCGCCTTTTCGGCGTCGCGCTCGAGATTGGGATCGATGGTCGTGTCGACCACGATGTCCTGCTTGACCTCGCCAACGAGGTTGCGCACTTCCTCCAGCACCATATCGGCGGCGTAATGTTCGGCGCCAGACCAGAACCGTTTCGCCTTGGTCGGCGGCTGCGACATGGCGGTCTTGATTTCATCGTCGGTGATGAAGCCGACATCGCGCATGGATTGCAGCACGACCTGCGCCCGCTCTTCCGCCGCCTGCGGATCGCGTGCCGGCGAAAGGCGCGAGGGCGCTTTAAGAAGCCCGGCGAGCATGGCCGCCTCGCCCAGATTGACGTCGCGCGCGGATTTGTTGAAGTAGCGCCGCGAGGCCGCCTCGACGCCATAGGCGTTGGAGCCGAAATAGACGCGATTGAGATACATCGCGAGAATCTGGTCCTTGGTGAATTTATGCTCCAGCCAGAAGGACAGCAGCACTTCCTGAACTTTGCGTTCCAGCGTGCGATCCGGCGAGAGGAACAGGTTTTTCGCGAGCTGCTGCGTCAGCGTCGAGCCGCCCTGCACGGTTCGTCCCGTCAGCACATTCGTGACGATGGCGCGTCCCAGACCGAGCGGATCGACCCCGAAATGCGAATAAAACCGCCGGTCCTCAATGGCCATGACGGCCTGCGGAATATAGGGCGACATATCTTCCAGCGCGAGCGCCTCGCCGCCGGTGGTGCCGCGATTGGCCAGCACGCTGCCATTCACCGAAACGATCTTCACATTCGGCGGGCGTTCGGGAATGGACCAGCTGCTGGCGCTCGGCATGCGCGCGCCGTAATAGAGAACGAGACCTGCAACACCGATGCCGCCCCAGATGCCGAGTACGATGCACCAATAGACGAGGGAGCGAATGAAGCCCGTCGCGCCGCGGCCGGAGCTGCGGGTGCGCTTTTCTTTTTTCCTGGATTTGGTGCGGCCGGATGTTCGCTTCGGTTTTCCGGCTTGCTGCTTTGTGGTTCCGCTGATGCGCTCACTGGCGTCGAGGCGCAGGTCATCACCGGACTCGTGGAAATCCCCGAAGGAGGGTTCTACCCGTTCGCGTGATTTACCCTTGCCTGCCATCCAGCCGAAGTCGCTCCTATTCGCGAAACCGCGCGCATCCCGTTCAGGTTTTCAGGCTTCTATGCCTGCGCGATCCTTAATCCAGGATGAAGAGTTTAAATGCGGCAATTTAAGGCGGGGTTAAGTCCTGTCCGGATCAAATCGGCGTCATTGGCAGACGTCGACCCATTCCGCTCCCGTCAATTCGGCCATCACCTCCGGCGAAATCTTCACCGCCGCATTGGTGGCGCCGGCCGCGGGAACCACCTCATGATAGTTTTTCAGGGAGACATCGCAAAACACCGGAAGCAGGGAGGGCAGGCCGAAAGGGCACACGCCGCCGATGGGATGGCTGGTTACCGCCACCACCTCTTCCGGTCCGAGCATGCGCGGCTTTGCGCCGAAATGATCGCGGAATTTGCGGTTGTCGAGCCGCTTCGTGCCGGCGGCGACGACGAGAAGAATGGTTTCACCCGCTTTCAGGCAAATGGTTTTCGCAATCTGGTCGGGGTCGACACCATGCGCTTCAGCGGCCAGCGCAACCGTCGCCGAACTCGTTTCGGTTTCGATCACGGCGACCTCGGGCGACTTTTCGGTGAAAAAGGCTCTGACGGATTCGATAGACATGCGTATTTATTAGGCGTTACGCGGAGAAGCTTCAAGTCACCCCGAAACAGCTATGCATTTAGCGCAATGCTGCGCTGCGATGAAACGTCTGTTTTTTAAGCGGCGATCCTGTATCTTCAAATCATCGAAGCGACGCACTCCTCCTCCCAGCGTCGCCCGATTGGACTGACAATACTCCTCCTCCCAATTGTCAGTCAGTTTCAAGAACCCGGCGCACCTCCTCCCGCGCCGGGTTTTTGCTTTTTGGCGTTCCTGTTGTCTGTCTCGCTGCTGAACCCTGACAAGATGGTCGTGTTCAAAGAAACTTGACTTTCAGCCCCTTCCAACCTAGGTACTTCGCCATCGATATTTGTTTGACGACCAGAGCTTCGGCGTCTTTTTAGACGCTCACGACGATCTTTTCCTTCAAATTCGACCCAAGTCCGCACTGCTCGCAGTGCAAATACAATTGCCAACGGAAGGAAATCGTTATGGCGACTGGTACAGTAAAGTGGTTCAACGCAACCAAGGGCTACGGCTTCATTCAGCCTGACGACGGTTCGCAGGACGTATTCGTTCACATCTCCGCTGTTGAGCGCGCTGGTCTGACCGCCCTCAACGACGGCCAGAAGCTCTCCTACGAGCTGATGCAGGATCGCCGCTCGGGCAAGATGTCCGCAGGCAACCTCGTTGCTGCCTGATAAGCGCTTTGGCCCGAAAGGGTCATTCGTATGAATGGAAAGGCCGGATTTTTCCGGCCTTTTTCTTTTGCAGGAAGGGGCTGAACCGGTTGCCCTTGAAAAAGCCGGGTCACATACCAATATAGGGTTCAACAGTGCTTCGGACCGGAACTGCCGGGAATGGCGCTTTTAAAAGTGCCGCTGCTGTTGTGTTAACCAAAGATTAACCAAAGCAGCCGATCCTGAGCCGGAAGCAGCGTCGATATCTTTGACGCGCTCTGGAGCATCAGGCCGTTTGAACGCTTTGACCACGGATGTACTGGCATTGACGGAAAACGGATGGAAAGGTCGGGCTTGCCCGGCCTTTTTGTTTATGTGACGAGGAGGTGCCGAATATTCGGCACCTCCTCCTTATTTTCAGGATTATTTCGCCGCGAGCGCGTCGAGAATACGGACCCAGGAGCGAATGCCCTTGTGGAAGGACTGCAGGTCGTATTTTTCATTCGGCGAATGAATACGGTCATCGGTAAGTCCGAAGCCGACAAGCAGCGAATCCATTCCCAGCATCTTCTGGAAATCGCCGACGATCGGGATCGAGCCTCCCATGCCGATGACGACGGCAGGTTTCGGCCACTCTTCCGAAAGCGCGTTTTTGGCTTTGGTCAGCACGGGCGAATCGTAGGACAGCTGGATGGCGGGTGAGCCGCCATGTTCGTGGAACTCCACGGAGCAATCGGCGGGAATCTTCGAGCGCACATAGGCCCGGAAGCTTTCACGAATGGCCGCAGGGTCCTGCTCGCCGACGAGGCGGAAAGACACCTTGGCGGAGGCCTTGGCGGCGATCACGGTCTTGAAACCATCGCCGGTATAGCCGCCGATAATGCCGTTGACTTCCGCCGTCGGCCGCGCCCAGGTCTGCTCCAGCACGGAGCGGCCCTTTTCACCCGAGGGAACCGAAAGGCCGACTTCGCCAAGGAAGGCTTCGGCCGTGCGGCCCAGCGTTTCCCAAGAGGCCTTTATGTTGGCGGGGGTTTCTTCCACGCCGTCATAAAAGCCGGAAAGCGTCACCCGGCCGGTCTCGTCATGCAGGCCGGCGAGAATGTCGGTGAGGATGTGAATGGGGTTTGCCGCCGCCCCACCGAACAGACCGGAATGCAGATCGCGGTCGGCTGCGGTGATGACGACTTCTTCGCCGACCAGGCCGCGAAGGGCTGCGGCAATGGCGGGTGTATCCCGGTCCCACATGCCGGTATCGCAGACCAGCGCATAATCGGCCTTCAGTTCTTCCGCATTGGCTTCGAGGAAAGGCTTCAGCGACGGCGAGCCGGATTCTTCTTCGCCTTCAAAGAGAATGGTGACGCGCACCGGCAGGCCGCCATTGACAGCCTTGTACGCCCGGCATGCCTCCACGAAGGTCATCAGCTGGCCCTTGTCGTCCGCCGTTCCGCGTCCGGTAATCACCTGCCGGCCGGCGCCGATATCCTTGACCGCGGGTTCGAACGGATCGTTTTCCCAAAGCTCGAGCGGATCGACTGGCTGGACGTCATAATGGCCGTAGAAAAGCACATGCGGCGCGTCCTTGGTGGCCGCATCGTGATGCGCCACGACCATGGGGTGGCCGGCGGTATCGCGCACGGAGGCCGTAAAGCCGAGCGCCGAAAGCGTTCTGACCAGCCACTCCGCCGCCTTGCGGCATTCCGCCTTGTAAGCGGGGTCCGTCGAAATCGACGGAATGCGTACGAGCTCGAACAGTCGCTCAAGGCTGGAGGTGAGATTGTTGTCGGCGGTGGAAAGAATGGGGGAAACGTCTGTCATCGCTGATCCTGTCATGTCTGTCGTGACCCGGCGATAAGACGAAACATCCGGGCATCGCGCATCGCGGGAAACAAGGGGGCCGGCGCGTCGTGAATCGGCAAACGTGCGGCCGGCGGAACGATAGAGCAGTTCAGGGAAAGTGCGAAGCGGTTTCGGGATGTAAATGCTATTTCGCTTTTTTGGCGCTTTCGATCGCCCGGCGCATATATTCCAGCAGAAGCTGCCTCTCGAAACGCCGGAAATCCTGGAGCAGCGCGTCTTCGGTGGCTTCGGAGGCGGCAATGGCGTTGGCTTCCAGATCCCTGCCGCGCTGGGTCAGTTCGATGATCTGGGCACGGCGGTCGCTGGGATGGGATTTGCGGACGATCAGCCCGTCGCGCTCCATGCGTGAGAGCGTATTGGCGAGTGTCGCCTGTTCGACATCGATTCTATCCAGCAATTGCCGCTGGGTCAGGCCGTCCTCATGCCAGAGTTCGATGAGGATGGGGAATTGTCCGGGCGAGAAACCCAGGGCGGCGGCTCTTTTCTGCAGCGCCATGGTGAATTCCCGCGCCATTTTCGAAGCGAGATAGATTGCCGATTCGTCCCGGGAAAAACCCATTTTTCCGCCCATAAAGCACCACGGCCGGCTCAGCCCGGCAAGTCGATAGCGCGATATATATCGCATGATATGTTTAGGCCAGCCTAAACAGGGCGCAAAATAAAACCGCCACGGCCGGGAGGGGTCGGCCATGGCGGTCATATTGGAGGACAAAGGCCCGGAGAGGGGGAAAGGCCTTTGTCCGGTCTGACGCGGCGGGGGACGAGCCAGCTATCAGACTACGGCGTGATCAGGCGCCGTCCCTTATGAAATGTGTCTGCAAATGCGGCTTTTCAAGGGAAGGGCGGATTACAAATCGGTAACGTTCAGGTGAATTTTGCAGGCCTGTGGTACCGCCTCATTCCCCGCTCTTTACGGTGCGTTGTGCGAAGTTTCGGTAGACGTCAAAACGGCCCCGCGCTATCCATGCTACCCATGAAAAAAGGCGATCATCTCTTCCTCGTTGACGGTTCCGGTTTCATTTTCCGGGCCTTCCATGCAATCCCGCCGCTGAACCGCAAGTCGGACGGGCTGCCGGTCAACGCCGTCTCCGGTTTCTGCAACATGTTGTGGAAGCTGCTGAAGGATGCGCGCAATACCGATGTCGGCGTGACGCCGACCCATTTTGCGGTGATTTTCGACTATTCGTCGAAGACCTTCCGCAACGAGCTTTATGATCTCTACAAGGCCAACCGCACCGCGCCGCCAGAAGATCTGGTGCCGCAATTCGGCCTGATCCGTGAAGCGACGCGCGCCTTCAACCTTCCCTGCATCGAGACGGAAGGCTTCGAGGCGGACGATATCATCGCCACCTATGCCCGGCAGGCCGAGGCGATCGGCGCCGATGTCACCATCATCTCTTCCGATAAGGATCTGATGCAGCTCGTTACGGCCAATGTACACATGTACGACGCCATGAAGGACAAGCAGATCGGCATTCCGGATGTTGTCGAAAAGTGGGGCGTAGGCCCTGAAAAGATGATCGACCTGCAGGCGATGACCGGCGACTCGACCGATAATGTGCCCGGCATTCCCGGTATCGGCCCGAAGACGGCGGCGCAATTGCTGGAGGAATACGGCGATCTCGATACGCTGCTGGCGCGGGCGGGCGAAATCAAGCAGCAGAAGCGCCGGGAAAATATCATCGCCAATGCGGAGCTTGCCCGCCTTTCCAGGCAGCTCGTGGCGCTCAGAACCGATGTGCCGCTGGATCAGTCTCTCGAAGCGCTGGTGCTCGAACCGCAGAACGGCCCGAAACTGATCGCCTTCCTGAAGGCGATGGAGTTCACGACGCTGACACGCCGGGTTGCCGAGGCAACCGAAACCGACGCTTCCGCCATCGACCCTGCCAATGTGCCGGTGCAATGGGGTGCCGATGCCCATGGTCCCGATCTCGATGCGCCGGCCGCTGCCGTGAAGGCTGGCGAAGTGGCCGCTGATGCGACGGGCGCTGCGGCTTCGCCTGCCGCGCCGGCAAGGAAAGTAACGGGGGAGGGCAGCGCGCCCGCTGATCTCGCCACAGCGCGACAGGCGCTTTTTTCCGCCGCCAAGATCGATACGACCGCCTATCTGACGATCAGGGACCTTGCGACGCTCGACCGCTGGATCGCGGCGGCCCGGGAGACAGGCATCGTCGCCTTCGATACGGAAACGACCTCGCTCGACCCGATGCAGGCGGAACTTGTCGGTTTTTCTCTGGCCATTGCCGATAACGGCAAGGATGCCACGGGCACCGATATCCGGGCCGCTTATGTTCCATTGACGCACAAGACCGGTTCCGGCGGCGATCTCTTCAGCGATGGCATCAAACTGGCCGAAGGGCAGGTGCCATTTGCCGAGGCGCTGGAGCGTCTGAAGGACCTCCTTGAGGACGAAGCCGTTCTGAAGGTCGCGCAAAACCTGAAATATGATTATCTGCTGATGAAACGCCACGGCGTCGTCATGCAGAGCTTCGACGACACGATGCTGATTTCTTATGTCCTCGAGGCCGGCAAGGCCACGCATGGCATGGATTCGCTGTCCGAACGCTGGCTCGGCCACACGCCGATCGCCTATAAGGACGTGGCGGGATCGGGCAAGTCGAGCGTCACCTTCGATTTTGTCGATATCGACAAGGCGACCGCTTATGCTGCGGAAGATGCAGATGTCACCCTGCGGCTCTGGATGGCGCTGAAGCCGAGGCTTGTCTCGGAACGGCTGACCAAGGTTTACGAGCGGCTGGAGCGCCCCCTCGTGCCGGTTCTGGCACATATGGAAGAGCGCGGCATCGCCGTCGACCGGCAGATTCTCTCGCGTCTTTCCGGTGAACTCGCCCAGAAGGCCGCGTCCTTCGAAGAGGAAATTTACGAGCTGGCGGGCGAGCGCTTCAACATCGGATCGCCAAAGCAGCTCGGCGATATCCTGTTTGGCAAGATGGGCCTGCCGGGCGGTTCCAAAACCAAGACCGGGCAATGGTCGACATCAGCGCAGGTTCTCGAAGATCTCGCGGCGGAAGGCGTCGAACTGCCGCGCAAGATCGTCGACTGGCGGCAGCTGACGAAACTGAAATCGACCTATACGGATGCACTGCCCGGATATATCCATCCCGAGACGAAACGGGTGCATACGTCCTATGCGCTCGCCTCCACCACCACGGGGCGTCTGTCCTCCTCGGAGCCGAACCTTCAGAACATCCCGGTTCGCACCGCCGAAGGCCGCAAGATCCGCACGGCCTTCATCACCACGCCAGGACACAAGCTTCTGTCGGCTGATTACAGCCAGATCGAGTTGCGCGTGCTTGCCCATGTCGCCGATATCCCGCAGCTTAGAAACGCCTTCGAAAACGGCATCGACATTCATGCCATGACCGCTTCGGAAATGTTCGGTGTGCCTGTCGAAGGCATGCCGTCGGAAGTGCGCCGCCGCGCCAAGGCCATCAACTTCGGCATCATCTACGGCATTTCCGCCTTTGGCCTCGCCAACCAGCTCAGCATCGCCCGCTCTGAAGCCGGCGACTATATCAAGAAATATTTCGAGCGTTTTCCCGGAATTCGCGATTACATGGAGGCGACCAAAGCCTTCGCCCGCGAAAACGGCTATGTCGAAACGATTTTCGGCCGCCGCGCGCATTATCCGGAAATTCGCTCTTCCAATCCTTCGGTAAAAGCCTTCAACGAACGCGCGGCCATCAACGCGCCGATTCAGGGCTCGGCCGCCGATATCATCCGCCGGGCAATGGTCCGCATCGAGCCTGCGCTGGAGGCCGAAAAGCTTTCCGCCCGCATGCTTTTGCAGGTGCACGACGAACTCATCTTCGAAGTCGAGGAAGCGGAAATCGAAAAGACCTTGCCGGTCGTCGTCTCCGTTATGGAAAACGCGGCCATGCCCGCAATTTCCATGAGGGTGCCGCTCAAGGTGGATGCCCGTGCCGCTGACAATTGGGATGAGGCGCATTGATCGGTCACTGACCGGCGGATGTCATTGCTTTGTCGCGTGCGGGGACTAGGGGAAACGTCTAAAAAGGAGTTTCCCATGCACGCCCCGCTCGTCTCCAAAGATCTCGGCTATATTTCCGCCGCCAACCACGATCAGCCGCCGCGCCATCTCGGCAGCCGCTTCAACGCGGATGGCGAGTTTCTGCCCGACTCGGGCAACACGGTCGTCTGCCATCTTGTCGAGGGATCGCAGACTGAAAAGGCGATCATTGCGACCCGCCAGCGTTTTCTGGATATGGCCGAGGCGCCACAGCTCGCCTTCACCCCTATTTCCAGCCTGCACATGACGGTATTCCAGGGTGTCAACGATTTGCGGCGCATGTTTCCCTATTGGCCAAGCGACATGCCGCTCGATGCGTCGGTCGATGCGATGACGGACTACTATCACGACCGTCTTTCCGCCTTTCCAGCTTTGCCGGCCTTCAACATGCAGATTACGGGCCTGCGCCCGGTGGGACTGGTGATGAAGGGCGCAACCGCCGAGGACGATCGGATCGTGGCTCTCTGGCGGGATACATTCGCCGATTTCTTCGGCTACCGACATCCTGATCATGACACTTACGAATTTCACATCACCCTGTCCTACATCATCCGCTGGTTCGAGCCGGAGTGCCTGCCGCGCTGGCAGGCGATGCTCGACGCGGAACTGGAAAAGCTGCGCGCCGCAGCGCCGGTCATAGAGATGCGGCCGCCAGCTTTCTGTGAATTTAAGGACATGAACCACTTCAGGGAGCTTATCGTTTTCGATAAGCTGTGAGCCGTGATATGCGATGCCTGAGGGCAGCTCGCCGCGCTGATTCCGTTGAATCGGAAAAAATGCGCGTCAGGGCTGGTCAAAGCCCGTTTGGGCATGTATAAGCGCGCCAAATTTCCGATATCGAGACATCCGACATTCGGCCTTTGGTTCTGGCCGGTTCCGTTGTTTCGCCGCTTAAGTGGAGTAACAAAAATGGCTGTACCAAAAAGAAAAACAAGCCCGTCCAAGCGCGGTATGCGCCGCTCGGCTGACGGTCTCAAGTCTGCGACCTACGTTGAAGACAAGAACTCCGGCGAACTGCGCCGTCCGCACCATATCGATCTGAAGACCGGTATGTATCGCGGCCGTCAGGTTCTGACGCCGAAGGAAAGCGCATAAGCTTTTCTGAAATCATCTTTGCAAAAAACCGGTCCTCGTGGCCGGTTTTTTGTTTTCAGGACCGTCCACCTGCCTTTTCCGCTCACTTGGAAAATTCGGCCACTCCTCCTACACTCTTTCAGGGAGAGCAGGTTTCGATGCCTGCAACAGGAGGGGAGCTTCGGTGAAATATCGCTGGATTTTATTGATGCTTCTCAGCCTCGGTCTTGGTTACGGCGCCGTGACGAGAGGTGGCGGCATCATAGCGGAAAGCTATTTCGGCGAAATGTCCGAGCAGGGCCGCACGACGCTGCGGCTGGCCGTCTCTGCTCTCGGCGGGCTTTTGAACCGTTACGAGCCGCTGCCGGCCCTGATTGCGGATCATGACGACATTGAGGAGCTGGTCGCACATCCCAAGGATACCGAACTGCGCCAGCGCGCCAATATCTACCTCAAATCCATCAACACCCTGCTGGAATCCTCCGATATCTACATCATCACGCTGGATGGGGAGACCATCGCCGCCAGCAACTATGATGGTCCAACGAGTTTCGTCGGTGAGAATTTCAGCTACCGTCCCTATTTTCAGGATGCTGCCAAAGGCTTCCAGTCACGCTTCTTCGCGCTTGGCACCACCTCCCACAAGCGCGGTTATTATTTTTCAGCGCCCATTCTCTTCAACGAGGAGATCAAGGGCGTCATCGTCTTCAAGGTTGATATTGAAGGCATAGAAGCGTCATTCGGCGATGGTGAGAACCGAATTCTGGTATCGGACCCGGAAGGCATCATCTTCATGACCGGAACGCCGCAATGGCTTTATTCCGGCCTGATGCCGCTGACACCCGAAAGGCTGGCGCGAACCGAGGCTTCCCGCCGCTACGCCAATGCCACCCTTAAGGAATTGCCCCTGAAAAACGGCAATTTCGGTTCGCATCAGCTGATGACCATCAGCCAGGATGACGGTGAAAGGGAATATATGGTCCTGTCGCAGCCGATGCCGGACGCGGGCTGGACAGTCAGCGTGCTGATGGACACGGGTTCGCTCCGAACGCAGGTGAAGACGGCTATGATAGCCATCATCCTCTGCCTCTGCCTGGCGGCCGCCCTCATCGCCGCCATGCTGCAGAGGCGTCGTCGTCTGCGGGAGCGCCTGACCCATCAGGCGGAGGCGCAGGCGGAGCTGGAACGCCGGGTGGAGGAGCGCACGGCCGATCTGGCGCGGGTCAATCAGGAGATCGAGCACGAAATCGCCGAACGCCGCCAGACGGAAAAACAATTGCGCAAGATGCAGAACGATCTGGTGCAGGCGGGCAAGCTAGCAGCGCTCGGGCAGATGTCGGCAGCGTTGTCGCATGAGTTCAACCAGCCGCTTGCAGCCGCCAAGAATTACGCTGAAAACGCCTCGCTTCTCGTGGAGCGGGGACGGCTGGAGGAGGTGACGGAAAACCTCAGGCGCATTTCGGGCCTTATCGACCGTATGGCCTCCATCAGCAAGCATCTCAGGAATTTCGCCCGCAAGCCCAATGAAAAAATGGCCGCGGTAAGTCTTGAAGCCGTCCTTCGCGATACGCTTGAAATCGTCGGTGCACGGCTGAAGGCCGCCGATGCGGTGCTGGATGTGGATCTCGGCCGGGTGCCGCTTGCCGTGAAGGCCGGCCCGGTGCGGCTGCAGCAGGTGCTCGTCAACATCATCTCCAATGCTGCCGATGCGGTGGAGGGGCGGGAGGATCGCCGCATTGCGCTGCGTGCCGTGCAGCATGGCCAGTCGGTGTCGATTTTCATTCGTGATCGCGGTCCGGGCGTGCCGGCGGCAATTTCAGAACGCATTTTCGATCCTTTCTTCACCACCAAGGGCGTGGGACGCGGCCTCGGTCTTGGCCTGTCCATCTCCTATAACATCATCAAGGACTTTGGCGGCCAGCTCCGTGTCAGAAACCATGACGAGGGCGGGGCTGAGTTCGATATCGAATTGCCGGCCGCCGCCTGGCGCGTGGAGGCTGCTGCGGAATGACCATGTCGCGGGTTCTGTTGATCGATGACGAGGAAGAATTGCGCTTTTCCACCGCGCAGGCGCTGGAGCTTTCCGGTTTTGCCGTCACCATGCTCGCAAGCGCGGAACATGCGCTCGAACTCATCGGCTACAGCTTCGACGGCGTCGTGGTCAGCGATATCAGGATGCCCGGCATGGATGGCATGACGCTGCTGCAGAAGGTGCGGGAGCTCGATCCTGAAATACCTGTCATCCTGATGACGGGCCACGGCGATGTGCAGCTCGCGGTCAACGCCATGCGCAACGGCGCGTATGATTTCATCGAAAAGCCGTTCACGCCGCAATATCTCGCCGGTATCATCAAAAGGGCGAATGATCGGCGGGCGCTGGTACTGGAAAACCGCCGCCTCAAGGCGGTGGCGGGCAAGCATGACGATCTCGAAACGCGTCTGCCCGGCAGAACCCAGATCATGGTCGATCTGCGGTATCGTATCCGCGCCATCGGCGCGACGGACGCCGATACGCTGATCGTCGGTGATACGGGCGCGGGCAAGGAGGTGGTGGCGCGGGCGCTGCACGATATCAGCGCCAGAGCCAACCGGCCCTTCGTGGCGATCAATTGCGCCGCCCTTCCGCAGACACTGATTGAAAGTGAACTATTCGGCCATGAGGCCGGTGCGTTTCCGGGAGCGCTGCGCCCACGCTACGGCAAGTTCGAACATGCTCGCGGCGGCACCATATTGCTGGATGAGATCGGATCCATGCCCTTCGAATTGCAGGGCCGCTTCCTGCGTGTCTTGCAGGAACGGGTGATTACCCGTCTCGGCTCGAATGAAACGGTCGAACTCGATGTCCGTTTCATCGCCACCAGCAAGGTCGATCTGGAACAGGAAGTCGCGGCTGGCCGGTTCCGCGCCGATCTTCTTTATCGGCTCAACGTGGCGACACTTCTCGTGCCATCGCTCTCGCAGCGCAGCGCAGATATACCGCTACTTTTCCTGCATCTCGTGCGGGAAGCCGCTGCCCGTTACGGGCGGGAAGACACTGACGTGCCGCAAAGTCTGCTTTCGGCCGTCTCCCTGCGTGAATGGCCGGGCAATGTTCGTGAATTGCGCAATGCCGCAGACCGCTTCGTTCTCGGTCTGGAAAGCGATGTTTCCGAAGCCTCGCTGCCGTTTCAGGATGACGGAAAAGCGGCCCTTTCCGCACGGGTCGCGGCTTACGAAAAAAGCCTGATCGCACATGCGATCGCCGCACATGGCGGAAATCTGAAATCCGTTTATGAGAATCTCGGCATTTCGCGCAAAACGCTTTACGAAAAAATGCAGAAATACGGGCTGCAGCGGCACATGACCGAGGTCTGATGGGTGGATTTCCACCCATGGATGAGCCCCTATGGGTAGAAATCCACCCATTGCTGTTCAGGGACAGCAATAAAAGCGCACCTCCCGACAAGACTGCCATTGCTGAAGGGCGATCCCGGATCGCAAATATCTCACCCCGGTCGCCATGGAGGAGCATGCGCGGCTGAAGTGGCGAACATTTTCATCCGGGAGGAAATCGATGAAAATACTGAAGACAGTCACCGGCCTTGCTGCTGCCGCTGCCGTTTCCCTTTTTGCGCTGTCCGCATCTGCTCAGAACTATCCGGAGCGCAACATCACCATGGTCGTGCCCTTTGCCGCCGGCGGCCCGACGGATACGGTTGCGCGCCTTGTCGCTGAATCCATGTCGAAGGACCTTGGCCAGCAGATCATCGTCGAAAATGTCGGCGGCGCAGGCGGCACGCTGGGTGCTGGCCGTGTTGCATCGTCCGATCCGGACGGCTACACCGTTCTTCTCCACCATATCGGCATGGCCACCAGCGCCACGCTCTACCGCAAGCTCGCCTACGACACGCTGAACGCCTTCGAATATGTCGGCCTCGTTACCGAAGTGCCGATGACCATCCTGTCGCGCAAGAACCTCGAGACGACGGATCTGAAAGGTCTGATCGAATACGCCAAGGCGAACAAGGACAAGGTCACCGTCGCCAATGCCGGCATCGGCGCTGCCTCGCATCTGTGCGGCATGCTGTTCATGAGCGCCATCGAAACCCCGCTCGTCACAGTCCCTTACAAGGGTACGGGCCCGGCCATGACCGATCTGCTCGGCGGCCAGGTAGACATCATGTGCGACCAGACCACCAATACCACCAAGCAGATCCAGGGCGGCACGGTGAAGGCCTATGCCGTAACCACCGCCAAGCGGCTGGATGTGCTGCCTGATGTGCCGACAGTCGTTGAAGCGGGTCTGCCGAAACTCGAGGTCGGCATCTGGCACGGCATTTACACGCCTAAGGGCACGCCTGCCGAAATCAATGAAAAGCTCTCCAAGTCGCTCCAGGCCGCGCTGAAGGACAAGAATGTCGCGGCCCGGTTCGCCGAACTCGGCACGACGCCTTCCCCGGAAAGCGACGCGACGCCCGCAGCGCTGAAGGCCAAGCTCGAAAGCGAAATCGCGCGCTGGAAGCCGGTCATCGAGTCCGCCGGCCAATACGCCGACTGATGAGCAACGGAATGACCGGCGGCGCTATGCCGCCGGTTTTCTGCTGTCGTTTTAACGCGCGGAACGGTGTGTCGCTGGCCGCAGTGGAGGGGCATCTTTCATGAAGTCGTTTTTTATTGACCCTGCCGAAGCAGCCTGCGGGGCAATTTTCATCGGTTTTGGCGCTTTTTTCGCCTTGCAGTCCTACGGGCTTGATTTGGGAACCACATTCCGCATGGGGCCGGGTTACTTTCCGCTCGTTCTCGCCATCGTCTTGATCCTGCTTGGAAGCGTCATATTTCTTCGCGCTACCCGGGTGCAGGGAGACGCCATCGGAGCCATCGCCTGGCGGGGTATTTTTTTCATTCTGCCCGCACCCATCTTTTTCGGCCTCACGGTCCGGGGACTTGGTTTCGTACCGGCACTGTTTTTCAGCGCCCTCATCGCAGCCTTTGCCTCGCACAAGATGAGCCCGCTGATGGCCGTTGCCATTTCCGCGGCCATCACGGTCTTTTCCGTCGCAGTGTTCAACTACGGTCTCGGGCTGCCTTTCCAGCGCTTTGGCCCATGGCTTAACTTTTAAGGTGCCGTGATGGAGCTGTTCAATAATCTCGCACTCGGTTTTTCGACGGCGTCGTCGCTGGAAAACCTGTGTTTCTGCCTCATTGGTGTGCTGCTCGGCACGCTCATCGGCGTGTTGCCGGGCATCGGCGCAACGGCCACCATCGCCATGCTGCTGCCGATCACCTTCCAGCTGGAGCCGGTCTCTTCGCTGATCATGCTCGCCGGCATCTATTACGGCGCGCAATATGGCGGTTCCACCACCGCAATCCTTATCAACATGCCGGGCGAATCCTCCTCCGCCGTCACTGCCATCGATGGGTATCAGATGGCGCGCAAGGGCAAGGCGGGCGCCGCACTCGCCATTGCCGCCATCGGCTCGTTCTTCGCCGGCACGGTTTCCACCTTCCTCGTGGCGATTTTCGCTCCGCCTCTGACGGCGATTGCGCTTGAATTCGGCGCGGCGGAATATTTCTCGCTAATGGTCGTCGGCCTCGTTTCTTCCATTGCGCTTGCCCATGGCTCCATCGTCAAGGCGCTGGCCATGGTGGTGCTGGGCCTGCTGCTGGGTTTGGTCGGCACCGATATCTATAGCGGCACACCGCGTTTCACCCTCGGCATCCGCGAATATGCCGACGGTCTGAACTTCGTGGCCGTGGCCGTCGGCGTCTTCGGTATCGCCGAAATCCTGCGCAATCTCGAAAATGAGCGCACCCGTTCGGTGCTGATCGCCAAGGTCAGCGGCCTGATGCCGACACGGGAGGATTTCAGGAAAATGATCGCGCCGGTGCTGCGCGGCACGGTCATTGGTTCCGCTCTCGGCATTCTTCCGGGCGGCGGCGCGATCCTTGCGGCCTTCGCTTCCTATACGGTGGAAAAACGCGTCTCCAAGAACCCGGAAGAATTCGGGCATGGCGCGGTTGCCGGCGTGGCCGGTCCGGAATCCGCCAACAATGCCGGCGCCCAGACGTCCTTCATCCCGCTGCTCACGCTGGGCATTCCCGCCAATCCGGTGATGGCGCTGATGATCGGCGCGATGATCATTCAGGGTATCGTGCCAGGTCCGAACGTTGCGACTGAACAGCCGGCGCTGTTCTGGGGCATCATTGCCTCCATGTGGATCGGCAACCTGATGCTCGTCATCCTGAACCTGCCGCTGATCGGGCTATGGGTAAAGCTTCTGACGGTGCCCTATTATGTGCTGTTCCCCATCATCATGGCCTTCTGCGCCATCGGGGTCTACAGCGTCAATTCCAACGTCTTCGATCTCTATGCCGTCGCCTTCTTCGGCTTCATCGGTTACGTGCTGGTGAAACTGCGCTGCGAGCCGGCGCCGCTGCTCCTGGGCTTCGTGCTTGGGCCGCTGCTGGAGGAGAACCTGCGCCGCGCCATGATCCTGTCGCGCGGCGATCCGACCACCTTCGTTACCCGGCCGATCAGCGCCACCCTGCTCTTCATTGCTCTGGCCGTGCTGATCGTCGTCTTCCTGCCCAGCGTGAAGAAGAAGCGTGAGGAGGTTTTCGTAGAAGAAGACTGAGGAAAGCCAAGAACTCGGATGCCGGCGATGGAAACATCGCCGGCTTTTTCCGTTTCTGGATCGCCGTGACGAATTCGCTTCACCAAAGCGACATATGGTTGACTCAGGTGCTTTTAGGCCCAAGGAAGGGCTGGAAAGAGAGGTCGATATGACGTCGGAAACCGAAAAAAGGATCATCGCGCTCGAGGAGACGGCCGCGCATCAGGCGAAGGTGATAGAGGAGCTGTCCGATCAGCTGGCGGAACAATGGAAGGTGGTGGAGCAGACCCGCGCCAAGCTCGACCGCCTGACGGAGAGGTTCCTGAGCCTGGAGGAACAATCGCTGGACGCGCCCGCGATCACTCGACCGCCGCATTATTGACAGGGAAGAGCCAATGAAAAACGAAACCGCCGCGCTGGCCGCCGATATCGTCGATTTCTGGAAGAAGGCCGGACCGGACAAGTGGTTCGACAAGGACGCGGCCTTCGATAACCACTTTCACGACCGTTTCCGCGATGCCCATTTTGCTGCCGCCAGACGCGAATTGGACAAGTGGCTGGAGGGTGCGGAAAGCAGTCTCGCGCTGATGCTTCTGCTGGATCAGTTTCCGCGCAACTGCTTTCGCGGCACCGCTCACATGTATGCCACCGACCCGCTGGCGCGGCTCTTTGCCGATGAGGCCATCCGCCGCGGGCATGACCAGGCGGTGGGCGAGGATTTGCGCGTTTTCTTCTACCTGCCCTTTTCCCATGCGGAGGATATCGCCGCCCAGCGGCGTGCCTGCGACCTGAACCAGCCGCTTGGCGGGCTTTATCTTCATCATGCCGAAGAGCATCGGGATATCGTCGAACGTTTCGGCCGCTTTCCGCATCGCAACGACATATTGCTGCGGGAAACGACGCCGGAGGAACGGCAATATCTGGAAGAAGGCGGCTTTTCCGGCTGAGTCGGAAATGAAAACGCCGCCAGTCCCGAAGGATGGCGGCGTTCTTAAAGCATGGGGCGGCGACAATCAGCCGTCGAAGAATTCCTTCATCCGGGCGAAGAAGCCCGTGGATTCCGGATTGTTCTCCTTGGAGGAGAGCTGCTCGAACTCCTGCAACAGCTCGCGCTGACGCTTGCTGAGTTTCTGCGGCGTTTCGATCTGAATCTGGATATAGAGGTCGCCCGTCTGCGCCGAACGCAGAACCGGCATTCCCTTACCCTTCAGACGGAACTGTTTGCCCGGCTGGGTTCCTTCCGGAACCGTAACGCGCGATTTGGTGCCGTCGAGCGTCGTGACGTCGAAGGTGCCGCCAAGTGCTGCCGTCGTCATGGAGATCGGTACGGTGCAATAAAGGTCGGCGCCGTCGCGCTGGAAGAATTCATGCGGACGCACGGACAGGAAGATATAAAGATCACCCGCCGGGCCGCCACGCATGCCGGCCTCGCCTTCGCCCTGCAGGCGAATGCGTGTACCGTCCTCGATGCCCGAGGGAATGTTGACGGAAAGCGAACGCTCTTCCGTTACACGGCCCTGACCGTGGCACTTGCTGCAGGGATCGGAGATCGTCTGCCCGCGACCATGGCAGGTCGGGCAGGTGCGTTCCACCGAGAAGAAGCCCTGCGCCGCGCGCACGCGGCCGGAACCTTGGCAGGTGGCGCAGGTCTTGGGCTGCGTGCCGGGCTTTGCACCCGAACCGGAACAGACATCGCAGGTGATCGAGGTCGGAACCCTGATCTGCGCCGTCTTGCCGGTGAAGGCCTCTTCCAGCGTGATTTCCATATTGTAGCGAAGGTCGGCGCCGCGCTCGCGTCCGCCGGAAGAGCGGCGCGCACGGCCACCGCCCATCATCTCGCCGAAGATGTCTTCGAAAATATCCGAGAAGCCGCCATTGGCGAAACCGCCGCCGCCAAAGCCGCCACCGCCGCCCATGCCGCCATTTTCAAATGCGGCGTGGCCGAAACGGTCATAGGCCGCGCGCTTCTGCGGGTCCTTCAGCGTTTCGTATGCTTCGTTGATTTCCTTGAATTTCTGCTCGGATTCGGCGTTATCCGGGTTCTTGTCCGGATGGTACTTCATCGCGAGTTTGCGGAAGGCGCTTTTCAGCTCTTTTTCGTCCGCGGTCTTGCTGACGCCAAGTGTTTCGTAAAAGTCTGCTTTCGCCATTAAGATAACAAGCCCCGCAAATGGATTTCCGGCTGCACGTCGGCAGCCGGATGTCTTGCATATGGTGTGAGGAGTCGGGAAGTCGCGCTATTATGCGGACTTCTTATCGTCCTTGATTTCTTCATAGTCGGCGTCGACGACGTCGTCCTTGCCTTCTGCAGAAGCATCGCCGGCCTCGGCCTGCTGCGCTTCGTAGATGGCCTGACCGAGCTTCATGGAAACTTCCATGAGGGTCTGGGTCTTGGCCTGAATGTCGTCTGCGTCAGGCTCAGCGGCTTCGACAGCGGTCTTCAGGGCGGCAATGGCGTCTTCGATCGCCTTGCGGTCGGTCTCGGAAACCTTGTCACCATATTCCTTCACCGACTTCTCGGTGGAGTGGATGAGGCTTTCGGCCTGATTCTTGGCTTCCACACCCGCACGACGCTTCTTGTCGGCTTCGGCATTGGCTTCGGCGTCCTTCACCATCTTCTCGATGTCCGCGTCGGAGAGACCGCCGGAAGCCTGGATGCGGATCTGCTGTTCCTTGCCGGTGCCCTTGTCTTTCGCCGAAACCTGCACGATGCCGTTGGCGTCGATATCGAAGGTTACTTCGATCTGCGGAACGCCACGCGGTGCCGGCGGCAGGCCGACGAGGTCGAACTGGCCGAGCAGCTTGTTGTCCTGCGCCATTTCGCGCTCACCCTGCGAGACGCGGATGGTCACGGCCGACTGGTTGTCTTCGGCGGTCGAGAAGGTCTGGCTCTTCTTGGTCGGGATCGTCGTGTTGCGATCGATCAGACGGGTGAAGACGCCACCGAGCGTTTCGATGCCGAGCGACAGCGGGGTCACGTCGAGCAGCAGAACGTCCTTGACGTCGCCCTGCAGAACGCCGGCCTGGATGGCAGCGCCCATGGCGACCACTTCATCCGGGTTCACGCCCTTGTGCGGCTCCTTGCCGAACAGCTGCTTGACGACTTCCTGCACCTTCGGCATGCGGCTCATGCCACCGACGAGAACGACTTCATCGATCTCGGAAGCGGAAACGCCGGCATCCTTGAGCGCTGCCTTGCACGGTGCGACGGTGCGCTGCACCAGATCGTCCACCAGGCTTTCGAACTTGGCGCGGGTGAGCTTCAGCGTCAGATGCTTCGGACCGGAAGCGTCAGCCGTGATGAACGGCAGGTTGATTTCGGTCTGCTGCGAGGACGAAAGTTCGATCTTCGCCTTTTCGGCAGCTTCCTTGAGGCGCTGCAGGGCGAGCTTGTCGTTCTTCAGGTCGATGCCCTGATCCTTCTTGAACTCGCCGGCCAGATACTCGACCAGACGCATGTCGAAGTCTTCACCGCCAAGGAAGGTATCGCCATTGGTGGACTTCACTTCGAAGACGCCGTCGCCGATTTCCAGAACGGAAATATCGAAGGTGCCGCCGCCAAGGTCGTAAACGGCGATGGTCTTGCCGTCCTTCTTGTCGAGGCCATAGGCGAGTGCTGCCGCAGTCGGCTCGTTGATGATGCGCAGGACGTCCAGACCGGCGATGCGGCCGGCATCCTTGGTTGCCTGACGCTGGGCGTCGTTGAAGTAGGCAGGAACCGTGATGACGGCCTTCTCGACCTTTTCGCCGAGATAGGATTCAGCCGTTTCCTTCATCTTCTGAAGGATCATCGCGGAAATCTGCGAAGGGGAATAGGGCTTGTCCTGCGCCTTCACCCATGCGTCGCCATTGTCACCCTTGACGATTTCAAAGGGGACCAGAGCCTTGTCCTTTTCGACGGTCGGGTCTTCATAACGGCGGCCGATCAGGCGCTTGACCGCAAACAAGGTGTTGGTCGGGTTGGTGACCGCCTGTCGCTTGGCCGGCTGGCCGACAAGGCGCTCGCCATCGTCGGAAAATGCCACCATGGACGGCGTGGTACGCGCGCCTTCCGCGTTTTCAATTACTTTCGTGTCCTTGCCGTCCATCACTGCGACGCAGGAGTTGGTCGTGCCAAGGTCGATACCGATTACTTTTGCCATGCTCTTCTCTCCTTGAAGCGAGTTGCCGGAACCCCGTGAGGCATTCTTGTGGCAACTCCTTGACTTGGATTTGCAGCCTTCGCTGCTGTTATGCGGCGTATATAAGGAGCGATTTTTCCTGCTGCAAGGCGCAAGACAGGGGGAAGCGCAGCAAAAAAAGCGCAGGAAACCCCTGTCTGTGCAGAAGCATAGCCATCACGGCTTGCGGAAGCGGGAAAACGCGGCTCGGCTTATACACGGCGCTGCCGGTCGGCATCGCGGCGAGCGACCCGTTGAGACTGGCTTTTAACGGTATCGGGGTGAGGTGAAATGGCGGACAGGGTGGGATTCGAACCCACGGTACGCTTTCACGCACACACGCGTTCCAGGCGTGCGCCTTAAACCACTCGGCCACCTGTCCTTTTTCAAATCTGCATGTTTTGAAGAATGCAAATCACTGGAACGGCGCGATATATACCGATGAATTCGCAGGGATCAACACGAATCTGACAGTTTTTTGAAATGTCGGCAATTTCCTGTGTTCCGATGCGATTGCAAACCGGTTTTCCCGCCTTTATCGATGCAATATAGATTTCAAAATATGGCTGCCTGACCGGCAGATCGTAAACGAGGTGTCCCTGATGAAAGCTTTTTTGCGGTTTTTGAGCTTTCTTTTCCTCGTGGCGGCGGTTTTTCTGGGTGTGCTCGATTCGGTCCGCTCGGTTTCCACCTCCTCGGTCAACATCACCGGCATCCTGTCCGTCTGGAACTATCTGCTTCCTGCCTCGCGCACCATGGTGGAAGCGGCCATGGCTCACTATATTCACCCTGAAGCGTGGCGCTTCATTGAAAATGCCCTGTCGGCGGTGCCCGCATTTGCCGTTTCCTTGGCGCTTTCCCTGCTCTGCTGGATGGCGGGTTACAGGAAACACAAGGCGATGAGACGTTTATCGGCCTGACTTGTATCTGTCGAAATGGGCGCCCGCAGACGTGAACCATGAGAAGCGGCGGAACTGGCCGCATGGAGGACCGAATGTTCCTGTTCGATACGCTTTCAAAAAAAACGACGATGCCGACAGAAGAAACCGCCTTGCCCGGCCGTGAAGAGGCCCTTGCGGTGCCGGAAGCCCATTTCGTCAATGGCCGGCCCTTGAAGGGGCCTTATCCGGACGGACTTGAAACCATCTATCTCGGCATGGGCTGCTTCTGGGGTGCGGAACGGTTGTTCTGGAAAACGCCGGGCGTGTGGGTGACGGCGGTGGGTTATGCCGGCGGCTTCACCCGCAACCCCACCTATCAGGAGACGACGACGGGCCAGACGGGCCACGCCGAAGTGGTCAAGGTTGTCTACGATCCGGTCGTGATCTCGCTCCCGGGCCTGCTGAAGATATTCTTCGAGGAGCATGATCCGACACAAGGGATGCGGCAGGGCAACGATGTCGGCACGACCTACCGTTCCGCCATTTACGCGACGACGGAAGGGCAGTTGCAGCAGGCGCAGAAGGCGAGCGATGCTTTTCAACAGGCTTTGGACGAGGCCGGCCATGGCAGCGCCATCACCACCGAGATCGGGCCGCTTGAAAAGTTTTATTACGCTGAAGACTACCATCAGCAATATCTTGCCAAGAACCCGGGCGGCTACTGCGGCCTGAGGGGAACCGGCGTAAGCTGCAATATCGACTAGATTTTTTGCAGGTCGCCCCGGTGGAAAGACCAAAAAAGCGCCAGAATAAAGTTTTTCCACCGGGTCAAAAAAACCGGATGAATTTTTCATTGAGCCATGCAAGGATATGAGGCAAGCACAGCCGGGAAAACGGCTGGCGGTTCCGCAGACATTCCCGGTCAACGGGATTGCGGGAGGACCCTTATAATATCAATTGCAACAACAGGGCTGCACAATGAAAAAATCCCTTCTGACGCTTTTTGCGCTTGCCGCAATGTCGGCTTCCGCGCTCGCCGCGGATATCAAGCCGGCGCTGGTCTATGGCACGGGCGGCAAGTTCGACAAGTCGTTCAACGAGGCCGCTGCGGCCGGCGCTGAAAAGTTCAAGGCGGAAACGGGCATCGAGTTCCGCGATTTCGAGCCGACCAGCGACACGCAGGGCGAACAGGCCATCCGCAACTTCGCCAGCAAGGGCTTCAACCCGGTCGTTGCGATTTCCTTCATCTGGGAAGCGCCGATGGCCAAGGTTGCGGCGGAATATCCCGATACCAAGTTCGTGATCGTTGATACCGTTGTAGATGCGCCTAACGTGCGTTCTGTTGTTTATAAGGAACATGAGGGCTCTTACCTCGTAGGTCTTTTGGCGGGCATGGCCTCCAAGACCGGCAAGGTTGGTTTCGTCGGGGGAATGGATGTTCCCTTGATCCGTAAATTCGCCTGTGGTTATGCACAGGGCGCCAAGGCCGCCAACGATAAAATCGAAGTCTTCCAAAACATGACGGGAACGACGGGTGCAGCCTGGAACGATCCCGTCCGCGGCGGTGAACTCACCAAGAACCAGATCGACCAAGGCGCCGACGTGATCTACGCGGCAGCCGGTGCGACCGGTCTCGGCGTTCTGCAGACAGCCGCAGACAATAAGAAGCTTTCGATCGGCGTCGATTCCAACCAGAACCACCTGCATCCCGGCTCGGTTCTGACGTCCATGGTCAAGCGGGTCGATCTCGCAGTTTATAACGCGTTCAAGGATGCCAAAGACGACAAGTTCACAGCTGGCGTCGTGGCGCTCGGCGTGAAGGAGGACGGCGTCGCTTACGCGGTTGACGACAACAACAAGGCTCTGATCACACCGGAAATGACTGCTGCCGTGGACAAGGCGAAGGCCGACATCATCTCTGGCGCCGTCAAGGTCCATGACTATATGGCGGACAAGTCCTGCCCGAAATGATATGATACAAGCTTGGGGCGCATGATGATTTTCATCTTGCGCCCTTTTCATATCCAGCCTTCGGAGAGGTTTCGGTTTGAGTATGGACCCTGCAATCGAACTCGTGGGCATCGACAAGAAATTCGGTGCCGTGCACGCCAACAAGAACATCAATCTGACCATTGCCAAGGGCACAATCCACGGCATCATTGGAGAAAATGGCGCGGGAAAATCTACCCTGATGTCTATTCTGTATGGGTTTTATCAGGCGGACGCCGGTGAAATCCGGGTGAATGGCACTCCAGTCTCGATCCGCGATAGCCAGGCAGCAATCAATGCCGGTATAGGCATGGTGCATCAACACTTTATGCTGGTGGAAAATTTCACAGTGCTGGAAAACGTCATGCTTGGTGCTGAAGGCGGCGCGACGTTGTCGAGTGGCCGGGCTGGCGCACGTAAGGAACTGAAACGCCTAGAGGACGATTACGGTCTGGACGTCGATCCGGATGCGGTGATCGAAGAACTGCCTGTCGGTCTGCAGCAGCGCGTCGAAATCCTCAAAGCGATGTATCGTGGCGCCGAAATCCTGATCCTCGATGAGCCGACCGGCGTTCTGACGCCGGCCGAGGCCGATCACCTTTTCAAGATACTCGGCGTCCTGCGCGAGCAGGGCAAGACCGTCATCCTCATCACCCATAAGCTGCGCGAAATCATGGCGATCACGGATTCCGTCTCCGTCATGCGCCGCGGTGAAATGGTCGCCACCCGCAAGACCTCCGAAACCAGCGTCGAGGAACTGGCCGAACTGATGGTTGGTCGCCGCGTGCTGCTCAGGGTGGAAAAGGGTGAGACGACGCCCGGCGATGTTCTGCTCTCCATCCGCAATCTGACCGTCAAGGACAGTCGCGGCGTCACCATGGTGGATGATGTCTCGCTCGATGTCCGCGCCGGTGAAATCGTCGGCATTGCCGGCGTGGCGGGCAATGGCCAGTCGGAGCTGCTCGAAGCCATCGCCGGTATTCGCAAGCCCCATTCGGGCGAGATATGGGTGGATGGCCAGAAGGTGGACCACCCCGATCCGGCAATTTTGCGCAGGCTCGGCCTCGCGCATATCCCGGAAGACCGCCACCATATGGGGCTGGTACTGAAATTCGAGGAATATGAAAACTCCATCCTCGGTTATCACCATGATGAGCGTTACGGCAAAGGGCCTTTCCTCAACCCCGAGGCCATCCGCAGGGATGCGGTCGAAAAGATCGAGAAATACGACATTCGCCCGCCGAATCCGCAGTTGAAGACCGCCAATTTTTCCGGCGGCAACCAGCAGAAGATCGTCGTCGCCCGCGAAATCGAGCGCGATCCCAAGATGCTGATCATCGGTCAGCCGACCCGCGGCGTGGATATCGGCGCCATCGAGTTCATCCATCGCCGCATCATCGAGATGCGCGATGCCGGAAAGGCGATTTTGCTGGTTTCTGTCGAACTCGATGAAATCCGTTCCCTTTCGGATCGGATCATGGTCATGTTTGCCGGCCGTGTCGTTGGAGAAAAAACGGCGGAAGCCGAAGAACAGACGCTGGGCCTGATGATGGCCGGCATCGCCGCATGAGGCATGAATGAGCACCGCTTCCGTACCCCTACCAAACTGGATCAGCTACGGCCTGTTGCCGCTGCTGAACGTCGTCACCGCCTTTCTGATTTCCGGCCTCGTTGTCTGGTCCATCGGGGAAAGCCCGCTGGCGGCGCTGCGCCTGCTCATCGAAGGTGCGCTTGGCCGTGGCGATGCCATCGGCTTCACGCTGTTCTACACGACGAGCTTCATCTTCACCGGCCTTTCCGTCGCCGTGGCCTTCCATGCCGGCCTCTTCAACATCGGCTCGGAAGGTCAGGCCTATATTGGCGGTCTGGGTGCCGCGCTGGTGGCGCTGGCGCTTGATCGCTACGTGCCGTGGTATGTGACGATGCCTTTCGCCGTCATCGGTGCCGCGCTTTTTGGCGCGGCCTGGGCCTTCATTCCGGCATGGCTGCAGGCAAAACGCGGCAGCCACGTCGTCATCACCACCATCATGTTCAACTTCATCGCGGCTGCGCTGATGGTCTATCTGCTGGTGAATGTGCTGATCGTGCCGGGCAAGATGGCGCCGGAAACGCGCACCTTTCTGCCCGGCGGGCAATTGCCGAAGCTCGACTGGCTGATGGCGCTGTTCGGCCTCAAGCTCGGGCCGGCGCCGTTCAACGTCTCCTTCATCATCGCGCTGGTCATGTGTTTCCTTGTCTGGGTGCTGATCTGGCGCACCAAGCTCGGTTATGAGATGCGCACGCTCGGCATCAGCCCGTCGGCTGCCATCTATGCCGGCATTCCCTATGCGCGCACGGTCATCATCGCCATGCTGATTTCCGGCGGTCTGGCGGGCATGATGGCGCTGAACCCGGTCATGGGCGCTTCCGCCCGCCTGCAGGTGGAATTTGTCGGCGGCGCGGGTTTCGTCGGCATCGCCGTGTCGCTGATGGGGCGAAGCCATCCGCTCGGCATCATCTTCGCGGCATTGCTGTTCGGTATTCTCTATCAGGGCGGCGCTGACCTTTCCTTCGAGATGCCGAATATTACCCGCGAGATGATCGTGGTCATTCAGGGTCTGGTGATCCTTTTTGCCGGCGCGCTGGAATATATGTACCGGCCGGCGGTCGTCCGCATCTACCAGCGCTTGGCAAAGGGATGAGCTGATATGGATTTCTTCGATATGCTGGTCAGCATCCTCGGCTCGACCGTCCGCCTCACCATCCCGCTACTCTTCACCGCGCTCGCCGGGCTCTTTTCCGAACGCGCGGGCGTGTTCGATATCGGCCTTGAAGGCAAGATGCTGGCGGCGGCCTTCGCCTCCGCCTGCGTCGCCTATCTCACAGCGGACCCATGGGCGGGTCTGCTGGCGGGCATCACCGTCTCCATCCTCTTCTCGCTGATCCATGGTTTTGCCGTCATCACCAACCGTGGCAACCAGATCGTATCCGGGGTGGCGCTGAATTTCATCGCCGCCGGCCTGACAGTGGTTCTCGGACAGGCCTGGTTCGGGCAGGGCGGCCGCACGCCGCAATTGCCGGCAGAGGGCCGCTTTGCGCCGATCATCCTGCCAGGCGCGGATGCGATGCGTGAGGTGCCCTTCATCGGCCCGCTCTATGCCAATGTCATTTCCGGCAACAATATCCTCACCTATCTCGCCTTTCTGGCGGTACCGCTGTCGTGGTGGGTGCTTTACCGCACCCGTTTCGGCCTGCGTCTGCGCGCCGTCGGTGAAAATCCGGGCGCGGTGGATACGGCCGGCATTTCGGTGACATGGATGCGCTTCCGCGCCGTCATCGTCGCCGGTTTCCTCTGCGGTTTTTCGGGGGCCTATCTCGCCGTTGCGCAGTCGGCGGCCTTCATCGCCAACATGTCGGCCGGCAAGGGCTATATAGCGCTTGCGGCGCTGATCTTCGCGAAATGGAAGCCGGTGCCGGTCATGTTCGCCTGCCTGCTCTTCGGTTTTCTGGATGCCTTCGCCAACTTCATGCAGGGTAAATCCGTGCCCGGTATCGGCGAGGTGCCGGTGCAGATATTCCAGGCCATGCCCTATATTCTGACCTGCATCCTGCTTGCCGGTTTCATCGGCGTCGCCAAGCCCCCCAAGGCCGGTGGCGTTGCCTATGCGAAGGAGCGTTAAATCCATGTCCCGAGATCCGATGTCCCATGCCCTGTTCGAGGCAGCGGTGGAGGCCATGGCCTTTGCCCATGCGCCCTATTCGAAATTTCCGGTCGGTGCGGCGATCCGCGCCGAAGACGGCAAGATTTACAAGGGCGCCAATATCGAGAACCTGTCCTTCCCGCAGGGCTGGTGCGCTGAACCTTCCGCCATCAGCGCCATGATCATGGGTGGGGCGAAGAAGATCAGCGAAATCGCGGTTATCGCCGAAAAGCTTGCTCTCTGCCCGCCCTGCGGCGGCTGCCGGCAGAAGATCGCCGAATTCGCGACGCCGGACACGAAAGTCTATCTCTGCGACGAAACCGGCGTGCAGAAGGTCATGACCATGGAGGAGCTTTTGCCCTTCAGCTTCAAGACAGAGCTGCCCTGATGCCGGATACGCTGATCGATATTCTGGTGGAGCGCCTGAACGGCCTGATGCCGCGTGTCGCCATCGTCCTCGGCTCGGGTCTCGGTTCGCTGGTGGAAGACGTCAGCGATCCGATCCGGGTGCCCTATGCCGAACTTCCCGGTTTTCCTGCGAGCGGCGTTTCCGGCCATGCGGGCGAGCTGGTGGCGGGCTATCTTGGTGGTGAGCCGGTCATGATGCTCTCCGGCCGTGTGCACTACTACGAAAAGGGCGATCCGTCCGCCATGCGCGCGATCATCGGGGCGCTGGCCGGTCTCGGCGTGCAGTCGCTCATCCTCACCAATTCGGCAGGTTCGGTCAGGCAGGATATGCCGCCCGGCTCGGTCATGCAGATCACCGATCACATCAACTATTCCGGCATGAACCCGCTGATCGGCGAGGAAAGCGACCGCCGCTTCGTCGGTATGACCACCGCTTACGATCCCGATCTGATGCTTGCCATGCGCAACGCCGCCATCCGCGCCACGGTGCCTTTGTTCGGCGGCGTCTATATGTGGTTTTCCGGACCGAGCTTCGAAACGCCGGCGGAAATCCGCATGGCGCGGCTGCTGGGGGCGGATGCCGTTGGCATGTCCACCGTGCCGGAAGTCATCCTTGCGCGCTTTTTCGGGATGCGCGTTGCCGCCGCATCGGTTATTACCAATTACGGTGCCGGCATGACCGGCGCGGAACTGAGCCATGAAGAAACCAAGGATATGGCTCCCGTGGGCGGCAAGAGGCTTGCTGCCATTCTGAAGGAAATGATCGCAGGAGGAGCGTGACCATGGAACTCCAGCGTCCGCGCGAAGCGGCTGCCCTCACCCTGTCCTTGCTGGACCTGACCAATCTCAAGGAAGACTGCACGCCCGAGCAGATCGCCGCTCTGTGCCAGCGGGCGCATACGGAATATGGCAATACGGCTGCAATCTGCATCTGGCCGCGTTTCGTGGCGCAGGCGCGTGCGGCGTTCGGAAAAGACCATGTGATCCGCATCGCCACGGTCGTCAACTTTCCGTCCGGCGATCTGAATGTCGCGACCGTGGTTGCGGAAACCGAAGCGGCGATCCGCGACGGTGCTGACGAAATCGATCTTGTCATTCCCTATCGCAAATTCATAGCCGGCGATGAAACGGCGGTGTCCACCATGGTGGCCGCCGTTCGCAAGGCCTGCGCAGCACCCGTGCTGCTCAAGGTCATTCTTGAAACCGGCGAGTTGAAGGACAAGGCGCTGATCCGTCGCGCATCCGAACTCGCCATTGCCGAAGGGGCCGATTTCATCAAGACCTCGACCGGCAAGGTCGCGATCAATGCCACGCTGGAGGCCGCCGACATCATGTTGCAGGCGATCCGCGACAGCCGGCAGAAGGTGGGTTTCAAGCCCGCCGGCGGTATCGGCACGGTGGAGGACGCCACGCTTTACCTCAGGTTGGCGGAAACCATCATGGCGCCCAACTGGGCCATGCCCTCCACCTTCCGTTTCGGCGCTTCCGGTGTACTCGATGATGTGCTGAACGTGCTGGCCGGCGGCGAGCCCGCCAAGGCCGCCAGCGGGTATTGAGCTTGATCCCGCAGGAAATCATCCGGCGCAAACGCGATGGCCTGTCACTTGAGCCTTGGGAGATTGCCGCTTTCATAGAGGCGCTTTCGAAAGACGGCATCTCGGAAGGGCAGGCGGCTGCCTTTGCCATGGCGGTGTTCTTTCGCGGCATGAACCGGGATGAGATGGTGGCGCTGACGCTCGCCATGCGCGACAGCGGTGAGGTCCTGTCCTGGAGCGATCTCGGTAGGCCGGTGGCGGACAAGCATTCCACCGGCGGCGTCGGCGATAATGTCTCCCTGATGCTCGCCCCCATCGTTGCCGCCTGCGGTCTCGCCGTACCGATGATTTCCGGCAGGGGCCTTGGTCATACCGGCGGCACGCTGGACAAGCTGGAAGCGATCCCCGGTTACAACGTCATGCCGGACGAGGCGCTGTTCCGCCGAACGGTAAAGACGGTCGGCTGCGCCATCATCGGCCAGACGGGCGATCTCGCCCCCGCTGATAAACGCCTCTATGCCATTCGCGATGTGACCGCGACGGTCGATTCCATACCGCTGATCACGGCCTCCATCCTGTCGAAAAAGCTTGCGGCCGGGCTGCAGACGCTGGTTTTGGATGTGAAGGTCGGCAACGGTGCTTTCATGCAGAGCGTCGAGGATGCCCGCAATCTGGCCCGCGCGCTGGTCGATGTGGCGAATGGCGCGGGCCTGCCGACAACGGCGCTGATAACCGACATGAACCAGCCGCTTGGCGATGCCGCCGGCAATGCGGTTGAAATCGTCAATTGTCTGGATTTTCTGGCCGGTCGCAAGGCCGGCACCCGTCTTGAAAAAGTGGTCCTGTCCTTTGCGGCGGAAATGCTGGTGCAGGCGCAAAAGGCGGCCACGCTGGAGGAAGGAGAGGCGCTGGCGTCGGCTGCGCTCTCCTCCGGCCGGGCGTTGGAAATCTTTGCACGGATGGTTTCGGCACTCGGCGGTCCATCGGATTTCGTTGAGCATCCATCCCGTTATCTGCCCTCTGCGCCGGTCATTCATCCGGTTCTGGCGGAGCGCAGCGGTTTGCTCGCCTCCTGCGCCACGCGCGATCTTGGCATGGTTGTCGTCGAACTCGGTGGCGGCAGAAGAAAGCCATCGGACACGATCAATCCTTCTGTCGGTATTTCGGACATCCTGCCGCTCGGTGCGAAGGTGGAAAAGGGCGAGCGGATCGCAATTGTCCACGCCGCTTCCAGCGACGAAGCGGAACATGCCGTGAAAAGGATAGTGGCCTGCTACGGAATTGCTGACAGCGCGCCTGAGATCGGTGCGCCCGTTCTTGAGCGGATCACCTGACCAGCCGCATCTCGCCGCCCGAGACCTTGAAGGACGATAGTTGTTTCAGGAAGCTCATGCCGATCAGCATGTCGCCGAGCGCATTGTCCTTCAGCACCATGGCGTCCACATTCTGAACCCGGATAGTGCCGATCTCCACCCGGTCGAGTTTCACATAGGCGGCCATGGTCTGACCATTCGCCGTTGAAATCGCATATTTATAATCGAGGCTGTTGACGCCGTAACCGAGCCGGCGCGCAATCGTCTCGTTGATGGCGACCATGGAAGCGCCGGTATCGACAAGTCCGTCGAAGGATTTGCCGTTGACGCGGAAGGTGGCATTGAAGTGGCCGCGCGCATCCGCTTTCAGACTGACGCCGCCAAGGGAGACGGACTCCGGCTTGGCTGCCTCAGGTCTGGCTTCCGCTTTCTCGATGCTTGCTTCCGGGCGCGGCTGAAATTTTTCCACCAGAACTGGAATCTGCGTCGCACCGACCGAAAGCCCAACAAGCAAAAAAATCGCGCGCGTTAGCAAGTCTGTGCTCCTCCAGGGGCAGGTTATTCTTGCCCAGAATAGACGCAAAACATGCTGAAATCTTAAAAGAAAAAGCCATCCGCCGCTTATCGGGCGGCGAATGGCTCAAACGGTTAAGCGATGATGAACGGGTTTATTTGGTGCCGTACATGCGGTCGCCGGCATCGCCGAGACCGGGAACGATATAACCCTTCTCGTTCAGATGGCTGTCGATCGCGGCGGTGTAGATATGCACATCGGGATGCGCTTCGCGGAAGTTCTTGATGCCCTCGGGCGCCGCCAGCAGACACAGGAAGCGGATGTTCTTCGCACCGCGCTCCTTCAGCTTTTCCACGGCGGCGATGGAGGAATTGCCGGTTGCGAGCATCGGATCGACAACGATGATAAGGCGCGCATCGAGGCTTTCCGGAGCCTTGAAGTAATATTCGACGGCTTCCAGCGTGTCATGATCGCGATAAACGCCGATATGGGAAACACGCGCCGAAGGCACGAGCTCGAGCATGCCTTCCAGGAGGCCGTTGCCGGCGCGCAGGATGGAGGCGAAAACCAGCTTCTTGCCTTCGAGCACGGGGGCTTCGATGGTTTCGAGCGGCGTATCGATGGTTTCCATCGTCATCTCAAGGTCGCGCGTCACTTCATAGCAGAGCAGCGTCGAAATTTCCCTGAGCAGGCGGCGGAAGCCGGCCGTGGAAGTTTCCTTCTTGCGCATGATGGTGAGTTTGTGCCGCACCAGCGGATGTTCGATGACTGTGACGCCGTCCATGAAACTGGCCTTCCTTTTATCTTATGCCCTGTAATTCACCGAAAGTGCGTTTTTCGCAAGCCTTCTTCGCGGTTTTACCCCGCGAACCGCAGCGTCAGGCGCCATCGAGTTTCGCAAGCAGTCGCGCACGTGTTGCCTCGTCCACGAAGGCGCATTCCAGTGCAGTCCGTGTCATGCGGTTGATCTCGGCATCGCTGAAGCCGAACTCATCCGCAGCCAGCGCATATTCCCGTGCAAGCGACGTGAAGAAGAATGGCGGGTCGTCGGAACTGATGCAGACGCGCACCCCGGCGTCGCTCAGAGCTTTCAGCGGGTGGCTGGCAAAATCGGGATAGACGTTGAGCGCGATATTAGAGCCGGGGCAGACTTCCAGAACCGTTCCCGCCTCGGCCAGCCGCGCGATAAGACCGGCATCTTCGATGGCGCGCACGCCATGCCCGATGCGGGACGGCTTGACGAGATCGAGCGCATCGGCAACGCTTTCCGGCCCGCAAACCTCGCCGGCATGAATGGTCAGCCCAAGGCCGGCATCGCGGGCGATGTCGAAGGCGGGTGCATAATCGGCGACGCGGCCCATGCGCTCCTCGCCGGCCATGTTGAAGCCCGTCACCAGCGGATGTTGAGCGCGTGCTGCATATTCCGCCGCGGCGATTACCCGTTCCGGGCCGAAGTGACGCTCGCCGGTGACGATGATGCGGGTTTCGATCCCCGTCTTTTCCCTTGCGATGCGGATACCTTCGGCAATACCGGCCAGATAGGCGTCGGCGCCGAGCCCGATGCGGTCGCCGTGATCGGGCGAAATGATCAGCTCGCTATAGATGGTATTGGCTTGCGCAAGTTCGGTCAGGTAGGTTTCAGTCAGGACGGAATAATCCTCATCCGTCTTGAACACCTGCGCCACCGCATCGTAACAACGGATGAATTCGGCGAAATCCGACCAGACATATTGGCCGTCTCGCAGAAAACCGCTGGTGTCGATACCGTATTTCTCCGCCTGTTTAGCGACGAGGGCGGGCGGGGCCGCACCTTCGAGGTGGCAGTGAATTTCCGCTTTCAGCAAATGCGATGTCAAATGAAGCTCCTGCCGTGAGAACCGGCCTCGATGCCAAGATGGTGGGCGATGCTTTCGCCGATATCGGCGTAGCTTGAACGGATGCCGACATCGCGTGAGCGAATGCCCGGTCCGAATGCCATGATCGGCACCCTTTCCCGTGTATGGTCCGTGCCCCGCCAGGTGGGGTCGCAACCGTGATCGGCGGTCAGAAGGGCGATGTCACCCGGCGCCATCTTGCGATGGATTTCGGGGATTCGCGCATCGAAGGCCTCGAGGGCTGCGGCGTAACCGGCAACGTCCCGGCGATGGCCATAAAGCATGTCGAAATCGACGAAATTGGTGAAGACGAGATCGCCGTTTTCGGCCTCATCGATAGCCTGCAATGTCGCATCCATCAGGGCGCTGTTGCCATTTGCCTTGATGACGCGCGTCACACCCTGATGGGCGTAGATATCGCCGATCTTGCCGATGGCGTGCACTTTTCGGCCGGCCTCCACAAGCCTGTCGAGCAGGGTCGGTTCCGGTGGCAGAACGGAGAAATCGCGACGGTTGCCGGTGCGCTCGAAGGTCGCGACCGTTTCGCCGATGAAGGGGCGGGCGATGACACGGCCGATATTCAGCGGATCGAGCAGCTTGCGTACCGTCTCGCAGAGCGCGATGAGGCGCTCCAGACCGAAATGCGTTTCGTGCGCGGCGATCTGGAAAACGGAATCGGATGAGGTGTAGCAGATCGGTTTACCGGTCCTGATATGCTCCTCGCCGAGTGCAGCGATGATCTCGGTGCCGGAAGCATGGCAATTGCCGAGGATGCCGGGAATATTAGCCTCCTTGCAGATCGCCTCCACCAGTTCCGGAGAAAAGGCGTCGCCTTCCGTTGGGAAATATCCCCAGTCGAAGGTGACGGGCGTACCGGCGATCTCCCAGTGACCGGACGGCGTGTCCTTGCCCTTGGAGATTTCGCTGGCGGAACCGTGCAGGCCGAAAATGCGCTCCGGCGGTTCCATGCCGGCGGGAATGTCGCCGCTTGCCTGTCGCGCAATCTCCAGCAGGCCGAGCGAACACATGTTCGGCAGTTTCAACGGACCGGAGCGAAGCCCCGCTTTATCGGCAGCGCCCGCTGCACAGAATTCCGCGATATGGCCGAGCGTGTTTGCGCCAAGATCGCCATACCGCTCCGCATCGGGTGCGCCGCCGACGCCGAAGGAATCCAGAACGAGAAGAAATGCTCTTGCCATAACTCACCGAAACAAAATGCGCCGACGGGCAATGTCAGGCCGAACTGTCGTTATAGATCAGCAAAACGTGAAGAAGGAAGTGATTTTATGAACCATCCGGTAAAACCGGCTGCTCAATCCTCGTCCCGTTTCGGTTTGGGGGCGTTGAGGTTGCGCAGGACATACCAGCCCGCAGCCACCACCATCGCCGCCAGAATATACCACGTAACGGCATAGGAGAGATGGTTGTTGGGGAAGGTGAGCATGGTCTTGCCGCCGACCGGCAGGCCGCCCGGATTGGGGGTTGCATCGGCATCGACATAAAACGGCGCGACATCGGAAAGGCCGGATGCCTGCGAGATTTGCGGGATGTTGCGGGAATACCAGCGGCCATTTGCCGGATCGTTGGTGCGCAGGAAAAGCCCGCCGGTTTCGGGCGCGCGCATCAGCCCGACGACCTCGACATTTCCGGCCGGTTCGCCTTCCTGGCGGGAGGACGGGTCGCGCCTGTCGGACGGCACAAAGCCGCGATTGACGATGATGCTGGAGCCATCGTCCCGCTTGAGCGGCGTCATCACCCAGTAACCGGGGCCGAGGTCCGTGACCGTATAGACCTGAACCTCCCTGTCATTGAGGAAGGTGCCGGACAGTTTCACACGGCGATATTCGTATTCCGCCGGATCGCCGAGCGCCGGCCATTCTTTGGCGGCAGGGGCGTCGACGGGATCGGCATGGGCACGGGCTTCGACCCGCTCGATAAGATCGAGCTTCCAGGAAAGGCGCTTGACCTGCCAGGTGCCGAGCGCGAGCAGCAGACCCGTCAGAACGACGGTCAGGAACAGGACGACGATGGCCGCAGGGCGGATGCGCCGGTTATGGGGTGTGGTTTCGCTCATGTCACGGTCCTTGCGAAGCGCGCCCGGCAGAAACCGGTCTGCTTTGGCGGGTTTCCCGGAGCATTTCCAGGAAAAGTGGAACCCGGTTTTCCGTCCGGAAATGCGCCAAAACAAAGAGTTAGAGTGTTTTTGCGATTCGAGGAAAAGCGAAAAAACTCTAGCGCCCGCATGCGCTCCTTCCAGCAAATAACCCCATAAATCGCACCAGGATTCATGGGGTTATGTGTTGGCGCGAAGGCGGCCCGCCGGAAACCCGGCAGGCCGTAGGTCTCTGCTGCTCAGGGCAGGTTTTTCACATCCTCGATGTGCAGCGGCATCATGTTCTTGTTCATGTTGTACATGACCCAGAGCGAGCCGGAGAGCGTGATCAGGAGCACCACGACGGTGAAGATCAGCGCCATGAAGGTCCAGCCGCCTTCGGACTTGGTGTCCATGTGCAGGAAGTAGATCATGTGCACAAAAATCTGGATGACGCCGAGACCCATGATGGCGATGACCAGCAGGGTCTTGTTTTCAAGAACGTCGCCCATGACCAGCCAGAAGGGGATCGCCGTCAGTATAACCGACAGGACGAAGCCGATCATGTAGCTCTTGAAGGTGCCATGGCTCGCGCCATCATGGTGATGATGGTCGTCGCCATGCGCGTCGTGATGTGCGTGTGCTTCGGAACTCATCAAAGAACTCCCATGAGGTAAACGAAGGAGAAGACGCCGATCCAGATGACGTCAAGGAAGTGCCAGAACATCGACAGGCACATCAGGCGACGCTTGTTTGCCGCGATCAGGCCGTGCTTGGCGACCTGGAACATGAGCGTGACGAGCCAGATGATGCCGAAGGTGACGTGCAGACCGTGCGTGCCGACCAGCGCGAAGAAGGCCGACAGGAACGCCGAACGCTGCGGACCGGCACCTTCCGCGATCAGGTGATGGAACTCGTAGAGTTCGACCGCGAGGAAGGCGAGGCCGAAGAGGCCGGTCACACCCAGCCAGACCAGCGTGGCCTTTACCTTCTGCTTTTCCATTTCCAGCATGGCGAAGCCATAGGTGATGGAGGAGAAAAGCAGGAAGCCGGTATTGATCGCCACCAGCTTCAGGTCGAACAGGTCGGCGCCGGAAGGGCCGGCCGCGTAGTTGCGGCCGACAACGGCATAGGTGGCAAACAGCGTCGCGAAGATAAGGCAGTCGCTCATCAGGTAGAGCCAGAAGCCCAGCGAGGTGCCGTTCTCCGGGTGATGGTCTTCCTTCAGGTAGAAGACCGGTGGTTCAGCGCCGTCGACGCTTTGTGCAGGTGTATGAGACATGTTCCGTTACGCCTGTTCCGCAAGCAGCTTGGTACGTTCCGCTTCGACCGTCGAAACGTCGGAAGCCGGAATGTAATAATCGCGATTGTAGTTGAAGGTATGGGCGATGGAGACCGCGATGATGGCGAGCATCGACAGAGCCGCAAGCCACCAGATGTGCCATACCAGGGCGAAGCCGAGAACCACGCTGATGGCGCTGATGATCACGCCCGCGCCGGTGTTCTTCGGCATATGGATCGGGATGAAGCCTTCCTTGGGACGGTTGTAACCGCGCTTCTTCATATCCGCCCAGGCGTCGACATCGTGGATGACGGGCGTGAAGGCGAAGTTGTAGGCGGGCGGCGGCGAAGACGTCGACCATTCCAGCGTACGGCCGTTATAGGGGTCGCCGGTCACGTCACGCAGCTGGTCGCGCTTCAGGAAGCTGACGATGAGCTGGATGACGAAGGAGGCGATGCCGAGCGCGATCAGGAAGGCGCCGAAAGCGGCGATCACGAACCAGATCTGCAGGGAATTATCCTCGAACTGGCTGATACGGCGGGTAATCCCCATCAGGCCGAGAATATAAAGCGGCATGAAGGCGAAATAGAAACCGATGAACCAGAACCAGAAGGACAGCTTGCCCCAAAACGGATCGAGCCGGTATCCGAAGGCCTTCGGGAACCAGTAGACGATACCCGCAAGCACACCGAACACCACGCCACCGATGATGGTGTTGTGGAAGTGGGCGATCAGGAACAGCGAGTTGTGAAGCACGAAGTCCGCCGGCGGAACGGCGAGAAGAACGCCGGTCATGCCGCCGATGACGAAGGTGATCATGAAACCGATGGTCCACAGCATCGGAACGTCGAACTTGATGCGGCCCTTATACATGGTGAAGAGCCAGTTGAAGATCTTGGCACCCGTCGGGATCGAGATGATCATCGTGGTGATGCCGAAGAAAGCATTCACGCTTGCACCGGAACCCATGGTGAAGAAGTGGTGCAGCCACACGATATAGGCGAGGATGGTGATGACGCCCGTGGCGTAAACCATCGAGGCATAACCGAAGAGACGCTTGCGGGAGAACGTTGCAACGATTTCCGAGAAGACGCCGAATGCCGGCAGGACCAGGATGTAAACTTCGGGGTGGCCCCAGATCCAGATGAGGTTGACATACATCATCGGGTTGCCGCCGAGATCGTTGGTGAAGAAGTTGGTGCCAACGTAACGGTCGAGGGTGAGAAGTGCCAGCGTGCCGGTCAGGATCGGGAAGGAGGCCACGATCAGGATGTTCGAACACAGCGATGTCCAGACGAAGATCGGCAGGCGCATCATGGTCATGCCAGGCGCGCGCATCTTGATGATCGTCACGATCAGGTTGATGCCCGATAGCGTCGTTCCCACACCGGCGATCTGCAGACCCCAGATATAATAATCCACCCCGACCCCCGGGCTTCCATCGATTCCGGAAAGCGGCGGATAAGCCAGCCAGCCGGTCTGCGCATATTCGCCGATGAACAGCGAGATCATGGTGATGACGGCACCGGCCGTGGTCATCCAGAAGGAGAAGTTGTTGAGGAAGGGGAACGAAACGTCGCGGGCGCCGATCTGCAGCGGCACGACGAAGTTCATCAGACCCGTGATCATCGGCATGGCCATGAAGAAGATCATGATGACGCCGTGGGCTGTGAAGATCTGGTCGTAATGGTGTGGCGGGAGGTAACCTTCCGATCCGCCCGACGCGATCGCCTGCTGGACACGCATCATGATGGCATCGGCGAAGCCGCGCAACAGCATGACCAGCGCCAGGATGATGTACATGATACCGATCTTCTTGTGATCGATGCTCGTGAACCATTCATTCCAGAGATAGCCCCAGAGGCGGAAATAGGTGAGGGCGCCGACGACGGCGATACCGCCCAGAGCCACGGCCGCGAAGGTTGCGACAAGAATGGGCTCGTGAAGCGGGATGGACTCCCATGTCAGCTTCCCGAACAGGAACGACGTTTGATCGGAATTGACGATCATTTTTAGCCTCTTGCGATTCTAAGACATAAGATCGGCGCAGCCATTGGCCGCGCCGCATAATGCCGGGACGTATCCGTCAGCCAGCGACTTGTTTCGTTTCCGGCAGCGCCGCAGGCTCGAAAGTCTGTCCTTCGAGCGCAGCCGGAGTGGATTGGGGGCCGCTGGCGACGCCAAAGGGCGCAAGCGGCGTGCAGACGACGGAATTCAGCGCCTTGGCGATATCGATGCCTTCCTTGCCGCCGCCGCCATTGGCGTCGATATGCATCATGTCGCGCATGCAGAGCTTGTTGGGCTCGACGCAGCGGTTGAGGATGGCGCTGTAGAGTTCGGGATCGACCGAAGCGAAATATTGTACCGGCTCGCGCTCCGAAGGCTTGGCGAATTCCAGATATTCCTGACGGCCGAAGCCCTTGCCGCCCTCTTTCGCCTTGGCAACCCACTGGTCGAAGCCCTGCTGGCTCAGGCCATGGAACTTGAAGCGCATGTGGGAGAAGCCGGGGCCGGAGAAGTTGGCCGAGAAGCCGTCATAAACGCCTTCCTTGTTGATGACCGCGTGCAGCTTGGTCTGCATGCCGCCCATGGCGTAGATCTGGCCGGCGAGCGCGGGCACGAAGAAGGAGTTCATTGCCGTCGTGCCGGTGATCTTGAAATTGATCGGAACATCGACCGGAGCGGCGAATTCATTGACGCTGCCAATGCCGAGTTCGGGATAGAAGAATAGCCACTTCCAGTCCATGGCCACCACTTCCACCGTGATCGGTTTGACATCGGCGGTCACCTGACGGTTCTCGTCGATACGCTCCAGCGGACGATAGGGGTCGAGACGGTGAGTGGAAATCCAGGTCACCGTGCCGAGCATCAGGATGATGGCGACCGGAGCCGACCAGATCACCATTTCAAGGCGCGTGGAGTGGTGCCATTCGGGATCGTAATCCTCGGCCTTTGCCGATTCCCGATATTTCCATGCGAAGAAAATCGTCAGGACGATGACGGGGACGATGATCAGCAGCATCAAGACCGTGGACGTGATGATAAGATCGCGCTGCTGGATGGCGACGTCGCCCGAAGGGTTCATCACCACGAGGTTACAGCCGCTGAGCAGCAGCAGAGCCGGGATTGCCAGAAGGGCGGATAGGATTTTTTTGATCGTGCGCACGTTCTTTGAACTCGTACAGTTTGGATTATGCCGCGAATAATTGCCGAACATCATTTTTCAAATGAGGTATATTGTCGCGGTGCAGCGAAACCTTCGCGATGCACCATGTCTCGGGCAGAGCTGCGTTTAAGGACGGAGCGCGTGCATTATCGCATGGTCAGCTGACTGGGCAACCCTTTATTGCCAAACTTCAATTGACGTTACGTAGGGTGCGTGTGACAATCCGCCGCATCGTAACGCAACGGAAGAGGAGCCGGCGCGTTACAGGAAATGGTTCGTCCATGACGCAGGAGGGATATTATGAGTTATACGAATGCTGCTCCATCCTTTGGGCAGGCGCCGGAGGCGAACGGAAATGGGGTCGGTCCCGTCAAGGTCGATCCGGATCGCATCACGATTGCGGTCATTCTTGCGAGAATGACGGAATTCTTTGACTTTTTCATCTATGCCATCGCCTCCGCGCTCGTTTTCCCCCACGTCTTCTTTTCTTTCGTCGACCCGCTGACGGCGACGCTCTATTCCTTCGCGGTTTTCTCACTGGCCTTTATCGCAAGGCCTATCGGCTCGCTGATCTTCCTCCAGATCGACCGCAAATTCGGGCGCGCCGTGAAGCTGATGGCCGCTCTCTTCACGCTCTGTGGTTCCACCATGGCGATCAGCTTTCTTCCGTCCTATGCGGAAGCGGGCATGCTTGCCCCCTGTCTTCTGGCGGTGTTCCGCATCGGCCAGGGCCTTGGGCTTGGCGGCGCATGGGACGGTCTGGTGTCGCTGCTCGCCATGAATGCGCCGCAGAAACAGCGCGGCTGGTACGCCATGATGCCGCAGATCGGTGCGGCCATGGGCTTCGGTCTCGCCAGCGCCTTTTTCATCGTCTTCGTCACACAGCTTTCCAATGCGGAATTCCTCGCCTGGGGCTGGCGTTTCCCCTTCTTCGTGGCGCTGGCGCTGAATGTTCTCGCGCTCTTCGCCCGCTTGCGCATGATCGTGACGCCGGAATTTCAGGCCATGCTGGAACAGCACGAGCTGGAACCGCGCCCCATGTTCAAGATGCTGCGCTCGCAGTTTCCGGTGGTCCTCACGGGAGCGTTCGTGCCGCTGGCAAGCTTTGCGCTCTTCCATCTGGTCACCGTCTTCCCGCTGAGTTGGGTTTCGCTCAACACCAGCCAGCGTGTCTCGGACTTCCTTTTCGTGCAATTCGTCAGCGCCATCATCGCCGGCGGGATGATCGTGGTCTCCGGTATTCTGGCCGACAGGATCGGCCGGCGGAAGCTTCTGGCCATCGCGGCGGTGCTGATCGGCCTTTTCAGTCTGGTTGCACCGGTTCTTCTTGGTTCCGGTGATATTGGCCGTTATCTCTTTGTGCTGATCGGCTTTTCTCTGCTTGGCCTGTCCTTCGGTCAGGCAGGCGGCGCGCTTGCTTCCCGCTTCAGCCGTGAGTACCGCTATACCGGCGCGTCGCTCACCTCGGATATTTCCTGGCTGATCGGTGCTGGCTTCGCACCGCTCGTCGCGCTCGGATTTTCGTCCAAATTCGGCCTTTTCGCGGTCGGCATTTACCTGATGTCGGGTGCGCTCTGCACGCTGATTGCCCTCTGGTTCAGCCGCACGCTGGACATGCCTTCGGAGTGATCCGGGCAATTTAAAAATCTCTGCAGCCATCGCGCCGCGGAATCCTGTCGGATTTCGCGGCGTTTTTGTTTTTTTATTGCGCCGGGTCGATTTTAATCTTGACTTGGTTGATCATGAAATATTATGTAAGCAATACTGACGTAATTCAGTGTATCTCACTGCCGGAAAGCCGGCCTTCAGGGAACGCGATGCGAACGACGACGATCATTATTTGCGAAAAAGCGGCCATCGCCGCCAAGCCGTTTGACGGCCGCAAAACGACCGTTCGCGCCATTAAACGCCGCTAAGCAGAAGAATGAGGAGCAGCCAGGTCGCCTGCGGCTCCGCCCGCAGAGTGCCGGCTGACGCGCCGGGTTTCGGGAAAGAGGGCGATGCCGCGCGAAATGCGCAACGAGAGGAGAGTGCCTTGAGTGTGACGGAGCAAAAATTCGGCCTTTACGATGCGGCTTTTGAAAAAAGCAGCTGTGGTGTCGGTTTCATCACCCGCAAGGACGGCGTGCAGACGCATGATGTGCTGAAGCGCGGCCACGAGGCTCTCTGTGCCGTGCCGCATCGCGGCGGCATGTCGGCGGAAGGTGTCGGGGATGGCGCGGGCGTATCGCTGGATTTGTCGCTCTCTTTCTTTCGGGAATTGACCGGTGAGGACGGCTTGCAGGCCGGCCGGTTCGGCGTCGGCAATTTTTTCCTGCCGCAAAATCCGGCTTTCCACGGCGAGGCTGTCGGTATCATCGCAAACGCTCTCAAAGAGCAGGGCTTCGCAATCCTGCTGGTGCGCGATGTGCCGGTGAATGACACGGCCATTCGTCCTGCCGCCATCCCTTACCAGTTACCGATCCGCCAATGGGTTTTCTGGGCTCCTGCCGAATGCGCAACCCTCGCCGAATTTGATTGGCGCATCCACAAGGCGCTGCTCGCCATTGAGGCGCTTGCCTATACGGTGCCGGAACTCGCCGGCTTTTATCCGCTGTCGCTTAGCGCCCGCACGCAGGTTCTGAAAGGCCGCCTGAACTCCCATGAGGTCATGCCCTATTTCTGCGACCTCACCGATCCGCGCCATGAAGTGCATACGATGTATTTCCACACGCGGTTCTCCACCAATACCGATCCGCATCCTTCCATGGCGCAGCCCTTCCGTCTGATGGCGCATAATGGCGAGCTCAACACCGACAAGAAGAACCGGCTGTCGGAAGCGGCCGTGGCGCTGGCAAAGAATGCCAGCATCATCCGCCCGAAGGGCCAGTCGGATAGCTGCCGTCTGGATCAGACCCTGCAGGCGCGGGTGATGGAAGACGGTCTCGACCTCGTCACCGCCGTGGTTTCGATGATGCCGCCGGCCTGGGAAAACGACGATACCCTGTCACCGGGCGTGAAGGCGATGCTGGAATATTTCTCGCTCTATGAGGAGAAGAATGACGGCCCGGCCGCGCTGATCTTCGGCGACGGCACCATCATCGGCGCGCGGCTCGATCGCCTCGGCCTGCGCCCGCTGCGCACCGTCGAGACGGAAGATTATCTCTGCGTCATGTCGGAGGCCGGGCAGATTGCCTTTCCGGCGGAAAGCGTCATCCGCCGCGGCCGCATCGAGGCGGGCGGCATGCTTTATTACGACCATGCAGAACGCCGCGCCTTTTCCACCGTCGAGGCGCTGGAGCTTCTCGCCTCACGCCGCGATTATTCATCCCTGCTGCGCGAAGCCCGTGTCATGCTGGAAGATCTGCCGGAAGTGCCGGCGGAAAAGCAGGGCTCGCCGCTGCGTTACAATGGTGATCTGGAACGGCACCAGCGTTATGTCGCCTATTCGCACAATCAGGAAAGCTTCAAGTTCCTGATGGACCCGATGCTGGCCTCAGGCGCGGAAAAGATTTCGGCGATGGGTTACGGCAATGCCATCAACGCGCTTTCCGATCAGGAAGGCGGCGTCGCGAAGTATTTCTCACAACGTTTCGCGCAGGTCACCAATCCGCCGCTCGACAGTATTCGTGAGGCCGACGGCATGACGTTGCGTGTGGCCCTCGGTGCGAAGCCGAACAGCGGGGCGAAGAGGGCCCGCCAGATCGTCGTGCGCTCTCCGATCCTGACCCATCTCGATATGCTGCGCATTCGCGAGCAGTCGGAGACGCCCCTTCGCCGTTTCGAAATGCTCTATTCGCCGGTCTTCGATGTTGCCGAAGCCAACGAAACCGCGCTGCGGCAGGCAATCGATGATCTCTGCGATGAGGTTGTGGCTTTCGCAGCTGAGGAAGGCGGCATCGCCGTCATCACCGACCGGCATGTCTCGGCAGGCCGTGCGGCCTTGCCGATGATCATGGTCGTCTCCGCCATCAATCAGCGGCTGATCGAGGAAGGTCTGCGGCTGCGCATTTCCCTGATCGTGGAAAGTGGCCAGTTTTCTTCCTCGCATCACATAGCGGCTGGCCTCGGCTTCGGCGCTTCTGCCGTCTATCCGCTTGGCGTGCAGTTCCGCGCCGAGGAGAAATTCGGTGCCGATGCCGACAAGGCCTTCAAGCGTTTTGCCAAGGCGGCGGAAAAGTCGCTGATGAAGACCATGGGCAAGGTCGGCCTGTGTACGGCGGAAAGCTATATCGGCGGCGAGTTCTTCGAACCGAACTTCCTCGATACCGACGATGCGGTACTCAAGCGCTATTTCCCCAATGTGAAGACCCCGGTTGGCGGCGTCAACTTCGCCGTCATCGCGCAGGCCGTGGCGGACTGGCACCGCAAGGCGCTGTCCGTGAAGGGCGAAAACGACATTCCGCTGCTCGGTCTCTTCAAGGAGCGTGCGGAAGGCGCCGGCCATTCCTATGGCACGACGGCGGTACGCGGTTTCGTGGACATGACGGAGGAGAAGATCGGTTTCGACAAGGGAACCGAAAACGAGGAGGCTTTGCGCCTGCTGCCGCTCAACCGGCTGGAAGATGCCTTCGGTCTCAACGATGCGGCCTATTATCACAACAGCTTCGACCGGCTGACCCCGGAGGCCATCGACAAATTCGAGGTAACGCCCGGTTACCGCGCCTTCGCCCGCATGATGGCGGAAGAAAGGGCGCGCCGCCCCGCCGCCCTGCGTGATGTTCTGGAATTGCCCGCCGATGTGACCTTCGCCGGTTCCGCAGAAGAATTCCGCCGGGAAATGGGCCGTTTTTCCCGGCAGGGCAATAACAGCTTCATGGTGCGCGGATTGCGCTGCGAGGAAGCGGGCGAAGGCGCATTCCGGCTGCAATTGACCGGCCCGCACGGTCATGAGCTTGCCCGGCTTGCCGCACTCGGCCAGTCGCTGCTTGACCGTTTCGGTGCGGATATTCCAGGCCATTGGCTGGAAGGCGGCGCGCTCATGGTTCAGGCAAAGGGTGAAGCATCCGCTTATCTCTCGCTTATCCGCACTGCACCGGAAAGTATTCCGCTCGATGCCGTACAGAAGGCGAGCGAGATCACCAAGACCCTCGCATCGGGCGCCATGAGCCACGGCGCGCTCGTCGCTGCTGCCCATGAGGCGGTCGCCCATGGCACCAACATGGTCGGCGGCATGTCGAATTCGGGCGAGGGTGGCGAGCATATTTCCCGTTATGGCACCATCCGTGCCTCGCGCATCAAGCAGTTCGCTTCCGGCCGTTTCGGCGTCTGGGCCGGTTATCTTGCCGATCCGATGCTCGAAGAGATCGAGATCAAGATTGGCCAGGGCGCAAAGCCGGGTGAGGGCGGGCAATTGCCGTCTCCCAAGGTGACGGTGGAAATCGCCGCCGCACGCGGCGGCACGCCGGGCGTCGAACTTGTCTCGCCGCCGCCGCATCACGATACCTATTCGATCGAGGATCTGGCCCAGCTCATCCACGATGCCAAGGCGGCGCGCGTGCGCGTCATCGTCAAGCTGGTCTCGTCGGAAGGCATCGGCACGATTGCGGTCGGTGTCGCCAAGGCGGGGGCGGATGTCATTAATGTCGCCGGCAATACCGGCGGCACGGGGGCAGCTGCCGTCACCAGCCTCAAATATACCGGCCGCGCGGCGGAAATCGGTATCGCAGAAGTGCATCAGGCGCTCTGCGCCACCGGCCTGCGCGCCAAGGTGCTGCTGCGCTGCTCCGGCGCGCACCAGACGGCGAGCGACGTGGTGAAATCCGCACTCCTCGGTGGCGACAGTTTCGAATTCGGCACGACGGCGCTGATGATGCTGAAGTGCGTCATGGCCAAGAACTGCAACATCAAGTGCCCGGCCGGTCTCACCACCAATCAGGAGGCCTTCAACGGCGATCCGCGCGCGCTGGCGCAATATCTCATGAACATCGCCCATGAAACGCGCGAGATTTTGGCCGGACTTGGGGTTGCCTCGCTGCGGGAAGCACGCGGCCGTTCCGATCTTCTTCATCTCCTCGATCATCCGGCGAGCGTCGGCCAGCTTGACCTCCGGGCAATGCTTGCGGTGGTCGAAGAGGTGAAGATCGACAGCCCCGTCTATATGGAAAAGGACTTTGCACTGGACGATGCCTTCATCGAACTCGTGCGCTCGGCCCTGGTCGACAGCAGGCGCGAGAACATCGAGCTTGGCGGCAATCGTTTCCTCAACAATTGCAACAAGAGCGTCGGTGGCCAGCTCGCCGTCGATATCGAACGCATGCTGAACCATGAGCTTTCCGATGAAGAGGCGGATGCGCTGCCGGCCGTCAAGCGGGACAGCCGTGGCCGCCGGTTCCTGGAGGCGGGTTCGGTGCGCATCGATACGTCCGGTTCCGCCGGGCAGTCCTTCGGCGCTTTCTGCAATGACGGCATGGTCATGGTCCATACCGGCACCTGCAATGACGGCGTCGGCAAAAGCGCCTGTGGCGGCACCATCGTCGTGCGCTCCCCAGGCGGTGGCTCGGATGAGGCGGGCGGCAATGTGCTTGTCGGCAATTTCGCGCTGTTCGGCGCCACCGGCGGCCGCACCTTCGTGGAGGGGCAGGCGGGCGACCGTTTCGCGGTGCGTAATTCCGGCGCCACCGCCGTCGTCGAAGGCGTGGGTGATTTCGCCTGTGAATACATGACCAACGGCGCGGTCCTGAACCTTGGCAGCTTCGGTAAGGGTTTCGGCAACGGCATGAGCGGCGGCTTCGTTTATCAGTATGATCCCTATGGCGACCTGCCGAAGAAGGTCAGCCACGATTCCATCCTGCTCGGCTCGATCACCGGTGAGGATGAACAGGCCGCCATTCATAATCAGGCCATCCACCAGCTTCTGACCTGGCATGTCGCAGAGACCGGCTCGGCCAAGGCGGCATGGCTTCTGGAAAACTGGGAAAGTGAACAGCATAATTTCGTCTATGGCATGCCACGCGCCCTGCTGCTTTATCAGGATAGCGATGAAATTCTGAAGGCGAAGCCCCGCAAGGAATTGCTGGAGGAACTGGCATCCGCGCTTGCCGCTCATCAACTGCGAAAGTTCAAGCTCGCCTATCGCGACCGCAAGGCCGTCCTGAACGGAACGGTGCCGGGTTATGGCGAGACGGATACGGAGGAAATGTATGCGCTGCTCAACAATTATACCGTGTTGAGCATGGCGCAGGCCATCGCCCTGCAGCGGCTGCCGATGGCGTCGGGTCCTTCCGACCCGGCCATTGAAAAAGCCGTGCGCAATCTCATCCTCACGGAAGACTATGCGCTGATGCAGCGGCTGCTGAAATATGCACGCGAGGCGCTTTCGGACCATAGCGATGAACAGCTTGCGGTGATGATCGCCGCCAAGCGTCTCGACGATTACAAGCAGGCGCTGGCCCGCAGGAACATCTGGTCGGTGGACAGCCCCGGCACCTATGGCTGGATCATTCAGCAGAACCGGAAAAACGTCGAGAAGATCGGCCGTCTGCCGGGCTTCGAGGAGCTTTTCGCAGCCCGTGCCATTCCCGACCTCGCCACCGCATCCAGCCACAGGGCAGCATGATGAAGATACCTTATATTCCCGAAGACGCGCCCTTCAACGGTGATCAGCGCGCATGGCTTTCCGGTTTTCTGGCGGGGCTCCATTCCCGCGCCGCCATCGGCCTGGAGACATCGGTTGCCGCCGCTGCTCCCAGGGCGGCGGCCAGTGTGCTGAATATTCTTTTCGGCACCCAGACCGGCAATGCCGAGGCGCTGGCGATGGATATTGCCGCCGCCGCCCGCGCCCAGGGCATGCAGCCGGTGGTGACGGCACTCGATGATGTCTCGATGGACAGTCTCGGCGCCATGAAGCGCGTCATCGTCGTCACCTCGACCTATGGCGAAGGTGAAATGCCTGATAATGCCCAGCTTTTCTGGGAAGCGCTCGCCGCGGACAGCGCGCCGCGTGTGGACGAGATGAATTTTGCCGTGCTCGCGCTCGGCGATACCGGCTATGACGGCTTCTGCCAGGCGGGCAAGCTTATCGATACGCGGTTCGAACAACTCGGCGGCAAGCGCATCAAGACGCGTATCGATTGCGATATCGACTTTGAGGACGCCGCCGCCGCATGGATCGGTGAGACCCTGCCGCTCGCGGTTGCTGTCGATGGCGGAAATGCGGCATCTGTCACCATGTCCGACGTTGCCGAGCCGCCCGTGCGGGGAAAACAGGGCTGGGGCCGCAAAAATCCCTATTCGGCTGAGGTAAGCGTCAATCGTCGTCTGTCCGGTCCCGGCTCGTCCAAGGAAATTCGTCACTACGAATTCGATCTCGGCGAAAGCGGCCTGGACTATGAGGCGGGTGACGCTCTTGGCGTCGTGCCCCTGAACGATCCGAAACTGGTCGGCGCGCTACTGGAACACTTCGGGGCGGCTGCGGACAGCCAAATCGCCGGGCTGGACCGGCCGGTCGGCGATGCGCTTCTCAACATGTTCGAGATATCGACGCCTTCGCGCGAACTCGTCGCCGAAATCGGCAAGCGTGCGGGGCATGACGAACTCAGCCACATTCTCGCAAACGGAGACAGGGAGCAACTGGCCGCCTTTCTCTGGAGCAAGGATATTCTCGACCTCATCAATCTCGGCGGAAAGCCGCTATTCGATGTTGCTGAATTCGTGACATTCCTGAAGCCGCTGCAACATCGCGCCTATTCCATCTCCTCCAGCCCGCTCGTCGCAAAAAACAGCGTGCATCTGACCATAGCCAGCGTGCGTTATCGCGCCGAGGGCCGTGAGCGTGGGGGCGTGTGCTCCACCTATCTCGCCGACCGCGTGGAGGCCGGACAGAGTGCCGGGATTTTCGTCTCGCCGAACAAAGCGTTTCGTGTGCCGCAGGACAATGACGCGCCTATGATCATGGTGGGACCGGGTACGGGCATCGCGCCCTTCCGGGCTTTTTTGCAGGAACGGCAAGCCCGAGGCGCAAACGGCAAAAACTGGCTGTTTTTCGGCGACCAGCACCGGCAGTCGGATTTCATCTATGAAAACGAGCTTGGCGACATGAGCCGCGATGGTGTGCTCACCCGCCTCGACCTTGCTTTCTCGCGGGATCAGGCGGAGAAGATCTATGTCCAGACCCGCATGCGGCAGAACGGCAAGGCGCTCTATCAATGGCTTGAAGAGGGCGGTTATTTCTACGTCTGCGGCGACGCGACCCGCATGGCGAAGGACGTCGATGATGCCCTGCACGGCATCGTCAGCGAGGAGGCCGGCATCTCCGCTGAGGCGGCGAGCGAGTATGTGAACAGGCTGAAGCGCGAAAAACGTTATCTGCGCGACGTCTACTAACTATTGCCATGACGAGACCGTTCTGGCGCACCGATTGCTCAGCAATTGGTGCAGACGGTCTCGGCGTCGCGTTGCTTGAAGAAATACTCCCGGCCGATGGTGATCGACTTCACCCCGGACGAGGCAAGATCGGGCATGAACATCAGCAATTCATGCGGGATGGAAAGTTCGACGTGGATGAGAAAGCTGTTTTCCACGAGCAGGCGCGTCGGAACGGCAACCGGTGACCCCACCGCGTAGGGTCTCAGATTTTTCTCATCCCAGGACCAGGTGATTTTCGCCTGTTTTTGCGCATCGATCTTGATGCCGCTGATCTTCAGCTGCAGACCCTTGGTGCTGTAGGGCGCAAACACGGCGGCTGCGACATCCTGCATGCCCGCGAGATAGGTTTTATCGACGGACCCTGTTTTCGATATCAGATCGTTGATGGAGGCTGCGGCGCTGCTTGCCCGCTTGTAGGTGTTGTATCCGATCGTCAATTCGAAAGAGGTCAGATAAAGCGCAAGCAATATCGGAAAGAGGATCGCGAACTCCACCGCACCCACGCCACGGCGATCTTTGGCAAAGCGTGAAACGAGCGCCATCAGGCGTCGTTTGCCGTTTGCCGCAACGGACACCAGCCCTGCCATCATGAGCCCCCGCCTGTGATGTATTTCTCGTTCATGAACGCATTTGTCGCGACGATGAGGAAATGTGAGGGCATCGATCCGTCGGCCGGACGTATTTTCGTCAAGTATGGCCGGATGATATCGGCAACCACACGCCAGCGATAATAGACACGCAACATGTTGATGGTTTCCGGCCCGCCCGGCTTGAAGCCGAATTGGGCGGTGTCGAGATCGTAATATTCGCCATAGGCCTTCAGCGGTATCGTGGTCGGAATATCCTTGAAGGCAGTAAACGAGCGAAGATCGATATAGAGCTTCTGTTCTTTTTGAATTTCATCCGCTGAGCAGGTGATCATCACCGAGACTTCGTTGCAGAAGCTCTTGCGGAAATCCTCTTTCGAAATCGAGCTGCTGATCTGCCCGGTGCGCAGACGCCGCGCCATGTTTTCGGTGGCGTTGGCGACGACCTGTTCCGCCATCAGGGCGATGAAGGTCTCGATGATCGCAAAGACGACGAGGAAATAGGGGATCGCGAGTATCGCGAATTCTATAGCCGCTGTCCCGTCGCGCGAGACTCCGAATTTTTCCAGCAATGGCTTCAGTCTGGCCAGTCGCATGAGGCGATATCGATCTCTAAGAATATGCGGCAAGCGCAACCGTTGAATTTGTTGCGGACCATAACCACCCGATGTTTAAATTCAGTTACTCCAATGAATTATACTTTAGTGATTTCCGAAATTGATACGGCCCAAAATATAAAAGCCCGGCACATGGCCGGGCTTTTGTTGACGCTGAAACGGGCGCTTATTCCGCATCCGCTTTGGAGAGAACCTCCAGCGTGGGTGTGGAAGTGATGTTATAACCACAGTCCACATAATGGCATTCGCCGGTTACGCCGCGCGACAGATTGGACAGCAGGTAAAGCGCCGATCCGCCGATATCGTCGATATCCGCGGTCCGCCGAAGCGGTGCGTTTTTCTGGTTCCATGCGTAGATCGCCCGCGCATCCGAGATGCCGGCGCCCGCCAGCGTGCGGACCGGACCGGCCGAGATGGCGTTGACGCGAATATCGCGCGGGCCGTAATCGGCGGCGAGATAACGCACGGACGCTTCAAGAGCCGCCTTGGCGACGCCCATGACGTTGTAGTTCGGGATGACGCGCTGCGATCCATTATAGGTCAGCGTCAGCATGGAGCCGCCATTTGTCATCAACTCGGCGGCGCGCTTGGCGATTTCCGTGAAGGAGAAACAGGAAATGACCATGGTGCGGCTGAAATTCTCGCGCGTCGTATCCGCGTAGAGGCCCTTCAGCTCGTTCTTGTCGGAAAAGCCGATGGCGTGCACGACGAAATCCAGAGAGCCCCATTTTTCGCGGATCGTCGCGAACAGGGCGTCGACCGAGGCGATATCCTCGACATCGCACGGTACGATGAAATCGGATCCGAGCTCGGCGGCGAGCGGTTTCACACGCTTGCCGAGCGCTTCACCCTGATAGGTGAAGGCCAGTTCTGCGCCCTGTGCCGCAAGCGCCTTGGAGATACCCCAGGCGATGGAATGATTGTTTGCGACGCCCATGATGAGGCCGCGTTTACCCTGCATGATGCCGTTCATGGGCAATTATCCGTTATGACGCTGGAAGACGAGCGTGGCGTTGGTGCCGCCGAAGCCGAAGGAGTTGGAAAGGATGGTGTCGATCTTGGCGTTGTCGATGCGGCTGCGAACGATCGGAACGCCCGCAAATTCGGGATCGAGCTCGGAAATATGCGCGCTTTCGCCGATGAAGCGTTCCTGCATCATCAACAGGCCGTAGATCGATTCCTGCACGCCGGCCGCACCCAGCGAATGGCCGGTGAGCGACTTGGTCGACTGGATATGCGGAATCTTGTCGCCGAAGACTTCCCGGATCGCGCCGATTTCCTTGCTGTCGCCAACCGGCGTCGATGTGCCGTGGGTATTGATGTAGTCAATGTCACCCTTCACGGTGGAAAGCGCCTGCCGCATGCAGCGGATCGCGCCTTCGCCTGAAGGCGCCACCATGTCGTAACCGTCGGAGGTCGCGCCGTAACCGACGATCTCGGCGTAAATCTTCGCACCGCGCGCCTTGGCATGTTCCAGCTCTTCGAGAACCAGCACGCCCGCACCGCCGGCAATCACGAAACCGTCGCGGTTGACGTCATAGGCGCGCGAGGCGGCGCTCGGTGTCTCGTTATATTTGGACGACATGGCGCCCATGGCGTCGAAGAGGTTGGACATGGACCAGTCGAGATCCTCATGGCCGCCCGCAAACATCACGTCCTGCTTGCCCCACTGGATCATTTCGGCAGCGTTGCCGATGCAATGCGCCGAGGTGGAGCAGGCCGACGAGATGGAGTAGTTGACGCCATGGATCTTGAACCAGGTAGCAAGCGTCGCAGAGGCGGTGGATGACATGGCCTTCGGCACGGCAAAGGGGCCGATGCGCTTAGGGCTGTTGTTCTTCAGCGTAATATCGGCCGCCTCGACGATGGTGCGGGTGGAAGGTCCGCCCGAACCCATGATGATGCCAGTGCGCTCATTGCCGCTGATGTCGCTCTCTTCGAGACCGGAATCGGCGATTGCCTGCTTCATGGCGACATGGTTCCACGCGCCGCCCTGCGACAGGAAGCGCATGGCGCGGCGGTCGACCAGATCGGTCGGGTCGAGAGACGGCTTGCCCCAGACCTGGCATTTGAAACCGTGTTCGGCAAAATCCGGCGAAAATGAAATGCCGGATTTGGCATTGCGCAGCGATGCGGTGACTTCAGCGGCATCACCGCCGATGGAAGAAACAATACCGAGGCCGGTGACAACAACTCGTCTCATGAAAGGGACCTTTTCTTAAGATTTCGGCTGGACGACCGAAGCCGCCCGGCGTTTGTCAGGACTATTCCGTCTGCCTCAGGCAGCCTTTTCCTTCGACAGGCCTACGCGCAGATCCGTCGCCTGATAAATGGTTTCGCCGTCCGCCTTGAGCCAGCCGTCGGCGGTTCCGAGCACCAGACGGCCGCGCATCACGCGCTTGAAATCAATACCATATTGAAGGAGCTTCGTGTGAGGGCGAACCATGCCCTTGAACTTCACTTCGCCGGTGGAAAGCGCCATGCCGCGACCTTCTTCGCCCAGCCAGCCGAGGAAGAAACCGGTCAGCTGCCACATGCCGTCAAGGCCGAGGCACCCCGGCATGATCGGGTTGCCCTGGAAGTGGCAGGGGAAATACCAGTCGTCCGGGCTGACATCGTATTCGGCGCGGATGAAACCCTTGTCGAAGGCGCCGCCGGTTTCGGAAATTTCGGTAATGCGATGGACCATGAGCATGGGGGGCAATGGGAGCTGTGCATTTCCCGGGCCGAACAATTCGCCGCGACCGCAGGACAGGATCTCCTCGTAATTGTAACTTGATTGCCTCGTTGCCATACCGCTTTCACTTCCCCAGTTACTGGTGTTGATCGACTTCACTAGAGCAAGTTAGGTTCAAAATGAAGCGCTGCAAGGGCGAAGGCCGCTCCGCCCCCATTCTTTGTCTTCGAACCTTCTTCGCAGAAGTCATTACCTCAATATGCCGTCCGCATACAGGAACCGTACGGCTGGAACCAGAGGAAAATTGCAGGAATGGCCGGTTTGCCGCCATTTGCCGCGCCTAAGCCACGCCGAAACTATTGAAAGCACTCACCGCAAAAGATATATGCTAATGCAATTGGTAAGTTTCATACCTCTGTTTGGAATGGGATTGCATGGCATTTGACGCCACATTGGATATCGGAACGAGGTTGCGGCGCTCGGGGCTGCGCCCCACGCGACAGCGTGTGGCTTTGGGCGATCTGCTTTTCGCAAAGGGCGATCGCCATCTGACGGTCGAGGAACTGCACGATGAGGCGGTCACCGCCGGCGTGCCCGTTTCTCTCGCCACCGTCTACAATACGCTGCACCAGTTCACCGAAGCCGGCCTCATCCGTGTTCTCGCCGTGGAAGGCGCCCGCACCTATTTCGACACCAACGTCTCGGATCACCACCACTTCTTCGTGGAGGGTGAGAACGAGGTTCTGGATATTCCCGTCAATAACCTCCAGATCGACAATTTGCCGGAAGCGCCCGAGGGCATGGAAATCGCCCATGTGGACGTGGTCATCCGCCTTCGCCGCAAGCGCGGATAAGGCTTCAGTCCGATCGCGGATGTGAAAATGGCGCCCACGGGCGCCATCTCTGTTTTCGGCGGTCATTTCTATTTATCACTTCATCACATCTTCCGGCCGCCTGCCGGGCTTTGCCTTGTAGGGCGGAAAAGTCCAGCCGAAGATCAGCGCACCGGACCGGACTGCGAAGGCCGTCAGGACGCCTGCGGCTGATGCGGCATAAAGCGGTGCGCCGAGGAAATAGACGACAATGAATGTGGAGGAGCCCAGGAGCGCGCAGGTGATGTAGATTTCCGGCCGCAGCAGCACGGAAGGTTCGCCGGCGAGAATATCGCGCAACACACCACCGAACGTCGCCGTCAGAACGCCGGTGACGATGGCGACGGTTGCGGAGCCGCTGGCGGCAAGCCCCTTGGCTGCTCCCATGACGCAATAAGCGGAAAGGCCGAGTGCATCGAGCCAGATCAGCACGCGGTAACGGGATTCGAACAGATGCGCGGTGAAGAACAGCAGCACCGCGACCGAGACGCAGACGAGGATATAGGTCGGGTTCACCACCCAGAATACCGGCGTCCTGCCAAGCACCAGATCGCGCACCGTGCCGCCGCCGATGCCGGTTGCGGCGGCGAAAAACAGGAAGCCGATCAGGTCGAGCTGCTTGCGCGAGGCGGCGAGCGCGCCCGTTGCGGCAAAGATGGCGACCCCGGCATAGTCGAGAAAACCCAGAAGCGTCATGAAAAGGTTCCCCCCGGAAACACGGGCTGCGAACACGTCAGTGTCGCGCAAGCACTAAACTCTAGGCTGGCCGCCCGGATGATCGCAACATCCATAACCGAAACGGATGCAAAGGAAAATGCCGTGCGAATCGCTCTCGTTGCCGCTCTTCAGGCGCTGGTTCTCTTGATGTTTCCGGTGGCGCTCTCGGCGCAGCAGCAGCTGGTGAACGACCCCGAGATCTACGAGAAGGACCATTTCCGCAACGAGTGCAAGGTGGCGGCCTTCGGCGACGATTTCGTCACGCGGCTGGATATCAACAATGACGGGCTGATGGACGCCGTCGTCAATCACGGTGTTCTCGATTGTGACGGCGAAAAGGGCCGCAGCTGCGACGACGAGGGATGCCCTTATAATTTCTATGTCCAGGTGAAAGAGGGCGGTTATCTGATGATCGCGACGGCCCGGATTTACGACTATGATTTCATCAAGCGCTTCGGCAACATGGTTTTCGTGCTGAAGATGCATCCGCGTTATTGCGAGCGTACCGACAAGGAACCCTGCCTGATGACGGTGCGGGTGCGGGGCACGAAATTCGTCACCATCTCGCGAAAGTGACGGCGATGATTTTCAGGGCGTAATCCGCCGGATTTTGACCCTTTGATTGTAGCGCTGGCGAAGCGAGCGCGGAATGATGAAAGTGGCGATGGCGACGACGAAAACCGTGGCCGCGACCACCCAAAGGGCGTTCGATTGCAGGGTGGCGGCAAGAATAGCGCCGCAGATCGCGCCGCATATCATTCCAAGCCATGGCACGATCTGAATGCCCCAGTCGAGGCTCCGTTCGCCGAGAAGAAAACGACCGATGCCGCGGCCGAAACGGGAAAGCGCGCCGGTCACATAGGTAAGCCCGATTGGCAGTCCCTCAATATGCTCAACGGCGGCGTTGACCATGCCCATGGCGAAAACGACGAGATAAAATTGCGCAAGAGCGGAAGTCTCGCCGCCGAGCAGCGCGGCAATTGTTACCAGCAATCCCACCGCCATCAGAACGGCGAAGATGCGCCGGTCGAACTTATGCGCGACCACGATGCCGCCGGCATTGCCCGCCACGAAGGCAATGATTGCGAAAAGCAGTTTCGCGGCGTGGGAATAGAGGCCAGCCTCTATCGAGACTGCGGCGCGCGTGGTGTTGCCGGTCATGAAGGACACGAAGTCGCCTGAAATATGCAGGCCCACCGCATCCGTCATGCCCGCGATGAAGGAAATGGCGGCAACCAGCGCAATTCCGGTTCCGGTTCGCCTTGCCCTGATGATACTGCGACGTCTTTGTCTGGTCATGGAAAGCTCGATATGGAAAAACGGCGGGCCTCCGCGCGGGGCCGTGTTATCCTATGTCTAGAATGCCGGATGGTGTATTTGCAATCTTTCCGGAGGCCTTCGGAAGCTTCTATTTTGTCTAGACAAATATAAAATCCCTGCCTACCATGCCTCAAATAAAGCGATAAACAGCATCGCACAAAAATAAATCAAAAGGGGTTCAGATCATGAAGAAAACATGGGTACTCGCCACAGTCGCCGCGCTCTTTTCATCCGCTTCCGCCTATGCCGAGACGTCGGTGACGATTGGCATGTCCGGCTGGACCGGTTTTGCACCGTTGACGCTCGCCAAACAGGCCGGCATTTTCGAAAAGAACGGTCTGAAAGTCGATATCAAGAAAATCCCGCAGGCGAGCCGCCATCTGGCCCTTGCTTCCGGTGACATCCAGTGCGCCGCCACCACGGTGGAAACATGGATCGCGTGGAATGCCAATGGCGTGAAATCCACCCAGATTTTCCAGATGGACAAGTCGCATGGCGCGGATGGCATTGCGGTGCGCAGTGATGTTGCCAAGGTCGCGGACCTGAAAGGCAAGACGGTTGCCGCCTCCGCGCCGGGCACCTCCCCTTATTTCTTCCTTGCCTGGATACTCAAGGAAAACGGCCTTACCCTGAAGGATGTCAAGGTCGTCAACCTCGAGCCGGGACCGGCCGCGCAGGCATTCGTTGCCGGTCAAAATGATGCGGCCATGACCTATGAGCCCTATCTGTCCACTGTCCGCGCCGCCCCCGACAAGGGCAAAATCCTCGCCACGACGCTGGATTATCCCGCTGTCATGGATACGTTCGGTTGCACCCCGGATTTCCTGAAGGCCAATCCGCAGGCGGCGAAAGCACTGGCGGACAGCTATTTCCAGGCCCTCGAGCTCATCAAGGCCGATCCCGAAAAGTCCTATGCGACGATGGGCGCGGATGTGAAGCAGACCGGCGAGGCCTTTGCCGCTTCGGCAAAGTTCCTCGAATGGCAGGACAAGGCCGCCAACCAGAAGTTTTTCGAGGGTGAATTCAAGACATTCTCGGAAAAATCGGCGGACCTGCTGCTGGAAATCGGCGTGATAAAGTCGAAACCCGATCTTTCGACCCTCGCGGATACGTCCTTCATCAAGTAACAGAAAAGGCGGCCGCGTTCCCTGCAGGGAATATTGCAGCCAAAGACAGGTGAGTGCGTCGATTGTGCGTCGCGAAACGCGCACGGCGCTCCGATGGCGCGGCGAAGGTGCCGCGCCGGTTTTCCGGACAGGCGACAGATGCAACCTCTTCAACCCATAAGGAACAGCACGAGAATTGCTCTCGGCATCCTGTTCTTCGTGCTGTTTTTTTCCGCCTGGGGCTTTGCCACGCTGGGCGGTTTCGTATCGCCGACCTTTCTGGCCGACCCCGTCACCATGCTGAAGGACGGCATCTATCTGCTGACCGATCAGGGTTTTGCCAGCGATATCGGCATGACGATCTGGCGCGTGGTCGGCGGTTTCGTGCTGGCATCGCTCGTTGCCGTGCCGGTCGGCATCGCCATGGGGGCCTATAAGCCCGTCGAGGCGCTGCTGGAGCCCTTCGTCTCCTTCGCGCGCTATCTGCCGGCTTCCGCCTTCGTGCCGCTCCTCATTCTCTGGGCCGGGATCGGCGAGATGCAGAAGCTGCTGGTGATCTTCATCGGCGCGGTGTTCCAGATCATCCTGATGGTGGCCGTGGCTGTCGCCGGCACAAGACGGGATCTGGTGGAGGCGGCCTATACGCTTGGTGCGAAGGACCGGGGCGTTGTTCGCCGTGTTCTCATTCCCGCCAATGCGCCCCATATTGCGGAAATCCTCCGTCTCGTTCTCGGCTGGGCCTGGACCTATGTCATTGTCGCGGAACTGATCGGCGCCTCCTCGGGCATCGGTTATATGATTATCAACAGCCAGGCGCTGATGGCGACCGGGCAGATCATCTTCGGCATCATCGTCATCGGCATTATCGGTCTTATTTCGGACTTTGCGTTCAAATCGCTGAACCGGAAGCTTTTCGCTTGGAGGCTTGCCTGATGAGCGAACTCGTTATCAAGGGCGTCAGCCGCACTTTTCCGGGTGTGCAGGGCGGGCAGCCGACGCTGGCCCTCCAGCCCACCGATCTGGAAATTCCCCGCAATGATTTCGTCACCATCCTCGGCCCGTCGGGATGCGGAAAATCGACCTTGCTGCGCATCATCGCCGGTCTCGACCGCCCGACGACGGGCGAAGTGCTGCTGTCCGGTAGGGCGGTGACGGGGCCGGGGGCGGATCGCGGCATGGTGTTCCAGTCCTATACGCTGTTTCCCTGGCTGACGATCCGCGAAAATGTCGCCTTCGGCCTGCGCGAACGCGGCGTTGCCGAGAAGGAAAAATGGGAGATTGTCGATAGCTATATCGACAAGGTCGGCCTGCGCGGCTTCGAGAACCATTGGCCGAAACAGCTCTCCGGCGGCATGCAGCAGAGAACGGCCATTGCCCGCGCCCTCGCGAACGGCCCGAAAATCCTGCTGCTCGACGAGCCTTTCGGCGCTCTCGACAACCAGACGCGCGGGCTGATGCAGGAATTGCTGCTCGGTATCTGGGAGCGGGAGCAGAAGACGGTCATTTTCGTCACACACGATATCGAGGAGGCGGTCTTCATGGCGTCGCGTGTGGTGACCATGTCCGCAAGGCCGGGTCGCATCAAGTCGATCACGCCGGTCGACCTGCCGCATCCGCGTCACTACACCGTCAAGGCCAGCCCGGAATTTTCTGAGCTGCGCGCCAAGCTTACGGAGGAAATCCGCAGCGAGGCGATTGCCGCCGCTGCCCATGGATAGTTGATCCGGCAAAGGGGAGGATAAAAGCATCGGGATGAGGAGCACAGGCGCCGATCTTCAGGAAAAATCGCTGCACGAGCGCATCCGCAATGATGTCGAGCGCCACATCATGTCGGGCGAATGGCCGCCGGGTTATCGTATTCCCTTCGAGCACGAGATGACCCGGCAATATGCCTGTTCGCGCATGACGGTGAACAAGGCTCTCAGCGAACTGGTGCAGCGCGGACTCATCGAAAGACGCCGCCGTCTCGGTACCTTCGTTCGCCAGCCCCATGCGCAATCCGCCGTTCTGGAAATCCACGATATCGAGCGGGAGGTGCAGGCGCTGGGTCTGGTCTACGGTTACCGTCTCGACAAACGACGGCTGCGCCCTGCGGGTGAAGAAGACGGCGCGGCCATGGCGCTTGCCGCCGACGCCCCGGTCCTGGAACTCAACTGCACGCACTTTGCCGGCGGCGTTCCCTTTTGCCTTGAAGAGCGCATTGTCAATGTCACCGCCGTTCCGGAGGCGGAAGCCGCGGATTTTTCACAGATCGGGCCGGGGACATGGCTGCTGAAAATGGTGCCCTGGAGTGCGGCCGAACATCGTATCAGCGCCGTTTCCGCCGACCGTAAAAATGCAGCCGCGCTCGGTATTGCTTCCGGTGCTGCCTGTCTGGTCATTGATCGCCGGACCTGGCACGGGGCCGATTATATCACCCGCGTCCGTGTCACCTATCCCGGTGACCGGCACGCCCTTATTGCGCAGTTTTCGCCCTCGCAAAACGGCTGAAGGCCGTCGATCGGTCAATTTTTTGTAAAGAAGAGTTTACGGGTGGTCTTTTGACAATATAATAGTTGTCAAAAGAACTCAGGTTTATTATCGGAACGTCAAGCTTTCACGACGGTATCCGTTCATGACCCCGGTTTTCAGGAACCGGTCAATCTGCGGATGAGTTCATCGACGGAAATCCGGGATAAAAATTATGTCAGCTGAGACCTCAACTTCTTCCGCATCCTTCAACAAGGCAAACACGACAAGGCATCTCTCCCTTGCCATGACTGTCACCTTGCTGGCCGGCCTGAGTGCTGGCTTGAGTGCCGGCGCGGTTTTCGCTCAGACGGCACCGGAAACCCAGATACAGCCGGCACCGCAAACGGAAGCGATTCAGCCAGCACAGCCGGCGGCTCCTGCAACGCCGGGCGCTCCGGCCGCCGCGCCCGTCCAGCCTTCCGCGACTGCACCGGAACAGCCGGCCGCCACCGCACCCTCGCAGCCTCAGTCAACTCAGCCCGCACCGGCCCAGCCTGCACCGGCTCAGCCCGCGACGAATACCGCACCGGCACCGCAGCCGACGCAGACCGAGCAGCCCGCACAGACGGGCCAGACGACCGCGCCGAATGAAGCCGCGACCCCGATAGAGCCTGTCAGCACCGAGCCCGCGAGCGCCGAACATCGTGCGGATATCCCGCACAACCTTTCTCCCTGGGGCATGTTCATGGCGGCCGACTGGGTCGTGAAGGGTGTCATGATCGGTCTTGCCTTCGCATCTCTGGTCACGTGGACTGTCTGGGTCGCGAAGTCTATCGAGCTTGCAGGTGCGCGGGTGCGCGCCGGCGCGACGCTCAAGGTCATTCGCAGGGCAAAAACCCTGACGGAGGCCACCGAGGCCGTCGAAAAGAAGGGCGGGCCGGCAGCACTGATGCTGCGCATGGCGACCCATGAAATGCAGCTTTCCGATGCGGTGGTCGAACATACGGATGGCGGCGGTATCAAGGAGCGTGTCTCGTCGGCGCTTTCGCGTATCGAAACCCATGCGGGTCGCCGCATGTCGCGCGGAACGGGTGTTCTGGCGACGATCGGTTCCACTGCTCCCTTCGTCGGCCTGTTCGGCACCGTCTGGGGCATCATGAACTCCTTCATCAGCATTTCGGAATCGCAGACGACCAATCTTGCCGTCGTCGCGCCGGGCATTGCCGAAGCGCTGCTCGCCACCGCCATCGGCCTTGTCGCCGCCATTCCGGCCGTGGTGATCTACAACGTCTTCGCCCGCTCCATCACCGGATACCGCCATCTGCTAGCGGATGCCGCAGCCGGCGTGGAACGCCTCGTCAGCCGCGATCTCGATTTCCGCCGTATTCCCCCGGGCAGCACCAGCAAGCCCGCGGTATCGCTGGTAGGACGGTGATCGGCCATGGCTGGCGGTATTCGCGAAAATAGCGGAGACGATCTCTCCGAAAACCACGAGATCAATGTCACGCCCTTCATCGACGTGATGCTGGTTCTGCTCATCATCTTCATGGTGGCGGCACCGCTCGCCACCGTCGATGTGAATGTCGATCTGCCCGCATCCACCGCAAAGCCGGCGGAACGCCCGGAGGAGCCGCTTTATCTGACGGTCAAGGACGACCTCTCGCTCAATCTCGGCAATGATGCGGTTGCCCGCGAAGCACTGGCCGCCGCCATCGACCGGCAGACGGGCGGCAAGAAGGATACGCGCATCTTCCTGCGGGCCGACAAGGCGGTCGATTACGGCCACTTCATGGAAATCATGAACCTGCTGAGAGATGCCGGTTATCTGAAGATCGCCCTCGTAGGACTGGAAAACGCGGCTGCCGCATCGCAGCCGGCCGCCGTTGGCCAACCCGCAGCGCCGGGAACCACGCCATGACTGAAAACGGCTACCCGCAGGCCCGGCATTCCCGTCTCGGGGAAGTAACGCTGTGGTCCGTCGCGGCGCTGCTCATGCTGGGCGTTCACGCTGGTTTTGCCTATTATCTGATGCAGGAGCCCGAGGAGCAGGAAGCCGGCGGGCCGCCGCCTGCTGCGATCATGATCGAAATGGCGGCGATACCGGAGGCCGTAAAGACCGAAGAAACGACGCCCGCGCAGGATGTTGAGGACGCCGAAGAGGTGAAGAGCGACAGCAGCGAACCGGTGGAGGAAGCCGCCCCGGAAGAGCCGCCGCCACCGGAGCCGGTTGCGGAAACGCCGCCGCCGCCAGAGCCGGTGCAGCCGCCTGAACCGCCGGTCGAGGAGATCGTCGAACCGCAGGAAATTCCCGAACCCGTGGAGCCGGTCGATCCCGTTCAGGAACAGATGATGGCGGAACTCGAAAATGTCGAGGTTCCTCTGCCTGTCATGCGTCCTCCGCCGCCGCCCGTCGAAAAGAAGGTGGAAAAGAAAGAGCCGCAAGAGAAAAAGAAGGTTGAGCGCCAGCGTCCCAAACCGCAGCAGGCATCGGAACTGCGCGAAACGGCGAAGGCTGAAGCCCAGCAGTCCGACCGGACGGCGGCATCGCGCAGCAATGCCGGCTCCTTCTCGTCCTCGTCCATGTCAAATGCCGATTGGGGTGCGAAAGTGCGCTCGGCGATGCAGCGGCGACTGGTGCGTTCGGCTGGAAAATCGGGGATGACCATTACGGTTTCATTCAAGATAGACAGCGGTGGTTCCGTCGGCGGTGCGAGGATTATTTCATCCACCGGTGACTCGGCGATGGATCAGAAGCTTCTGGCCGTCATACAAAGAGCGTCCGTCTCGCCGCCGCCGCCAGGCGCAAATACGAGTTTTACCCTGCCGATTCTTTTCAAGTAGGGTGAAAAAGCCCAACCGCATAAGGGCATCCCAACTCTGGAGAGGAAGGGATGCCCGATTTATTTTCCATGTTGATTTGCGGCGACCGCATACCGCAAAGTAGGACCAATCCGTCCCATCGCATGCAAGACAACAGGAATCACGAAAATCATGAAATTCTCAATCGCAGAGGCGGAGGATCTCGTATCCTCTATCTTTGAGCGCAACGGCGTTCTGCCGCAAAACGCCCGTTCGGTGGCAAAGGCGCTCGTCGCCTCCGAAGCGGCCGGCCAGGGTGGTCACGGTTTTCGCCGCATCCCCGTTTATGTCCGGCAGGCGCGGGTTGGAAAGGTCGATGGCAAGGCGCGTCCGGTGGCGACCCGCGTGAAGCCGGGCGTGCTCTCGGTCGACGCCAATCACGGCTATGCCTATCCGGCGATCGATTGCGCCCTTGAGGAATTGCCGGACATGGTCCGGCAGCAGGGCATTGCGCTTGCGGCGATCCACCGCTCCCATCATGCGGGTGTCATGGCGCTGACCGTAGAGCGCCTCGCCGAAATGGGTTTTGTCGCACTCATGTTCGCCAACGCTCCGGCATCCATGGCACCTTGGGGCGGCAGCAAACCGCTTTATGGAACCAATCCAATTGCCTTCGCCACCCCCGTCGGCGGCGCCGATCCGCTGGTCATCGATCTCGCGCTCTCCAAGGTCGCGCGTGGAAAGATCATGGCGGCCCGCCAGAAGGGTGAAACCATCCCCGGCGACTGGGCGCTCGACCGAAACGGCCGGCCGACGACCGATCCCGAAGAGGCCATAGAGGGAACCATGGTGCCCGCAGGCGAGGCCAAGGGCGCTGCGCTGGCATTGATGGTGGAGATCATGGCCGCTGCGATTACCGGCGGAAACTTCGCATTCGAGGCATCTTCCCTTCTCGATGACAAGGGAGCACCACCCTCTCTTGGCCACACGATCATCGCCATAGACCCGGTATCGTCAGGCGGTACGGCCTTTACCGAGCGGCTGGGGCTCATAGCCGGCGAGATAGAAAAGCAGGAAAATGTGCGTCTGCCCGGCCGCCGCAGCCAGGGGATTCGCAAGCAGGCGCTGGAAAGCGGCATCGTGATCGAAAGCGATATTCTGACCGAAATTAAATCGCTCTGATGCGACAATAAAAACCCGGCGGGTCGACTATGACCCGCCGGGCAAACCGTAAATGGCATGCTTTGCATTTGCGTCGATAGGGCCGGACATCATGTCCAGCCCGCTTTGGTCCGCCATCCCGCCATTGATATGGAAGGATTTTGACGCAGAAAGCCGCTCATTCGGTTTTCAGCTTACGGGAGGGGACGTTTCGCGTAAGCTTGGATGATCAGGTTGGCGATTATGCGTCCTGCACGATCAGGCCGCGCAGCAGGGCGATGCTGACGGCATTCAGCAGATTGGTGGCGCCCAATCTGTGGCGCACTCTTTCAAGAGTATCCTTCACGTCCGCTTCGTCCGCGCCGGTTATCAGGGCGACGTGGGACGGATGCTTGCCCCGCGCGACCAGCCCCAGATAATGCCGCTCACGCTCCGAAAGGATGATTTCATGCGTCTGGCGATGTTCATGCGGCGTGTTTGAAGACATTTTCTTTCAGCCTTAAAAGAGATTGGCCTTCCCGGGGCACGATCAGTCAATGATTCATTCCCCGAAACCAGCTCGTTTACCGCTCTGTCTATACGCGAACAGAAACGCTAATTTCGCCAATAGGTTTCATCGGGCATTGGTAATTATGCAATAAGGGCCGCTTTCGCAGCCAGCCGATCCTGACGCGGACGCTCTATTCTGTGCACTGAAGGGAACTGCAACACCGATATCGCCAGAGACCACAATGGGTCTGGCGTGAAATGCAGCTTCAAAGCTCTGGAATGTTTTCGTCACACCCCGAAGGATATGCGGCGCTCTAATAGGCGATGTGCCTCACCGAGAGAATAACATCTCGCGCCAAGTTTTTCGTTTTATTGTTATGTTTCGGCACACAACGCGATGAGCGCCGACATATTTCTCAAATTTAATACATCATTTCGAAATATTGATGCCGTCAACATGTATCATCCGGCGGAATGATGCGCGTGTTTCTTGCGAATGTCGGTCGGTGTTGCCCCGAACCAGCGCGAAACGGAACGCGAAAACGCACCGGGTGTCGAATAGCCAAGCCTGTAACTGATGTCGGATACCGGAAGATCGCTTTCCACGAGGAGTTTGAAACCGGCATTTTTGCGAATGGCATCCTTTATCTCGTTGAGATTGGTGCCGAGCTCTGCGAGCCGCCGTTGAAAACTCCGTTCCGACAGGTTGAAATAGGGAGCGATCTCGCCGAGCGAAAGCTCGGCATCCGAGAGCCGCATCTGCATATACCGCTTCACCTGGTCAATGAAATGGGTCGCGTCCGCCGATGTTTCCGGTCGCAACATGCGGCATTGCAGGTTCATCAGCTCGAACAGCCGCTCATCCGCATTCGGATTGACCACATCGAGAAGCGGTACCGGCAGACGCATGGTATGGATCGGCTGGGAAAAACTGACGCGCCTGGTCATTCTTTCTTTAAATAGCTGAATATTATTCGGTTTCGGCCGCTCTAGACCGATCTCGATCTGGTTGATACGATCTCCGAGAATATCGCGGAGACGCTGTACCAGGACGGCGAGCGACAAATCCACATATTGATCGCGCTTGGCAATAACCGGCGCGAAGGACCATGACAGGGTTACCTGCGTGGCATCCGTTACCATGGTGAAATTGCTGTTATTGGTCGCGTAATAAACATGGTCCTGAAGAAAACGCAGGAACGCCCTAACCGTCGGTGCACTGATCAGCCCATATCCGAACGCGCCGGATGCACCCGCTGGAAAGGTGGAAGCACATTGCAGACCGAAAGCGTCGTCGCCGGAAATCAGTGCACAGGTTTCGAGCAGCCGGGAAAATCTATCGAGGCTTATGCGTTCCGTCAGGCTGCTGAATATGGCTGGATCAATGTCCAGAGCCTTGCAGATCGGTGCGATATCGATGCCCCGTGACCGGGCATAATTGCTGACGCCGGCAGCCAGGCCGGCCACCACACTTATCTCGTCGCTGACCCTTTTCTCGGGCATCCCTCGCCTTGGCGTACCATGTTTGGAAATTGTCGCCTGATGGTAAGCCTTGAGAGAGCGTTTGTCGAGCAGCCCGGCTTCGGGATATTAAGTGCGACCGATGTCTGCGCTTTGCTCCAGCACCTGCATGATGGCTTGGCCGGCATCTTCGATAGCGCCGCTATTATCGACGGTCGTGACGTCGAAGTCTCCAGCGACTGTCAACGAACTGCGTTCCAGCCGCCGGAGAATATCGTCCCGGCTTTCCCGACCGCGCTGCTCCAGGCGCATTGCCAAAACCTCCGGCCGAGCGACGATGTTCACGACCTTGAGACGGGAAAAGGCGGTGCCGAAATGCGGCAGGGCGGAACGCGAACCGTTGGCGATGACCACGTCTCCCGCATTGAGGTGACGATAGACCGCGGCCGGGATGCCATATTTCAGCCCATGCGCCTGCCAGGACACCGCGAAGGCGCCCTCATCTTCCAGCCGGTTGAACTCGTGCATCGAAACGGCATCGTGGTTTTCACCCCCCGCATCGCCGCTGCGGGTAATGACGCGGCGGGTGAAGTGAAAGCCCGGCCGTCCGCACAATCGCGCTGCGGCATAGTCCATCAGCGTGTCCTTGCCGGCCCCGCTCGGGCCGACAATCACGATCATCGTGCCGGGCGATGCCGCGCGCCGGCTATCCTGCCCATCGTCGGTCATGCCACGCGCTTGCCCTGACGCCAGACGGAACGGGCGACCGGCACACCATCCTCGCGGTGAACCCGGACCAGATCGGCCCGCAATCCCGTGGCGATACGACCGCGATCGAGAAGGCCGACGGTGCGCGCCGGTGTGGCGGTGACCATGCGCAGCGCCTCCGGCAGGCTGATGGCTTCTACCTGATCGGCGAGCAGGAATGGCGCGAAGAGCAGGCTGAAGGGCACATAGTCGGAAGAAAGAACATCCAGCACGCCGATCTCAGCAAGATCGCGGGCGGCGATGTTGCCGGAGTGGGACTTGCCGCGAACGATGTTCGGCGCACCCATCAGCACGCTCATGCCGGCGCTGTGCGAGGCTTTTGCGGCTTCGACGCTGGTGGGGAATTCCGCCAGTTTCACGCCGTGGCCGATAGCCTCGCCGACATGCGCTTCGGTGGCGTCGTCATGGCTTGCGACGGTGATGCCGCGCTCGGCGCAGCGGGCGGCCAGATAATCGCGGTGCTTGGCGGAATATTCCGCCGAAGCCGCCTGCCGGCGCCGCACGAACTCGGCGAAAGCCTCGTCGCTCAGCCCACGCTTCTTCTGGTAGTAGAAGATATATTGATCCATCGACTGGAACTGGCGCTGCCCCGGGGAGTGGTCCATAAGCGAAATCAGCCGCACGCGCGGATCGGTTTCGAAGTCTTCGAAATGGTCCAGTACATCCGAGGAGGCGACTTCACAGCGCAGATGGAGCAGGTGATCCGAACGAAGGCGGTTCTGATCCGCCGCGGCCTCGATGGCGTCAGCCATTTCGCGCATTTCACCCTTCTTGAAGCCGCCGTCTTCATCCGAGCCGAGCCGGAGGCAGTCGAATACGGTGGTGATGCCGGAGGCGGCCACCTGGGCGTCATGGGCCTGAATGGCGGCGATCTTGTCCCAGATCACGCCGGGGCGCGGCGAATAATGCTGCTCAAGATGGTCGGTATGCAGTTCCACCAGACCCGGGATCAAATAATCGCCTTCCAGGTCTTCGCCGGTTTTGGAAGCACCTTCGCTGATATCGGCGATCTTGCCGTCACGGATCAGGACAGAGCCCAGAATAATATCGTCTTCCAGAACGATACGGGCATTGGAAAGGGCGTGCTCGGTCATGGGTTCGCATCTTTCTTTGGTGGCTGGCCAAGGGGGTGCCAGCTATGAACGGTAAAGGGCGCCCCGCGCGTTTCTTCAATGAACAAGGCGAGGCCGGAAATGCTGAGAGGTCGATCGGTGAATTCGGAAAACCGCGCCGAAAGCACCTTGTGCATGGCGGGCTGCTCGCTCTCGTCGATGCGGCCGGTCAGTGTCATATGAAAACGGAAATCATCCATGACATGCGGATAACCCCAGAGCGACAGATTCTGCCGCTGGCTCTCCGTCAGCATCTGTGGCCGCCGACGGGCAATATCGGTCTCCGACAGAGGCGCGCGAAACCGGTCGAAATGATCGACGATCTCGGCGGCAAAATCCTGCAGCGGCTGATAGATGCGGTCCGGGACGAGTGCAAAAAAGGGCCCGAGCGCACCGACGATGACACGTGGAATTTCGAAGGTGGACTGGCTGGCCGCGAAATCTTCGAAGGCCGTGAGCAGCTCCGCTTCGCTGTATTTTTCGGCAAGCTCGAAAGGAGCCTTCAGGGTCGCGTGGAAACCGTAACGGCGCGGCTCCTCCGTGATCTCGGCATAGTCGTCGTGGTCGTCATGCAGCGTGCCGGAAAATGCGTTGCGGCCCAGCCAGCGTGACGCTGCCTCGGTCAGCGGGTGATCTTTAGCCGGAGAAAAATAGATGGCATAGCGCACGGCAAGCACTCTTCAGTGTCATGGGAGACCAGGGATGAGAAGCTATTTGGCGTGACTCGCCAGCTTCCCGCAAGGTCAGGAGTGCGAGGTAATTGGTTTCCGTGACAGAATGATGATGCCGAAGGAAAAAAGCGCATTGGAAATGCGGCAAGCTTCCTAATGTGCTGAAGACACAGGCGGACATGATGACGGGATAGGGCCGGCCTAAATCGGGACTGCGCGGGTGTCTGGCGGAGATGACGAACATCGTTACGAGGTTCGTCATTCCATCCCTTCAGACCTAGTGTTGTGTTTTGCCGATCAGGCGTGAACGCAGCGAATTGGAGATGTGGTCGAACAGGAAAACGACGAAGAGGATGAGCAGGACCATATAGGCGACCTTGTCCCAGTCGGCATTGGTGCCCATCGCTTCCAGCAGTTTCAGACCGATGCCGCCGGCGCCCACCGCGCCGATGATGGTGGCGGAGCGGGTATTGCTTTCCCAGAAATAGAGTGACTGCGAAATGAAGACCGGCAGGACCTGCGGCAGCACACCGAAGCGGTTGACCGCAATCGGGGAAGCGCCGACAGATTTGACACCCTCGCGCTGCTTGTCGTCGACATTTTCCAGCGCCTCCGCATAGACCTTGCCGAGCGCTCCGGTATCGGTGAAGAAGATCGCGGCAATGCCGGGGATCGGTCCGGGGCCGAAGCTGCGGGTGAAGAACAGCGCCCAGATCAGCATGTCGATGGAACGCAGGAAGTCGAATAGCCGCTTCATGCCCCAGTTTGCGGCCCTGTTGGCAGTGATGTTGCGCGCGGCGATGAAGGCGAGCGGCAGGGCGACGAGCGTGCCGAACAGCGTGCCCACAAAGGCCATGACCAGCGTTTGCATCAGCTTGGAAAGAATATCGGCATGTTGCCAGACGCTGTTGTCGAGGAAATCATCCACCATGTGGCCGATATTGGAGCGCTCGGGATCGAGCCTTTCTCCCCACAGCGCGAGAGCGGTGAGTTCGCCATAGCCCTTGCCCCAGAATTCCGATTTGGTGTCGAACAGGAAATTCGCCCATCCGAGGAAACGACGCTGGACATAGACCTGGCTGGTGCGGATTTCCGCCTGTCCGGCAAAACCAAAATGCACGAGAACCTTGTTGCCGTCCTGCTGGATTTCCTGCGGCACGTCTTCGGATGCCCCGGCCTGTTCTCCATTGATGATGACGGGATAATTCTTGCCGTCGACATAGACATCCACCCGGGTCGGGGTTACGTCGAGGCGGTTTTCCATACCCGCATAAACGACGCTGTAGCCGCCATCCGGCAGGGGCTGCAGCCAGTCGATCTTTGCATCGACCGGATATTGCCCGCGGCTGGACCATTGCGGCTCCACCTTGCCGTCTTCGAAACGCAGGCGCGGCTGGGCACGCCAGGAATACCAGTCCTGAATATAGCTCGAGGCACGATCCCACCGGCCCTGCATGAAGGCCGGGCCGACATTGAAGAAGAAAAAGCAGCCGATGAGATAGACAGTGACGGCGAGAAGGCCGACGAGCAGACCATATCGCTGCATGAAACCGCGATTGAACACTTGCGGATGCGCGGCCGTCAGCCTCTCACGGTCGGCGGTGTTGAGAATGAAGCTGGACGACATCAGGCCGCTCCCCGTCCGAATTCGAAGGATTCATGGCCGATCAGCCTGCGGCGCAGCCAGCCGGAAAACTGGTCGACGGCGATGATGGTGATCAGCAGAAGGATGATGATGGCATAGGTCTTCGACGCATGATCGTTACCGATCGACAGCCGGAAGACCTCGCCGATACCGCCGCCGCCCACGGCACCGATGATGGTGGAGGCGCGCACGTTGATTTCGGCGCGCAGCAGCGCGTAAGAGACGAAATTGGGCAGAACCTGCGGCACGATGGCGAAGCGCACCCGTTCCAGCCAGTTGGCGCCAGCGGCGCGCAGGCCTTCATCCGGCTTCATGTCGGCATTTTCCACCACTTCGAAGAACAGCTTGCCCAAAGCACCGATCGTGTGGACAGAAATCGCGATAATCGCGGCGATTGGACCGATGGATAGAATGGCGGTCAACAGCCCGGCGACGACGATTTCCGGGAAGGCGCGCAGCACTTCCATGATCCGGCGCACGACCCAGCGCACGATCCCGGCACCGACGAGATTGGTGGAGGCGAAGAAGCACAGCACGAAGGCGAAGCCGGTGCCGATGATTGTCGAAACCAGCGCGATGTTGAGTGTGATGATCAGCTGATAGATGAAATGCGGGATGTAGAAGCTGTCAGTGATGTAAACACGATCCGCGACGTAATTATATTTCAGCGAGCCGTCCGCATAGGGCGACGGCAGGTCGAACATCGCCCGGAAAATTTCAAGCGGGCTGTCGGGCACGAAGGTTTTCATGAAGTCGAAGAAATAGGGCAGGCGCTCGAAGAATTTACCAGAATTGGCCGCGTTGGCAAAATTCAGGGAAGCGGCGAGGATGACGAGGAAGATCACAAGCGAAATAACGGTATAGATCCGTCTTGTCGCAAGCTGCTGTTGATAATGACGCATCACCGTCTGGGACGATGCGCTCAATCCCTTGGGGGAGAGGGTGCCATGATGCAGTGTGGTCGCCATGCCGCTTTTCCTTTATTGGCAAAAGCGGCGGCGCCGCAAGGCACCGCCGCTTCCGGGTATGATCGCAGGATCAGCCGCCGATAACGGACTTACGGGCGTCGATGATCGTCTGGTAGAAGGACGGATCGACCTTGATGTAGGCGGTGTTCTTGCCCTGGGTGAAACCCTGGAAGCAGGCGAGGTCCTTCTTCGGCAGTTCCATGAAGAAGTCTTCGACCTTCTGCTTCATCGCGTCGCCGAGCTTGTTCCTAACCATCAGCGGGCCGTTCGGGATCAGCGGCGACTTCCAGACTTCGACGATATCGTCCATGTCGAGGTTGCCCTTCTTGACCATCTGGTAGAGGTTGCCGGCGGTGTAGCCTTCTTCCCACTTGCCGACGCCCGAACCGAAGGTGGTGCCGACATCGAACTTCTTGTCGAGAACGGCGAGAACGAGGTTCTCATGGCCGCCGCCGAAGCCGGTTTCGGAGAAGTATTCCTTGACCGGAACACCGGTTTCCTTCGGGATAGCCACGTTCGGAACGAGGAAGCCGGAGGTGGAGTCAGGGTCGGCAAAGCCGATCTTCTTGCCCTTGGCGTCAGCCAGCGTCTTGATACCGCTGTCCTTGCGGGCAACCATGATCGTGTAATAGCCGGTCGAACCATCGGCGCCAGCGGTGGTCAGGATAGGGTCGACGGCCTTCGGATCGGCAAGAGCGATCTTGGCATAGGAGGAAGCGCCCATGGAAGCGATGTCGATGGTGCCGCCGAGAAGACCCTGGATGACGCCGTTATAGTCCGGCGACGGGAAAACCTGAACTTCGGCAACGCCGGTCGCGGCCTTCAGGCCATCGGCAACGCACTTGGTGTTGCGGATCTGGTCGGCTTCGTTTTCGGAGCCGTCGAGACCGATGCGCAGAACCTTGACGTCCTGAGCCATGGCGGAACCGGCCAGAACGCCAAGCGCGACTGCCGAAAGAAGGACTTTCTTCAACATGGACTTTCTCCTGTTTCCCGGCGAGCCGGAGTTTGTTGTGAAGTATCGGCCCTTGACGCGGGCGCAAACGATGCTGAGCGGTTCCTCAGAGCCCGGCGAGAGCGAGCGGTTCGGGGCCGGCAGATTGCTGCACCGGACGCGCGGGAAGCTGCGCGCCGGGAATATTGATGCTGGTCGAGGTCATGGTCTCGTCGATGCCCGACCCTTGAGAATCGGTTCCGTAAATCTCCGTGACGGCCGCAGCCGTCAGCTCCGCCGGCGTTCCGTCGAAGACGACGCGGCCCTGAGACATGCCGATGATGCGTTCGCAATAATTGCGTGCCGTATCCAGCGTATGCAGGTTGGTGATGACCGTGATGCCTTCGCGTTCGTTGATGTCGCGCAGCGCGTCCATCACGATCTTGGCGTTCAGCGGGTCGAGGGAAGCGATAGGCTCGTCGGCCAGAACCATCTTCGGAGACTGCATAAGGGCGCGGGCGATGGCGACGCGCTGCTGCTGACCGCCGGAAAGCGTGCCGGCCGCCTGCATGGCCACATGTTCGATGCCAAGCCTTTCCAGGGCGGCGATCGCCATCAGGCGCTCGTCATTAGTAAAGATGTTGAACAGGCTGAGCGCCGTCGAGCGGTGGTTGAGGCGGCCGAGCATGACATTGGTGAGCACATCGAGACGCGGCACCAGATTAAACTGCTGGAAAATCATGGCGCAGTCGCGCTGCCAGCTACGAAGCGCAGCACCCTTCAGCGCCGAAACTTCCGTGTCGTTGAAATGGATGGAACCCGAGGACGGATCGACGAGGCGGTTGATCATGCGCAGCAGCGTCGATTTTCCCGCACCCGAGCGTCCGATAACGCCGACCATCTGGCCCTGCGGAATTTCGACATTCACGGAATCGACCGCAGTGTGGTTGCCGAAACGGCGCGTGACTTGCTTCAGGTGAAAGCTCATTTCCCCGTCCAATCTTCTTTTTGACGGGGTTCGGCGTAACAGCGGTGCGTGAAGTGTGGATGTCAGTTTGATGAATAAAATATTACAGAATTCGCAGATACGACGCCCAGGGGTTCGCCGACAAAGCTTTCGGGAGGAATCTTGAGACCGTTCAAATCCGCGTGTCTTTTTTGATCGCATAAACAAAAATCCCGGGGGTACCCCGGGATTTGCAGGTGTTCGGCAGCAGGAGATTTCATCCGCCATATTTCGCGACGAAAACCTCGGCGTCCAGATTGCGGAAATCGTCGAGAGCGACGCGCAATGCCGCGTGATCCCAGTCCCACCACTTCAGATTATCCATTTGCCGGCCCAGTTCCGCCGGGAAGCGCTCCCTAATCAGCCGGGCGGGCACGCCGCCGACGATGGTATAGGGCGCGACATCTTTTGAGACGACTGCACCCGCCCCGATCACAGCGCCGTTTCCCACCGTGACGCCGGGCAGGATCGTCGCACCATGGCCGATCCATACATCATGGCCGATGACGACGCGCTTGGCGCGGCGGGCGGCAAAGAAGTCCGTCTCATCCTCCGCATCGTCCCAATAGTTGTGGGCACGATAGGTGAAGTGATGCAGCGTCGCCCGCTGCATCGGGTGATTGGTGGCATTGATGCGGACGGAGGCGGCGATGTTGACGAATTTGCCGATGGTGGCGCACCAGATCGCACCATCCTGCATGACATAGGAGTAGTCGCCCATCTCGACTTCCTCGATGCGGCAGCGTTCCGAAATTTCGGTATAGCGGCCGATCGTGGAGTTGCTGACACGGGCGGTCTCATGGATGACCGGTTCCAGACCCACCTTGACGCTCATGCTGCTGCTTTCCTGTGAGAAAACTGTGAGACGTCCAGAATGCGGTCGGCCACGGCCTCCCGCACCTCCTCGTCATGGAAAATGCCGAGCAGTGCCGTGCCCTTCTGTTTTTTCTCGACGATCATATCGACGACGACACGCCGGTTGAGGGCGTCCAGCGAGGCCGTCGGCTCGTCCAGAAGCAGAATCGCATGGTCGGTGATGAAACCGCGGGCGATATTCACGCGCTGCTGCTCGCCGCCCGAAAAGGTTGCGGGCGGAAGCGACCATAGTTCCCGTGGCAGGTTGAGCTTCGAAAGCAGCATGGCTGCGTGTTCGCGGGCTTCATCGGCGGCAACCTTGCGCGCCAGAAGCGGTTCGGCGACGACATCTATGGCAGCGACACGCGGCACGGTGCGCAGGAACTGGCTGACATAACCGATGGTGCGGTGACGGATATCGAGGATCGTGCGCGGCGAGGCGTTGCCGATATCGACGACCTGGCCCTCATGACGAACGAGAATCTGCCCGCTGTCGATGGCGTAGTTGCCATAGAGCATTTTCAGGATCGAGCTTTTGCCGATGCCGGAGGGCCCCCCGAGCACGACACATTCGCCGCCGCAAACGGAGAAATTGACATCGCGCACAACGGGCAATTCGATACCGTCGCGAAGATGCATGGTGAAGCTTTTGAAGACTTCCGAAACGATAAGAGGCGTCGGCATGGCATCAAACCTGCAGAATAGAGGAAACAAGCAATTGCGTGTAGGGCTCGCGCGGATCGTCCAGCACCCGGTCGGTCAGGCCGTGCTCGATGACATCGCCGCCCTTCATCACCATCATGCGATGGGAAAGCAGCCGCGCCACCGCAAGATCATGGGTGACGACGACGACGGCGAGACCGAGATCGTTGACGAGACCGCGGACCAGATCGAGCAGGCGCGCCTGCACGGAAACATCGAGGCCGCCAGTCGGTTCGTCCATGAAGACGAGGCGCGGCGAGGTGACGAGGTTGCGGGCGATCTGCAGGCGCTGTCGCATGCCGCCGGAAAAGGCGCGTGGTTGGTCGTCGATGCGGTCGGTGCCGATTTCCACCCGTTCCAGCCATTCGCTGGCCGATTGCCTGATATTGCCGTAATGCCGGTTACCGACGGCCATCAGCCGCTCGCCGACATTGGCGCCGGCCGAAACCGCCATGCGCAGCCCGTCCGCCGGGTTCTGGTGCACGAAACCCCAGTCGGTCCGCATCAGGAAACGCCGTTCGGCCTCGCCCATATGATAGAGGTCACGCACCGAACCGTCGCGCATGCGATACTCCACACTGCCCGCCGTCGGCATCAGCCGGGTGGAAATGCAGTTGAGTAGCGTGGTCTTGCCGGAACCGGATTCGCCGACGATGGCAAGCACCTCGCCCGGGTAAAGCTCGAAGGAGACATTGCGGCAACCGGCGCGGTCGCCATAATATTTGGAAACGTCCCGGACTTTCAGAAGCGGTGCGTCGCTCATTCTGCGGCCTCCTTCACATCCGCCAGCAGGTGGCCCTTGTGGCCATGGGCGCGGCGGTCCTCGCAATGGTCGGTATCGGAGCAGACGAACATCCGCCCGCCCTTATCATCAAGCACCACCTCGTCCAGATAGACATTCTCCGCACCGCACAGCGCGCAGGGCTTGTCGAAGCGCTGGATTTCGAAGGGATGGTCCTCGAAATCGAGGCTGACGACGTCGGTATAGGGCGGCACGGCATAGATGCGCTTTTCGCGTCCTGCGCCGAAGAGTTGCAGGGCGTCCGAGAGATGCATTTTCGGATTGTCGAATTTCGGGGTAGGCGATGGATCCATCACATACCGCCCGGCCACCTTCACCGGATAGGCGTAGGTGGTGGAGATACGGCCGTTGCGGGCGATATCCTCGTAAAGCTTGACGTGCATCAGGCCGTATTCCTCCAGCGCGTGCATGACTCGCGTTTCGGTCTCGCGCGGCTCGAGGAAGCGCAGGGGCTCGGGAATGGGAACCTGATAGACGAGGACCTGACCCGAATGCAGTTCTTCTTCGGGAATGCGATGCCGCGTCTGGATGATAGTTGCATCCTTGGTGCGGGTGGTGACGGCAACATTCGCCACCTTCTGGAAAAAGGCGCGGATGGAAACCGCATTGGTCGTGTCGTCCGCACCCTGATCGATAACCTTCAGCACATCGTCTGGGCCGAGAATGGAAGCGGTTACCTGCACACCGCCGGTGCCCCAGCCATAGGGCATGGGCATTTCGCGGGAAGCGAAGGGAACCTGATAACCGGGAATGGCGATGGCCTTCAGGATCGCCCGGCGGATCATTCGCTTGGTCTGTTCGTCCAGATAGGCGAAGTTGTAGGCAGCCAGCCCGTCGTCAAATGAAACTTCTTCAAGCATTGCGCGTTAGCCTTGTGAAAAAAGGAGTACAAGCTCATGGAGATTGGAATTCTTGCAGCCGTGTTCTTTGCTGTGTTTGCAGCATCGACCGTCTTTTGCGCTTACTGGTTTGGCGAGCAGCACAGCCGCTGAGCTATTCGGCCGCATCGCCCAGCCATTCCGCGCCATTGGCGTTGATCGCCTCGAAATCGGCACGCATTTTCCTGACCAGACCGAGTTCGGCTTGGAAATCCACGTAATGCGGCAGTTTCAGATGTTCGACAAAACCCGTCGCCTGAACGTTGTCGGCGTGTGAAATGACGAATTCCTCGTCCTGCGCGGGGGCCACGACGTCCTCGCCGAATTCGCCTGCCCGCAGCGCCCGGTCGACCAGCGACATGGCCATCGCCTTGCGCTCGCTCTGGCCGAACACCAGACCGTAGCCGCGTGTGAATTGAGGTGGCGCCTTGGCAGAACCCTTGAACTGGTTCACCATCTGGCATTCGGTGACCTGTATGTCGCCAAGCGAGACGGCAAAGCCGAGTTCTGGCACCTCCAGTTCCACCTCCACTTCGCCGATGCGGATTTCACCGACGAACGGATGGGTGCGGCCGTAACCGCGCTGCGTCGAATAAGCGAGCGCCAGAAGGAAACCCTCGTCACCCCGTGCCAGCGATTGCAGGCGCAGGTCACGCGGCATTGGAAATTCCATCGGCTCCCGCGTTAGGTCGCCGGCAATATGGTCAGCCGGCATATCGCCGTCGGTTTCGATCAGTCCTTCTTGCGCCAGAATGTCTGAGACGCGCATGACATGTTCCGGCTCGCCTTCGCGCTGGGTGGCTGTCTCAACGGCTTCATCCTCCAGAAGCGAAGGATCGAGCAGGCGATGGGTGTAATCGAAGGTCGGTCCGAGCAATTGTCCGCCCGGCAAATCCTTATAGGTCGCGGAAACGCGCCGCTGCACCGTCATGTCAGCGGTATCGACCGGAACCGAATAACCGAAACGCGGCAGGGTCGTGCGATAGGCGCGCAGCAGGAAGATGGCCTCGATCATGTCGCCGCGGGCCTGCTTGACGGCAAGGGCTGCAAGCGACTGATCGTAAAGAGACGCTTCCGCCATCACCCGGTCGACGGCGAGCGAAAGCTGCGAAACGATCTGCGAAACCGTCATCGCGGGCAGGTGGCGGTCTCCGCGCCGCCTGTCGGCCAGAAGCCGGTGGGCGTTGGCAATGGCGGTTTCCCCGCCTTTGACAGCAACATACATCTTACGCCTCCACGGGTTGAATGCGCGTCGTGCGCGGCAGGCAGACAAATCTGTCGGCGGATGTCAGGATGAGGTCGACGCCGCGCGGGAAGATGGCGTTGTTCTCCGCCCACAGCCGCGGGAATATGTCTGGCAGGCCCGTGGGGCTGATGATGTTGACGTGGCGGATACCGGGGCCGGAGAGCAGCAATTCCCGTCCTCCATCCAGATCAGGCAGCTCGATGATGAACGTGGTGGAGCGGTCGGGATATTCCTGACTTCCCTGGGCGAAGAGACCGAAGGAGGCTATGGCGCTGCCCGCTTCGATGACGGCGAAATGCGCTGCGCTCTTTTCATCCGTCGCAACCGCGCCGGTATGAAATCCGATCCAGCCGGGGACGGTTGTTTTCCGCAGGGCGCCGCTCAGCCAGAACGGCGTATCGTGATCGCAGAGCGCCAACAGGACCGCGCCGGTGGCGGGGGCGAGAGGCAATGGTGGGGCGACTGCGGTTTCGATTGTCTGCGGCGTGCCCGGCCGGGCCATGCCATCCATGAGTTTCTTGAAAATCCGTTGGGAATCGAAGACGGCCTCGGAAAAACCGCCCGTCAATGCTTCGGCCTTGACGCTCATCAATCTTCTCCTCGAACCATGGTGAAGAAATCGACCCGGGTGGCGGCGGTCTCTTTTGTTTTCCTGTCCTTCTCCTCGGCCAGTCGTTTCTCGACCGGTGAAAGAAGCTCGGTCTCGATAAAGCTGCGGGTCGGGCTTTCCTGCCAGAGCGCATCGAAAACGGCGGCGTACCAGGCCTTCTTGCGGCCGGTGCCGAGAACATGGGCGTGACCGACGGTGCCCGAGGCAAGCTTGACGGTTGCCCGGGTCACGGTCGTCTCGCCCAGATTGAAGGGCGCGCCGCCGCCGCCGATGCGGCCCTTGACCATGACGAGCCCGGTCTCCGGCCCGCGTACATTTTCCGTCCGGGGGCTCTCATCCTGCCGGTTCCAGACGGTTTCGAGTTCCTGCACGGTGGCGCGGGCAAGAAGCGCCGCCACCCGCTTTCTGTCTGCATGCAAGTCTGCAGTTTCGTGAATCATCGCTTGACCTCTAATGTCTATTGATATAGACAACTATACAATATAAGGTACATTTAACGTTCGTGAATGACAAGCGTGTGACATGGGCCCTTCGGCAGCGATGAAAAGAAAGAACGGCGTGGCGCTCTGGCGGCAGATCGCCGACAGGATCAGAGGCGAGATCGCGGCGGGCGATCACGATGAAACCGGCATGTTGCCGCCGGAAATGATGCTGGCCGAAAAATTCGGCGTCAACCGTCATACCGTCCGAAGCGCCATTGCCGCACTCGCCAGTGAAGGAATTCTCGAGCCGATGCAGGGGCGCGGCACCATGATCGCCCGCAAGGAGCGCCTGAGTTTTCCGATTTCACGGCGCACGCGATTTACGGAAGGCATCGGCGATCAGGTCAAGGAAATGGAAGCGCTGCTTCTGTCCCACACAACCGAACCGGCAAATGCCGATCTGGCGGCGCGGCTGCAATTGCCGGCGGGTGCGCCGCTCATACGTCTCGAAACGCTGCGCAAGGCGGATAACCGCCCGGTTTCCCGCTCGACCACATGGTTTCCGGCGGATCGTTTCGCCGGAATTGGCGAGGCCTACCAGAAGAGCGGCTCGATTACCGTTGCCTTCAATATGCTGGGCGTGGCGGATTACGTGCGTATTTCCACCGTCATTTCCGCCAGCCATGCGGACACGCAGGATCTGGCCGATCTGGAACTGTCGCCGGGCGCAATCCTGCTCGTCACCCAGGCGCTGAATGCCGATATGGATGGCGTGCCCGTGCAATATGCCATCAGCCGCTTCTCGGCCGATACGGTCGAATTCACGGTTGAAAATTAAGGTGCAGGCTTATTCGGGCTGCGAAAGCCCCAGCACATCCAGCATGGAATAAAAGCCCGGCTTCTTGTCGAAGGCCCAAAGCGCCGCGACGATTGCCCCGCGTGCGAAGATAGAGCGGTCGCCGGCATAGTGCGAAAGTTCGACGCGCTCGCCCTCTCCGGCGAAAATGACAGAATGTTCGCCGATCACCGAACCGCCACGCAGCGTGGCAAAACCGATGGTGCCCGCCTCACGCGCGCCCGTATGCCCGTCGCGTACGCGCACCGAGGACGCGGTGAGATCGACCTTGCGGCCGGCTGCTGCCGCCTCGCCGAGCAGAAGGGCGGTGCCTGAGGGCGCATCCACCTTGTGCTTGTGGTGCATTTCAAGGATTTCGATATCCCAGTTCTGCGCATCCAGCGCCTGTGCCGCCTGCTGTGTGAGAACACTGAGCAGATTGACGCCGAGGCTCATATTGCCCGACTTGACGATGCGGGCATGGCGCGACGCCGCCTTGAATTTTTCCTCGTCTTCCGCCGAGCAGCCCGTGGTGCCGATGACATGCACGATGCGGGCCTGTGCGGCGAGGCCGGCAAAGGTGACGCTGGTTGCCGGCGAGGTGAAATCAATCACCCCTTCCGCATGCAGAAATGCCTGAAGGGGATCGCTGGTGATTTCGACACCGATCGGGCCAAGACCCGCAATCTCGCCCGCATCGCGGCCGACAAAAGCCGAGCCTTCGCGCGCGACGGCGGCATGCAGCTGGACGCCGGGGGTCTGGTGAATGAGGCGGATCAGCGCCTGTCCCATGCGGCCCGCCGCGCCGACCACCACCAGTTTCATGCCGCTGCTGCCCATGCTGTCACTCACTTTTCATCTCGGGCGGATCGAAATCCGCCGGTATTTGTCGATTGCTGTTTCAGCAGCGACGTTAAAGACCGCCCGCCTGCTTCGCAAGCATCACGAAGGGCTGACCGTTGGAAACGATCAAGCCCTCCAGCGTCGTCCGTCCAGCGACAGGCCGAAATCGGATGGCGTTCTCGAATAGGTGGCAAGCCCGGAAAGCGCCGCCTGCGGATGGGTGACGACGAAGGTAGGGATAGTCCGCATCAGCGCGCTGTGCGGCGCCTTGTCTTCGAAGGCAGCACGGAATTCCGGGCTCTTCAGCGCCGGAATGATCTTCTGCGAAATACCGCCGGCCAGATAGACACCGCCCTTGGCCATGAAAATCAGCGCGAGGTCACCGGCCACGCGGCCGAGATAGGTGCTGAAAAGGGACAGGGTCTCTTTAGCCTGCCGGTTCTCGCCCGAAAGCCCCTGCGAGGTAATGTCGGCCGGATCGGAAAAGACAGGCTCGATGCCATCGGCGGTGCAGACGGCCCGGTAAAGATTGACCAGCCCGCGCCCGCACAGGATCTGCTCCCCGGCGACACGGCCCTCGATGGTTTCGATATGCGGGAAAACCGCATAGTCACGCGCGCTTCTCGGGCCGATATCGATATGGCCGCCTTCGCCGGGCACCGGGAACCACATATGACGCGCGTAAACCAGCCCGGCGACACCAAGCCCCGTGCCCGGTCCAAGAACGACGCGCGATGCCAGCACATCTTTTCGGCCGGAGCCGATGGATTCGCGGTTGTTGTCGTCAAGCGCTGCAATCGCCAGAGCCTGCGCCTCGAAGTCGTTGATGACGATGACATCCTTCAGGCCAAGATTGGCCAGCATGTCCTTTGGCTTGACGACCCAATGGCAGTTGGTGAGCGGTATCTCGTCACCTTCGATGGGGCCGGCAATCGCCAGAATGGTCGAGACCGGCTGGAGCGAGGTCTTGTCCAGAACCGCCTGCTGGATGGCGTCGTCGATGGTCGGATATTCCGCCGTCTTCACGGTGGTGAGGTGCACCGGTTCGGCAAAGGAATCGATCAGAATGGAAAAGCGGGCATTGGTGCCGCCGATGTCGCCAAGCAGGATCGGAAAGGACAGATATTCGGTATCGGACGTCTTCGGCATTGCCTGTTCCATGTTGGGAGGTTCAGTTGGCGACGTGGAAGTCGATGAGATTTTCTGCGGTGGCGCGGTTGAGCGCCATGGGAATATCGTAAACCGTAGCAAGTCGCGTCAGCGCCTTCACATCCACATCATGCGGCATGGCCGTCAGTGGGTCGGTGAAGAAGATCAGCATATCCACCTCGCCGGTCGCAATCATCGCGCCAATCTGCTGGTCGCCGCCGAGAGGTCCGCTTTTGAGGCGAATGACTTCAAGACCCGGACAGGCTTCCTGTACCCGCCCGCCGGTGGTGCCGGTGGCGACGATCCTGAAACCGGCAAGCGCCTTCTGGTGATGACGGGCGAAATCCGCCATATCGTCCTTTTTTTCGTCGTGAGCGATGAGCGCGATACAGCGTTGTCCTTCCATGGTTCCAGCCCGTTCCATCAAGAATTAAATCGATTTGAAGCCTTCTATAGCAGCTTGCCGCCATTTGAAAAGGGAAGCTGTTGAATGCCTCATTTCTGTTTCAGTTCAATGTCGGGCGCTGGGTGGGAAGCGGAATATCCGAAGGCGGCTGCAGGGCGGGGGCCGCCTGAATGACCTGCTCCACGCTTTGCTGGCGCGTTGCCGGAGCAGGCGAATAGGCCTGGGCCGCAAGTCCCTCGGGATTGGCGGAAGGGGCGGCAGCCACGGCGGCGCAGGCCGAGGGCAGATCGGAAACCATGACCGGGCGCGGTTTCACCGGCTTGGCATTGGGGTCCTTTTTCGGCGGCGCCCATGGTTCCTTGCTGAACCACCAGGCAAGCGACTTGTCGCAGCCGTCGCCTTTGCCCACGGCCGCCTGCGGTTTGCAATTGGGCGCGCCCGGCGGGCATTCGAGACGGATGTGGAAATGCTCGTCATGGCCGTAGATCGGCCTGATCTTGCCCATAAAGGTGCGGTCGCCGGTCCATGTCTGGCAGAGTTTCTGCTTGATGGCCGGGTTGACGAAGACACGCTCCACCTGCGGGTAGCTCGCCGCCATCATCACCAGCCGGGCATTGAGCGGTGACCACTTGCTGTCATCGACCGTCAGGAACTTGCTCTTGTCCAGCATGGAGATGAAAGGCACGGTTTCGCGCTGCTCCGCGGTGAGCCGCGGGGTCGGCATCGGCCTCCACCAGATGTCCACATCGAGGCCGATCTGGTGCGACGCATGGCCGGTCAGCATCGGCCCGCCGCGCGGTTGGGAAATATCGCCCAGCAGCAGGCCCGGCCAGCCGATCTTCTGGGCATCCTGCGAAAATTGTTCGAGGAAGGAAATCATCTGCGGCTGGCCCCAGCGCCGGTTGCGGGAAAGGCGCATGGCCTGCCAGCCGGGACCGTCCGTCGGCATGGCGATGGCGCCGGACTGGCAGCCCTTGGCATAGGAGCCGATCGGCTGCGAGCCCGTGGCGGAAGGCAGCGCCATGTGGCCGAACACTTCTTTCGCGGGCCTGTCCTCGGCCGATGCGGTTTCCATCTGCAACTGCAGCGCGGAGACGACCGAAATCGCCAGCATGGCCGCCTTGAAAACTCTCGATGATCCCGCCGTCATATCGTCGTGCCCGTCCGATCAGATGATTCTCTTCCCCTTAAGATAAACTGGAACGGGATTTTGTTGAAACCATGTTTCGCCCCGCCTGTTGCAAAGCGGGCGGATAAAGGCGCGGATAAAGAGCTTGTGAGCCAGCGCATCTGTTTTTTGCCAATCTTTGTTTTATGCTCTCTCCAACAAACGCGCAAACAGGGACATTCCCCCAATGATATTGGCACCACTGAAATCCCGTCTCCTCATTGCTCTTGCGGCATCCGCCCTGCTGATACCGGCGGCGGCCTCCGCACAATCGGCCGACGTGTGGCGGAAGGGGATTTCGACGGTCGGGGAACTGAAACATCCCGATGGCTTCGATCATTTCGACTATGTGAACACCAAGGCGCCGAAAGGCGGCACCCTTCGCCTGTCGACGGCGGGCACTTTCGATACCCTTAATCCGCTGCTTGCCAAGGGGGAGGCGGCGACCGGCCTGTCGCTGGTTTTCGATACATTGATGAAATCGACGGAAGAGGAGCTGTCGGCCTCCTACGGTCTTCTGGCCGAGGGCGTGAGCTACCCGGACGATATTTCGAAAGCCACCTTCCGGCTGCGCGCCGAGGCCAAATGGGCCGATGGCAAGCCGGTGACACCGGAGGATGTCGTTTTCAGCTTCGAAAAGGCCAAGGATTTGAGCCCGCAGCTGGCGACCTATTACACCCATGTCACCAAGGCGGAGGTGAGCGGCGAAAGGGACATCACCTTCACTTTCGATGAAAAGAACAATCGCGAATTGCCGCAGATCGTCGGGCAATTGCTGATCGTTCCCAAGCACTGGTGGGAAGCCAACGGCCCGGACGGCAAGCCGCGCGATATATCGCGCGGCACGCTGGAGCCGGTCATGGGTTCCGGCCCCTACAAGATTGCCTCAGTCTCTCCCGGCTCGACAATCGCTTACGAACGCCGCGACGACTACTGGGGCAAGGACGTCAATGTGAATGTGGGGATGAACAATTTCAAAACCATCGCCTACACCTTCTTCGCCGATCAGGATGTCGAATTCCAGGCCTTCAAGTCCGGCACCGTCGATTTCCGCCAGGAAGCCTCCTCCAGCCGCTGGGTCACGGGTTATGATTTCCCGGCCGTCAAGGAAGGCCGCGTCAAGAAGGAAGAACTGCCGAATATCTATCGTTCCGTCGGCATCATGCAGGCCTTCGTGCCGAATATGCGCCGCGAAAAGTTCCAGAACCCGAACCTGCGCAAGGCGCTCAATTATGCTTTCGATTTCGAGGAGCTGAACCGAACGCTGGCTTACGGCCAGTTCCAGCGCATCAACAGCTTCTTCATGGGCAGCGAGCTGGCCTCTTCCGGCCTGCCGACCGGTCGCGAGCTGGAAATTCTTCAGGAACTGAAGGATCAGGTTCCGCCAGAGGTTTTCACCACCGAATATCGCAATCCGGTCGCGGGTGATCCGGCCAAGCAGCGTGACAATCTGCGCGAGGCGGTCAAGCTGATGAAGGAAGCCGGCTACGAGCTGCGCGGCAACCGCATGGTCAATGCCAAAACCGGACAGCCGCTCGATATGGAGTTTCTGATCGATTCCGCCGGCATGGAAAGAACCATCCTTCCCTATGTGCAGAATCTGAAGAAGATCGGCATCAACGCGACGATCCGGACCGTTGACGCCTCGCAATATACCAACCGCACACGCAGCTTCGATTATGACGTGATCGTCAAGCTCTGGGCGACGTCGGCGAACCCCGGGAACGAACAGGCGGATTTCTGGGGCTCGGCCGCCGCCGACCGGCAGGGGTCCAACAATATTGCCGGAATCAAGAATCCCGCCGTCGATGCGTTGGTCAGGAAGGTCATATTTGCGCCCAACCGGGATGAACAGGTGGCCGCCGCACGCGCGCTCGACCGGGTGCTTCTGGCAAACAGCTACGTCATCCCGCAATTCTACCGCGGCGAGATGTTCATCGCTTACTGGAACACGCTTATCCGTCCGGAAAACCTGCCCCAATATGGTGTCGGTTTTCCCGATGCATGGTGGTCCAGCCAGGCCGGAAACTGACGCCGGCCTTGCTTTCGCGGCGAAGGCTTGATTCACATAGGGCGAGACGAATCGCTTAAAGCGCAGGCAGGCGCTTTCAGGAAAGGACCGGGTTTGACAGAAACGAAAACCGCTGACGTATCGGCCGGGAGCAGAGGCTGATGGGCGCCTATATCCTCAGACGTCTGGCGCTGATGATCCCGACCATCATCGGCATTATGGGCATTTCGTTTCTCGTCATCCAGTTCGCGCCGGGCGGGCCGGTGGAACAGGTCGTCGCGCAATTGACCGGGCAGGGCGACAGCGCCTCCGACCGGCTTTCGGGTGGCGGCGATCTCATGGGCCAGTCCGGCGGTTTCGATGATAGCGGTTCGAAATATCGCGGTGCGCAGGGTCTCGATCCGGAACTGATCGCCAAGCTCGAAAAACAGTTCGGCTTCGACAAGCCGCCGCTTACCCGTTTTCTCGAGATGATGTGGAATTACATCCGCTTCGATTTCGGCGACAGCTTCTTCCGCAATTCCTCGGTGATCGATCTCATCATCGACAAGCTGCCGGTCTCGGCCTCGCTCGGCTTCTGGATCCTGATCATTTCCTACATCATCTCCATTCCGCTCGGCATCAAGAAGGCCGTGTCCGACGGCTCGACCTTCGATGTCTGGACCTCCGGCATCATCATCATCGGTTATGCCGTGCCAAGCTTCCTGTTCGGTATCCTGCTCATCGTCCTCTTCGCCGGCGGCTCCTTCTTCGACTGGTTCCCGCTGCGCGGTCTGGTATCGGATAATTTTGATCAGCTGAACTGGTGGCAGAAGATCATCGACTATTTCTGGCACCTGACCCTGCCGCTCATCGCACTGTCGCTTTCGGCCTTCGCTACGACGACGCTTCTGACCAAGAACTCCTTCATCGACGAAATCAAGAAACAATATGTCATCACCGCCCGCGCCAAGGGCCTTACCGAGCGCAGGGTTCTTTATGGTCATGTCTTTCGCAATGCGATGCTGATCGTGATCGCCGGTTTTCCCGGCGCCTTCATCTCGGCCTTCTTCACCGGATCGCTGCTGATCGAGAATATCTTCTCGCTCGATGGCCTCGGCCGCCTCGGTTATCTCTCGGTCGTCAACCGTGACTACCCGATCGTCTTCGGCACGCTCTTCATCTTCTCGTTGATGGGCCTGGTCGTCGGTCTCATTTCCGACCTGATCTATACATGGATCGATCCACGTATCGATTTCGAGCGGAGGGATGTGTGATGACACTTGCCCATGCCGCCGAAACGGAAACGCTGGTAAAACCGAAGCGCCCGTGGTTCTCGCCGACCACCAAGCGCCGCTGGCAGAATTTCAAGGCAAACCGGCGCGGTTACTGGTCCTTCTGGCTGTTCCTGATCCTGTTTTTCCTGAGCCTGATTGCGGAATTCATCGCCAATGACAAACCCATTCTCGCTTCCTACAAGGGCGAGTTGCTGGTGCCGGTCATGGTGGATTATCCGGAGGAAAAATTCGGCGGGTTCCTTGCCCAGACCGATTACAAATCCTCCTTCATTCAGGATGAGATCAACGCCAATGGCTGGATGATCTGGCCGCCGATCCGCTATTCCTATCAGACGGTGAATTCCAATATTCCCCATTCGGCGCCCACTGCGCCCTTCTGGCTGATGGATAAAAAGGATCGCTGCTCGGCTTACCCGCAGGGCGATGCCGATCCCGGCTGCACGCTTGGCAATCTCAACTGGCTCGGAACCGACAATCAGGCCCGCGACGTCACGGCGCGGATGATCTATGGTTTCCGCATTTCCGTGCTGTTCGGCCTGACGCTGACCATCGCGTCGGCCCTTGTCGGCGTCACTGCCGGTGCGATCCAGGGTTATTTCGGCGGTTGGACTGACCTTTTGTTGCAGCGTTTCATCGAAATCTGGTCGTCCATGCCGGTGCTCTACATCCTGCTCATCATCGCGGCCATCCTGCCGCCGGGCTTCTTCGTGCTGCTCGGCATCATGCTGCTCTTTTCATGGGTCGGCTTCGTCGGCATTGTGCGCGCCGAATTCCTGCGCGCCAGAAACTTCGAATATGTCCGCGCCGCCCGCGCACTCGGCGTCGGCAACTGGACGATCATGTTCCGCCACCTTCTGCCCAACGCCATGGTGGCAACACTGACCTTCCTGCCCTTCATCCTCTCCGGTTCGATCACGACGCTCACCTCGCTCGATTTCCTCGGCTTCGGCATGCCGCCGGGTTCGCCGTCGCTGGGCGAGATGATCGCGCAGGGCAAGAACAACCTTCAGGCCCCCTGGCTTGGCCTCACTGCGTTTTTCACCATGTCCATCATGCTCTCACTGTTGATTTTTGTCGGTGAAGCGGTGCGCGACGCCTTCGATCCACGCAAGACGTTCCGGTGATCGCCATGACGGAAACAAAGACCCAACCGCTTCTCTCCGTCCGCGATCTCTCCGTCGCCTTTCATCAAGGCGGCGCGACGAGCATCGCTGTCGATCATGTGTCCTTCGATTTGATGCCGGGCGAAGTCGTTGCCCTCGTCGGCGAGTCCGGTTCCGGCAAGTCCGTGACGGCGAACTCCATTCTCAAATTGCTGCCCTATCCGGCGGCAAGCCATCCCTCGGGGAAAATCCTGTTCGACGGCAAGGATATGCTGACTTTGCCGGAACGCTCCCTGCGCGCGGTCCGCGGCAACGACGTCACCATGATTTTCCAGGAGCCGATGACCTCGCTCAACCCGCTCCACACCATCGAGCGGCAGATCGGCGAGATTCTGGAACTGCATCAGGCAATCACCGGAGCGCAGGCACGGGCGCGCACGCTGGAACTGCTGCTGCAGGTGGGTATCCGCGAACCGGAAAAGCGCCTGAAGGCCTATCCGCATGAATTGTCCGGCGGCCAGCGGCAGCGCGTGATGATCGCCATGGCGCTTGCCAACCGGCCGAAACTGCTGATCGCAGATGAGCCGACGACGGCGCTCGACGTGACGGTTCAGGCCCAGATCCTCGAACTTCTGAGCGACCTCAAAACGAAGCACGGCATGTCCATGCTGTTCATCACCCACGATCTCGGCATTGTCCGCAAATTTGCCGACCGCGTCTGCGTCATGACCAAGGGCAAGATTGTCGAGACCGGCACAGTGGAGCAGGTTTTCAACGATCCGCAGCACGCCTATACCCGCCATCTTCTGGCGGCGGAGCCGAAAGGCGAGCCGCCGCATTCCGACGCCAGCAAACCGGTGGTCATGCAAGGCGACGATATCAAGGTCTGGTTCCCCATCAAGGCGGGGCTGATGCGCCGGGTGGTTGACCATGTGAAGGCAGTGGACGGCATCGATATCACCCTGCGCGCCGGCCAGACGGTGGGCGTGGTGGGCGAATCCGGCTCCGGCAAGACGACGCTCGGTCTGGCCCTCTCGCGGTTGATTGCGTCTGAAGGGCGTATCAGCTTCATCGGCCAGTCGATCGACCACTATTCCTATGAAATGATGAAGCCGCTTAGAAACCGGCTGCAGGTGGTGTTTCAGGATCCTTACGGTTCGCTCAGCCCGCGAATGTCGGTGGGCGAGATTGTCGCGGAAGGCTTGAAGGTGCATGAGCGGTCTCTGTCTGCCGATGAGCGCGATACGCGTGTCGCCACCGCGCTGGGAGAGGTCGGTCTTGACCCCGCGACGCGCTGGCGGTATCCGCATGAATTTTCCGGTGGCCAGCGCCAGCGCATCGCCATTGCCCGCGCCATGGTGCTTAAACCCCGTTTTGTGATGCTGGATGAGCCGACCTCCGCGCTCGACATGAGTGTGCAGGCGCAGGTGGTCGATCTGCTGCGCGATCTGCAAGCGAAGCACGAACTCGCCTATCTCTTCATCAGCCACGATCTGAAGGTGGTGAAGGCGCTCGCCAACGACCTGATCGTCATGCGCCATGGCAAGGTGGTGGAGAGCGGCCCGGCGGCGGAAATCTTCGCCGACCCGCAGCAGGACTATACCAAGGCTCTGCTGGCGGCCGCCTTCAACATCGAGGCGATGAAAACAAAGGCGATAAGCCAGTAGGCCGCAGTGCTGTTTCTGTTAAGGTGATGATTTTTCTGTTGCTTCGCGGAAAATGCCGACCCATGTTGAGGGGCATGTGACGCGGAAACGGATTGATTGCCATGGCAGCGGATGTGATCGTTTTGGGGGCAGGGATCATCGGGGTCTCCATCGCCCTGCAACTGGCCCGCAGGGGTAAGTCGGTGGTGCTGGTCGACCGGCGCGGACCGGGTGAGGAGACCTCCTTCGGCAATGCCGGGCTGATCCAGAGAGAAGGCGTCGTGCCTTATGCCTTCCCGCAGGATCTCGCCCTGTTGCTGCGCTATTCCCTGAACAACAGCATCGATGCCCGCTATCACCTTTCCGCCCTGCCGAAGATCGCGCCTTTTCTCGGCCGCTACTGGTACAATTCCGCAGCCTCGCGCCACGCGGCAATTGCCCGCGCCTATGCGCCGCTGATCGAGCATTCGGTTTCGGAGCACAATATCCTGATCGAGGAGGCGAAAGCCGGTGATCTGATCGTCAAGAACGGCTGGATGGAGGCCTACAGAACCGCCGCAAGGCTGGATGCCGATTTTGCTTTCGCCGAGCGTCTGGCGCGCGACCACGGTATTTCCCATACGAAACTCGACGCCGAGGAGCTTGCCGCAGCCGAGCCGCATCTGAGCCATGATTTCGTCGGCGGCCTGAAATGGAACGATCCCTGGTCGGTACGCGATCCTCATGCGCTGACGCTCGCTTATGTCTGGCTGTTCGAGAGCCTCGGCGGAAGCTTCGTCAGGGGCGATGCTTCCACCCTCAGCCAGACGGTGAGCGGGTGGACGGTGCGCACCGAAACCGGCGCGGTCGAGGCCGAACATGCCGTCGTGGCGCTTGGCCCCTGGGCGGATATCGTTACGGAACGGCTGGGTTACCGCTTTCCACTTGGTGTGAAGCGCGGTTACCACATGCATTATGCGCCGCAGGAAGGCACGAAGCTCAATAACTGGCTCATCGACGCCGAGCGCGGTTATTTCCTCGCGCCGATGCGAAAGGGCATCCGCCTGACGACGGGCGCGGAGTTTGCCGAACGCGATGCACCGAAATCTCCCGTGCAGATCGAGCGGGCGGAGCGGGTGGCGCGCACCGTCTTTCCTCTCGGCGGCCGGCTGGATGCGGAACCGTGGATGGGTGCGCGGCCCTGCACGCCGGATATGATGCCGATCATCGGCAAAGCGCCGCGCCATAAAACATTGTGGTTTGCTTTCGGGCACGCCCACCATGGCCTTACACTTGGGCCGATCACCGGCCGTGTATTGGCGGAAACCATGCTGGGTGAAACGCCGGTTATCGCCATCGACGCCTATCGCCCTGAAAGGTTCAATCCCTGATAGCTAAATCCGCTGGCCTTCCGGGGACAGGCCACGTAACATGGTCGCATGCTGGGGCGGGATGGCGAAAAGTGTAAGCGGTTTTCGCCTGAAATCCCGTTCTAACTATATAATTTAGATCATGTAATGATCTAAAGGGGAAAAGGGGCGAAACGTCATCATGGTGGCGAGGTTTCTCATCTATCAGCAGCAGGACGACTTTCGTTAGCGCAACTCGCTGCGCATGAAACGAGATGGAAACGGCTTGCTGGTGCATGATGGATGATATTGAAAACGCAAAGAAATTTTTCGCCGATAACCCCGATATCGAAATTCTCGAAGCTTTCGTCATAGACGCGAACGGCGTGCCGCGCGGCAAATGGATTCCGCGCGAACGGGCAATCGACGTTCTTGAAAAGGGAATGGCCATTCCCCGGTCGGTCTATGCGCTGGATATCTGGGGCCGGGATGTGCATGCCGCAGGCCTTGCGGAAGGCACGGGCGATCCGGACGGGTTTTGTTTCCCCGTTCCAGGCACGCTGTCGCGGGTGACATGGCTTGGCCGCCCGACGGCGCAGGTTCTGCTGGCAATGAAAAATCCGGATGGAACCGGCTTTTATGGCGATCCGCGCCATGTTCTGGCGCAGGTTCTGAACGCTTATAAAAAGGCCGGTCTCACACCGGTCGTTGCCACCGAACTCGAATTTTACTTGATCGATCCCGTCCGCTCCGCGCTCGATCCCGTCCGGCCGCCGCATAGCCGCGAGGGCCGCTGGCACACGGGCCAGACCCAGGTTCTGTCGATTTCCGAACTGCAGGATTTCGAGGACGTCTTCCATGATATTGCCACGGCCTGCCGCGCACAGGGCGTGCTTGCCGATACGACGCTGCGGGAAAACGGTCCCGGCCAATATGAGATCAACCTCAATCATGTGCCGGATGCATTGCAGGCGGCCGATTTCGCGGTCTTTCTGAAACGTATCGTCAAGGGCGTGGCGCGACGGCATGACCTCGACGCCACCTTCATGGCCAAGCCTTATGGGTTGCAGGCCGGCAATGGCATGCATGTGCATTTTTCCGTTCTCGACAGGGACGGCAGGAACATCTACGCCGGAGAGGATGGCCCATCGGATGCCTTGATGCATTCGGTCGGCGGCCTTTTGGAAAACATGGGTGAAAGCATGGCGATCTTCGCCCCCCATGCCAATTCTTATCGACGTCTGACCCCCAGCGAACACGCACCGACCTACGCCTCCTGGGGCATCGACAACCGCTCGGCGGCTGTGCGTGTCATCGTTGCCAGCAAGGCCGCGACGCGTATCGAACACCGGGTCGCCGGCGCCGACACCAATCCCTATCTCGTTGTCGCGATGATCCTGAGCGCCGCATTGGCCGGCATGAAGGAGAAGCGCCAACCGGGCGGCGCGATTGCCGGCGACAGCCACGCGATCAATCACGAGCCGCTGCCCACCAACTGGGACTATGCGTTGCAGCGCTTCACGCGGTCGAGCTTTGCCTATGCGACGCTCGGCCAGAAGTACCGCACGCTGTTTTCCGCCTGCAAGCAGCAGGAGCTTTCCGAATTTTCCCTGCGTGTAACCGACGTCGAATATGACGCCTATATCAGGACGGTGTGAAATGGCTGAGGTAACGAACATTCCCAATCCCGGCCACACATCGTCATGGTATGCGGCCTCCGCGAATGTCAAAACCGTGCGGCCGACGCTCGAAGGCGCGCTGGACGCCGATGTCTGCATCATCGGCGGTGGCTTTACCGGCATTTCCGCCGCGCTGGAACTCAGTGAGCGCGGCTATTCCGTCATCGTTCTGGAAGGCGTCCGCGTCGGCTTCGGCGCTTCGGGTCGCAATGGCGGCCAGATCGTCAACGGCTATAGCCGCGATCTCGAAACCATCGCTGGCCGCTATGGGCATGACAAGGCGGTGAAACTCGGCGAAATGTCGCTTGAAGGCGGCGCGATCATCCGCAACCGCATCGCCAAATACGCCATCGATTGTGATCTCGTCGATGGCGGTTTCTTCGCCGCCTTCACGCCGAAACAGATCCGCGAGATGGAGGCCCATAAGGCCCATTGGGAGAAACATGGCCATGGCGGTCTCGAAATGGTCTCGAAGGCGGATGTCGGCCAGTATGTGAAGACCGAACGATATGCCGGCGGCATGATCGACCGCTTCGGCGGGCATATCCACCCGCTCAATCTGGTGCAGGGCGAAGCGGCGGCGGCGGAAAGCCTCGGTGCTCGCATATTCGAAAATTCGCGGGTCATTGCGGTGGAGCAGGGCGCAAACCCCGTGGTGCGCACGGCAACAGGCAGCGTGAAGACGAAATATGTCCTCGTCTGCGGCAACGCCTATCTCGGTAAACTCTTGCCGGAAATCGGCGACCGCATGATGCCGGTCTCAAGCCAGGTCATGGCGACGGAGCCGCTCGATGCCGATCTGATCGAGGCTCTTCTGCCTGCCAATTATTGCGTCGAGGATGCCAATTACATTCTCGATTATTACCGCCGGACCTCGGATAATCGCCTGCTCTATGGCGGCGGCATCGGTTATGGCGGCAGCGATCCGGCTGACCTCACGGGCGTGATCCGCCCGAACATGCTCAAAACCTTCCCGCAATTGGAAAAAACGAAGATCGACTTTGCCTGGAGCGGAAATTTCGCGCTGACCCTGACGCGCATTCCGCATATGGGCAGGCTGTCGGACAATATCTATTTCTCGCATGGCGACAGCGGCCATGGTGTTACGACAACCCATCTGCTCGGCAAGATACTGGGCGAGGCCGTTGCCGGCCACGCCGAACGTTTCGATATCTGGAGCTCGCTGCCGAACTATCCGTTCCCCGGCGGCAAGACCTTCCGGGTGCCGCTGACCGTGCTTGGCGCGTGGTGGTACGGCCTGCGCGACAGGCTCGGATTTTAGAACGTCACCGTCTTCAAACCGGAAAGTGCGTTATTCGCAATATCCTCCGGTGTGGCATCGATGCTGACGGTCACGACACCCGGTTCGCCGGTCGGCACTTCCAGCGTGGCAAGCTGGGTTTGAAGCAGCGAAAGCGGCATGAAATGGCCCTTGCGTTCGCCCATGCGCCGGCTGAGAAGCTCCAGGCTGCCATCCAGATAGACGAAAGCCAGCGGGCCGCCAGTGGCCTTGCGAAGCCGGTCACGATAGATTTTCTTGAGCGCCGAGCAGGAAACGACGACCCCGTTGCTTTCGCTGCCCTTGCGTAGTTCCGCGCCGATAAGATCGAGCCAGGGCCAGCGGTCTTCGTCCGTCAGCGGAATACCCTCGGACATTTTATCGACGTTGGATTTCGGGTGAAGCTTGTCGCCCTCTATGAAAGCAACGCCCAGTTTCTCCGCCACTGCTTCCGCGACCGTGGACTTGCCGGAGCCGCTCACTCCCATCACGACAATTGCCTGTGTCACCCGAACCTCGAATGTTTCTGTTTCGACGGTCAGCCCCTACCATGTGCGGCGGGTATCGGGAATATAAAAATGCGGGGCTTGCCTGGGTCAGTGCCCGGTTTTGCGCGCCGCACTCTTCTCCAGCGCGGAAAAGGCAGCGTGAATCAGGATCGCCAGCGCCGCAACGATCAGCCCGCCCTGAAGAATGAAGGCCAGATTATTGGATTGCAGGCCGGCAATGATCACTTCGCCGAGGGTGCGCGCCGCGACGGTCGAGCCGATGGTCGCGGTCGAAAGGCTGATGACCGCCGAAAGCCGGATGCCGGCGAGAATGGCTGGAAGGGCAAGCGGCAACTCCACTTTTACAAGGCGTTGCCAGCCGGTCATGCCGCTGCCTCTCGCGGCATCCATCACCGTGGCGGGCAGGGTTGTAAGACCCGTCAGCGTATTTTCGAATACCGGTAAGAGCGCATAGAGAAACAGGGCAATGAGCGTTGGTTTTTCGCCAAAACCGATCATCGGTACAGCCAGCGCCAGCACCGCTACCGGCGGAAAGGTTTGCCCGATATTGACGATGCTGCGCGACAGCGGCAGGAAATCCGCCCCGAATGGCCGGGTGACGAGAACCGCAAGCGCTCCCGCCGTGAGCGTGGCCAGCCCCGTGGCAATCGCCACAATGGTCAGATGCGACAGCGTGAGGGAAAACAGATTGGCCTGCGTGTAGATTGCCGGCGCATTGGCCTGCACGAGAGGGCGAAACACCGGTGCGAAGACCTGCGGCACGGCAAGGAAGATGGCCAGCGCCAGCGTCAGGAAACCGAGGGCAAAGAAGGATAAGGCGTTTTTCATGGGGCTCCGGCGGCACGCTGGAGGAGAACGTCACGCCGCACCCGGCCGGCGGGTTCACCATTGTCCCTGACGACCGGCAAGGCATCGCAGCCCGCCCATAACATAGCCGACAGGGCGTCGCGCTGGCTCGTATGCTCGGTGAGCGGTTCGCCCTCTGCGTTTCCCGGCTCCACGACATCGGCAACGGAGAGAACGGACAGCAGTTTCAGCGCCCGTTCGTTTTCGCCGATCATGGTGCGCACGAAATCCGTCGCCGGTTTCAGCACCAGTTCGGCCGGCGGGCAGTCCTGCACGATGCGGCCCTTGTCCATCACGGCGATACGATCCGCCAGATGAAAGGCCTCGTCCATATCGTGCGTGACGAGAACGACGGTCACGCCGAGCTTCTTCTGGATATCGAGAAGATCGTTCTGGGCCTTGGCGCGGATCACCGGGTCCAGCGCGCCGAAGGGTTCGTCCATCAGAAGAATGTTGGGCTCGGCGGCCAGCGCACGCGCCACGCCGACACGCTGCTGCTGACCGCCTGAGAGTTCATGCGGGAAACGGTCGGCATAAAGCGCGGGATCGAGCTGGAAGAGCTGCATCAGCGCGTCGATCTTCGCCTCGATCCGCTTGCGATCCCAGCCGATCAGCTGCGGAACGGTCGCGATATTTTCGGCCACCGTCCGGTGCGGAAACAGGCCATGGCCCTGAATGGCGTAGCCGATCTGGCGGCGCAGCTTGAAACCGGGCATCGCGCTGACATCCTCACCATCGATACGGATCGTGCCGGAGGTGGGCTCCACCAGCCGGTTTATCATGCGCAGCAGAGTGGTCTTTCCCGAGCCGGAGGTGCCGACGATGACGGTGACGGTGCGCGGCGCGACAGTCAGCGATACCTGATCCACGACGGCGGCATCGCCATATCGTTTCGTGATGGTGTCGATTTCGATCATGCCTTTTGCCTTCCGCCTGCGCTGAAGAGATTGCTGTCTATGAGGGCGTCGAGTGTTATCGCGGCCGCAAAGCCGAGAAGAACCGTCGGCACGGTGCCGAGCAGCACGAGGTCCATCGCTGTCTGCCCGATGCCCTGAAATACGAAAACGCCAAAGCCGCCGCCGCCGATCAGGGCGGCAATCGTCGCCAGGCCGATATTCTGCACCAGCACGATGCGGATACCGGTGAGGATGACCGGCATGGCCAGCGGAAATTCCACCCGCAGCAGCCGTTGCACCGGCGTCATGCCAAGCCCGCGCGCCGCTTCCCGTACCGCTTGCGAAACACCGGAAAGACCGACCACCGTGTTGGAAACCACCGGCAGCAGCGAATAAAGAAACAGTGCCACGAAAGCGGGCGCCATGCCGATGCCGGCAATGCCGATTTTCGCGGCACCCGGCACAGTGGCCGCGATCCACCCGAGCGGTGCGATCAAAAGGCCGAAAAGGGCGATGGAGGGAATGGTCTGGACGATGTTGAGGCTGTTCAGTACGCCTGCGCGCAACCGCTCGACCTTGTAACAGAGTATCCCCAGGGGGATGCCCACCACGGTCGCTGCGATCAGCGAGCCGATGGCAAGTTCCACATGCCGCAAAGCCTCGGTCCAGAATGTATCGGCCCGGCCGGTATATTCCTTGATGATGGAGAGGTCGTTCCAGAGGCCGCTTGTCAGCACGGCCGCGAGCGCGGCGATGGCCACCAGCAGCAGCAAAATCCGGGCAGCGGGCTTCGGCTCAAGACGCGCAATACAATCCGTAGCGAGCAGAGCCAGCCCGGCAAATATCAGCCAGAAGCCGCTGGCAGGTGAAACGCGGGCAAAACCGTTGCCCTCCGGCATGAGGAAAGATGCCGCCTGCCCGACGAAAACCGCCAGTGCCGCAAGACCGGTGAGCGCGAATGCGAGTTTCAATCGCGTGGGAAAGCGGAAAAAGGCGATGAAGGCCGAAAGAAGAACGATGGTGACGAGAACAGTTGCAGCCGAACCCGGAAGAGCTTCAAAGACCGTTCGTGTCTCGCCCTGAACGATCCGGTTGGCACGGAATGTCATGAAAGGTGAGGCAAAAAGCGCATAAAGAAGCAGGCACGAAATCACAACGCCCACTTTGTCAGGCCATTTCGTCAAATCCTGCTCCCCTGTCTTTTGGCCCGTGTACCATGATTTGGGACGGGACCACGGGAACGCACCGGTTCCCGCAACCCGCTCCGGTGCCGCGAGCGGTTACTTGACGAAGCCGTTCTTTGTCAGAAAGTCGAGCGCCACGGTTTTGGCCTGTTCGCCGCCAACCTGCACGCGGGCGTTCAAATCCTGCAGCGTTGCCAGATCGAGTTTTTCGAACACGGGTTTCAGCAGCTCTTCGATATTCGGGTGCTTTTTCAGAACCTCTTCGCGAATGATCGGCGCTGGCTGATAGACTGGCTGCACATGTTTGTCGTCCTCCAGCACCACAAGACCGGAGGGCGCGATGCCGCCATCCGTGCCATAGACCATGGCGGCATTGGCATTGTTGGTCTGGTTGGCGGCGGCGGCGATGGTGGCCGCGGTGTCACCGCCGGAAAGCGTGATCAGCTGGTCAGGCTTCATGGTGAAGCCATAGGTGGTTTGAAATGCAGGGAGCGCGGCGGCGGAGTTGACGAATTCGGAAGATGCGGCAAGCACGACTTCGCCGCCATCGGCGACATATTTGCCAAAATCGGAAAGCGTCTTCAAATTGTTCTTGTCGGCGACATCCTTGCGCAGCGCAATCGCCCAGGTGTTGTTTGCCGGCGATGGCGTCAGCCAGACGATCTTGTTGGCATCGAAGTCGAGTGTTTTCGCCTCTTCATAGCCCTTAGCCGCATCTTTCCAGAGCGGATCGTCCGCCTTGGAGAAAAAGAACGCGGCGTTGCCGGTATATTCCGGATAGATGTCGATCTCACCGGCGGTGATCGCTTTTCGCACAACCGGCGTGGCGCCAAGCTGGATGCGATCCGTCGTTTCGATCTTGTTCTGGTTAAGGACGGCGAGGATGATGTTGCCGAGAACACCGCCTTCCGTGTCGATCTTCGACGACACGACCACCTGCGCCTGAGCGATGGAAACAGAAAGGGCAAGCGCAAGTCCGGCGCCCGTCAACGTCATCAAGCGGTTCATGAATGTTCCTCCGGTGGGTCAGCCTGCCGAACAGGCAAAAGATCGCCGCCGCAATTGCGGCCGAATATAAACGGCCGGGAGGAAAAATGGTTGCATGCCATCTGCGTTTTCGCGCCGATGGCTCCGGCTACACGCCGACGGTCAGGTTTCGCCGTCCCGCTTGCGTGCGTCCTTGCCCATGACCAGCGGCATTAGAACGGAAAGAAACAGGAGCCTGATGACGTGGTGGGAGCCGACATAGGCGGTATCGGCATGCATCATCACCGCCATCGCTGCCATGGTCTCCAGGCCGCCCGGCGAATAGGCGATCATGACGGCATTGAGCGGAACGCCGGTCACCCGGGAAATCATCCAGGCAATGCTTCCGGCAATCAGCATCACGGCGATGGTGACGACGAAGCCGGCCAGAAAGCCTTTTCGCACGTCCATCAGTGAGACATTCGAAAAGCGCGTGCCGATAAGGCAGCCGATCAGCACATAGACGGGCAGGCTGAGCCAGGTGGGAACGCCGCCTTCGGTAAGGCCGGTAATGTGGGTGCCGATGGAAATGGCGACGCCGCCAAGCAGCAGCGCGGCCGGAAACTTCCAGCGCAGGAAAAGCCAGCCGGTCAGAAGCGATGCGCCGATGGTCAGCGCCAGCGTGAAAAGGCCCATTGGCGGGTTGGCCACAAGCGGTTCCGTGCTGACGAGATCGAAATATTCGACGATCAGCGGCACGGAAAGCGTCAGCGCCAGCACCCGCACGCTTTGCACGATGCTGACGGTCGCAAGGTCGCTTTTCGTCTCGGCGCCGAGGCTGATGATATAGCTGAGATGACCGGGAGAGGCGCCCAGCATCGCCGTTGTCCGGTCGTAACCGAAGCCGTAATGCAGGATCCAGTAGGCGACATAGAGCATGATGACGACAGCGACGAGCACAACGACGAAGCTCACGGGCCATGTCTTTGCCGCGTCGATCACGGAGGGCGTCACGCTCGTTCCCATAGAAATGCCGACGACGACGAAACAGGCATTGCGGATGAAGGCGGGAACACCAAGCCTTACACCGGCCAGCCCCGTGATCGTCACGGCAAGCGCCGGGCCGGAAAGAAAAGGCGCCGGAATATCGATGAGGCTGGCGAGTAGCGCCCCTATGCTGCCGACGAGCGCGGTGAGTGCAAATGTATGGAATTCAGGCTTGATGATCATTGCGACGCTGATTGGTTGCTTGAAAAAGCTCGCGACCAAATGCGCCGCTTCCATTCGCGACGTCAACACGCAGGATCAAAAATATTACATTTCATGCGTATTCTATAAAAGAAAAGCCCGTGGCCTGAAGGACACGGGCTATGGCAATTGCCGATACGGCATTGGGAGGATCAGGCAGCCGGAAGGGCGGCGATCTTCGGCATTTCCGTATCGAGGCCCAGCAGGAAGTTGATCTGGGGCCGAGCCTTGACGAGATCGTCGATCGAATATTCCGCCAGAACGTCGAAAAAGGCATTGAGCGCCTTGCGAAGAGCCGAGTTGAGGCCGCAGCTATCCACAAGCGGACATTCCACAGCACCGTCCTCGAAGCATTCGGCCATGGCGAAGCTGTCTTCAGTCACCTTCACTACGTCGAACAGGCTGATCTCTTCGGCGGGTTTGCCAAGCCGCACGCCGCCGTTGCGACCGCGCACGGTTTCCACCAGGCCCGCCTTGTTCAGCGGCTGCAGGATTTTGAACAGGAACAGCTCCGAAACGCCATAAGCCTTGGCGATCTCGGGAATGCGGCTCAGATGGCCTTCATTGGCGGCGCAATACATCAACATGCGAACGGCATAGTTGGTCTGTTTGGTCAAGCGCATGCTGGTCTCCTAACTCTCAATGTGGAGTTATATAGTCTCTTTTTCAGTTTAGAACAATTCCAGAAACTGAAAAAACTGGCACCCATCCGATATTTCTCGAACAGCCTTGTTGACCGTCCGGATGATTCATGAACAAACAAGTCAAGAATCGGAATGTAATGGAGGCATTCATAATGGCAAGCTTGAAATCATACTTTTCCGCTGCCGTTTTTTCAGGGTTGACGATCCTTGTCGCCGCGCCCGTCGCTCTGGCAGAAGGGGAGGTTAACGTCTATTCCTATCGCCAGCCTGAATTGATCCAGCCGCTGCTCGATGCTTTCACGAAGGAAACCGGGATAGAGGCGAATGTGCTTTTTCTCGATAAGGGGCTGGTGGAACGCATTCAGGCCGAGGGCGTCAATTCGCCCGCGGATGTGCTGCTGACGGTCGATATCGCCCGTCTCGTCGAGGCGAAGGAGGGCAAGGTTACCCAGCCGGTCCTCAACGATCCCGTCATCGAAAAGGATATCCCCGCCAATCTGCGCGACCCCGAGGGCGAATGGTTTGGTCTCACCACGCGCGGCCGGGTGGTCTATGCGTCGAAGGAGCGGGTGACCCAGAAGGACATTACCTATGAGGAGCTTGCCGATCCGAAATGGAAGGGCAAGATCTGCATTCGCGACGGCCAGCATTCCTATAATATCGCGCTGATCGCCTCGATGATTGCCCATCACGGCGTCGATTATACCCGCACATGGCTGACCGGCCTGAAGAACAATCTCGCCCGCAAGCCTGACGGAACCGACCGCAGCCAGGCGAAATCGATCTTTTCCGGCGAATGCGATATCGCACTCGGCAACACCTATTATGTCGGCCTGATGCTGACCAATGATCGCGAGCCGGAAGAAAAGGAATGGGCCGGATCGGTGCGGGTGATCTTCCCCAATGCGGGCGATCGCGGCACACATGTAAATATTTCCGGCATGGCGCTGACGAAACACGCCCCCAACAAAGACAATGCGCTGAAGCTTATGGAATTCCTGGCCTCCCGCGAGGCGCAGGAAATCTATGCCAAGCAGGTCTTCGAATATCCGGTGCTGCCCGGCGCGGAGCCATCCGATGTCGTGAAGGGCTTCGGCCCCATCAATCCGGACAAGCTGCCGCTGACGGACATAGCCGCCCATCGCAAGCAGGCGTCCGAACTGGTGGATGAAGTGGGTTTCAACGACGGCCCGACCAACTGATCCCGGCGCAGCCCTTACCGCCCAGCCGAAATCCAATAAAAAGCCCCGCTGTTTTTCCAGCGGGGCTTTTGCTTGTGTACCGGCTTCCCGGCTTACTTCATTGTCGGCATCACGAATTCAGCGCCCGACTTGATACCCGACGGCCAGCGCGAGGTGATCGTCTTGGTCTTTGTCCAGAACTTGATCGAATCCGTCCCGTGCTGGTTGAGGTCGCCGAAGCTCGAGGCTTTCCAGCCGCCGAAGGAGTGATAGGCAAGCGGAACCGGGATCGGAACGTTGACGCCGATCATGCCGATATTGACGCGACTTGCGAAGTCGCGGGCGGCATCGCCGTCGCGGGTATAGATGGCAACGCCGTTGCCATATTCATGCTTCATCGGCAGTTCCAGCGCGTCTTCGTAATTCTTGGCGCGAACGACGGAGAGAACGGGTCCGAAGATTTCCGTCTTGTAGATGTCCATGTCAGGGGTCACGTGGTCGAACAGGCAGCCGCCGACGAAATAGCCGTCCTCATAGCCCTGCAGCTTGAAGTCGCGGCCATCGACCAGAAGCTTCGCGCCCTGCGCGACGCCGCTGTCGATCAGGCCCTTGACGCGCGTCTGCGCTTCCTTGGTGACGAGCGGACCCATATCGGCCTTGTCGTCGGTATAGGGGCCGATCCTCAGGCTTTCGATCTGCGGAATGAGCTTTTCGACGAGACGGTTTGCCGTCTCCTCACCAACCGGAACCGCAACGGAAACAGCCATGCAGCGCTCGCCGGCCGAACCGTAACCTGCGCCCATCAGCGCGTTTACCGCCTGGTCGAGATCGGCATCCGGCATGATGATCATGTGGTTCTTCGCACCGCCGAAGCACTGCGCACGCTTGCCGTTCATGGCGGCCGTGCCATAGACGTAACGGGCGATCGGCGTCGAACCGACGAAGGAGACCGCGCCGATATCGGGATCGGTCAGGATGGCGTCGACGGCGCCCTTGTCACCGTTGACGACGTTGAGGATGCCGGCCGGAAGACCGGCTTCGATCATCAGTTCGGCAAGACGGATCGGCAGCGACGGGTCGCGCTCGGAAGGCTTGAGGATGAAGGCGTTGCCGCAGGCAATTGCGGGCGCGAACATCCACATCGGGATCATGCCGGGGAAGTTGAACGGCGTAATGCCCGCGCCGATGCCAACCGGCTGGCGGATCGAGTACATGTCGATTGCCGGGCCTGCACCCTCGGTGAATTCGCCCTTCTGCAGATGCGGAATGCCGCAGACGAATTCGCAGACTTCGAGGCCGCGCACGATATCGCCCTTGGAATCTTCAACGGTCTTGCCATGCTCGCTGGAGAGCAGCACCGCCAGCTCGTTCATGTCGCGGTTCAGAAGTTCGACGAACTTGAAGAAAACGCGGGCGCGACGCTGCGGGTTGGTTGCGGCCCATTTCGGCTGCGCAGCCTTGGCGCTCTCCACGGCGGCGCGCAGTTCGGCGTCGCTTGCAAGCGCGACAGTTGCCTGAACTTCGCCGGTGGCCGGGTTGTAGACATTCGATGTGCGGCCGCTGGTGCCCGGCACATGCTTGCCGTTAATGAAATGACCGATTTCCTTCATGGGTGTTCCTCCAGAATGTGATGGCGCAGCATTACCTTTCGATTTGCACAAATCAATCGCCTGAAATAAGCATCCATTGTGCAAAAATAGACATAAGGAGGGTGCTGTGAACTGGGATGATGTGCGTTTGTTTCTAAGCGTCGCTCGAAGCGGCCAGTTTCTTTCGGCGGCCAGAAAACTTGGCGTCAACCATGCCACCCTCAGCCGGCGCATTTCCGCACTGGAAGCGGCCATCGGCACGCAGCTCTTCCTGCGCAGCACCAATGGCTGCGAGTTGACCGAAGAGGGGCAGCGCCTTCTTGCCGGGGCCGAGCGCATGGAAACCGAAATGCTGAATGCCCAGGCAAATCTCGGCCGCGTCGATACGGCGGTGGCGGGAACGGTGCGCATCGGCGCGCCGGATGGCCTCGGCGTTTCTTTCCTCGCGCCGCGGCTCGGCCGGCTGACGGCGCGTTATCCCGATCTGAAAATCCAGCTCGTGCCGGTGCCGCGTTCTTTCTCCCTGTCGCAGCGTGAGGCCGATATAGCCATCACCATCGAAAGGCCGGAGCAGGGCAGGCTGATGTTTTCAAAGCTCACCGATTATTCGCTGGGCCTCTATGCCTCGGCGGATTATCTGGCCGATTATGGAACGCCTGATGATGTCGAGGCGCTGAAGCGCCACCGGCGGATCGGCTACGTAGAGGACCTGATCTTTTCGCCTTCACTGAACTTTACCGGTGAGATCATGCGCGACTGGGACGCCGCCTTCGAAATCTCCAGCGCCACCGGGCAGACCGAGGCGGTGCGTTCCGGTGCGGGTATCGGCATCCTGCATAATTACATTGCCGGGCAATATCCCGAACTGCTGCGTATCATGCCGCAACTCACCATCAGCCGGTCCTACTGGACGGCCTATCACGAATCCGCCCGTCAACTGGTCCGCGTCCGCACGGTGGTCGATTTTCTTCAGGAACTCGTAGCCGAAGAACGGCGAATCTTCACCTGACATTCCACATGTCGATATTATTAGTACTATTAATTGTTCGGGCCCGGCCGTTCGGGGCTTGACAAAGGATGGCTGGCTGGACGACCAATGCAGCCATTGGGAGAGATCGGAACTGACATGTCTATGATACGTAAGCTTTCGCCGACTGGCCTCGGCGTGGCCGTCATGCTGCTTGGAATGCTGCTTTTCGCACTGAACGACGCCATGGGGAAATGGCTCGTAGCCACCTATAGCCAGGGTCAGGTGATCCTCATTCGCAGCGCGGCGGCGCTTATTATCCTCGTTCCGATCGTCTGGCGTGCCGGCCTCTCTGGCCTTGTCAGAATTGAGCGTCCCGGCCTTCAGTTTGCGCGCGTCTTCTTCTCCACCGCAGAGCTTTTCTGTTTCTATTTCGCGGTCGCGGCCCTGCCGCTCGCCGATGTCATGACCTATTGGCTGGCCGCCCCAATCTATGTGGCGGCGCTCTCGCCGTTTCTGCTCGGAGAAAAAGTGGGCTGGCGTCGCTGGACGGCCATCGCCATCGGTTTTGTCGGCGTTCTCATTGCGCTCAAGCCCAGTTCGGCAAGCCTCACCTCCGCCGCACTCTTTTCCATCCTCGGCAGTGCCGCTTTCGCTTTCATGATGTTATCCGGCCGCCAGCTGCGCAATACGCCGGATACGGTGCTTGCCTTCTGGCAGATCATCGGTGCAGCGCTTGCGGGCATTGTCGCGGTATTCCTCACGCCATCGGGATGGCTGCCGGTTCAGTCCAGTTTCGATCTGGCATTCCTCGGCCTGCTCGGCGTCGTCGCCATGACGGCGCATGTGCTGGTCAACCGCGCGCTTAAACTCGCCGATGCCGCAACCGTCGCGCCGCTGCAATATACGCTGCTGCTCTGGGCGGTGATTTTCGGCTGGCTGTTCTTCGGCGATGTGCCGCAGACGAGTATCGTCGTCGGCGCGGGCCTGATCGTTCTTTCCGGCCTTTATATCTTCTTCCGCGAAAATACTCTCAAACGCCGCCGCGAAACCGCTGAAGACCTGGCAGCAGAGCAGGTTTGATCTTCCTCAAGGCCTTGATCACGATCACGGGACTTGACGAAGGCGTGATCTTCAGGGAGTAAGAAAGAGCCCTGCGATGATTTGTCTCGCAACGGCAGAGGAAACAAAGGTGCCGGGCCCCTCTGGCGAGAGTTTTACGGCGCTCTCGCGATGTCGGTACCGCCTGCAAAAATTGGCCGGCGGATTAAAAACTATGAAAAACCTGAATGTGCTTCGCGCGCGTGCTTTCTGCGTGCGGCCTGACGCCCTGCGTCGGTCCGTGAACGCCCTCGTTATGGGAGGCGACCGGACATGAGCGCTGCCCAGAAAAACACGCTTACCTACTTCAAGTGGGCTTTTATCGTCACCGTGGTCGGTTTGATCCTCGGCGGTTATCTCGGTTGGGAAATGACCGGAACGGTCGGCGGTACGGCGACGATCTTCTTCATCTGCGTCGTGCTGGCGGTGCTGGAAATCTCACTTTCCTTCGACAACGCCATCGTCAACGCCAATAAGCTCAAGGATATGACACCGGTCTGGCAGCATCGCTTCCTGACCTGGGGTATCCTGATTGCCGTTTTCGGCATGCGTATCGTCTTCCCGCTGCTCATCGTGGTCGTCGCGGCCAATGTCGGCCCGTGGACGGCGATTGTCATGGCGGCTACGCAGCCAGAACGTTACGCGGAAATCATGCGTGACGCCCATCTGCCGATTGCGGCTTTCGGCGGCACCTTCCTGATGATGGTCGGTCTCAACTTCTTCTTCGACCATGAAAAGGACGTGCACTGGGTGCGCTGGATCGAGGAAAAGGCTGCAACCTATTCCTCCGTGAAGGGCATCGAGATTGCCTTCGTGCTGGTCGTCATGCTGATCTTTTCCCGCATCATCGGTGCTAGCGACAATCCGGAACTTGGTCCGGTCGCGGCCAACACCTTCTTCCATTCGGCGATCTGGGGTCTTTTGACCTTCCTGCTGGTGGAAGTCGTCGGCGGCATTCTCGACCGCAGCCAGGAAATGCTGGAAGGCGCGGCGAAAGGCGGCTTCGGTGCGTTTCTTTATCTCGAAGTGCTGGATGCCAGCTTCTCCTTCGATGGCGTTATCGGCGCTTTTGCGCTGACGCAGAATCTCTTCATCATCGCCATCGGCCTCGGTATCGGCGCCATGTATGTGCGTTCGATGACCATCATGCTGGTCGAGAAGGGAACCCTGGCCGAATATCGCTATCTGGAGCACGGCGCCTTTTATGCAATCCTCATCCTGTCCGTCATCATGTACGTGCAGACCATGGTGCATATTCCGGAGGTCATCACGGGCCTTGGCGGCGCTGGCCTGATCGGTATCTCGCTCTGGTCGTCGATCCGCTATAACCGGCGACAGAATGTCGATGCGGTCGATGCCGCGCGCGGCGCGGAGATCTGATCCGCATTTACCCATGCCTTCCGCTGTCGCGGCGGAAGGCAGTTTTTAATCATTGAATTATTTTTTGCCTGTTTTTGTTGCTAGTTGTCCTTTGCGGAAAATTTCGCCACAAGGCGGAGTTCATGCCTTAAGTTGCTGTTTTTACGGGTATTTGTGCGCTGCAACAAAACTGGCACGCTTCCTGCATCCCATTCTGCAAGTCCAGAGGGGACATTATGGCTCGAAAACGGGTCAACAAATACCGCCGCGCCGCGCGATCTTTCTGATCTGCGCCGTGCGGCGGTTCTGTTTGTGCGGGATGGTTCTTGAGTTTTCCGTTCGGTTGAATGAAAACGATAAGACAACGACTGGAAGGGTCACGGTTTGCCTGCACAATTGTCGCCCACGGAGGCACTGGGTCTCTGGCATCGTGTATCCACGGCGCAGGTCATTGACGATCAGCCGGATTTGACCTTGCGTCAAACCGCCATCCTGCTGCAGATTTATCTTGTGCCGCCGCCGCACACCGTGCGGGGTCTCGCCGCCATGCTGGGTGTGACGAAACCGGTTATTACCCGCGCCCTCGACAGTCTGGGTGCTCTTGGATTGGTCGACCGGGTTCGGGATGAGCGGGACAAGCGCAATGTCGTGATAAAACGCACGGTGGCCGGTGCGCTTTATCTGGAAAAATTCGGCGATCTGATTATTGATCAGGCGCGCATGATTTAACCTCTGGATGTGAAACCCATGATGCTCGACCGCCGCCTGAATGTCTTCCGCTCCGATCTCGCCGATGAAAAGCTGCAGGGCGTGGTGCAGGCCGAACGTTTCGTCAGCGGCTCGCCCGCGCAGATCGCGGTGCCGGTTGTTGGCCTGCGGCCGACGCCGGACCTTGCCGCCGGCATCGATACCGAGCTGCTGTCTGGCGAAACCGTCCGTGTTTTCGAGCACGCGAATGGCTGGGCATGGGTGCAGGCGGATGCAGATGGTTATGCCGGCTATGTGCCGGAAACGGCGATCGGCGATGTCGTTGTCGCCACCCATCGGGTGATTGCACCGCGCACTTTTCTCTATCCAGCCGCTGAATTGCGCAAACCGCCGGTCGCAGCGCTGTCCATGGGCAGTCTCATCCGCATCGTTGGTGAGGCGGAGACACGCGGCACCCGTTACCTGCTGACCGAGAAGGGCGAAGGCATCATCGCCGCCCATTGTCGCGCCGTGGATGCGGCGCTTGAAGAGGATTATGTGGCGGTAGCACTGCGCTTTATTGAGACCCCCTATCTCTGGGGCGGCCGTTCCGGCTTCGGTATCGATTGTTCCGGCCTCGTGCAGCTTTCCATGGCCATGGCGGGCCGGCGGGTTCTGCGCGATACCGACATGCAGGTGAAGTCGCTCGGCGTAGAAATAGAGCGGGATGAATTGCGCCGCGGCGATCTCGTCTTCTGGAAGGGCCATGTCGGCCTCATGGAAAACGAGGAAACGCTGCTGCATGCCAATGGCCATACGATGAATGTCGCACGCGAAAATCTCGATGCGGCCATCGAGCGCATCGGCTGGCTTTACGAAAAGCCGACGGCTTTCCGCCGCCTGGAAGACTGAAAAGGCGGCTTTCACGAAATTGTGCCTGTACGGCCCTTTGTGCGAGAGCCGCCGACAGCCTACATCGGTTGGATGATGGTTCGGGACCGGCATCGATGAAGACAAGAACGGCGACACGATTGGCAGCGATCCTCGCGGCGGTTTTGCTGAGCGCGTCGGCGCAGGCGCAGACTGTTTTCCAGAACGGTTTTGCCCCCGCACCGGATGCCTATGCAAACCTGCCCGGCGTCAAGGATCCGCGCACGCTGCAGCCAAAGGTCCGTTACAATTGCCACAGCGCTCTTGGCTCGACCGGATATTCGCGCGGCCCCTACCGGAATGTTTTTGGCAGCCGTGGACTTCCCGTTCAGGGTTACCGTTGCACCGATGAAAACGGAATTTCCAGCTTCGGCGGCAGAAACCCGGTTTCCAAGGACTGGTATCCCGGCATAAACCCCGTAGACCCGACCTTCTGAGGCGGCATCGCTCCAGCAGCGGACCGAAAACCCCATTGCGCTCTTCGGAAAATCGATGCGCGGGCGGTGGCGGCGGGCATTTGCCTGGCCGGTGCTCTGGACTTGTTGTCGCTTTTTCAGATAAATCTTCCGCATGACAGGTTGATACCTGCCGGGGTGCGGAGTGACATCGGCTATTCTGACCTTTGGCCGATATTGGGGAATGCGAGTATGACGAAGACCGATATAGCCACCCGTGTCCATAATCATACCTGGAAACTCGACCCTATCGTCCGCAGCCTGATCGATACGGATTTCTACAAGCTCTTGATGTTGCAGATGATCTGGAAGCTCTATCCGGAGGTCGACGCGACGTTTTCGCTGATCAACCGCACGAAGACGGTGCGGCTGGCGGAAGAAATCGACGAGATGGAGCTGCGCGAACAGCTCGATCATGCACGCACCCTGCGTCTTTCCAAAAAGGAAAACATCTGGCTTGCGGGTAACACGTTTTACGGCCGCTCGCAGATTTTCGAGCCGGAATTCCTCTCCTGGCTGTCGAGCTATCAATTGCCGGAATATGAGCTTTTCAAGCGCGACGGGCAATATGAGCTGAATTTTCATGGCCGCTGGATGGACACGACGCTCTGGGAAATCCCGGCGCTCGCCATCATCAACGAGTTGCGCTCGCGCAGCGCCATGCGCTCGCTCGGTTATTTCACGCTCGATGTGCTCTATGCCAGGGCAAAGGCCAAGATGTGGGAGAAGGTCGAGCGGCTGCGGGAACTGCCGGGCCTGCGCATTTCCGATTTCGGCACCCGCCGCCGCCACAGCTTCCTTTGGCAACGCTGGTGCGTCGAAGCGCTGAAGGAAGGCATCGGGCCTGCCTTTACCGGTACGAGTAACGTCCTGCTCGCCATGGATTCCGATCTCGAAGCCGTGGGCACGAACGCGCATGAACTGCCGATGGTCGTCGCGGCGCTGGCGCAGACGGATGAGGAGCTGGCTGCAGCACCCTATCAGGTTCTGAAGGACTGGAACCGGCTTTATGGCGGCAACCTGCTGATCGTGCTGCCGGACGCATTCGGCACGGCGGCATTCCTGCGCAACGCGCCGGAATGGGTGGCAGACTGGACGGGTTTCCGTCCCGACAGCGCGCCGCCGATTGAAGGCGGCGAAAAGATCATCGAGTGGTGGCAGAAGATGGGCCGCGATCCGCGCAAGAAGATGCTGATCTTCTCCGACGGTCTCGATGTCGACGCCATCATCGATACCTACAGGCATTTCGAAGGCCGTGTCCGCATGAGCTTCGGTTGGGGCACCAACCTCACCAATGATTTTGCAGGTTGCGCGCCAAAAACCATCGCCAGCCTCAAGCCGATTTCCATCGTCTGCAAGGTGAGCGACGCCAATGGCCGGCCGGCGGTGAAGCTCTCGGACAATCCGCAAAAGGCCACAGGCGACCCAGCCGAAGTGGAGCGTTACCTGAAGTTCTTCGGCGAAGAGGACCATAAGGAACAGAAGGTTCTGGTTTAGAGCTTTTGTGGAGCCCGGTTTTCCGCCCGGAAAATGCTCTGAATTGAGAACGGGCGCTCCGGTTGAGGAAGCGCCCGTGGAAGCCTGCACCTATAAGCAGATTACTTCGCAAACTGATGTGCGATGTAATGGAAGAGTGCGCGGATACCCTGCGCCTCCCCGCCGATCGATGAATGATGCCTCTCGCTCAGAGACCAGCCGTAAATATCGAAATGCGCCCAGCGCCTGGTATTGGTAACGAAACGCTTCAGGAACAGGGCGGCGGTGATCGATCCGCCCATGCCGCCCGAAGGCGCGTTGGTGATATCGGCTGCGCGTGAGCGGATATCCTTGTCGTAGCCCATATAGAGCGGCATGCGCCACAGCGGATCGTCCGTATCGATGCTGGCTTCCGCGATATCATGCGCCAGATCCTCATCATCAGTGTAGAAGGGCGGCAGATCCGGGCCGAGCGCGACGCGTGCGGCACCCGTCAGCGTTGCCATGTCGATCATCAGGTCCGGCGCATCTTCGTCCGCATAGGCCAGCGCATCCGCCAGAACAAGACGGCCTTCAGCGTCGGTATTGTCGATCTGCACCGTCAGCCCCTTGCGGCTGCGGTAGATATCGCCGGGGCGGAAGGCATTGGAGGAGATGGAGTTTTCGACCGCGGGCACGAGAACGCGAAGATCGACCGGCAGCTTCGCATCCATGATCATCAGCGCAAGGCCGAGCACATTGGCCGCACCTCCCATATCCTTCTTCATCAGCGCCATGGAAGCTGCGGGCTTGATATCGAGGCCGCCTGTATCGAAGCAGACGCCCTTGCCGACAAGGGTGAGGCGCGGATTGCCCTTCTTGCCCCAGTTCATCTCCAGAAGCCGCGGCGCGCTTTCGCTGGCCCGGCCGACAGCATGGATCAGGGGGAAGTTTTCCTTGAGCAGATCGTCACCGGTGGTGACCTTCACCTTTGCCTTGTAATGGTCGGCAAGCGCGCGAAAGGCAATCTCAAGCTCATCCGGCCCCATGTCGTTGGCCGGAACATTGATGAGGTCGCGCGCAAGGAAAACGCCGGCCAGTACGCGCTTGATCTCGCCGTCTTCCGCATCCTGCGGAATAAGGAGCTTTGCCCCGTTCGTCTTGGTGGTCTTGTATTTGTCGAATCGGTAGCTGCCGAGACCGAAACCGAGAGCGAGGCGATTGGCCGTCAGGGGTGCGGTCTCGATGTGCCATTCGCCTTCCGGCAGTTCACGGGCGAGTTTCCCGGTGATGAAGGGGATTTCCGAGGGATTGCCGCCGAGGCCGAGAAGCACGCCGCCCAGCGAACCATCGGCGGAAGGAACGAGCAGGATGGCGCCTGCCTCCGCCTTGAACCCCGCCTTCTTCGCCCAATCCAGAGCGACAGGGTCGATGGCGCCCTGTTCGATATGGGCCGGTGTGACGGCGAAAACCGGCAATGTGCTGCCGGCCTTGGAGCTGAAAGGGGTCGGGCGTTCGATGAACTGATAGGGCGCCATTGTATGCTTCCGTAAATGTCGAGAATCGGTGCGATTAACGCTCTGTTAGGGTTAACAGATTATTGCTTAAGCGAAAGTTGCGTCATGTGAGTCTGTCGTGTGTCGGGCGCAAGATCGATCATTCTTGGGCGGGGGCGCTGCCATGACTGCATTTTCTTTGGAGACAGACCGGACAGGGTTGCTGCGGGGAGCATGTCTTGCCGCATTGGTTCTTGCGATTTCAGGATGCGCGAGCACCAACAAGCCTGATCGCATGTCCACCGGCTCCATTCCCGCCGCCACGCGCTCCTATGATCACATGAACATGGAGCAGCTTCGGCAGGCGGAGGAGAGCGCCGGCAAAGCTTATGAACGCAGTCCCAAGGATAAATCGGTCGGCATGAATTATGCCAGCGTGCTGATGATGACCGGCAAGAACACACAGGCTCTCGCCGTCATGCAGCAGATCGCCATCGCCAATCCGGCCGACCGCGATGTCCTTGCCGCCTATGGCAAATCGCAGGCCGCCGCCGGCCAGCTGGAACAGGCGCTTTCGACCATCCAGCGTGCACAGACGCCGGACAGGCCCGACTGGCGGCTTTATTCCGCCGAGGGCGCCGTGCTCGATCAGCTTGGACGCTCGAACGAGGCGCGTTCCCGCTACAGGCAGGCGCTTGACCTGAAGCCGAACGACCCGAGCGTATTGTCCAACCTCGGCATGTCCTATGTCCTGTCGAGCGATCCGCGCACTGCCGAAACATATCTGCAATCCGCCATCGCCCAGCCGGGCGCCGATAGCCGCGTTCGCCAGAACCTTGCGCTCGTGGTCGGTCTACAGGGCCGCTTTGCCGAAGCCGAGCGCATCGCGGTTCAGGAACTCTCGCCACAGCAGGCACAGGCAAACCTCACCTATCTGCGTGCCATGCTTTCGCAGCAGAACTCCTGGCAGCAACTGGCGAGGAAGGACGGCAAGCCGGCTGGTTGATGTGTTCGAGCATTCGGCCGGCTGACAGGCAATCGCTCTGCAGTATTTTCTTTGTCAAAATGTGTCCAGAACGCGGATGATAGCCGGTCCGAGAATGACTGCTATCAGTACCGGCAGGAAAAATACGATCATCGGCACAGTCAGTTTCGGCGGCAGCGCGGCAGCCTTTTTTTCGGCTTCGTTCATGCGTTCGTCGCGGCCTTCCTGTGCGAGAACGCGAAGCGCCTGGGCAAGCGGTGTGCCGTATCGCTCCGCCTGAATAAGCGCCTGTACCACGCTTTTGACGGTTTCGAGCTGGGTACGCGTGCCGAAATTCTCAAGAGCGACACGCCTGTCCTGAAGAAAGGATAGTTCAGCTGTCGTGAGCATCATTTCTTCTGCCAGTTCGGGTGACTGTTCGCCCACTTCTTCGGCCACACGGCGCATGGCAGCTTCCATGGATACGCCGGATTCGATGCAGATCAGCATGAGGTCAAGCGCGTCCGGCCAGGCCCGCTTGATGGATGCCTGCCGCTTGTTCATGCGATTCGATACGTAAATATTGGGAGCGTAAAAACCGATATAACCGAAAAGAAGCACAGCCATTAGCCGGATGATAAACGCTTTGTCGGCGAGGTTTCCGAGAACGAAGATCCAAGTGAAGGCGATGGCCAGAAAAATGAACGGCAAGACGAATCGTGCGGCAAGGAACGTGTTGAACGCGTTTTGTGAACGAAGCCCGGCCGCCCGCAGCTTGTTCATTGTGTTCTTGTCGGCCAGTGCTTCCTGCAGATTGAATTTCTCGACGATGCGGCGGGCCGATTTGTTATTGTTACCCCGCAGCGAGGTTTTGCCGTCTCTCGCTACAGTCGCCATGCGGTCGCGCTCGCGGCTACGGATGAGATCGCGTTCCGATGATACCGCTTTCATGCGCTTGGCGAAATCTTTCCGCTCAAAAACCGGCATGATGAGGGTATAGAAGGTCGCGAAAACAGCGAGCGTTACAAGAACGGCGATGATCGTTTGTGGGTCAGTCAGGCGAGAAAGAAGATTTCCTGTCATACTGCGACCTCAGATATCGAAATTGATCATTTGGCGCATGATGAATATTCCGATCAGCATCCAGATCGCGGATGCTCCGAGAATAATGTGGCCCCGTAAGTCGGTGAAAAGTACCGACAGATAGTCAGGCGATGTGAAATGCACCAGCAGCATGACGACGAAAGGCAGCGAGCCGATGATGACTGCTGAGGCCTTCGCTTCCATCGAAAGAGCACTCACCTTGGCGCGCATCTTCTTGCGGTCACGCAAAACTTTTGAAAGATTTGACAACGCTTCCGAAAGGTTGCCGCCGGCCTGCGCCTGAATATTGATGACAGTGCTGAAGAAGCTTACCTCGAAAAGCGGCATGGTCAGCATCATGCGTTCGATCCCCTGCGGAATTCCAATGCCAACCTGTTGGGCATCGACGACGCGCTGAAACTCCGTTTTCACCGGCTCCTGACCATCCGACGCGATTAGCCGCACGGCGTCGTTCAACGGCAATCCGGATTTGATCGACCGGCACATGACGTCCAACGCATTCGGAAACTCTTCCAGAAATTTCTTCTGTCTGCGCTTGAGAACAAACGCCAGCGCCCACCGCGGTACGCCCAGCGCCACGACAACTCCTATTAGCAGAGCGAGAAGCGACGACAGGCCGTACAGAAGGGCCATGAGGGCGGAAAAAACAGCCGCGCCGACGCTTAACAGATGGAACTGCCGAGCGGAAAGCACCAGCCCCGCCTGAACCAGCTTGTCGCGCAGGCCGATGTTCTTCGCTTTTTTCGCCTTTTCATTCTGTTTCTTTTCCATTTCCCGCAGGTTGTCCTGCATGGATTTGCGGCGCTTGCTGAGTTCCTGGACGCGGTCTCGTGCAGCTTTGATGTTTGTATGATCCGTCTCTGCGGCCTGCACCCGCTTGAAACGGCTTGTGGTCTTTTTCTCGACCTCTATCTGCTGGAAAAGAAAGACGTAGGCGAGTGCTCCTGCCGAGATGGCGACAAGTACGGCCAGTAACGCTATTGTCGGGTCCATGGCAGTCGCTTTCCCTTAGGATGTCTTTTCCATTTCATCGAGCGCGGCCGCCAGACGTTTCTCTTCGCCGTAATAGCGTGCACGATCCCAGAAATTGGGCTTGCTGATGCCGGTCGATACATGTCTGCCGATCAGCTTGCCGTTCGCATCTTCGCCTTCGATTTCGTATCGCATGAGATCCTGGGTGACGATGACATCGCCTTCCATGCCGATCACTTCTGTGATCTGCGTTATTCGGCGCGAGCCGTCACGCAGACGCGCCGCCTGAATGACGACATCGATCGAGCCTGAGATGATTTCACGCACGGTCTTGGCCGGCAGGGTGAAGCCGCCCATGGCGATCATCGATTCGATACGGCTGAGGCATTCGCGTGGCGTATTGGCATGCAGCGTTCCCATCGAACCGTCGTGACCGGTGTTCATGGCCTGGAGAAGGTCGAAAACTTCCGGCCCGCGCACTTCGCCGACGATGATGCGTTCGGGCCGCATGCGAAGGCAGTTCTTGACGAGATCGCGCATGGTGATCTCGCCTTCCCCTTCGATATTCGGTGGGCGCGTTTCGAGCCTCACCACATGCGGTTGCTGAAGCTGCAGTTCGGCGGTGTCTTCGCAGGTGATGACACGTTCATCCCTGTCGATGAAGCTCGTCAGGCAGTTGAGAAGCGTCGTCTTGCCCGAGCCGGTGCCGCCCGAAATGACGACATTGCAGCGGACGCGACCGATAATCTTGAGCAATGTTGCGCCTTCCGGCGTGATCGCTCCGAAACGTACGAGCTGGTCGAGTGTCAGCTTGTCCTTCTTGAATTTTCGGATCGTCAGCGCCGGGCCGTCGATGGCAAGCGGCGGAGCGATGACGTTGACGCGCGATCCGTCCGGCAGGCGCGCGTCGCATATTGGGCTCGACTCATCCACGCGTCGGCCGACCTGGCTGACGATGCGCTGGCAGATGGAAAGCAACTGCGCATTGTCACGAAAGCGGATATCGGATTCGATGGTTTTACCGCCGACTTCGATGAAGGTCTGGCCGGAACCGTTGACCATGATATCGGCAATGTCGTCTCGCGCGAGGAGAGGCTCCAGCGGACCGTAACCAAGAACGTCGTTGCAGATATCTTCGAGCAGCTCTTCCTGCTCGGCAATCGACATGGCGAAATTCTTGATCGTGATAATGTCGTTGACGATATCGCGAATTTCCTCGCGCGCGCTTTCCGCGTCGAGCTTGGCGAGCTGCGAAAGGTCGATCGTATCGATAAGTGCGGAAAATACCTGGCTCTTGGTATTGTAGTAATCTTCCGTGCGGGCACGCTTTCTCTGCGCGGGCGGTGCGCTTGCAGCTGCCTGACGCATTGCCGGCGATTGGCCGGGTTCAAGAGTGTCAATTGCAGCAGAACGAGGTTCAGGCGTTGTCGTCACCTGCATGGGCGCAGGTGCAGCAAGATCCGGCTTCGTGCTTCTGGCTGGGCTTTCAGGCCCGCGTTTTCCGAACATCGGCGTTTCCGTCTAAGGACGCAGGCAGAAGACCTACTTGCGCTTGAGAATATTCTTCAGTTTTTCCAGACCGCCGCGCCTGCTTTTGCGCAGCACGGAGCGGCCTGTGATGGTATGGGCGATTTGCGAAAAGGTTTCCGCCGTCTGGGATTTTTCATCCATCTCGCTGATCATACGGCCGCTATTGGCAGCATTTCCGAACAATTGTGCGTCGAACGGAATGATCGCGATCGGCTCGATTTCCAGCGGCTCAAGGAAATCCGCCGGCGCGATTTCCGGGCGTTTGGGCATGCCAACCTGATTGAGAACGAGATGCGGCAATTTATCGTTGGGTCTCAGCTTGATCAGTGCGTCAAAGAGATTCTTCGTATTGCGCAGATTTGCGAGGTCGGGAACCGCCGTTATGACCACCTCATCGGCTTCCGCAAGGACTGCCCGCGTCCAGTCGCACCATTGGTGGGGAAGATCGAGAACCGCAACCGGGGCACTGCGCTGCAAAACCTCGAGGATCGGCAGAAAGGCCTGACGATCGAGATCGTAGGTTCTGTCGAGAAGAGACGGTGCTGCCAAAAGCGACAGATGATCGGAACATTTCGTCAAAAGACGGTCGAGAAATACCTCGTCCAGCCGCTCCGGCGAAAAGACCGCTTCAGCCATGCCCTGGGCAGGGTCCTGATCGAAATCGATATTCGCCGTTCCATAGGCAAGGTCCATATCCGCCAGAATGGTTTCCGTGGAGAAAAGACTCGAAATGCCGAACGCGCAATTATGCGCGATGGTCGATGAACCTACGCCGCCCTTGGCGCCAATGAAGGCGATGTTGCGGCCCAGCGGCTCCGCTTCCGGATCGACGAAGATCGCGGCGATCGAAGCCAGGAGATCGGCCATATTGACCGGGGCGACGAGATATTCGGAAATGCCATTGCGGATGAGATCGCGATAGAGCGTTATATCGTTGTGTCGGCCGACGATGATGACACGCGTGGAGGGATCGCAAACCTCCGCCAACGGCGCGAGATCGTCCAGCAGCGAGGAGGGTGAGCTCGCTGTTTCGAGAATGATGAGATTGGGCGTGGGCGACGTGGAAAACATCGTGGCTGCCGCATTGATATCGCCCTTGGTCACCCGCAGGGTTACCTTGCTCATGCGCCGGTCGCTGGACAATGCGTCCATGACGCCTTGCATATTGTCGCTGACGCAGAAAGCGTGAACGGAAATGCGGGGCAGGGGCCGCAGGTGGTCCATATCCGAAGCGCGCATGGGCGGCTCGGCTTCTGTGCCGCCGCTTGGCTTGATATCGTATTCTACAGCGCTCATCGTTGTTCCTGCCGTAACAAATGTTGGATCCGCATCAATTCGCTGTCGCCGTTGTCTTGCCTTGGCGATAGTTGTCGATGACGACCGCGCGGCGTTCCGCATCGATCGGGCTCATGCCGCGCGGACCGACCAGATCCATGGGATTGGCAATCTGCGCCGCGAGATTGCTTTGGGAAGCGCACCCGAAATTGTACCAGTTCTTGTTGGCGAAGGTATTGTCCGAAAGATCCTCGGGCCATTGGCCGCACTGACCGGTCATGGCGGTAACGGCGACATAGCTCAGGCGGATGGGGGAGGCGTCGCCATTCGGGGAAGCGGCATAACGCGTCTCCATGATCTTGCCCGGCGCCACACCCGCGCCGGAAAGCGTCGAGCGGATCTGTTTCGCCATTCGCGATGCGGCCGCCGAATTGGCCGATCCCGACGGGGTCTGAATATTGATGATCCCGGTCGACATCGACGCATAATTCTGGGCAAAACCGCGGACATTATCCGCCATCGCTGTGGTCAGTCGGCTGTCGCTGGCCGAGACCGGAATATCCAGCGAATGCTCCGCTTCCGACAGGGTAATCGGGTGGCGTGTGCGATAATCGTCGGGAATGGCGTTGGTGGTCATCGGATCGCGTGCGCAGCCCTGCAACAGGCCGGCGGCAAGCGCGGCAACGACGACGAGGCCGATCCGTCTTCCGGAAAGGTAGGGGGAAAAGGAGGAATAGGGTTCCTTCATGACGTTTCCTGCCCTGACCGGGCTAGCTGTGAAGAGGAGATTTTGTGTGCATGTCGTCATTTGTAGATGAACCCCACTGACCCCTGATAGGGCGCCGCCTGAACCTGATCCTTGCTGCCATAGACCTTGTTGACGCGGTTCATGAAATACATGGCGGCATCGTTTTCCGGATTGAAGTTATCGTCTGGCCGGGCGATCTGATTGCGGGCAACGGGCCGCACCAGATAGGGCGTTGCGATGATGACCAGTTCCGTTTCGTTGCGGAGGAAGTCCTTGCTGCGAAAAAGCGTGCCGAAAATCGGAATTTTCGACATGCCCGGAAGCCCGGACATTGCCTGGCGGATATTGTCCTGAACGAGACCTGCGATCACGATCGAACCGCCAGAGGGAAGCTCGACCGTTGTGGATGTTTCGCGCTTGCGGACGGACATGTAGGTCGAACCTGGAATGCCGCGCCCGTAGTTTCCGGTGACGACATTGCCTTCATAAGTCGGTTCAGACACGTTGGTCTCGATCTTGAGACTTATCCTGCCGGGTGAAAGCACAACGGGCCTGAAGTTCAGAGTGATGCCGTAGTCGACTGTTTCCGTTTCGCGTTTGACGGTTGCGACGCCTGTTTCCTTGTCGAGCGAAACATCCTGTTCCGCAGCAATTCGAAAATCACCGCCCACATAAAATTTGGCCTGTTCGCCGGAGATCGCCGTGAGGCTCGGTTCCGCCAATGTCCGCATTACCCCTGCCTGCTCCATGGCGTTGAGGTAAGAGGCAAATCGCAGTGAGCCGGAGCCTATCGCTCCGCTGGCTATGCGTGTGGCGCTGTCGATTGCGTTCCCGAGGTTGGAAGGATTTGCGAACTCGAAACCGTTGTTGCTTGTCGAGCTGCTGATCGAGCCGTTGAAGCCCAGTTGCTTCAGCACCTGCCTGCTGACTTCGGCGACGGTCACCTTCAGGGTCACCTGATCCTCGCCCTCGATCGTCAGCATATTGACGATCTGCGATACTTGGCGATTTTCGGCAAAAATTGCCGCGTCGCCCCCATTGTCGCCGCCCGTCAGCGAGATATTGCGGGTGGTGGCTTCACCACCTTTCAAGAAGGCTTCAGCAAGCTGAACCGCACGCGCCGAATCTTGGGGCGTGCGCACCGATCCGGTGAGAACGATATTGTCCGAGACGATCTCGACTTTGATGTCGGATTCAGGAATGAAGCGACGAATATTGGCTTCAAGACCAACGATGTCCCGCTCTACTTCCAGATCAAGGCTGACGATTTCACGCCCACCATCGCCGAAAATAAAGATATTGGTCTGTCCTACCGTTTTTCCGAAGAGATAGATTCTTCTGGATGTACGCGTTACTGCGTCGGCGAGGCTGGGATCGGCGACAAGAATGTCATGGGCGTCCTCAGGCAGGTCGATAACCAGCGCCTTGTTGAGACCAAGCTTCAGCCGTTTGCGAATGCCTGATCCGCTCTCGGTAATACGCACGATGCTCGCACTTTGCGCTTTGGCTTCGCTAATACCGAAAAATTCGGGTGAATGCTGACCAGGAATGCCGGAAAAAGCCACGCAGAACGCAAGCCCGCCGAACATCGATGAACGCAGGTGTTGTTTGAAACGCCTTGCCATGAACCCCCTGCTCATTGTGATGCTCCTTGACCGCCCTTGACGATTGAGCCGGACTTGATCACCTGAATTTCGGGCTGCCCGGTGCCGCCATTGAGAAGATAATCAGCCGAAAGCGTGTCGTTTTCCTGCGCGTCGGCAACCGAGCGCAGAGCCAGTGTGAGGCGATCCGCCATCTGTTGCGCCACGGTTATGATCTTGGCCTGCTCCGGCGTCAGTTCCAGCGTCGCCGTTGCGCCAACCACTGCGGACGTGCCGTCTTCGCCTTCCTTTATCTGCTGATCGATCGCCAGAACACGAACGTTGTTCAAAACATTCTCGGTCAAAAAGTTGCCGTTGTCGCCTTTGCGGACCATGATCACGTCAACACGGTCATTCGGCAGCACGAAACCACCTGCTCCGGTTGAAACCGAAATCTCTGTCGAAACGGCGCGTTTGCCGGCCGGTAAAAGCGACGACATGATGCGAGTACTGGAATCGACGACTTTTTCCGGTCGGATCGGCTCGCCCTCGAACAATGGCAGCCGCACAACGGCGCCGGAAAGTTCGATGATCGCGTTCGGGCTTTTCGTTTCTGTTATGAAACTATCCACGACGTTGCCCTGTGGCCAGGGAGTCCAGCGTACCGAACTATCATTCAGGCGACTGCCGACCGGCAGATTGACCGACGAAACGAGAACGTTGACCGTCGGTTCTTTCTGGATGATCGTTTCCGCTTTTTCGATGACCTGCTTTGTGCCGGAAATTTTCATGGCGACAAGACCGGCAAGACCGGCGGCTATCAAAGCAACGGACAGAATGACGATACGCGACGGTTTCATGCTCGATCCTTGAGGGAATCAGATTCTTCTCACCTCAGGATGGCGCGCTATTGGTATAATTATGGTTAATATTATGCTTGGATTTGTGGTTAACGGGCCTTTAATTTCTGCGATTGCAGTATTCTTTCACGAAAGACTGGCGATGGCAGCCTCTACGATCGGTGCGTTGCCATAGGTCAAAAAACCGGCAATGGCGATGCCGATCCCATAGGGAATTTTTTTTGCCACCAGCAGAGAATCAGGGATAGGAATGCCGCTGGTCATGATTTCCTGCGAGCGCGACCGCAAGAGCAGAACGCCGAGAGTTAGCAGGCCGCCAACGAAGGTCACCGAAAGTAGGAATTCTATAAGGGACAGGTTGAAGCCATACCACACCGCTGCGGCGGTCAATAACTTCGCATCTCCTCCGCCCATCACATTGGCGGCGAAAAGCGCGAAGCAGGCAAAAAAAACAGCGGCGGCAGCTGCAAGGCTCATCGCAAAAGTCTGCCAGTCCATACCGGAAAAAGGTGCGGTCACAACGAATGACAGCAGCAAAATGAGAGGTATCCGGTTGGGTATCGTCATGCTCAAAAGGTCTGTGAATGCCGCGAAGGCAAGGCAGAGCGGAAGCGTCAGAAAAATGGCGGCTACAACCATGAAGGAAACTCCCCTTTACCTTGGCCAATTCCAAGCGGATCACGGACGCATTTGGGCATTCGATAGAATGCGAAAATGCCGCTCACAGTTGAGCGGCATTCGCAATTTAACGGTCGATAGCTTATTAGAACGTCGTGTTTCGAGCGGTCTGCATCGTTGTGCCGATACCGTCAAAGAGTGCGTCGAGCTGCGTACCGACCATGCTTGCACCGCCTACGATTGCCACTGAAAGCAGAGCAGCGATCAGGCCGTATTCGATTGCAGTAGCACCGGATTCATCCTTGAGGAAACGAGCGAAAATCTTGGTCATAGGGTCTCTCCTAACTTGTGTTGGTTCAGCACGCCGACAACTGTTCTCCGTTGTTCGGTTGGGTTCAAACTACAGCGGAGCGATTTCCAAGCGCTTAAAAAAAACGATTAACTCAAAGTAAACGGCAGGATGAGTTTCTCTTGGTAAATAAAAACAAAAAGTATTGTCTGCATTTTTATATTTGCTGATAAACAAATATATTCAGGCGCTGACCATTTCTCTCTTTCGGCAAAGTTTCCTTTGAAAGAGGCGCAGATGTTCAGTTTTGATGCGGGGCGGAGAGACGTGAAAATATCAATACATTACGAATGGTTACCATCCTCATCGCGGATTTCCGCCATTTAACGCTTCATTCACTAAAACCGCGCATTCTGTGGAACAATAAAGTGCGGGTAGTGAGCAAGGGCCAAACGCGTGTCATCCGGAAAACTGGCGAAAATTGTGGTCGGCTTGTCCGTCTTTCTATCGGGTTCGCTGCAGCCCGCTTTTGCTGAAGATGACATATTGCGCGTTTCGATGAATCACGCCCGTGTCCTTCGTCTCGACCGCGCCGTCAGCAAGGTTATCGTCGGCAACTCCAAAGTCGCCGATGCCACGGTTGCCGATGCCACCACGATTGTTTTGACGGGTCGCAGTTTCGGCACGACCAATCTCGTGCTTCTGGATGCCGATGGCAATCCAATCGTGGATGAACGCATTCTCGTCTCTATCGACGAGGGCAATACGGTGCGTGTTTTCCGGCAGACGGAGCGGACCGTTCTGTCCTGTACGCCGAATTGCGAACAGCATTCGCAAAATAGTGGCGATAAAGACGCTCAGCCATAATAGGCAAGGTCGATCATATTTTCAGACAGGACAACAGGCCTTCCGACAAAAACGGAAGCGGCCTGTTCGTAGCTTTTCTGTAAGTGGAAAAGGCGAAAAAGCAACACGCTTCCCGGCGTTTACCGGTCGGCTATATGTTGCTGTTTTTTCGGCTAAGTTCTTGATCTGGCTAAGATCAAAAATGGAATGGTGCCCAGAAGAGGACGGCGCACTTACGCCCTATTCGTGTTGATTTCATTGCATGATTTTCAGGCCTGCGCAAGAGTTGTTACAGCTGAATGTTGCCCGCGACCTACGCAGAAGCCACATATCTCAGAGGTATTCACATAGGAGCGGCTCTGAGCCTTCCCCCCTCCGGTGCCCCCGGCTTATTTCGTGGGGCTAATATTGAAGCAATAAATGCTCTATACTTGGTCAGGGAAGTGATTCTTGGAGAAGCCGCGTGGTCAAACTCAAAGTAGCGTACTCGGGCAAGCTTAGCGTTAAGCAATACAGCGATGTGGAGCTACGGAATGTCACACTTAGTACTCAAGACCCCCTAAGTCTTGGTAAGGTCTCAGACAGCCCGCCGCGTCATGACGAAAACCTAGAGTTTGTGTCCCAGTACACATCCCCCGAGACACTGATGTGTGCTTTTGGTCACCGCCACAAGCGCGGCTTTTTGCTAAAAGATGGTTCGGGCAATCACCATCTAATTGGCAAGGATTGCGCCGCTGAGCACTACGGACTTGAGTGGGACCGTTTCGTGAAGTCAGTAGCCACACAGGTTGACAGGCAGCAATCACTTACGTGGCTGCATGAGGTCTCAGGACGCATCCTTGATGCCGGGCCTGAGATGGAAGCACTTGCGGCATCCCCATCGGTCACAGCATTTGACGCCTTAAGGCTGAAAGTCAAGGAGATGCCCACGTCCATCTATGAGGCGTTCTTCTTCTCGGCAAAGCAATTAGACACTTGGATGCGATCAACGTTCTTAGAGCGTGACTACGGCGAGGAGCGGCGGCGGAAAGAGAAATGCTATGAGAGGTGGCAGGCGAGTCTCAAGGATAAGGATTCAACGACAGCTCAGCGCCAGCACCTAAAAAGCGAATGGCGGCGTGCGGAGCGAGATGTGATCTACAACAGGTGCTTGAAGCCCATCCTTCGCTGTCCCGCTCCGACATTGTTCGTTGGTGGCAAGATGGCTGTGCGCCTAGAAGCAATACGCCGAGACCTTATGGCGCAAGCTGCTAATCTACAAAACGCTCAACGCTACCACCCCGACCAAGTTGCTAAGTCGCTCGCAGAGACCGCAAGGAAGTTTGACGCGATTCTTGCCGAAGTCCATTCCGCAACGGCGCTCTTTTCGTCAGGCACACTAGACAGCCTTGCGCACCTTTTCAGCGGAGAAGAGTACAAGGCGGTAAAAGTCGAGCGAATATCTAACGGGCTACGTTTTGAAGCGCCCCAACGCGAGCCATTCGTGCTTGAGAGGCCCGCCGACCTTCAGGCTATTGAATTCAGTTTGTATAGCCTGATACGTCCGTAAGAGTTGGCAACTAATCCATCGAATAGAAAGCCTTGGGCGGAGACCCAATGCACTCCTCAAGTTGTTCTTTCGTATCGTCAGGGTACTCCTTGAAGCCGTAGAATTGGCGAAAACTCTTTGAAGCCCCTAGAGCTGCAAGCCCCATTTTGCCGCATCCGGTACCCCATTCAACCGCTATGACCCCATAGCCCTGCCGTTCGGTATCATCGCGGATATTCAGGACGCCCTGCATGTGGCCCAACAGTCGGGTGATGAGGAGCTTGAGGATACCATCCAGACAGCAATGACGGGCCTAGCAATAGGGCTGGCCAAGCAGTTTACCTCACGGTCCTACTTGCTCAGTCTCAACCAAGCGTTGGAAGCTCTTAGTGACCCAGAAAGGCAGGGCAAGGTGTTTGTTGGTGGGGTGGCTCAGAGCATGATACCCTTCAGTGCGGCGACACGCCAGCTCAGTCAGGACAGTTACCTGAGGGATGCCCGAAACGTCACAGACAGGATGCTACAAGTAGTCCCCGGAATGAGCGAAACGCTACCGCCCAAGTTCAACTGGCTGGGTCACGCGCCTACGAGCTATGAGGGTAACCCGCATGATCCAAGACCCAGCTTCCTGCCTGAAGTCCTCCTTGCGCAACTGCACCAGCTCACCGAGGCGGGACCCAGAGTAAGCACACAGCCACGGCACCCAGCGCTTCGCTAGGCGTGTCTTGTAGGAATTGCGAGGGCTGGGGCTAAGGTCTACAGCGTTAGCTCCCCTGAGGATTGCCGCTGCTTCATCGTCGGTGAAATCCCGTTCCCGCACCTTCACCTTCTTGCCCATCTTGATGGTGACGCCCGCTGCCGGGTTTGAGGCTAGCTTACGGTTTGCCACTGCCCAATCAAAGACACTCTTGAAGGCCGTAAGGTCGCTGCCCTTGAGGGTCTTAGGGGATACAGGCTTTCCGGTTTTCTCACTGGGGGTTGATAGCCGGAAGTCCTTAAACCGGATGATGTCTTCAGGGGTAACCCGTACGGCGTCATCATGGCCCAGAAAGCGGGACAGAAGCCGGAAGCTGTTGCCATAGCTTTCATAGGTGCTGGCTGACTTACCAAGCGCCTTGGCCTCTACCCACCAGCTATCAACGAGGCCCGTTAAGCTCTCCTTGCCGGTAGAGCCTTTGGCCTTCGGCTTGGTGATCTGGGAGGCATCAAGCTCCACTTCGGGGTATCTGGATAGCCGTGGGTCTGGCGAGTAGTCGCCCCCAAATACGCGGGAGCTAGTCTCACGGGCAGCTTCAAGTTGATCCACCAAGGCGGCTAGGAGCCGTCGCCTACTGTCTTATGTAATGGCTGGAAACTGGAAGCGGGCTAGAAGGGAATCAACACTGCCGTTGACTAGCAGGTGCACTTCGTCCTTGGGGGCGGCTTTAAGCTTGGCAGCAGCAGACCCTCCCGCCCCACGCTCCATCTCCTCAATGAGGTCCATGATGTCCTCATCTCCGGGCTCAATCGCGGGGAGGATATCACCACTTACCGAATCAAACTTGATGTTGCTGCCCGGACCATCTGGGCCACGAGACCAAGCTTTATAGAACTCTCCGGCAAGCGCCGTGGTCTGCCGGTGGGTAAGCTCTACGACACGCCCGGAGCGTATATTCTCAAAGAGCTGCTCGACGTAGGCCAAGGTCTCGGCATGCCGCACACGTACCTCAAGAGGGTCAGAGGCCCGAAGTGAAAACCTCAGGCTTTGCGTGCTGCTTGTCACGGGAAATGTTATAGCTGCCCCGGCCAGCGGAATGGTGAGCGACTTGCCCACCAGTAGGGGTTTAACATCTGCGGGAATACGCTTGATGAATAGAGCAGACGCTGAGTTTTTTGAGACCATGGGCCGAACCAACCGAAAGCGCACGTGTTACAGTCCTTTGTTACAGGATACCGTGTGCGCAATGCGTTGGAAAGGCTTAACTAATTGATCTGGCTAAGATCAAAAATGGAATGGTGCCCAGAAGAGGACTCGAACCTCCACACCCTTGCGAGTACCAGCACCTGAAGCTGGCGCGTCTACCAATTCCGCCATCTGGGCGACGGAGAGCGATGTACGAGGGCAGCCGCCCGGTGTCAACAGACTTTTTGAACTTTTATGACGATCATTGATTTTAAAGGGGAAAAACTTGGTTGGGGCTGTTGAAACATGTGGCCGGGTCAGGTGTCGAGCCCTTCATGCTTCGTTCTGTCCACATGACCGAGGTCGCGCTCCGGGTCGATGATGTCACGGATTCTCTGTTTGAGTTCTTTTGGGCCGGGAAAACCGCCATCGCGTTTGCGTTCCCATATGGTCGTGCCGTCCACGGTGATCTCGAACAGGCCGCCGGTTGAGGGAACGAGGCTTACTTCGCCGACATCGGGAGCGAAGGTCTGAAGGATTTCCTGCGCCATCCAGCCTGCCCGGAGCAGCCAGTTGCATTGCGTGCAATAGCGGATGGTTATGCGGGGTTTTGTCTCGGTCATCCTCAGGTCTCCTTCACCGCGCAGCGGCAATAATGTTCACGATAATGTCAACCATAATACTCATGTTTTTACCGGGCGTACGCTTGTTCTTATCATGCGGCTTTGCGAACAGAGAAGCTGTCGAAGGCTGAAACGTGGAGATCCTATGGCCCAGTTCGAGAATAATCGTCAGCGTCTTTTCGTTCCGGCGGTCGCACCGCTTTATAATGCGACACACGATCTAGTGGAGACGATCCTGCGCGTCACGGCCGGGCTTCTTCTTGTCACCCATGGTTTCGGCAAGATCGTCAATCCTTTCGGCGCAGTCGGCATGGTGGAGAGCCTCGGCTTTTATCCCGGCGTCTTCTGGTCGCCGCTGCTTGCCGCCACGGAATTTTTCGGCGGCATTCTGGTCGCCATCGGCCTGTTCACACGGCCGGCATCTTTCGCGGCCATGATCGTTCTTCTGGTAACGGTTTATTTTCACGGCATCGTAAAGGCGGAAGGTCTGGGCGGCGCGGAAAAATCGATCCTTTGGGCCGCGATTTTCCTGTTCTTTGCCGTTCGTGGCGGTAACCGGCATTCCGCAGACGCCAAGCTGGCGCGTGAATTCTAAAGCGCATCAGGTCAGGTCATCCGCCTGTCGTCGCACTGACGACGCCGCGGCTCTTGAAAATCGATTTTTCTCGTGGTGAAGCTGGATTCGATCGGCACTCTTGGCCGGTTGAATCCATTGTCGTCTCCACGAGGTCTTATGCGCGTCGCAATCATAGAAAACATGGCGGGTACGCCGCATGGGCAACTCGGCGTAGCGCTGGAAGAAGCGGCGGCGGAAATCCATGTGATCCGCGCCTATGCGGGTGAGTCGCTCCCAAGGGATGCCGCCGACCATGATGCGCTTGTCGTTCTGGGCGGCGAACAGAACGCGCTTGACGATGCGCTTTATCCCTATCTTGCCGATCTCGCCCTTCTCATGAAAGCCTTTGGCGATGCTGGTAAAGCGGTCATGGGTGTGTGCCTCGGCAGCCAGTTGCTGGCGCGCGCCTATGGCGGAGAGAATATTCTCTCGGGGCCGCCGGAATTCGGCTGGCAGGATGTCTCCCTGACGGAAGAGGGCGTGTCCGATCCGCTATTGGCCGGGCTGGAAAAGACCTTTCCTATTTTTCAGTGGCATTGCGATACATTTACGCTTCCGCCGGACGCCACGCGGCTTGCGACCAATGGCGCGACACGAAATCAGGCCTTTCGCATCGGCCGGGCGGTCTATGGCACGCAATTCCATTTCGAGGCCTCGACCGCCGTGGTTGATGGCTGGTGCCAGGCGTTTCCTGCTTCCGTCGAAAGAATGTCGCCGGGCTGGCTGGAGAATTATCGTGACCACCGTGGCTTGCGCGCAGAAATGGCCGATGCAGCCGGGCTGGAGATCGCTCGAGCCTGGGTACGGCTCATTCAGATCGGCGATTTTCCGTTGCGAAAGTGATCGAGGCCGAACAGAGTTGCGGCTGATGGACTACCGCGCGAAAGGAGGCGCAAAGATTATGTACAAATTCGAAATCTATCAGGACAAGGCCGGCGAATATCGTTTCCGCTTCAAGGCATCCAACGGGGAGACAATGTTCTCGTCGGAAGGGTACAAGGCGAAGGCGTCGGCTATCCATGCGATCGAATCGATCAAGAGAAACTCCCCCGGCGCCGACACTGTCGATCTGACCGCCATGACGGCCTGAGCCGCGCCACGACGCGAGAACTCGAACCGTTTCGCCTGCCAGAAATGACGGGCGCATCGGCGTGTGCCGACGTAAAGATAAGATTCAGTCTTTTTTGATAATCTTCCGTTAGCATTTGTATTTCGAGGTCTCCGGGCGGCATCAGAGTGCCCCCGATTTGTTTTGCGTACGGGTTCTCATGCGTTCATCGGCTGTGCCAGCACTTTTCTTCGGTTGCTTCTTGCTTGGAGGCTGCACGTCCAGTTCCGGGCCGGAAAGCCTGATGGCCGGGTTGCCCTCGAAGGAAACGACGAGTTCGGTCACGCCATCCGCGCCGGTGCCGCAGGCAAGTGTCGGTACCCAGCCCATTTCAGCAAAGCCACGGCAGGAAGTTCTGGCATGGGGCGGGCCGGTGCCTGACGAACCCAAGGCCTTTTCCGCTGTCACCCCCAGGGCGTCGTTAACGCAGAATGCGCCTGAAATCCGTTTGCCGGTTCCGTCACAGGCGGCGGGAATGGTGCGGCCGGCGGAGCGCCCCACGATCAACCAGATGGAGCGCCCGGTCCAGTTGGCCATGGCTGCGGCCCCGGCGGCGAGCGCCGGTGCGCAAATCCGCTCGCGCATTTTCCGCTCCAGCTTCAGCGATGCCAAGCCGATCAATTTCGGCAAGGTCCAGCCGCGTCATTTCCAGGTCCACGGGGTGGATGTATCCCGCTGGCAGGCCAATATAAACTGGCCGCAGCTGCGCACACGCGGCGCCAATTTCGCCTTCATCAAGGCGACGGATGGCGGCGACCATCTCGATCCGATGTTCCGCACCAACTGGCAGCGCGCGAAGGAAGCGGGCATTCGCCGCGGCGCTTACCACTTCTTCTACTGGTGCCGCAACGCCAGCGAACAGGCGGACTGGTTCATTCGCAATGTACCGCGCGACCCGGAAGCCCTGCCGCCGGTCATCGACGTGGAATATAACGGCGAATCGAGCTGCAAGATGCGCCATTCCCGTGAACGCGTTCTGGAAAAGATGCGCGTCTTCATGGACAAGCTTGAGCGCCATTACGGCCAGCGGCCGATCATTTATACGGCGCCCGATTTTTACAAGGACAACCTCCAGGGCGAATTCCAGGATTATCCCTTCTGGCTGCGCGCCGTCGCCCAGCATCCATCGGTGGTTTATCCCGGCCGCAAGTGGCTGTTCTGGCAATATTCCGGTTCCGGCCTGTCGCACGGCGTCGATGGTCGCATCGATCTCAATGTCTTCAACGGCAGTGAGGATGCATGGCATCGCTGGGTGGACCGCCGTTCGAGCTGACGATGGCAGCCGTCAGCGCGCGAATTTTCGCGCGCCTGCAACACAGAGCACCACCACAAGCGTAACGGCGATCATGGCCGGGCTCACCTCCTCATGCAGCAGGGTCGCGGCAAGTGCCAGCCCGAAGAAGGGCTGAAGCAGTTGCAGCTGGCCGACGGCTGCGATGCCGCCAAGCGCCAGTCCGCGATACCAGAAGATGAAGCCGATCAGCATGCTGAACAGGGAAACATAGGCAAGGCCGGCCCAGGCCTGCGGGTCGATGCCGGCAAGCGTTTCCGGCCCGGTGAAGAAAGCAAGCGGCAGCATTACCGGCAGGGAAAGAACCAGCGCCCAGGAAATGACCTGCCAGCCGCCCAGCTTGCGGGAAAGGGCAGCACCTTCCGCATAGCCAAGCCCGCAGACGATGATTGCGCCGAGCATCAGAAGATCGCCGGCAAGCGACGCCTCGATCCCGGCGGCAAACGAATTCGACAGCGAAAACCCCGCAACAAGCGCGCTTCCAAGACAGGAAAAGAGCCAGAAGACGGGGCGTGGGCGTTCTCCACCGCGCAGCACCGCGAAGATTGCTGTCGCGAGCGGCAAGAGCCCCACGAAAACGATGGAATGCGCCGAGGTGACATGCCGCAGGGCGAGTGCGGTCAGTAACGGGAAGCCCACCACGACACCGAGCGAGACGATGAAAAGCGATGTCAGGTCATCGCTCGCCGGGCGCTTTTGCCTGAACAGAAACAGCAGCGCCAGCGCCAGCAGGCCGGCAATGCTGGCGCGGGCGACGGTCAGGAACACCGGATCGAAACCCGTTACCGCAATGCGTGTCGCGGGCAGCGAACCGCTGAATATCACCACGCCTGTCAGACCGCTCAGCCAGCCGCTCGTCGTCTTGTCCATTGTCAACTCCTGCGTTTTGCCTTTCTTGATCCGGAATGGCTGGCAGGAACAGCGACAATCATATACAATTTCAACAAACTGTTATGGTATCATAAGCGGTACAGTTGGAGGAAGTGTGGACGGACAAGTCGCTGCGGGCACGCGCATAGAGAAGGTGATGGCAAGTGTGCGGCAACGCATCGCCTCGCGCAGCCTGGTGCCTGGCGCGCGCCTGCCGTCGGTCAGGGCACTGGCGAAGACCATGCAGGTTTCCACCTCCACCGTTGTCGAGGCCTACGACCGGCTCGTGGCGGATGGTACGATAAGCTCGCGCCCCGGCTCCGGTTTTTTCGTTTCGGGCCCGCTTGCGCCCCTGTCGCTTGCCGATATCGAGCCGCAGCTCGACAGGGCGGTGGATCCCTTGTGGGTCTCGCGGCAGGCGCTGGATGAGGGTTCCGTTCTCGCCAAACCCGGCTGCGGCTGGCTTCCCGCATCGTGGATGCCGCAGGAAGCGTTGAGGCGGGCGATGCGCGGGCTTGCCCGCGCCGACGCCGCCCTGCTGACGGATTATGGCAGTCCGATGGGGCTGTTGCCGCTGCGCCAGCTTCTGTCACGCCGGCTGGCCGAACACGGGGTGCAGGCGGGCGCCAGCCAGATCATGCTCACCGATTCAGGCACGCAGGCGATCGATCTTCTTTGCCGTTTCCTGCTGCAGCCGGGCGATACGGTTGTTGTCGATGACCCATGCTACTTCAATTTCCATGCTCTTTTGCGGGCGCATCGGGTGAAGATCGTCGGTATTCCCTATACGCCGACCGGACCGGATCTGGCACTCTTCGAGCAGGCGCTGAAAGACCATCAGCCCCGGCTTTATATCACCAATTCCGCAATCCATAATCCGACAGGTGCAAGGCTTTCCGCCGTTTCCGCCCATCGCCTGCTGATGCTCGCCGAGCAGGTGGGGCTGACCATCATCGAGGATGATATTTTTGCCGATTTCGAAACCCAGGCCGCGCCCCGGTTGGCGGCCTTCGACGGTCTTAACCGCGTCGTCCAGATAGGCAGTTTTTCAAAAACACTGTCGGCCTCCGTGCGGTGCGGTTTCATCGCAGCACCCATGGCTTGGGTGGAAGCCCTGACCGATCTCAAGATCGCCACCACTTTTGGCGGAACGCATTTTTCGGCAGCGCTGGTCCTGTCGCTTTTGACCGATGGCAGTTACCGCAAGCATGTCGAGGCGCTGAGGCAGCGTCTTGCGGCAACGATGCCGGAGGTGGCGGCGCGTCTGAGATCGGTCGGATGTGTGCCGTGGATCGAACCGCAGGCGGGCATGTTTTTATGGTGCCGCCTGCCGGACGGGGTTGATGCCGCCGATGTGGCGCGCCGAGCGCTTTCGCGTCAGGTGGTGCTGGCCCCCGGCAATGTGTTCAGTTCCTCGCAGAACGCCTCCGGTTTCATGCGTTTCAATGTGTCGCAAATGGCAGGTCCGCAGGTCATGACGGTGCTGGCGGAGGCGCTTCAGCAAGCGCCCGAACCTCGTCGGTTGTAAGCGTTCTGGAAGGAATCGGAACAAAATCCCGTGAACGTCGTTTTCTCCGCAGAATGAAGAGGAGGAAACACCATGACATTCGATCCCAACAACCCGCGTCCGGACCGCGATCTTCGTCCGGAAGTGAATATCAGCAATGAACCGCATGCCCGCACGTCGTCGTCCTGGGTGCCGTGGTTGGCGATCATCGTCGTCGTATTGGTGGGCGTTTTCGCCTGGTCGCAGATGAGCGGCCCGACCACCGATCCGGCCACGACATCCTCCACCACGCCGCCAGCGGCAACGGATCAGGCACCGGCGCCCATGGCTCCAACCGCTCCGGCAACACCGCCTGCGAACAACACCGCACCGGCAAGCCCGAATACGGGCGGCACGCAGACCCAGCCGTAACGGGCCTACTGATATGATAAAACCGCCTGCCTCCGGGCAGGCGGTTTTTCTTTGCGGCCATCATCCGCGCCCTAAAGCTGCTCCATCGCGGAAGGGTGGTTGGAAACCCTGGACCAACGGCTGATGGATTCCTGTGCCAGTTGCGAAAGGGCAATGCTCCCGAAACGGGATAGCAGAATGTTTTCCGCCTCTTTCATGGCGTCGAAAAGTGCTGCATTGACGGCCTGTTCAATAACGCAATTCGGGTTGTCGCCCGCCAGCCCTATCGAGAACAGTTCCGGTGCGCCAAGCGCCCGGTAAATGTCGAGCAGCGTGATTTCGCTGAGCGGCCGCGCCAGCACCCACCCGCCGCCATGGCCCTTTTCCGACGAGACATAACCATGCTCGCGCAAGCCGGCCATTGTCCTGCGCACCACCACCGGGTTGGTCTGAAGCATCGCCGCGATGCTCTCGGATGTCGCCGCACCCTTATGATTTTCCATATGGATCAGAATATGCAGCACCCGTGAAAGCCGCGTGTCGTGTCTCATTGTCCAAACCCGTCTGTTTACACCGACGCTATCACTTTCGATGTGACGTAACAATATAAGTTGCGTGACTATTGACTCTGAAAATCACGTAACAATATAAGTATCGTGAAATGAACCGGCACTTCCGCCTCTTTCCTGAAACGATGGGTGCATCATGAAATTCGACGTCATCATTATCGGCGGCAGCTATGCCGGCCTCTCGGCCGCCCTGCAGCTTGGACGCGCCAGAAAAAACATTCTGGTGGTGGACGCCGGTGAACGGAGAAACCGTTTCGCCAGCCATTCCCACGGTTTTCTCGGCCAGGATGGAAAGGCGCCGGGTGAAATTATCGCCGAGGCGCGCCGCCAGATCGAACGTTACCCGACCATAGATTGGGTTGAGGGGAGGGTGACCGATGCCGAAGGCTCCTCCGGCGATTTTGTAGTCGAGATCGATGGCAAACGCCGTGAGACAGCGGACCGGCTGATCCTCGCCATGGGCGTCACCGATGAATTGCCTGCTATTGCCGGGCTGAAAGAGCGTTGGGGCTCTTCGGTCTTCCATTGCCCCTATTGCCATGGTTACGAGCTCAATCAGGAAAAGATCGGTGTCATCGCCGCTTCACCTCTGGCCATTCACCACGCATTGATGCTGCCCGACTGGGGCGAGACGACCTTTTTCACCAATGGCGTATTCGAGCCGGATGGGGATCAGCAGGCATTGTTGGCGGCCCGGGGCGTGCGGGTGGAAACAACCCGAATCCGGGAAATTACGGGGCATGCGGATGTCGTTATGGCGGATGGACGCAGCATCGCATTGGCTGGCCTTTTCACCCAGCCGAAGTTGCGTATCGCCTCGAACTGGCTGGAAAAACTTGGCTGCGCCGTGGAGGATGGGCCGATGGGATCGACCATCGTGACAGATCCCATGAAACAGACCACGGCCCGCGGCATCTTCGCCTGCGGTGATGTGGCAAGGCCTGCCGGCTCAGTCGCCCTTTCGGTGGGAGACGGCGCCATGGCGGGTGCTGCGGCTCACCGGTCGATCCTGTTTCCGGAATGATCAATGCGAAACAAGATTGAGCCAGCGGCCCGGCGGCATGCCGAAGGCATTTTTGAAATGTCGGGTAAAATGCGCCTGATCCGCAAAACCGCAGGCAAATGCCGTTTCCGCAAGGCCCGCACCCGCACGCATCATCTCTTTGCATTTTTGCAGCCGGCGCATGAGGAGATAACGGTGCGGGCTGGTGCCGAACAGGAAGCGAAAGTGCCGAAAGAGCGTGAAGCGGTCGAGCCCGCTTATCCGTTCCAGCTCTTCGGAACCGACGGTGTCGGCGCTATTCTCCAGCAGATAGTCCCGGCACCGTAAAACGGCGATCCGGTCGATCCGTTTGATGGTTCTGGCGCTTCCGTTTGAATGTTTCCAGAGCAAATCCGCCAGTCTCGACTGCCAGTCGGTGAGAAGCAGATTGTCCGGCGCGCCTTCCAGATTGCCAAGCGCCTCGATGAGGCATTGCCGGAATTCCTCATCCTCGATGACGGGATTCTGGGCGAAGGGCAGTGCATTATATCCCGCCTCAGTTGCTTTTTCGGGCGGAAGATAAAGCATACGGTAGCGCAGGCCTTCATCGGTGCCTGCGCCGCCATCGTGAACTTCGTCCGGATGCAGCACGATTACCCTTCCGGGCGTGCTGAAATGCGATTTCCCCCGATAGGAAAAAGTCTGGACGCCGGAAAGCGTGACACCCAGCGCATAGGTATCATGACGGTGCGGCGCATAGGCGTTGCCATGAAAGCGCGCTTCGATGCGCTCTATGCCTTCGCTGGAGGGTGCCTGCACGATCCCTTCGAATTTGCACGAACGTTCAAGATCGCCGACGCCCCGAGGCGCTAGGATCGCTTCTCTTTCGTAACCACAGCCAGATTGAGTTCGCATGTTTGATACCAAGATCGCCGTCATCCTTCGCGATGACCTTGCCGTGTGGCAAAAACTGAACGTTACCGCATTTCTCATGTCCGGGATCGTCGCCCAGACCAAGGAGATCATTGGAGAACCATACCGCGACGGGGCGGGCAACGTCTATAATCCCCTGTCCATCCAGCCGATTGTCGTTATGGCGACGGATCAGGAGGCCTTGCGCAAAATCCACCAGCGATCCCTCGAGCGCGACGTCACGGCATCGCTTTATATCGAGGAAATGTTCGCCACCGGGCACGATGTCGCCAATCGCCAGGTATTTTCGGAGTTTTCACCGGAGAATGCCAAGGTGGTTGGCATGGCGCTGAGGGCCGACAGGAAGATCGTCGACAAGATCACCAAGGGTGCGAAGCTGCACGCGTGATAGAAGCCTAAACGCAAAAGGGAGGCGATGGGCCTCCCTTCAATCGCGACGGCAATATGATTTTGCCGCTTATTCGTCGTTCATCTTCAGCGCAGCGATAAAGGCTTCCTGCGGAATTTCCACCTTGCCGAACTGGCGCATGCGCTTTTTGCCTTCCTTCTGCTTGTCGAGAAGTTTGCGTTTGCGCGTCGCGTCGCCGCCATAGCATTTCGCCGTCACGTCCTTGCGCAGCGCGCGCACGGTTTCGCGGGCAATGACCTTGCCGCCGATGGCCGCCTGGATCGGGATCTGGAACATGTGCGGCGGAATGAGTTCCTTCAGCTTTTCGCACATGCCACGCCCGCGCCGGTCGGCCGCCGAGCGGTGAACGAGCATGGAGAGCGCATCCACCGGATCGCCGTTGACGAGGATCGACATCTTGACGAGATCGCCTTCGCGATAGTCGATGATGTTGTAATCGAACGAGGCGTAACCCTTGGAGATGGATTTCAGCCGGTCGTAGAAATCGAACACCACTTCGTTGAGCGGCAGTTCATAGGTGATCATCGCACGGTTGCCGACATAGGTCAGCTCCGTCTGCAGGCCGCGCCGGTCCTGACAGAGTTTCAGGATGCCGCCGAGATATTCGTCCGGCGTCATGATCGTCGCCTTGATCCACGGCTCGCGGATTTCCTTGATCTTCACAACGTCGGGCATGTCGGCCGGGTTGTGCAGTTCCTTCTCCGTGCCATCGGTCAGCGTCATTTCATAGACGACCGAGGGCGCGGTGGCGACGAGATCGAGATTGAACTCGCGCTCGAGGCGTTCCTGAATGATTTCGAGATGCAGCAGGCCGAGGAAGCCGCAGCGGAAACCGAAACCGAGGGCGGCGGAGGACTCCATTTCGAAGGAGAAGGAAGCGTCGTTGAGGCGAAGCTTGCCCACCGCCGCGCGCAAATCTTCGAAGTCGGCCGCATCGACCGGGAAGAGGCCGCAGAACACCACGGGCTGCGCGGGCTTGAAGCCGGGCAGGGCCTGCGCCGTCGGGCGCTTGTCGTCGGTGATGGTGTCGCCAACACGCGTATCGGCAACTTCCTTGATCGAGGCGGTGATGAAGCCGATCTCGCCGGGGCCGAGGCTGTCGACATTGACCATCTTCGGGGTCAGCACGCCGACGCGCTCGATGCCGTATTTCGCGCCCGAGCCCATCATGCGGATCTGCTGGCCCTTGCTCAGCACGCCATCGATGACGCGCACCAGAACCATGACGCCGAGATAGGTGTCATACCAGCTATCGACCAGCAGCGCTTTCAGCGGTCCGTTTTCGCCGACTTCGCTCTTCGGCGGCGGCAGACGGTGGACGATGGCTTCCAGAACGTCGGGAATGCCAAGACCGGTCTTGGCGGAAATCATCACGGCGTCGGAGGCGTCGATGCCGATCACCTCTTCGATCTGCTCCTTGATACGGTCGGGTTCGGCCGCCGGCAGGTCGATCTTGTTGAGCACGGTGACCAGCTCGTGATTGTTGTCGATCGCCTGATAAACGTTGGCAAGCGTCTGGGCTTCCACGCCCTGCGATGCGTCGACCACCAGCAGCGAACCTTCACAGGCCGAAAGCGAGCGGGACACTTCGTAGGCGAAGTCGACGTGGCCGGGCGTGTCGATGAGGTTCAGCACATAGGTCTCGCCGTTATTCGCCTTGTAGTGCAGGCGCACGGTCTGGGCCTTGATGGTGATGCCGCGTTCGCGCTCGATATCCATCGAATCGAGAACCTGTTCCGACATGTCGCGTTCGGCAAGGCCGCCTGTCGACTGGATCAACCGGTCGGCCAGCGTCGATTTGCCATGATCGATGTGGGCAACGATCGAGAAGTTGCGGATATGGTCCAGGGGCGTGCGGGTCGAATTTGTGCTCATGTCCCGCGCTATAGCAGGGGCTTGTCACACCGCAAAGCGGGAATTTGGTTAAAAGCCTTTTAAAATGGGCTTTTCAGATCGCAAATTGCTCCGGCCAGTCGCGCCGGGTGGCCACCTGTCCTTCAGTGCGGAGCCTTGCGACGGCGGCAAGATCGATATCGGCGATCAGAAGCGTGCTCTGTGTCACCGCATCGCTTTCGCTTTCCGCGACGATACCGGATGCGGGCATGCCGTAGTCGGACGGCACGTAAAGGGCGGCGCGGCCGCGATTCTCATCGACGGCGGGAGACCATGGGGCCTCGCCCGCGGTGGGGGAGGAGAGGATGGCATATTGGTTTTCCAATGCCCTGGCCTGCGCGCCGATTCGTACCCGGTAAGCACCCGCCAACGTGTCGGTACAGCTGGGGGCGAGCACGAGTTCGACGCCGAGCTCCGCCAGTCTGCGGCCTAGCATCGGGAACTCGTTGTCGTAACAGATGAGGATGCCAAGCCTGCCGATCGGCGTCTCGAAGGCTTTCAGGCCCTCGATGCCGGCATGAATGTTCCATTGCTCCCGCTCGAAGCGGGTCATGATCTGCTTGTCCTGATAACCGATCAGCCCATCCGGGCCGAACAGCCATGCGCGGTTGCGGAACTTGCCGTCCGGGTCCTTCACCGGCGCGCTTCCCGGCTGGAAGAGGATTTGATGTTGCCGCGCCAGCTCCTCGCAAAGCTCTACCCAGGAAGGGATCAACGGCTGTATCTCTTCGATGGAACGGTGCAGATCGGAGCGCGCGGCGGGCGGCAATTGCCCGGTCAGCGTCATTGCCGAATATTCCGGCAAAAGCAGCAGTTCCGCACCCTTTTCCTTCGCCTCGCGAATGATGGCGGAGAGATGCGCGGCATAAGCCTCCCATGTCTCGATCAGCTCGATGGCATATTGGCTGGCGGCAAGGCGTGTCATTTGTCTCCGTCTCCGGCAAGAATGGTCTTCATCCAGAAGGACAGCGGTTTCGGGCTTTCAACGCTTTCGTCGAGGTCCTGCCATGTGAAGCTGGTGCGCAGTTCCGGGTGATGGCTATAACCGCGCTTTTCCCAGAAGGCGTTCAGCGGCACGTAGTCCGCCGGGCGTCGTGGATGGTCTGCGGGTCGCTCCACAGCACAGAAAGTGCACCTGTCGAAACCGAGCCGCTTTGCATGCGCCTCCCGTTCTTCGAAGAAACGCACCCCAATGCCGTGGCCGCGATAGCCGGGCAGAAGTACGCTTTCACCGAAGTAGAATATCCGGTCCGGATCGTAACCTGCTTTGACGAAGGGCTCCTTCACCTCTTCGGTCTCGGCCGCCATCGGCATGCCGGTGGACATGCCGATCACTTTGCCGTCATCAAGCGCCAGCACGAAGACGGCGCCGTCCGTATCGGCATAGGTCGCGAGATATTTGCGCTCATAGTCCAGCGAGCCGTCATAGAGATAGGGAAAGGCGCGAAACACCTCGATCCGCAGGCGCGCGAGGTCATCGAAATAGGGTGTGGCGTCAATGCCGGAAAGAGACTTGATTTCGACGGTCATGGGCATTTTCACTTTCGGTTGCACTGGTTATACCGTCATGGAAAACCCGCGCAAGCATTGAACGGAGAAGACGATGACCGCTGCCGAGACCATCCGCGCCTACTACGAAGCCTTCAACCGTCAGGACATGGATACCTTTCTGGCGCTTCTTCACGATGAGGTGGTGCACGACATCAATCAGGGCGAGCGCCAGACCGGCAAGGCCGCCTTCGCTTCCTTCATGGACCATATGAACCGCTGCTATAAGGAAAACCTCACCGACATGGTCATCATGGCGAGCGAAGATGGCAAGCGTGCTTCCGCAGAATTCATCGTCAACGGCGAATATCTCAAGACCGACGAGGGATTGCCCGAGGCGAATGGCCAGAAATACGTACTGCCGGCCGGTGCCTTTTTCGACCTGAAGGACGGAAAAGTTAGCCGAGTAACGAACTACTATAATCTGAACGACTGGATTGCCCAGGTCGGCGCCTGACACGTTCTTTTGCCGCAAAGCAACTGGCGGCAAAGACGGTGATAATTTCCATTATCATGGATATTGACTCCATCATATGAGAGTGCAATTCTCATATGATGGAAAACGAAGATCATATTCTTGAGCGCTCGATCGGCGAGCGGATCAAAACATTGCGGGCTGAAAACGGCCTGACGCTGGACAGGCTCGCCGCCGAATCCGGCGTCAGCCGCGCCATGATTTCCCGGATCGAGCGTGGAGAGGCGAGCCCCACGGCCTCGCTGCTGGCCCGCATCTGCGCAGCCCTTGGCCTGTCGCTTTCCGGTTTCTTCGCTGAAAACGAAGAGGCTGTGTCCCCGCTTATGAAAAAGCGTGATCAGCAGCTCTGGAAAGATCCGGAGACCGGTTATGTGCGCCGCGCCATCTCTCCGCCGCGTGTGGGATCCGATGTCGATATCGTCGAAGTCGAATTTCCGCCCGGCGCGCGCGTGGGCTTCCCTCCGCATGCGGCGAGCCGGGGGATGACGCAATATGTCTGGCTTTTCGAAGGTGTGCTGGAAATGACGAGCGGCGGAGACGTTCACCGGCTGGAACCCGGAGATTGCCTTTTCATGCCGGTTGGCGAGGGGCATGTTTTCCACAACCCCTCCGAAAAACCTGCCCGTTATGCCGTCGTGCTGGACCAAAGACAGCGCTGATTTCCCCGACAGGAGTTTTTATGACCACCATCCGCGTGTTGAACCGGGAAGAGACCATCGATGTCTTGCCCGAACTCTGTGAGGTTCTGGCTGCCTGCGTGAACGGGGGCGCATCCGTCGGCTTCATGTTGCCCTTTTCACCGCAGGATGCGCAGCCTTTCTGGCAGTCAGTTGCAGAAGCGGCGGGCGAGGGCAGCACCATTCACGTGGTGGCGGAGGTAGATGGCAGGGTGGTGGGCACCGTTCAGGTCGGCCTTGCCTCCAAACCCAACCAGCCGCATCGCGGCGATTTGATGAAGCTTCTGGTGCATCCGTCCGCGCGAGGCCTCGGACTTGCCCGCAAGCTCATGCAAAAAGTGGAAGAGGAGGCGGCGAAACGCGGTCGTACCCTTTTGGTGCTGGATACGGCCACGGGCAGCGATGCCGAGGCGATTTATCCTCGCCTCGGCTGGGAGCGGGTCGGCGTCATCCCCGATTACGCCCTGTTTCCTGATGGACGCTTTTGCGGCACGACCCTTTTCTATAAGCGGATCGGCTAGGCCTTTCAGTCTGCCGCCTTACTGACCCGGCTTCAGTGTACGGTTGAAGGCGGCAGCGATCATCGTCTCCAATTGTGCGTGAATATCCGCGCGGTCCCGCGGTCCGGCCGGTTCGCAGATGGGATCGCGCTCGCCGACGGATTTGAGAAAGGCGTCGGCATCCGGTTTGCACAACGGCAGGAAGCTGAAATGATTGGCCTCATCCACTTGCTGATAGGTCGCGCCGGGCACTTCGTTCGCGAGTTTATCTGCAAGCACGGCGGGTGGAATTTTGCCCTTACTGCCGAGATTGATGAAGGTGAGCGGAATATCGATCTGCTTCAGGTTGTCAGGCCGAAAGGCGAGCGCCAGACCGGGATCGACCAGTACGCCGGACCGAATACGGGGATCGCGGTTCTGCTGCTCGAAACGTGCCTTGTCGATGGTTCTGAGATCGAGCTTCGGCACGCTGACCGGCTTGCCCTTGAGATAACCTCGGCCACCCGCGAACCATTGGCAATCCATCATCGTGGCATAGTCTTCGCAATAGCGCGCATAAGCATCAAGATCGGCGCGCGCGCCCGAAATCTCCATCGCCGCACTGCCGCCGAGCGAAAAGCCGAGCACGCCGATCCTTTGCGCGTCGATAGCACTCGACCATTTGCCCTTTGCCGTTAGAACAGTGACAATCGTGGAAAGATCGTCCGTTCGCTCCCAGATTTTCGGTGTATCGGCGGGTGTGGAATCGCCACTGGTGGTGCCGGGGTGGTTGGCTCCGGCGACAATGAAACCTTCGCTCGCAAGTTTCGCGGCGATCCATGCCATGCCGGACACTCGTGAACCCGAGCCGTGAGACAGAAGCACAAGCGGCAGCCGACCCGGCTTCACCGCGCTATCCTTGAACACGGGCGTGCCCTGAAAAATCCGGTCATCGCCGGAAACCGTCTGCGTGCCCTTTCCGTCGGAGGGATACCAGATGGTGACGGCAAGGTCCTTGCCGCGTGCCGGCGAATGGATGGCGGTTTCGCTGACGCCGACAGCCTCGCCTGCAAAAACAGGCTGGCTGACGAGAGCGGAAAACAGGATGGCCGTGACGGTGGCGATAGGGCGCATGAAAACCTCGTGCGGTTGGAAAGAACGGGGTTCAATCTGCGCCGCCACATATGTTTTGCGTCCTTGATCGTGTTAAAGGTCGTCCCGAAACGCGATCTGGTCCATGAATTGGCAATATAAGCCGTTGTTTCGGGGATATTCATTCGTGCTGTTCATTCCGCTGCCTTTCGTCGTGGCGCTTCTGCTGGTTGTCATGTTCATCGTGTTCTTTCGAGGCGGAGACGATGTGCGAACCAATCGGGCCTTTCTGACGTTGATCGCGCTTTGTGCCCTTCAATCCGTCCTTGTCGGACTGCGCTGGGGGTATGGCGTCAGCGAAGCGCGTTATGTTTTGCCGGTCCTCGCCGCCTGCCTGCCGCCGCTCGTCTACATTGCTTTTCGTGGGCTGATGAGAGTGGCGGCGGAGAGCAGGATAGCGATGCTTGCCAACCTCGCTTTGTCGCCTTTGCTCATCGTCATCATGGAATTCATCTGGCCGATGGCGATCGATCTTGCGCTGATCGTCATTTTTGTCGGCCACGCCATTGCCCTGCTTCTTCTTGGCAGAAAGGGGCCGGATGGGCTGGACGAGGCGCAATTTGCCAGCGTCACCTCGGCGCACCGGGCGCTTATTATCGCTGCAATCGCTCTTTGTGTTTCTGCCCTGTTCGATCTGCTCGTGTTTTTCGATTTCGAATGGGCGCATGGGCAGAATGTTGCAGCGCTGGTCAGCAATGCCAATCTTTTTGGCCTGCTGTTGATTGGCCTCATGGCCGCGCTGGCCGGCAAGAGCAAGGCGCCGCAAACAGGCATAGAACCTGTCGCGGAATTGTCAGCATCGGCGGAGCCATCGGAACAGGACCGCGATATCGTCGCAAGGGTTGATCGGCTGATGGAGACACAGGCGCTTTACCGTGATGAGAATCTCAACCTGTCGCGGCTTGCAAGACGCCTCGGCCTGCCGAGCCGGCAGATATCAGGCGCGATCAACCGCTCCCTCGGCGTCAATGTCTCGCAATATGTCAATCAGTTGCGCATCCGCGAAGCCTGCCGGCTGCTGGAAGAGACGGAGCAATCGGTGACCGCGATCATGCTGTCCTCCGGCTTTCAGACCAAGTCCAATTTCAACCGCGAATTTCGCCGCGTCACCGGCATGAGCCCGGTCGACTGGCGGGAGCGTGAAGTGTGGAAGCTGGTCTCGCCAAACAAAACGGTCACCCGGCAGATGCCGGATGACCGTTTGAAGATCGTCGGGAAATGATGGGGATCAGAGCGTGCCGTTGCGCTGCTGGATCATCATGTAGGTGTCATAGGTGTATTCGGCGATCTGCGCCCAGAGATAGGCGTCCTTCTTGAAGGCCTGCTGGCTCTCGTAGATTTTCTTGAAGCTCTCGTTCTTGGCAGAAATCTCCGCATAGGTGTCCTGTGCCGCCTTGTGGCAGACATCGAGGATTTCCTGGCTGAAGGGGCGCAGGATGGCGCCCTGCGCCACGAGTTCCTTCAGCGCCTTGGGATTGCGGGCGTCGTAACGCTCCAGCATGCTGGCGCTGCCGGCGGCGCAGGCGTCTTTCAGGATGCGCTTGTAGTTCTCCGGAAGCTCGTTGAACTTCTGCAGATTGACGAAGGCATGAACGGCCGGGCCGCCTTCCCACCATGCCGGGTAGTAATAATATTTCGCGACCTTGTAGAAGCCGAGCTTCTGGTCGTCATAGGGACCGACGAATTCGGTGGCGTCGATCGTGCCCTTTTCCAGGGCCGCATAGACATCGCCGCCGGCGATCTGCTGAGGTGTCACGCCGACCTTCTGCATCACCTGGCCGGTCAGGCCGGCGATACGCATCTTCAGACCCTTCAGGTCGTCGATGGTGTTGATTTCCTTGCGGAACCAGCCGCCCATCTGGGCACCGGTATTGCCGAGCAGGATCGAATAGATATTGTGCTGGGCAAGGAATTCGTTGAGCAGCTCATTGCCGCCGGCCTGGTTGAACCAGGCATTCGTCTGGCGTGCATTGAGGCCGAAAGGAACCGAGGTTCCGAGCGCGAAGGTCGGGTCCTTGCCGACGTAATAATAGGAGCAGGTATGCGCCATTTCGACGGTCCCGGCCGTCACCGCATCCGCCGCCTGCAGCGCCGGCACGATTTCGCCGCCGGCAAAGTGCTGAATGACGAAGTTGCCGCCGGAGGCTTCCTTGACATGGTCGGCGACGATCTGGCCCGCGCCGAAAAGAATGTCGAGGCCCTTGGTGAAGGACGACGTCATGCGCCAGGTGATCTTGGGGTTTTCCTGTGCGATGGCCGGAGCGGCAAGCGCCGTTGCGGTAACACCGGCGCCGAGAGCGCCCGCCTTGCGGATAAATGATCTGCGATCCATGTCGATAAGCCCCGTTATGTCTGCATATTACAGGCGAACCGCACGGTACGCCTCCCGCAGGTTACTAATCATTTATCCCCGCAGCCATCAAGAGGGAATGTTCGAAACTTGCGTGATCTCCGGTGATGCTTGGCGAATGTTGCTTTGTCACGTCTTTCCGCGTCACTTGCTGCGCATCAACGCCGGGTCGTCCATTGCGGGATTGTAAAACAGCGAAAGCGTCAGGCTTCTGGCGATGCGTTCCGCCGTTTCCATGAACCAGCCATGGGCCTCTCTGTTCGGCGCGATGTCATCCAGCGTGGCGGAAAAAAGCGCAAGCCATTGCGGGAAATGCTCCGCCGACATGCCCTTTACGCCGAGATGCGCCTGCACGGGTTTGCCGCCATAACCACCATTCTTGAACGCGACAGCCGCCCAGAACTGTTTCATCCTGGCCATATGTTCCGGCCAGCGCCCGGCAAGCCGCGCATCAAAAACCGGGCCGAGCGTGGGATGTGCAAGAACGCGGCCGTAGAATGTCTCCACCAGCAAATCGATGAAACCGGCATCGACGCCGATCTCCGCCATGGCTTTTTCCGCCCTGTCCTGAATTTCCGCGCCGTGGGCGGCTCTGGCCGCAATGTCGTCCTGCATGGTGTTTCCTTTTTTGCGAATTTACCCCGCTGCGATGCGGCCCGCAATGCGACCCTTTGCCTTATTAGAATTATTCTAAGAAGGCTTGATCCCGGTGCGATGCGGATGTATTTAGAATTATTCTAAAAAAGGTTTCAGCCATGTTTCGCAGTCTTTTTTCCCTGTCCAAACGTCCCTTTTCCTCCCTCGGCGAACAGGAGATTCTCGCGCTCGCCATTTCATCCGAAGAGGACGATTCCCGTATCTATCGCTCCTATGCCGATCATCTGCGCGCGCAATATCCGCAATCGGCTAAAGTCTTCGAGGATATGGCCGAGGTCGAGCAGCAGCATCGAAACGTGCTGATCGATATGCATCGCCGCCGCTTCGGAGAAACCATCCCGCTGATCCGCCGCGAACATGTGCGTGGTTTCTATGAGCGCAGCCCGGACTGGCTGGTGAAGAACCTGTCGCTCGAAAAAATCCGCGCTCAGGCCGAATTGATGGAAGCCCAGGCGATCCGCTTCTACGATGAGGCCGTCAAGCGCACCAGCGATGCCTCAACACGCAAGCTCCTCGGCGATCTGGCCGAGGCAGAGCGGGGTCACGAAGACATTGCGCAGATGCTGCAAGAAAAACACCTCGATGAAAACGGCAAGACCGAAGAGGCGGAAACCGCAAAACGGCAATTTCTTCTGACCTATATTCAGCCGGGTCTTGCGGGGCTTATGGATGGCTCCGTCTCGACGCTCGCGCCGATTTTCGCGGCCGCCTTTGCCACGCAGGATACCTGGCAGACCTTCCTTATCGGCCTCTCGGCCTCCGTCGGCGCGGGTATTTCCATGGGCTTCACCGAAGCCGCCCATGATGATGGCAAGCTTTCTGGCCGCGGTTCTCCGGTAAAGCGGGGCCTTGCCTCGGGCATCATGACGGCCATAGGCGGCCTCGGCCACGCATTGCCCTATCTCATTCCACATTTCTGGACAGCGACCGCGATTGCCGCCGTCGTCGTTTTCGTGGAACTCTGGGCCATCGCCTTCATTCAGAACCGCTTCATGGAAACGCCGTTCCTGCGCGCGGTGTTTCAGGTGGTCCTCGGCGGCTCACTGGTGCTCGCGGCCGGCATCATCATCGGCAATGGGTGAAAAAAGAAAGAGCCCGCAATAGCGGGCTCTTAATTCCTTCGAACCTGGCACAGGCGTTAGCGCAATGCGCCGACCAGCACGTCGCGGCCATCCTCAATGGAGACCCAGCGGCCCGTATTGAAGGACGCCTGCCGCTTCAGATAGGTGTAGTTGGTGTCGGTCCACAGCTTCACGTCGTCGGTGAGATTATCGAGAATATAATCGCCGTCGGTGGTGCGAAGGGTCAGCACGGCATGGCCCTCGCCATCCGGCTTGCGCACGACGGTGATCAGAAGATCAGCCACGGAAAAACCACGCTCGACCAGCTTCTTTCGCTTCAGTAGCACGAAATCTTCGCAGTCGCCGGCGGTCGTCGGATATTCCCAGACTTCGTCCTTGCCGTAGATTTCCTGATCGGTCATCGCCACGATGGTGGTATTGACGGACGTATTGACCTCGCGAATGACATCCCAGCCATAATCCGTGACGCGCGGCGGCGGCGTCGCCTTGCTGCGAATATTGCATTCATCGGCATATTTCTGACAGAACTCATAATGGCCGATAGGCTGGGAGGTAATCCCCCCCGTCACCATGGAAGGGCTTCCCTTGGTTTCCGCCGTGGCGGAGGCAGCAGTCATTAGCCCGGCGGCAACTGCAAACAGCAGCGCACGCGCCAGCGGTGCGTTCATCATGAAACCCGTCCCTTAATTCTTAACGAAAAGTTAAGAGGGATAGGGGGCTTGAGTCAATCGCTAGCAATCGGCGGCGCGCAAGACTCGTCGAATATGGTTAAGAGCGTTGCGCAAATGCCTATATTGCAAGGGCTTTGACCGCGGCGAGCATCCGCTCGATATCCTGCGGCCGGGAAAGCCGATGGTCGCCGTCGCGGATCAGCGTCAGCACGACGTCGTCGGACGGAAGATGTTCCATAAGCTTCAGTGCATGCTGATAGGGAACATCCGGGTCGCGCATGCCCTGCAGGATGTGAACGGGGCAGCCGGTGGTGATGATACCCTGCAGCACGCGGTTCTGCTTCCCGTCTTCCATCAGCGCGCGGGTGAAGATGTTGGGCTCGGGGCTATATTCCGAATGTTCCTCGAAATAACCCTTTTCCGCCAGAGAGGTTTTTTCCGCATCCGAAAGGCTGGGCTCTATCAGCTCCTGCGTGAAATCCGGCGCTGGCGCAATGAGGACGAGACCGGCGACGGATGGCGCGCTGCCCGCCTTGCGCAGCTCCTCGACCATGCGTAGCGCAATCCATCCGCCCATGGAGGAGCCGATGAGAACGACGCGCGACGGCGCCTTTGCGCGCACCACGGCAAGAGCCTCTTCCAGCCAGCGGGAAATCGTGCCCTTCCTGAAGTCGCCGCCGGAGGCGCCATGGCCGGAATAGTCGAGCCGCAGGCAGGCAAGACCGTTTTCAGCGGCGAAGCGATCGAGTTCAACCGCCTTGGTTCCGGTCATGTCGGAACGATAGCCGCCGAGCCATACCAGCATCGGCATATTCTCGCCCGAAGCCGCCGGGCGATGAAGGAAAGCGATGTCGCGAGTGTCGTTGTCGGGGCCTACGCGCAGGAATTCAGCGGCTTGTTCGGTCATGTATATGCAATTCTCCTGATTTTGGTGCAACAACGGCGGCGTATTTGCAAAAACCGTGACAACAGGTGATCTTTTCGGGCAGATATGCTATTGACTTCGCCACGGCAATAACGACATTTCCGCCGCTTGTACCAAACAAGCTGTTTTTTGCTGACGTGATCCAGAAACAGATCAGGAGAATACGACCATTCGCAGACCTTTCAAAGCCGATGCCCCCGTCAAGGAGGGGCCGCGCTCCAACCGGGAAATTCGGGTTCCCAGAGTTCAGCTTATTGATGAAGAGGGCCAGAACCTCGGTAGCATGCCGACGGATCAGGCTTTGAAACTGGCGGAGGAGGCCGGTCTCGATCTCGTTGAGATTTCGCCGAACGCTGAACCGCCGGTATGCAAGATCCTCGATCTCGGCAAGCTGAAGTACTCGACCCAGAAAAAGGCCGCTGAAGCGCGCAAGAAACAAAAGATCGTCGAAGTTAAAGAAATCAAGATGCGCCCCAACATCGACACGCATGACTATGACGTGAAGATGAAGGCGATGGGCCGTTTCTTTGACGATGGCGACAAGGTGAAGGTAACGCTGAAGTTCCGCGGCCGCGAAATGGCCCACCAGGAACTCGGCATGAAGCTTCTCCTCCAGGTGAAGGAAGACACCCAGGCGATTGCCAAGGTGGAGGCCGAGCCGAAGCTGGAAGGCCGTCAGATGATGATGGTTCTCGCCCCGAAATAATTTGCGCCAGCCTTTTAAGGCCGCATGAATCGCCATCGCAAGGGGAAGTTTGCTTTCCCCGTTGCGCTTTTAGCCGACTGCGGTTATAAGCGCGCGTCCGAACGGTCCGGCAGGGCATGCCGAGGCCGTTCCTGAATAGCTTGAAATAGGCCTCGTCTGCCTGTTTCGATACAAAAACGGAGTAGCAAAATGCCCAAGATGAAGACGAAGTCCGCTGCAAAGAAGCGGTTCAAGATCACCGCAACCGGCAAGGTTGTTGCAGCCGCCGCCGGCAAGCGCCACGGCATGATCAAGCGTACCAACAAGTTCATTCGCGACGCGCGCGGAACCATGGTTCTCGCCGACGCTGACGGCAAGAAGGTCGTCAAGAACTACCTGCCGAACGGTCTCTGAGACTTTTCCGCACATTTGGACACTTTAAGGAGATCATGACATGGCACGCGTAAAACGTGGCGTAACTTCCCGCGCCAAGCACACCAAGACACTCAAGGCAGCCAAGGGCTTCTACGGCCGCCGCAAGAACACCATCCGCGCAGCAAAGGCTGCCGTGGATCGTTCCAAGCAGTACGCTTACCGCGACCGCAAGGTCAACAAGCGCAACTTCCGCGCTCTGTGGATCCAGCGTATCAACGCTGCCGTTCGCGAATTCGGCCTGACCTATGGCCGCTTCATCGACGGCCTGAACAAGGCTGGCATCGAAGTCGACCGCAAGGTTCTGTCCGACATGGCTATCCATGAGCCGGCAGCATTCGGCGCGCTCGTCGAAGCAGCGAAGAAGGCGCTTGAGTACCTCAAGGATGCTGGTACGGCCAACGAGTTTGAAACCGCTGTAAAGTAATTACGGCGCGGACAATCTGTTGTTCATTTGAAACCCGCGCCGGTTCTCCGGCGCGGGTTTTGCGTTTGGCTGATGCACCCGCCTGGTCGAGAATGTATCGTAGTTTTTAATTTAGAAATTTAGGAAAAATAGAGTATCCAGCGCGTCTGCCCTGAAAAATCTCCTGGTGGACGAGAATGCTGGTTAATGAAAATCAGGCTGAAACAGCCGAAGGGTTTCGAGTACATCTTGATGATGCAGATATTGCCACTCTCATGCACGCTTTGTTAAAAAGTGAGCGGCGGGTCCAGAAGGTTGAGCTGTCGCAACTGACAGTATGGATCAAGCGCCAGGGCACGGAAACGCCGTCCTGGTGGATAAAGCTGCAGACCTTTCTCGCAAAGCTGCTTCCTTACACCTTCATGCGCCCTTCGCCGCCGCTCGACGGTGCCGGCCTGATGCGTCGCGAACTCGACACGCTGCAGGCCTTCAAGGCCAGTGGTTTTCCGGTCCCGCCCGTGATTTATTCTTCCCGGACCGCAGTTGTGCTGGGCGATGTTGGCCCCACCATCATCGAGCGCATGGACGCGATAAAGGCAGCCGCGCCGGCGGAACATGATGCCCTGCTGGTAAAATCTGCCGAGGCACTCGGCGAATTGCATGCGGCAGGCCTTTGCCATGGGCGCCCGCATGTGCGCGACTTTTTTCTCGAAGACGGCCGCGTCGGTTTCATGGATTTCGAGGAGCGCCCGCAGGAAGTCATGCCGCTCGAGACGGCGCAGGCCCGCGATATCTGGCTGCTGTTTTTACAGGTCGCAACACGCGCCTGCGATGCGCGGAAAACCTGCGATGCCGCCTTCGCCCGCTGGCGCGAAAACGCCCCGCCCCGGGCGCTGGAAGAATTGTGCCGTCTGACCGGCATTCTGGGGCGTTTTTTACCGGTTGCCCGGTTGATCGGGCGCGTGCGGATGGGTAGTGATCTGCGACGCTTTATCATGGCGACCGACTATCTGATGAATGCTGTGAACCCCGAAGCCGCTGTTAAAAAGACCGGCAAGGCAGGAAAAGATGACTGAACTTGATACCTTGAAATCGCAATTGATGTCGGAGATCGCCACGGCTGCCGATGAGCCGGCCATCGAAGCCGTGCGCCTTTCCGCGCTTGGCAAGAAGGGCTCGGTTTCGGAGCTTCTCAAGACGCTTGGCAGCATGACGCCGGAAGAGCGCCAGACCCGCGGCGCCGCGATCAACCAGCTCAAGACCGAAATCACCGACCTCATCGGCGAGCGCAAGAATGCGCTGAAGGACGCTGCCATCGCCGCCCGGCTGAAGGCGGAAACGGTGGATGTCAGCCTGCCGGTCCGCCAGTCTCCGGCCGAGCGCGGCCGCATTCATCCGATCAGCCAGATCGTCGATGAAATCACCGCGATCTTCGCGGATATGGGTTTCTCGATCGCCGAAGGTCCAGATATCGAAACCGACTATTACAACTTCACGGCGCTGAATTTCCCGGAAGGCCATCCGGCCCGCGAGATGCACGATACCTTCTTCTTCCAGCCGGATGAAAAGGGCGAGCGCAAGGTGCTGCGCACCCACACTTCGCCAGTGCAGATCCGCACCATGGAAAGCCAGAAGCCGCCGATCCGCATCGTCATTCCCGGCAAGACCTATCGCCAGGATTCCGACGCCACCCATTCGCCGATGTTCCATCAGGTCGAAGGCCTTGTCATCGACAAGAAGGCGCATGTCGGCAATCTGCGCTGGATTCTGGAAGAATTCTGCAAGACCTTCTTCGAGGTCGACAGCGTCGTCATGCGCTTCCGCCCGTCCTTCTTCCCCTTCACGGAGCCGAGCTTCGAGGTGGACATCCAGTGCGACCGTTCCGGCCCGATCGTGAAGTTCGGCGAAGGCACGGACTGGATGGAAATCCTCGGTTGCGGCATGGTGCACCCCAATGTGCTGCGTGCTGGCGGGCTGGACCCGGATGAATATCAGGGCTTTGCCTGGGGCATGGGCCTCGACCGCATCGCCATGCTGAAATACGGCATGCCGGACCTGCGTGATTTCTTCAACGCCGATGTCCGTTGGATGACCCATTACGGCTTCCGCCCGCTCGACATGCCGACGCTGTTCGGCGGTCTGAGCGTTTAATCCGGTTAGCCAAGGAGCAAAGACATGAAATTCACTCTTTCCTGGCTGAAAGAGCATCTCGAAACGGATGCGACGCTGGACGAGATTTGCGAGCGGCTGACGGCAATCGGCCTTGAGGTCGAGGACGTTGACGACAAGGCGGCCTACAAGCCTTTCGTCATCGCCAAGGTGCTCTCCGCCGAGAAGCACCCGGAAGCTGACCGCCTGAAGGTTCTCTCCGTTGACGCCGGAGACGGCAAGCCGGTGCAGATCGTCTGCGGCGCTCCGAATGCACGCGCCGGCCTCGTCGGTGCGCTCGCGCGTCCGGGCGTGTATGTTCCGGGCATCGACGTCACCCTTGCCGTCGGCAAGATACGCGGCGTGGAAAGCCACGGCATGATGTGCTCCGAAAAGGAGCTGAACATTTCCGACGATCACGACGGCATCATCGACCTGCCGGAAGATGCGCCGGTCGGCACCTCTTTCGCCGCCTATGCCGGGCTCGACGATCCGGTCATCGAAATCAACCTGACCCCGAACCGCCCGGACTGCACCTCGATCTACGGTATTGCCCGCGATCTCGCCGCTTCCGGTCTCGGCAAGCTGAAGACGAGACCCGCGCCGTCCTTCAAGATCGAAGGCGCAACCCCGGTCGACGTGAAGCTTGAGCTGGACGATGCGGCGCTTTGCCCCGGCTTTTCGCTGCGCATCGTTCGTGGCGTGAAGAACGGCCCCAGCCCGAAATGGATGCAGCAGCGCCTGCTGGCAATCGGCCTGCGTCCCATCAATGCGCTTGTCGACATCACCAACTACATGACCTTCGATCAGGGCCGGCCGATGCACGTCTTCGACGCCGCAAAGGTCAAGGGCGATCTCACGGTTCGCCGCGCAAAAGAGGGCGAGACGATCCTCGCGCTCGACCAGCGTGAATATAAGCTCGGCCCGAACAATGTCGTCATCGCCGATGAGAAAGGTCTCGAATCCATCGGCGGCGTCATGGGCGGCGAACATTCCGGCTGCGATGACAATACTGTCGACGTGCTGATCGAATCCGCTCTCTGGGATCCGATCAACATTGCCAAGACCGGCCGTTCGCTCGGCATCATCACCGATGCGCGTTATCGTTTCGAGCGTGGCGTCGATCCGGAATATATGGTTCCGGGTCTGGAGCGTACCACCGAGCTGGTTCTCGAACTGTGCGGCGGCATTGCCGGCGAGGCGAAGGTCGTTGGTTACAAGGGGCATCAGCCCAAGGTCGTGGATTTCCCGCTCGCGGAAGTAAAGCGCCTGACAGGTCTGGAAGTCTCGGCGGAAGAGAGCCTCGCCATTCTCAAAGGCCTGGGTTTCAGCGTCGAGGGAACGGGCGAGCGCGTCTCCGTCACCGTGCCGTCCTGGCGTCCGGATGTCGATGGCAAGGCCAATCTGGTGGAAGAGGTCATGCGCATCCATGGCGTCGACAACATCAAGCCCGAGCCGTTGGAAAGCTTCGGCGCGGTCAACGGCCGTATCCTGACCACGCTGCAGATCCGCACCCGCACCGCGCGCCGTGCGCTGGCAAGCCGCGGCATGCTCGAGGCCGTCACCTGGTCCTTCATCCCGGAAGCGCAGGCGAAACTCTTCGGCGGTGGTTCGCCGGCCCTCAAGCTCGCAAACCCGATTGCGGCCGATATGTCGGACATGCGGCCCTCGCTGCTGCCCGGCCTGCTGACTGCCGCACAGCGCAATGCCGACAAGGGCTATGGTGACGTCGCGATCTTCGAGGTTTCCGGCACCTATGAGGGCGATACACCTGATAAGCAACGCCGCGTTGCCGGCGGTGTTCGTCGTGGCACGGCCTCGCTCGCAGGCAGCGGCCGCATGTGGTCCAATGCTTTGAAGGGCGGCGGCAAGCCCGTGGATGTCTATGACGCCAAGGCCGATGCGCTCTCGGTGCTGGAAGCTTGCGGCCTGCCCATGGCCAATGTGCAGATCGAAGCCGGCGGCCCCGGCTGGTATCATCCCGGCCGCTCCGGAACCATCAAGATGGGTCCGAAGGTCGTGCTCGGCTATTTCGGCGAGTTCCATCCGAAGACGCTCTCCGAACTGGATGTCTCCGGCGCCTATTGCGGTTTCGAGATTTATCTCGACGCCATGCAGGAGCCGAAGAAGAAGGCCACCCGCACCAAGCCTGCGCTCGAGCTTTCGCCCTTCCAGGCAGTCAAGCGCGACTTCGCTTTCGTGGTCGACAAGTCGGTAGAGGCGGGGGCCATCATCAAGGCTGCGACCAGCGCTGACCGCAAGCTGATCACCGGCGTCAATGTCTTCGATATTTTCGAGGGCGCATCGCTCGGTGAAAACCGCAAGTCGGTCGCCATCGAAGTGCAGATCCAGCCGGTCGACAAGACGCTGACGGACGAGGATTTCGAGGCCCTGACGGCCAAGATCGTCGGCAATGTCGAGAAATCGACGGGCGGCGTCCTGCGCGCCTGAAAACGGGTGACGGAATGAAAAAAGCCGCGGCACTGCCGCGGCTTTTTGTTGTTATCGGTTGGCCATCCGTGACATCTGTTCCGGGTAACGCGCGCCGGCGACTTTTGCGGGCGAAAGCAGTGCGCCGAGGCTGGCGGCTTCTTCTGCCGTCAGCGACACCTCCGCTGCGGCAACGTTCTTCTCCAGATTGGCGATTTTTGTCGTGCCGGGAATAGGAACGATGAAGTCGCCCTGCGCCAGAACCCAGGCCAGCGCCAGTTGTCCGGCGGTCACGCCTTTCTCAGTCGCCATGTCTTCCAGAAGCTTGATGAGCGCCAGATTGGCGTCGAAGTTTTCGCTCTGGAAGCGCGGCAGGCCGCGGCGGAAGTCGTCGGATGCAAGGCCGTCGAGTGACTTCAGCGCGCCCGTCAGAGCCCCGCGCCCGAGCGGGCTGAAGGGAACGAAACCGATGCCGAGTTCACGGCAGGTATCCAGCACGCCGTTTTCCTCCACGTCGCGGGTCCACAGCGAATATTCGCTCTGAATTGCCGCAATCGGATGAACGGCGTGCGCTTTGCGAAGCGTTTCGGCACTCGCTTCCGAAAGGCCGAGATGCTTCACCTTGCCCTGCCGGACGAGCTCGGCCATAGCGCCCACAGTGTGTTCGATCGGAACATTCGGATCGACGCGATGCTGGTAGAACAGGTCGATCTCATCGACGCCGAGGCGTTTGAGAGAGGCTTCGGCGACGGCGCGCACATTTTCCGGGCGGCTGTCGGTGCCCACCATCATCTGGCCAGCGGGTTTGCTGGTGTCGATTTTGAAGCCGAACTTGGTGGCGATGACCACCCTGTCGCGATAGGGCTTCAAACCCTTGCCGACAAGAATCTCGTTATTGTAGGGCCCGTAAACCTCCGCCGTATCGAAAAAGGTGACGCCGAGTTCGACGGCGCGGTGCAGCGTTGCAATTGCGCTGCTCTCATCGCCGGTCGGGCTATAGGCATGTGTCATGCCCATGCAGCCGAGGCCAAGCGCCGAAACGGAAAGGTTGTTTCCAAGGGTTCTTTTTTTCATCTGTTCGTCCTTCCAAAGGAACCGCCCGTCATCAGGGCGTTATGAGAAAATAGCGTCTCATGGCGGTAAAAATAATCGCTGCAAATCCGCGTGGGTTGTTCTATCATTTAGAACAATGAACCGTGTGCAACTCTCCCAACTGGCTGTTCTCGCTGCCGTTGCCGAAGGCCGCAGCTTTCGCAAGGCCGCCGCCGAACTTGCCATTGCCCCTTCCGCCGTCAGCCATGCGGTGTCGTCGCTGGAGGCGAGTCTTGGCTTGCGTCTGCTTCATCGTACCACCCGCAGCGTTTCGCCGACAGAGGAGGGCAGGCGGCTTCTCGAAACGCTTGGTCCGGCACTTGCCGATATCGATGCGGTCATCGAGACGCTTGCCGAGCAGGGCGGAAGACCGGCCGGCCCCCTGCGCATCACCCTGCCGCGGCTTGCTGCCGAGGACCTCATCGTGCCCCGGCTGGGTGAGTTCCTGCGGCTCTATCCCGATATTTCACTCGAAATCTCAACGGATGATCGTTTCGAGGATATTGTCGCGAAAGGTTTCGATGCGGGTTTGCGGCTTGGCGAGCACCTCGATGCGGATATGATTGCGGTAAAAGCCAGCGGCGCATGGCGCGGTGCGATTGTCGGCGCGCCCTCCTATTTCTCAGAAAATCCACCACCGCAGGATCCAAGGGATCTCATCCGGCATCGCTGTATCCGCCGGCGTTTCGCCAGCGGCCTTATCTATCGCTGGGAACTGGAGAAGAATGGCAAGCCATTGGTGGTTGATGTGCAGGGGCCGCTGATCCTGTCGGACCAGAGCCTCATTCGCCGGGCTGCCATCGACGGGGCAGGGCTTGCGTTCGTTTTCGAGCAGCGTGTTGAAGACGATATCCGGGCGGGCAGGCTTATCCGCGTGCTTGACGACTGGTGCGCCCCGTTCGACGGTTTTTACATTTATTATCCTTCGCGCCGGCAGATGAGGCCGGCGCTGAGGGCTTTCGTGGATTTCTTCCGCTTCAGGATTTGATCAGAACTTGATGCGATAGCGGATATGGCCGTCGCTCTTCACATAGCTGTCGTAGAGCTTCTGGGCGCGGTGATTGTCCTCGCCGGTGTGCCAGTACAGCCGTGACCAGCCCTTGTCCTTGCAGATGGCGACAAGATCATCCATCAGCGCCCGGCCCGTTCCCTTGCCGCGGATTTCGCCATCGACAAACAGGTCTTCCAGATAGCAGTCGGGCGTCTTTACCCAGGTGGAATCATGGAAGTGGTGAATGGCGAAACCGGCCATGCGGTCGCCGAGCATGGCCACGCGCATGGAAACACGGGATGCGGGATCGAGAATGCGTGCCCAGGTGTGCTCGGTCACCTCATCGGCAAGTTCGACATCATAAAAGGCAAGATAGTCGTTCCACAGGCGCAGCCATTCCGTCCGGTCAGCCGGCTGCGCATCGCGAATTCTGAGCTCCATGTTACGCACCCGCCTTGTCGAGCAGTGTCATCATCTCATCCGTCAGCTTTAACTCGACGGCGCGTTTGAAGCTTTCAAGCTGGGAGAGGCTGGTGGCGCTGGCGATCGGCGCGGTTATCGCCTTCTTGCGCAACAGCCAGGCCAGTGCGATGTCGGCAAGTTTGGCCCCGGTTTCCACTGCCACGGCATCCATGGCGCCCAGAATGGCAAGCCCGCGCGTATTGACATATTCACCCACGCGATAGCTGCGGGCGACGCCTTCCGTATCGGCCTTGGCACGATATTTCCCGGTGAGGAAGCCGGCGGCGAGGCTGTAATAATTGATGACGCCGATTTCTTCCTTCTGGCAAAGCTCGGCAAGCGGACCTTCGAAATCCTTGCGGTTATAGAGATTATACTCGGGCTGCAGTACGTCATAACGGGGAAGATTGTTCTTTGCAGCCGTGTCCAGCGCGTCCTGAAGCTGGCTTGCGGAATAATTGGAGCAACCGATGGCGCGGATTTTTCCCTGCTCCTTCAGCTTGCCGAAAGCGGCGAGCGTTTCCTCCAGCGGCACATCCGCATCCGGCTTGTGGGCGAGGTAAAGGTCGATGTAGTCGGTTTGCAGCCGCTTCAGCGACGCTTCCACGGCCTCTTCGATCCACTTGGCGCTGAGGCCTGTCTTCTGGCCGCGATTGTCAAAACCGACCTTGGTGACGATTACCGCATCTTCGCGCTTCACGCTCGACTGCTTCAGCCATTTGCCGATGATCGTCTCGGACTCGCCGCCCACATGTCCGTCCACCCAGGCGGAATAGACATCCGCCGTGTCGATGGCGTTGAACCCGGCGTCGAAAAAGGCGTTGAGCAGCGCAAAGGAAGTCTTCTCATCCGCTGTCCAGCCGAACACGTTACCGCCGAAAACGATCGGGGCGATGGAGAGGCCGGTGCGGCCGAGGCTTCGTTTTTCCACGGGGAATGCTCCTGTTGCTGTCTTGGTGGCAAGGTTAGCAACTGCTCATCCGCATAACCATTCAATTCCTTTGATGGCATTCATCAGGCAGCGGCAGGGTTTGAGATTATCAGGCCTGAAAACCGCGATAATGGCTGGGCGGGTAACGATTATGCTGCTGCCAGACGCGCCGCAAATGCCGGGCGGAGGCAAAGCCCGCCCGTTCGGCAATGGCTTCCATATCCAGGCGACTGTTGGCGAGAATGTCGCGGGCGAGATTGACCCGCATCAGGTTGACGTAGTCGATGACGCTGATGCCGGTATGCTCGCGAAACAGGCGCGACAGATGCCTTTCGCTGAGCGCCGCAATATCGGCCAGCCGCTCCAGCGACCAGTCCTGCGCCGGCTCTGCCATCACACGGTCCTGAACCCGGTGAATGGCGGGATGGATGTGGTTACGGCCGGTGAGCCAGGGGGAGATTTGCGGATCGCTTCCGCTGCGCCTGAGATAAACCACCATGGTTTTGGCAATACGCGCGGCGACAGCCGGGGATGTCAGCCGGGAAACCACATGCAGCATCAGGTCGATGCCGGTGGAAATACCGGCACTCGAGAAGCGGTTGCCATCCTCGACGAAAAGGCGGTTTTCGGCCACCTGGGACAGTGGAGCGATGCGGCGCAGCCCTTCAAGGCAATCGGCATGGGTCGTGCAGTTGCGCCCATCGAAAAGCCCGGCTTCGCCCGCCAGCAGCGCGCCGGAACAGATGGAAATGACTGTCGTATCGGGGCGCACAACACGGCGCAGCCATGCCGCCAGCACTTGCCGCTCTCGTCGTGTCTCCGGATCGTTGTCGAAGCGTGATGTGCTGCCGGAGATCAGCAGGAAAGCATTTTCCGGCAGGGTCTCAGGCAAGCTCTCCAGCCCTGAAAGCGCAAGGCCGATGGAAGATTGTTGTTTGTCAGTCGCAGCAATGTAGCGGCAGTCGAAATGAATGTCCCGCTGTTCCCCATTGGCGTAACGGATCACTTCGAGCGGACCGGCAATATCGAGCAACAGCGCATGTGGCGGCACAAGCGTATAAAAGGGAATGGTGCGCGTGCCGCCTTTATCCATCAGGCGGCCTCTTTGACGGTGGCCAGTGCATCATCGACGGTCACGATGCGCGCGAAGCGGCCGGCCAGCACCAGCTCGGTTCGCTTGCGGATATCGTCCGGGCTGAAGACGGTGCCGGAAGCATGTGTCATCGGGAAAGTCAGCGTCGCTTCGGTGACGTAATCGACGCTGTAACCAAGATCGGAAGCATGCCGGGTGGTGGTTTCGCAGCATTGTTCGGTGCGGATGCCGGAGACGATCAGCCGGTTGATGCCCTTCTGCGTCAGCCAGATTTCGAGGCCGGTGCCGGCAAAAGCCGAATGGCGGTTTTTGTGAAAGGTGACATCAGGGGTAATCCGCACACCCTCCAGCGCCCGGATATAGCCGCTGTCTTTTGAAAAGGCCCTGTCGCCATCGACGTGGAAGATTTGTACGACGGGAATGCCCGCAGCCCTGGCGCCGTCGATCAGTGCCTGCTGCTTCTCCAGATAGTCGGCAAGCTCGCTTTCCTCGACGTAAGGGGCGTGCCGAAAGGACTCCTGAACGTCGATAACAAGCAGCGCTGTACGAGAAGAGGACATTTCATGTTTCTCCATTGGGTGCATGCATAGCATAATTCCTCTTATCCAGATCGGAGAAAAGCAGGCATTCCGACAAAGACAGGACACATTCAGCCATACTCTGCTCTGTCATGCATGTGCGGCTTGCCAGACCGTATGACGATGGTAAGTTTCCGGCGGATGGCAGAGCGGGAGATTGGAATGCTGCGTTTCGGAATAATCTCAACGGCGAAAATCGCTCAGGATCACGTCATTCCGGCGATACAGGATGCGCAGAACTGCGTGGTCAGCGCTATCGCCAGCCGTGACCTCGCCAAGGCGCGCGCGGTGGCGGATCGTTTTTCCGTGCCCCACGCCTTCGGCTCCTATGAGGAGATGCTGGCCTCGGATGTGATCGACGCCGTCTATATTCCGCTTCCGACCTCGCAGCACGTGGAATGGACCATCAAGGCCGCCGATTCCGGCAAGCATGTTCTGTGCGAAAAGCCGATTGCATTGAAGGCTGGGGAGATCGACACCCTCATCGCCGCGCGTGACCGCAACCGCGTTGTCATTTCGGAAGCTTTCATGGTCACCTATGCGCCCGTCTGGGCGAAGGTGAAGGAGTTGCTGGCGTCCGGCGCGATAGGCACACTGAAGCATGTTCAGGGCGCTTTCAGCTATTTCAACCGCGATCCCGGCAATATGCGCAATATTCCCGAACTGGGTGGGGGAGCCTTGCCGGATATCGGCGTTTACCCGACCATCGTGACGCGCTTCGCTACCGGCGCGGAGCCCCGGCGCGTACAGGCCACCGTCGAGCGCGATAAGGAATTCGGTACGGATATCTATTCCAGTGTCAGGGCCGATTTCGGCGATTTCGAATTGAGTTTTTATTTGGCCACACAGCTTGCCGCCCGTCAGCTCATGGTTTTCCATGGCACTGAGGGGTACATTGAGGTCAAATCTCCCTTCAACGCCAATCGCTGGGGTGCGGAAGAGATCGAACTGACCAATCAGGCCCATAACCAGTCGCAAATCTTCCGGTTTCAGGACAGCCGCCAATATAAGCTGGAGGCGGAGGCCTTTGCCCGTGCGGCGAAGGGCGAGGGCGACGTGGTTACGCTGGAAAGCTCGAGAAAGAACCAGCTTTTCATCGACGCTATCTACCGGGCAGCGGAAAAGGATGGCTGGGAGACGGTTTAGTCCTGATCTTGCCGTTGCTTTTGAAGCCGCCAATAACCGTAGAGCGCCAGCGCCAGTGCCGCCAGCGCTGAAAAGGCAAGCGGGACGAGCGGCTGCACCAGCGGGTTGCGCCATTGCAGCAGGGCAAATAGCCCGACGCTGACGATACGTGAGGTGAGTGTGACCGCATTCATCAGAAAGCTGTTCAGCCTGGCTGATGCCTCACCATTTGCACGGTTCAGCCGCCAGCTTGTTGCAAGCCCCGTTGCTGCACCCGGTAAACGGGCGGCCAGCGGATCGACGCCGAGATAGAAAATAAGCAGACAGGTAACGGCAAGGTCGGCGGCCAGTCCGCAGATCTCGGTCAGCGCAAAGTCCGGACGCCTCAAGACCGTGGGCTTTTAGAGGGTTGGCTGGGTGGAACGCGGGCGCTGCAACACCAGAAGGCCGAGGACGACACCCACGACACCGAAATTGTAACCGGCGAGCGCCAGAAGCAGCGACATCAAGGGCACGGCCGTGGAAGAAAGTGCAATCGCCACGCCATAGGCACCGATAATCATCATGCAGATGAAAACGATGCTGAAAACCGAACGAAGCGCAACTGCGGTTACGCCGAGTGCTGTGGCGGTAAGAAAAATCATGATGCCGCCTCCTCTTTGGTTATCGGGCCTGGGGCAAGACGTAACGCCGTTTTCCCTAACGAACCCTTGTTTCCTCCTCCAATCCCCATTTTCCTAACTCGTTAGTTGAGGATATGGTTTCATCGCCGTTAAAATGAGGCTGGCCGGCGCCGGCATTTCCGAATCGACGGGTTTTGGTTACAAACGGGCATGAGCGATATCTTCTCCCACGCAGCATTGAGCAATCTTGCCGAGTTCTCGGTCTCCGAACTGTCGGGTTCCATCAAGCGCACGGTGGAGACGGCTTTCGAGCAGGTGCGGGTGCGCGGCGAGATTTCCGGCTATCGCGGTCCGCATTCTTCAGGACATGCCTATTTCTCGCTGAAAGACGACCGCGCCCGTATCGATGCGGTGATCTGGAAAGGCACCTTCTCGCGGCTGAAGTTCCGCCCGGAAGAGGGCATGGAAGTCATTGCCACCGGCAAGGTCACAACTTTTCCCGGCTCGTCGAAATACCAGATCGTCATAGAAAGCCTCGAGCCTGCCGGCGCCGGCGCGCTGATGGCGCTCTTGGAAGATCGCCGCCGGCGTCTGGCGGCGGAAGGGCTGTTCGATGCGGCCCGCAAGCGCCGGCTGCCCTTCATGCCGCATGTCATCGGCGTCGTTACCTCGCCCACGGGCGCTGTCATTCGCGATATTCTTCACCGCATTTCGGATCGATTTCCTGTCCATGTGGTCGTCTGGCCGGTCAAGGTGCAGGGCGAAGGTTCGGGCGAAGAAGTGGCGAACGCCATTCGCGGTTTCAATGCGCTTCAGCCCGGCGGTGAGATTGCGCGGCCGGATGTGCTGATTGTCGCGCGTGGCGGCGGCAGTCTGGAGGACCTCTGGAGCTTCAACGACGAAATCGTCGTACGCGCCGCTGCCGAAAGCGAAATCCCGCTGATTTCCGCCGTCGGGCATGAAACCGATACGACCTTGATCGACTACGCTGCCGATGTGCGTGCGCCGACCCCGACGGGGGCCGCCGAAATGGCCGTGCCGGTGCGGGCTGAACTGGAAGCGCAGCTTTCCGGTCTTGCCGCCCGTCTTTCAGGCTCTGTATCGCGGCAGATGGACAATCGCCGTCAGGGCGTGCGGGCGCTGGTGCGCGCGTTGCCGTCGCTCGATCAGCTTCTGGCCCTGCCGCGCCGCAGGTTCGACGAGGCCGCGAGCGGTCTCGGGCGTGGACTGGAATTGACAACCCTGAACAAGCGCCGCGCTTTTGAGCGGTCCGCTTCGGGTCTCAGGCCGGAAACCCTGCTGAACGGTCTCAAACAGCACAGGCAACGGATTACCGAGCGCATGCACCGGGCTGAGACCCTGGTGGAGCGCCGTCTGCTGCAGGGTAAAGGCCGCGTCGATGCCTTCGATTCCGCGCTGCGTTCGCTTCCCGCCCGGCTGCTCGGCCAGGTGGAGCGGCAGAAGGAGCGGGTCGTCACCGGCGCGCGCCGGGCCGATACAGCCGTATTGCACCGCATGGCACAGAACCGTGCGGGCCTTGCCGCCCATGACCGCATCCTGCAATCGCTCTCTTATAAAAACGTGCTGAAACGCGGTTATGCCGTGATCCGCGATGAGGAGAACAGGCCGCTGACCCGCGCTGCCGCTATTGCTTCAGGTGCTGTGGTCTCGATGGAATTTGCCGATGGCCGCGTCTCGGCCATCACGACGGGGGAGGGAGCGCCATCCCCGGATAACCCCATAGTGCCAAAAAAGAAGCCGGCGAAACCGGCTTCTTCCGATCCGGGCAATCAGGGCAGCCTGTTCTGATCAGATCGACGCCGCATCCGAAAAACGGCGGCTGACGGTGAAGGTCTTTTCGATATCGGGATGCAGTTCCATGCCAAGGCCGGCGCCCGGCGGCACGGTGATCATGCCGTTCTTCACCTCAGGCAATGCGGTGACGAGATCGCGATACCAGGTCTTGTAGAAGGCGCGAACGCTTTCCTGCACCAGCGCGTTCGGCGCGTTGAGCGACAGATGGGTGGAGGCGCAGAGCACCACCGGCCCGGTGCAATCATGGGGGGCGACGGGCAGATGCCAGGCTTCCGCCATAGAAGCGATCTTGCGCGCCTCCGAAAGCCCGCCGCACCAGCTGATGTCCAGCATCACCACACCGGCAGCACCTGTCTCCAGCAGATCGCGGAAGGCCCAGCGGGAGCCGAGCGTCTCCGAGGCGGAAATGGGCGCGGGCGAAACGGCGGCATAACGCGTCAGGCTGGAAAGACTGTCCATCTTGATCGGGTCTTCATGCCAGAAGGTCTGGTAGGGGGTGAGTGCCTTTGCGATCTGCATGGCGGGCAGAAGCTGCCACATGGAGTGAAACTCCACCATGATATCCATCTTGTCACCCACTGCCTTGCGGATTTTTTCAAATGGCTCGAGCGCGCTTTTCAGGTCCGGCATCGAGATATATTGCCCGCGCGTCTTTTCCGCCGCCGCGTCGAAGGGCCAGATCTTCATGGCGGTGATGCCGTCTTCCAGCAGCGAATGGGCAAGCTCGTCTGCCCGGTGCAGGAAGCCGTTCAGATCGTCATAGTCCTTGCCGCCGGAAAGGCCATAATTGGCGGTCTGCTGCCCGGTCGCCTTCTTGATATATTCGGTGCCCGCGCAGGTGTTGTAGGTGCGGATTTCCTTACGGCTGAAACCGCCGAGAAGCTGGGCGATGGGCTGGTTTGTCGCCTTGCCGAAAATGTCCCACAGCGCAATATCGAAGGCGGAGTTGCCGCGCACTTCCGCGCCCGATGAACGGAAGCCGAGATAACCGACGAGGTCCTGCGCCAGAAGGTCGATCTGCAGCGGGTCGCGGCCGATCACGCGGGGGGCGATGTATTCGTGCACATAGGTCTCCACCGTCTCGGCTCCGAAGAAGGTTTCGCCGAGCCCGGTAATGCCCTCATCCGTATGGACTAGAACCCAGAGCAAGTTCGTCCGTTCCGCCACGCGGACGGTCTCGAGTTTTGTGATTTTCATGAAGTGTCTCCTCCTTCAGAGGCAGGTCGTGTTCCGTCTGGAACCGTGTTTGAAAAATCAGGCGATGCCGGCTGCCAGAAGCGCGTGCACGCTTTCATCGAAATGCCGCGCCATCAGTGTTGAAGCCGTTTGCGGATCGCCGGCGGCAATGGCCTGTCCGATGGCGATGTGAAGCTCGCTTGCGGCATGGCGCTGCGCATCGGATGTGCGGCTTTTCCAGCCGATCGGCCATGTCTGGCGCGTCACGTTCTGGAAAGCGCCGAGAATGAGTTCGAAAACCGGGTTCTTGGAGGCCCTGGCAACGGCGATGTGAAAAGCAAGGTCGTGTTCCATGACCTTGTCGTTGTCGCCGAAATCCCGCTCCATATTGTTGGCATGGTCGAGAATGGTCAGCGCTTCCGCATCCGTGCGCCTCAGTGCCGCGAGCGTCACGGTTCTGACTTCGATCGTGCGGCGCACATCGTAGATCTGCTGGATGTTGATCTGCTCGGTGTGAACGCCATGTTCGAACATCAATGACATTGCACCGTGATCCAGCGTCGCCACCGTCGCGCGCTTGCCGGCGCTCACGTCGATCAGCCGCATGGCCGACAGAGAACGGAAAGCTTCCCGAACGACGGTACGGGAGACACCGAGCTGCTGCGAGAGCGAAAGCTCGCTGGGGAGCTTCGCTCCCGGTGCAAGTTCGTTTTCGCGGATATGGCGGGTGATAGCGCCGATCGTGCTGCTGACGAGACCGGATTCATGCGAAATGGCAGTTAACATTTTTCCTCCAACCTGTAGTACAGGTTTATGGAAAATTGCTTACAAGATTTTTTGGAGCGAAACAAGCGCCATCACGGAGCCATTGTGTGTTTGTTGGGCCGAAAAGCCTATTCTTCGAAATCCCGCAAAAACCGTTTCAGCAGCCGGTTCAGCGTCACGCGCTCTTCTTCGCTGAGACCGGCGACCAGGCGGTGCTGGTTTTCGACGTGAGCGCCTGCCGCTTCCTCGACAATGGCAAACCCCCGCTCCGTCAACGATATCAGGACGCTGCGCCGGTCGTTTGGGTTATGGATACGCTCCACCAGCCCGGCTTTCTCGAGCTGGTCGATCCGGTTGGTCATGGTGCCGGAACTCACCATCGTCATGGCCAAAAGATCGCCGGGGGAGAGCCTGTAGGGCGAGCCGGAGCGCCGCAATGTCGCCAGCACATCGAAAGCGGAAGAGGAAAGCCCGTGCTTCAGCAGCACCGCCTCCACCTCCCGGCCGAGATGGGTGGCGAGCCGGTTCAGGCGCCCTAGCAGCCCCATGGGACCGACATCGAGATCGGGCCGCTCCCTGCGCCATTGCGCCAGAATGTGATCGACATGGTCCAACGGTTCTTTGCTCATCACCAAGGCATAACAATTGATGTCTTGACGTCAAGATAAAATCGGCTAGATTGCATTTATCTTGATATAGAGATTCTTGAAATGAAGAAAAATACGACCTATGCCGCCGATGTGCTGATGACCGCCCTTGCCCCGGCCATCTGGGGAACCACCTATTTCGTGACGACCGAATTTTTGCCGCACGGCTATCCTTTTCATGTCGCGATGCTGCGCGCATTGCCGGCCGGCGTGCTTTTGCTGCTTTTCGTAAGAAAGCTGCCGCACGGTATCTGGTGGTCGCGCAGCTTCATTCTCGGAGCGCTGAATTTCTCGTTCTTCTGGGCGATGCTTTTTGTGTCGGCCTATCGGCTGCCGGGCGGCGTGGCGGCAACGGTGGGTGCAGTCCAGCCCCTGATCGTGATTGGCCTTTCCCGGCTGTTTCTCGCCGCACCCGTCCGGCCGCTTGCTATCGCGGCCGGTTTTCTGGGCATTGTCGGCGTCGCGCTTCTGGTTCTGGCGCCGGGCGCTGCGCTGGATGGTATCGGTGTGGCGGCAGGTCTTGCCGGTGCCGTCTCCATGGCTTTTGGAACGGTGCTGACCCGTAAGTGGCGGCCGCCGGTGTCGAACCTCACATTCACCGCCTGGCAATTGACGGCGGGCGGCCTTCTGTTGCTGCCGGTCGCCTATTTCCTGGAACCGGCCCTGCCGACGCCGACAGCGGCCAATATTCTTGGCGTGGCCTATCTGGGACTTGTCGGTGCTGCCCTGACCTATTTTCTATGGTTTCGCGGGCTTGCCCGCATCGAACCTTCCGCGGCTGCATCGCTCGGTTTTCTAAGCCCGGTCGTTGCAACCCTGCTCGGCTGGCTGGCGCTCGGCCAAAGCCTTACGCCAGCGCAGATCGCCGGTTTCGTTGCGGTGCTTTTCAGCATCTGGCTCAGTCAGCGCAGCCAGTTGCCGAGATAGGTGTCGTCAGGCCCATTCGCCCTTGCGCATCACCGGAACCGTGGAGCCGTCCGGCTTCACACCGTCAATATCCACCTTGTCGGAACCGATCATCCAGTCGATGTGGATCAGGCTCGAGTTGCCGCCCTGCGCCTTGATTTCATCCTGCGACAGCGAAGCGCCGTCGAGGAAGCATTTCGAATAGCATTGGCCGAGCGCAATGTGGCAGGAGGCGTTTTCATCGAACAGCGTATTGTAGAACAGGATGCCGCTTGCAGAGATCGGCGAGGAATGCGGCACCAGCGCCACTTCGCCGAGACGCCGCGCGCCCTCGTCGGTGTCGAGCACCTTGTTCAGCACCGCTTCGCCCTTCGAAGCCTTGGCTTCGACGATGCGGCCGGCTTCGAACTTCACCTGGATGTCGTCAATCAGCGTTCCTTGATGCGATAGCGGCTTGGTGCTGGAGACGTAACCGTCGACACGCAGCGCATGCGGGGTGGTGAAGACTTCTTCCGTCGGGATATTCGGGTTGCAGGTCACGCCATTCTTGGCGGTGGAGGCGCCGCCATGCCATTCATGGCCGTCGGCGAGGCCGATCTTCACATCCGTGCCGGGGCCGGTGAAATGCAGCGCAGAGAAACGCTCGCCGTTCAGCCATGCCGAACGTTTGGCGAGATTGGCATTGTGTTCGGCCCAGGCCGCGACCGGATCGGCCAGATCCACCCGCGACGCGGCGAAGATGGCGTCCGCGAGCTTGCGGACCGCTTCGTCTTCCGCGAGACCGGGGAAGACCTGCTTTGCCCAGGAGGGGTTCGGATAGGAGATGATGTTCCAGTTGATGTCGAAATTGGAAATCTTCTCCAGCGCCGGCTTGTAGGCCGTGGAGTTGGCCTTGTTGGCGCGGGCTACCTTGGCGGGGTCCTGTTCGGCCAGCAGCATGGGATTGTCGCCGGCAATCGCCAGCCGCGCCGCGCCATTGGCATAGGCCTTCGCCATGCCTTCATAAAGCCAGCCGGAAGCCCGGTCGAAATTGGCGTCGCTGGCGTGGCGATAGCGGGCAAGCGTGGTTTCTTCGTCGGAATAGAAGGTGGTGACCAGTCCGCCACCCGCCATATAGGCGTGTTTGGTCAAAAATCGCACCAGCGGCAGGGCCGCCAGCGGTGCGGTAATCACCAGATCCTGATCCTTCTGCAATTGCAGGCCGACCTTGACTGCGACTTCGGCCAGTTTTTCGAGTTTGACGGGATCGATGGGGGAAACGGTCATGATCTGCCTTCGTCTATTTCAATAGGAGGCGCCGACCATAGCCCATTCCTTCCGAAAGCCAAATGCTTTCAGGGGCGCATCCCGCGCTTCAATCGGCGACCAGCGGCGCGGCAATCGCCTTCAGTGCGCTTTGGGCATCGCGGGGCGAAAGCCTAACCTGCAGGCCGCGTTGTCCGCCATTCATGTAGACATAATCATGCGCCATGGCCCCGGCCTCAATGGCCGTTGGCACCTGTTTCTTCTGCCCGAAAGGGCTGATGCCACCGACATGATAACCGGTGGCGCGCTCCGCATCGGCAGGCTTCATCATGCTGGCGGATTTGCCTCCGAAGGCGGCGGCTAGCTTCTTCATGCTGACCTCGCGATCCGAAGGGACGACGACGCAGACCGGCTTGCCATCCAGCTCCGCCATCAGCGTTTTCAGCACCAGATGCGGTGGTTCACCGATCGCCTCGGCCGCCTGCAGGCCGATGCGGTCGGCATTCGGGTCGTAATCATAGGTGACGGTGGTGAAGGCAACGCCGGCCTTGGTCAGCATTTGGGTGGCACGGGTTGTTTTGGACATGGCGGGCTGCGTTCACGCAAAAAGGGTCTGGTAGGTTTCAGGCTTGAAGCCGACGGTTATCCTGCCCTTCGCTTCCAGCACGGGACGCTTGATCATGGAGGGCTGTTCCAGCATCAGCCCGATGGCCTTCTCACGGGTGAGATCGGCCTTCTGGCCGTCATCGAGTTTCTTGAAGGTCGTGCCGGCGCGGTTGAGAACCGTTTCCCAGCCCGCGGCATCGCACCATGTTTCCAGATGAGCACGGTCGATGCCGGCCGCCTTATAGTCATGGAAAGAATAGTCGACACCGTTGGCTTCCAGCCAGCTTCTGGCCTTCTTCATCGTGTCGCAGTTCTTGATGCCGTAAATCGTGACCGTCATGCCATCTGCCTCGTCGTCTCTAAAAGCACTTCCGGCATAACAAAATATCCGTCTTATTCAACCCGCCTCCTGAAGTGCCCTGCGCATATACCCGGTCCTGCCGCTTAAGCCATGCAAAATCGCAATGGCTGATATCCAAACGAGCGCGAGCAAAGCTGCATGGCTTCCCTGCTGCATCATGAGTTGTAGAACGGGCCGGAAATGCCCATTATCTGGGCATCAAAGATGGAGAGAAAAATGCGTCAGGTTGCAAAGACATCGCGTAACTTCTTCGGTGAAACTTTCGCCGTTCTCGGTGCAGCGCTCTCGGTTTCGGCCGCTGTTCGCGCACATCGTAAGCCCGCCCGCGCCGATCTCGAAGCCCTCGGCATCGACGGCAAGGCTTTCGACAAGGTACAGCTCTAAGCTGGTCATCATCCGTTGCGAGGCGATATCGCCTCGCTTGCGTTCGATAACCGGATCGGTTTTCGGCTGGCGCGGCGGATATGCGGCTGGCGCAAAAAAAGCGCCGGATTCGCACAAGAAGGCTCCGCATAGTTCCCCATGGAGAGTGCGGAAAAATTGTCGGTATCAGAGCGCTACGCCGCTTCAGGTGCATGTTATCGCACCGACGCCCTTTGTGTCGGCCGTTTCGAAGGTCCGATCACTTTTTCCGGCAAATGGAGCTGGCTTTCAGGCCGTTCATAACGCTCCGCTTTCGGCGAGAGTGCGAAGCGCCCGAGCAGTTCATGCCGTGTTTCGCCATTGTGGCTGAAAACGAGTTCGAAGCTCCCCGCAAGCCAGCTATAGGGTTTGTCAGCCGGCATCAACTCAATTTTCCCGCAGCCGTAGATAACGGTGAGATGTGGCGTAAACGACGATGCGGCGACATAGGGCAGGTTTGCCCGCCGCAGGGCGCGCTGCACCATTTTCGCCAGAGCCCTAAGTTCCTGCATCTCGCGGCTGCTGTGTAGCGCCAGACTGTTGCGATTGCCGAAAAGCGATGTTCCATCGAATGTGATCGGAACGGGCCGAGCCTTGATCTCCCCCAGCGCTGCCTTCAGCCTTTCTACTAGCCCGTGAGGCACGGTCTCGAAACCTCCGATACAGAGCAGGGTTATGTGCAGAAGCTCCGGCGGATAGGCCTCACGCTTCGTCCGCCCTGCGGCATGGCGCGCCGCATCGGCAAAAATTCGTTCCGCCAGGGCGGCCGGCGGTTTCACCGTGATCAAGAGCTTGCTGCTAAATCGCGGATTGAAACGCCGTATTTTCTCCGGCTCCCATCCTTCGAAGAAAAGCTGCCTTAAACCTCCTTCATTTGCCAACCCAAAACCCATAGCGATGCTCCACGGCCTTTGCCTGGGCCGGGATATTATCACCAGCGGCAATAATTAAAAGAACAAAAAGAGAACAAAAGCCTTGGGTGCTTACCCGATGCCGGGAAATAGCCGGGAGCGCCTTTTCGCAGCCGCAGGTTAAAACCGCCTGATATTGACATTCTACCTACTAATTGGTAGGCAGCTCTCATGAAAAATCCACAGACCAAAGCCGATGAAATCCTCCGTTGCGCACGCTCCCTGATCATAAAGGGCGGCTACAACAGTTTCAGCTATGCCGACGTTTCCGCCGTGGTCGGCATTCGCAATGCGAGCATTCACCATCACTTTCCCAGCAAGTCCGATCTGGTCCAAAAACTCGTTGCGCAATACAGGCAGGAGGCGGAAGCGGGTATCGCCGAACTGGAGCAAAACATTTCCGACCCGCTCGAACAGCTCCGCGCCTATATCGGCTATTGGGAGGGCTGTATCGCCGAGGCCACTCACCCCTTCTGCGTCTGCGCTCTGCTCGCCAGTGAAATTCCGGTTCTTCCTGAAACAGTCGCTCTTGAAGTGCGCACGCATTTTCGAAGTCTCTCCGACTGGCTCACCGCCGTTCTGGAACGTGGCGTTGCCCAGGGGCGCCTCGCGCTGAACGGAACCGCCAGAGCCAATGCTGAAATCTTCATGGCTACCGTGCATGGCGCGATGCTTTCCGCCCGTGCCCATGGTGATGCGACGACTTTTGGCGCAATAACCCGCCCCATGCTGGAGCGCATGACCGCTTGAAATCGCAGTTTCGCGAGGGAGCTCGATGCATGACCCGAGCGGCACGCCACCGAAAAAATAGACCGTAGTAAGCTGGCAGATTTGTCGATGACGGACTGCTTCCCGGACCACCACGTCCTTTTGGACGAGAAAGGCAATCTCTCATGTTCGGAATTTCTCCGCTCGGCTGGATCCATACGCTTGGAAGCCTGCCGGCCATTCCCGCCGCCATTTACATGTTTGCCCGCCACGGCCGAATCGTTCCCCGATCAGCGCCAGGCACTCTTTATCTTGTCTCCATGCTCATTGGCGCTGCGACGGTCTTCCTCGTGGCGCATCAGCCGATCAGTTACGGCGTTGGCGTCCTGACCATCCTGTTCCTGCTCGCAGGTTACGGCATCGAAGGCGTTCTGGGTTCAACGCGCATGGCCAGATATATCGAAACCATCTGTCTCAGCATCAGTGCGTTTCTTTTGATGGTCCCGACGGTGAGCGAAATCCTGCGTCGTGTTCCAGACGGTCACCCTCTGGTTACGGACCTGAAATCGCCGCTGCTTCTCGGCGCTCAGGCAGGGTTGCTGGCGATCCTCGTGGTTGGCCTGACCGCCCAGATCATCTATCTCGCACGGCAAAACAGAAACGCCGCGAACTAGTCGCGGCGCCATCTTTATAGGACCTGTCGAGTATAGTCCTTATTCCCACTCGATCGTGCCGGGCGGCTTGCTCGTCACGTCATAGACGACGCGATTGATGCCGCGCACTTCGTTGATGATGCGGGTTGCCGCGCGGCCAAGGAAATTCATGTCGTAGGGATAGAAATCCGCCGTCATGCCATCCACCGAGGTCACGGCGCGAAGCGCGCAGACGAAGTCATAGGTGCGGTAATCGCCCATGACGCCCACGGTCTGCACCGGCAGCAGCACGGCGAAAGCCTGCCAGATGGTGTCGTAGAGACCGGCCTTGCGGATTTCATCGAGATAGATCGCATCCGCCTTGCGCAGAATATCGAGCTTCTCACGGGTAATCGCACCGGGGCAGCGGATTGCCAGGCCCGGGCCGGGGAAGGGGTGGCGGCCGATGAAGCTGTCCGGCAGGCCGAGTTCACGGCCAAGCGCACGCACTTCATCCTTGAAGAGTTCGCGCAGCGGCTCAACGAGCTGCATGTTCATCCGCTCGGGAAGGCCGCCGACATTGTGGTGGCTCTTGATGGTGACCGAGGGGCCGCCGGAGAAGGAGACGCTTTCGATGACGTCAGGGTAAAGCGTGCCCTGCGCCAGGAAATTCGGTGCACCCTTGCCATCGGCAGCAATCTTGGCCGCTTCGGCCTCGAAGACCTCGATGAACAGGCGGCCGATGGTCTTGCGCTTCACTTCCGGATCGGAAACGCCCGACAGTTCGCCGAGGAACAGGTCGGCGGCATCCACATGCACCAGAGGAATATTGTAATGGTCGCGGAACATGCCGACGACCTGCTCGCTTTCGCCAAGCCGCATCAGGCCGTGATCGACGTAAACGCAGGTGAGCTGGTCGCCGATCGCCTCATGGATGAGGATGGCCGCAACCGAGGAGTCGACGCCGCCGGAAAGCGCGCAGAGCACGCGGCCGGTGCCGACCTGCTCGCGGATCTTGCGGATCATTTCCGCGCGATAGGCCGCCATCGTCCAGTCGGATTTGAGCCCGACGATCTTGTGCACGAAGTTGGAGAGCAGCTTGCCGCCGTCAGGCGTATGCACCACTTCCGGGTGGAACATGGTGGAGTAATAGTGGCGCGTCTCGTCCGCGGCGATGGCGAAAGGTGCGTTCTCAGAGGTTGCGATGACCTCGAAACCTTCCGGTAGCTTCGTCACGCGGTCGCCATGGCTCATCCAGACCGGATAGCTCTTGCCCTGTTCCCAGAAGCCGTCGAACAGCGGGCTTGCCTTCTTGATGTCGATATCGGCGCGGCCGAATTCCGCCGCATGGCCACCTTCGACCACACCGCCGAGCTGCGTGCAGAGCGTTTGCTGGCCGTAGCAGATGCCGAGGATCGGAACCTTGCTGTCGAACACCGCCTGCGGTGCGCGCGGGCTTCCTTCCGCCGTGACAGATGCGGGGCCGCCGGAGAAGATCACGCCCTTGGGCTGAAGCTTCTCGAACGCCTCTGCGGCATTCTGAAACGGATGGATTTCGCAATAGACCCCGGCTTCGCGGATGCGGCGCGCAATCAGCTGCGTCACCTGGCTGCCGAAATCGATGATGAGAATGCTGTCGGGATGGGCTATCTGGGTCATGGCGAGCCTTTAAAGAAAATGGCGGCTTTAGGCAACCCGGAAGCGGGTGTCAAACAGCGGAAATTTACGAAAATCGCAAGGTTCTAAAGGGCAATCACGCTGTCCTCGATGGCGCGGCAAAGCCGGTGGACGGCATCCGCCAGCTTTTCATCGATGATGTGCAGGTACTCCGTCCAGTCGTCCACATGGTTCACATCCACCTTGCCATCGGAAATGCCGCGCAGACTGACGAGCGGTACGCCGAAGCGCTGGCAGGCTCTTAAAACCGCGAAGGTTTCCATTTCCACCATATCGGCGTCGATCAGCCCGTAGGCCTCACCCGAAACGACATTGGCGCCCGTGGAAAGCCGGGCCTCGGCAATTTCAGGTATTCGAAAAGGCAAGGCCACTTCGGCGGGCAGATCGAGCAGGGGCGTGCAGCCCTTTTCGAAACCGAAGGCTGAGGCGTCCATGTCGCGATAGGAAACCGAAATCGCCTGATAGATGCCGGTTTGCTCCAGCGTCCGCGAACCGGCGGAACCGAGCGAAACGACGAGGTCCGGCAGGTGATCGGCCGCATCGAGACCGGCAAGAACGGCCGTGACGGCAATCGCCGCCTCGACCGGGCCGATACCGGTCATGAGCGGCGCAATGCGTGCCTGAAGATGGGGACCGTATTCGGGGGAAGCGGCCATGACAAAGAGGACGGATTTATCCGCGACATGCAAAAGCCGGTAGCTCATCCGGTAATATCCTCGCGACCCTTCACCACCATCATCGTGCCCGTCATGGAGGCGATCAGCTTCGCCGGTCCGTCGGACAGCGCATAGGCGCGGCCATCGGCGACGATCAGGTTGTTCCCTGGCTTGATGATCTCGCCGCGAAACAGGAACCGCTCGCCGCGCCCGGGCGACATGAGGTTGACCTTGAACTCGATGGTCAGCAGCGAGGCTTCCGGCTCGATGATCGTATAAGCGGCATAGGTGCAGGCGGTATCCAGACCGGCGGCGATGACGCCGGCATGCAATATGCCGTGCTGCTGCGTCAGCTTTTCATGAAAGGGGAGTTCGATTTCCACCAGCCGGTGTTCGATACGGCTGATCTCGGCGTTAATCGCCTGCACCACGCCCTGCCGCGCAAAGCTTCTTTCTATCCGCTGACGAAAATCGCCGGGATCCGTGATCTCCATGGCCTACCTGCCTGCTTCTGCCTCATCGCAAACTGACATGGCGCGTGGCGGCAGGCAAGGCAAGGGCGGTGCGGGGATTTAGTTCAACATGCCGATGCTTGCATTCAGCACCGTGGCAAAGGCGACCCATACGGCATAGGGCACGAAAAGCCACATGGATATGCGGTCACGACGGTAGGTGAGCGCCATAAAGGCGACGATGCAGATCAGCATCGGAACGATGATGACGAGCGCCCCCGCCGGGCTTTGCATTCCGAAAAAAATCGGAGACCACAGGAAGTTCAGCACCATCTGCGTGAACCACAGCCGCATGCGCGTTCCCGTCGGCTTGCGGATCCATGTCCGTGCGCCGGCAATGCCGATCAGCACGTAAAGCGCGGTCCAGACGGGCCCGAAAATCCAGTTGGGCGGATTGAAGAAAGGCTTCTGCAGCGATTGATACCATTCGCCGGGCACATTGTTGACGCCGATCAGCGCCCCCACGGCAACAACAGCAACCACAAAAACGACATAGACGGCAAGGTTTCTCATGATCCGTCAAATGCGCCGGCCGTGCTTTTGTTCCCCTGTCTTTTCAGTATTTTAGCTGGACAGACGCACGATGTGCTGATCCCACGCCACGTCGCTGCGCCGGGTCTCGAAAAATCCGTCATAGGAAGAAACCGCAATGCCTCTCGCGGCGGGCGCGACGCCTGCCGCTTCCCGCACGGTCGTCTCTGAAACGACGCGCCCGGTTTTCGCATCCAGCGTCACGGCGGCGTTGCCGTTGGGCGATGTCAGGCCCACCAGCCCATCGCGCCGGTTGACGGCAATGGCCCCGACATAATTGGCAAGGCGCACCGTCGTTTCTTCCGGCAAATCGACGAAGGTGAGAGCTTCGCCCCTGGAGAAATGGCCGACAAGCGGCGGGAGATCGTTGCGCGGTCCCTCATATTGGCAGGCGAACCAGATACGCCCGTCATCGCCGAGATCGACATGGCGGGTGGAAAGCTGCCGCAGATGCGCCGGCATGGCTTGTTTCTGGATCACTTGCCCGGTCGCCGCATCCAGAAGCACGAGGGACGGCTGCATATTGTCGATATTGAGCTTGGTTCGGCCGAAATCCGGATGGGTTTCGATGCCGCCATTGGCGATCACGATCAGCCGCCCGTCATCGCTCACCGTCATGTCATGTGTGCCGATGCCTTGTGCATCATATTCGCCGATGCGGGTAAAGCCGTTGCGGGCGTCATAGAGCCCGATAACGCCGCGATTGCCGTCGAAGTCGTTTTCGCTGGCATAGAGGATTGCCCCGTTAGGGGAGAATTGCCCGTGGCCGTAGAAGTGGCGGTTTTCCGGCGTGTGCATCACGATCGGTTCGCCGCGTCGCGCGGGGTCGAAGGCCATGAAAAAGGTGCCGGGCCGGCGCGCAAACGCCACGGTCATGCCGGTTGCATGGCTCGTCGCCATTCCATGGGCGCGGGCAGGAAGCGCGACGCGGTCGATGATCTCGCCGCGTTCGCTTACCGTCGCAATGCCGTAGGACCCGTCACGGGCGCGGAAGGCGGAGGCAAAGACCGCGTCCGTCCGCTCCAGCGCATAAAGTGAACGGGGAGCCAGCGCGGCGAGGAAGGGAACTCCCGCCGCTTTGATGAAGCTGCGGCGATCTATCAGCATCCGTTTGGTGCCGGAGATCATCGGCTCAGTCCCCATCGGCGAAGGAGAAGCCGGAGCTGAGGCCGATCGCGCCGCCATATTGATCGTTCAAGCGGTAGATCAGGTCTTTGCCATTGAGCAGCAGATAATCCACCTTGGCGCGCTGATCGTCCTGATCCAGCGCCTTTTGCACATCCGTATTGATGGTCCCGGCAACGCGGATCATCGATTTGGCGATGAAATCGATGGAGTTGACGATGGAGCGCTGATCGGGCGGTACGAGTTCGACCATATCCGCCGTGTGCAGCAGGGTCTGAACCGCCTTGATATTGGTGGCAATGCTCTGCCATGTCAGGCCGGAGCGCCAATAAATGGCGGTGCGGGGAAATCTTGCCTTGTCCGGTCCCTTGTAGAAGGTTTCGATCCGCTGGTCGCGAATGGCTTCGGAGCCATGGACAAGAATGCCGAGCAGGGCGACCAGCGCCTCGCGCTCGTCACGAAAGACGGGGTTGTCCGCTCCGGGCTGCGTCCAGTTTTTCTGCGCGCCGTCAGTCGCATTCCAGCTGTCAGAAAGTTCCGTTGCCACATTGGCGATATTGCCGGCGATAGCGGCGCCATAGCGGCAGCGGAAATCACCCTTCCTGTCGAGCAACTCTTCCGCTCCGGTTCCGTAAAGCACGAACTCAAGAGCGCCGAGCCCCTGCGCCGCAACGCTCTTGCCGCTCAGGCCATCCGCACTCGTGACGCTTTCATCCTTTTCGGTGAGATAACGCTGCACCTGCTTCAGCCCGAGACCCTTCTTGTCGGGATAATAAAGCACGCGTTCGAAACGGTCCTTCTCGATGACAGGGCCGACACGCACGATCTCGATGGTCGACCAGCTTGACACCGTATCGACAAAGGCCGCCTTGGCCGCCGCTGCGGTCGTTTCGGAGGGAGCGGTGCAGAAAGCTTTCATGCGGCCTTCCAGCGTCTCCGCCGACTGCCGGAAGCGGTCATAGCCGGGACGGATGAAGCCGTTCACCGCCTTTTCCATCACGCCCCGCACCTGAACCGGGTCGAGCGGCGGCGGCGGCATCAGCTCCACATCCTGCGCCCTTGCCGGCGGCGTGGTCAGAAGCAGCAGCACGGACATGACGCCGGAAATTTTTCGCATGGCATTTTTCATCAAAGGGACTCCAGAAAGGCCAGCAAAGCCTGCCGGTCGGATTTTTGCAAGGCGGCAAAGGCGTCGCGCGCTTTTTGCCCTTCGCCGCCGTGCCACAATATCGCTTCCGTCAGGCTGCGCGCCCGCCCGTCATGCAGGTAAAAACCGTTGCCATTGACCTTTTGCGTCAGGCCTATGCCCCAGAGCGGCTGGGTTCGCCACTGCCGTCCGCTGGCTTCGCCCACCTGCTGGCCATCGGCAAGTCCTTCGCCCATGTCATGCAGCAGAAAATCGGAATAGGGCCAGATCAGCTGGAAAGAATGCATGGGGTCGGCGGTGTCGCGGCGTGTGACGAATTTCGGGGTGTGGCAGGCCGTACAGCCGGAGGCGTAGAAAAGCTGCTTTCCCCGCAGAACCGTCGGATCATCGACGTTGCGGCGTCGCGGCACGGCGAGGTTTTCGGTGTAGAAGGTCACGAGATCGAGAACCGGATCAGGCGCCTCCACCGGCCCGAGCCTCAGCTGCACGCCGGTCGGCATGGCAAGACAGTCCTTCTGGACACCGGTACAGTCGCCATAGGCATTCGGCGCATCCGGTGAGGAAATGCCGATATCGTGGGAGAAGGCGCTGGCGCTCTGGTCTCGCACGCTCGCATTCTGCGCTTTCCAGCCAAACCGCCCGAGTTTCACCTCGCCGGTCCGATGGTCTTTGACCCATGCGGGACGCCCGGCAATGCCGTCGCCATTGTTGTCGTCCGGGTCGGCCCTGGCCAGAATATCGGCCTCGGCAATGGCCTCGATCAGGCCAAGACCGAGGGTGGGCATGGCAATGCGCGCCGAAAGCGTCGTGTCGGCGCCAAGCGGACCATATTGCAGGTTCTCCACGGCATAGCTGGGCTTGCGCAGCATCACCACCTCACCATCCGCCAGCTGAACCGGCTCTTCCGTATAGGTGATGACCGGCTTGCCTTCGGCGGCGAGGCCGGGAATGGCCAGGTTCTGAAGCTGCCGGCCATAGGTATTATCGGGAAAATTTAAGGTCTGGTGGCTGGCAATGGCCTGTCGTTCGGCTTCATCACGGGCTGGTCGCGCCAGCCGCAGAAACAGCGAGACGGCGTCTTCTCCGGCAAGAGGCGGTCGACCCCTGCCATCCTTCACATGGCAGGTCTGGCAGGATCGGGCGTTGAAGAGCGGCCCGAGCCCGTCCGAGGCCTGTGTGGAGGACGGAGAGGAGACCCAGAGCTTCTGGAACAGTGCGTTGCCGAGCTTGAAATCCTGCTTCCGTTCGAGCGGCATGGTGGCGGAAGGATGGGAGAACGCGCTGCTGTCGGCCTTGCTGGTGCTGGTCGTCGCTCCACCGGACATGGCTTCGAAAGCTTCCGGCCCGGTAAAATCTGCCGTTGGCGCAGTCACGGCCAGCACGCGGCTTCGATCTTTCTCCGTCAGATCGTTGCGCAGCGGTTCGGCAAGCGCCATCGACGCCACAAGGCAGGCTGCCCCGGCGAAGAAGAATGGCTTGCGGATCGGTGGCAGCAAAAATCGCATGACAATAAGAGCGGTGAAAAGTAACGGGCCGCAGCGATCTGCGGCCCGTTTTACCGCTTATTTGAAGACGGCGTTCGGATTGTCGAGGCTGTCGGAGCCTTCGAGCTCGATCTTGCCGAGATCGAGCGCCGCGATGACGCGTTCGACGGTCTTCGTCTGGTCGAGAAGGCCGTCGATGGCCGTCTGAACCACGGCGTTGCCTTCCTTGTTGCCTTCGCCAATCATCTGGTCATAGGCCTCGACGGTCTGCGCGCGCTTTTCCATGGCATGCATGGCGTCGAGCGTCTTGTTCAGCTTCGCCAGCATCTCGTCGTTCAGCGCCTTGTCTTTGGCGCCGACCAGTTCCGAGAGCGAGGCGCCCGTCATCTTCGTTCCGTCCACGCGGGTATAGTCGCCGGTATAGGCCGAGGCGATGCCGATCGCGTCGTAAAGATGCGAATTGTAGGTGTTGTCTGAGAAGCAATCATGCTCCTCTTCCGGATCATGCAGCAGAAGGCCGAGTTTCATGCGTTCCCCCGCCAGCTCGCCATAGGAAAGCGAACCCATGCCGGTGAGAATGGCGGTCAGGCCCGCTTTCGGATCGGCTTCCACCGTTTTCGTGGCTTCGCCTTCCGGCGCCCAGGCATCCACCATCTCCTGAAGATCCTTGATCAGCAGGGTCGAGGCGGATTTCAGGTAATCGGCGCGGCGGTCGCAATTGCCGTTCGTGCATTTCGCCTTGTCGTAATCGGTGTAGGGGCGGTTGCCTGCGCCCGGTCCGGTGCCGTTCAGATCCTGACCCCAGAGCAGGAATTCGATGGCGTGGTAGCCGGTCGTCACATTGGCTTCGACGTCGCCCGCCTCGTGCAGGCTTTCGATCAGCTCGGGGGTGATCTTGGAGGCGTCGACCTCTTCACCGCTGATCTTGATCTTCGGATTGGCGATGATGTTGGCAACGTAAAGCTCGTTCTCGTCGCTTTCCGTGCCATAAGAACCGTCGACATAGTCGATCAGGCCTTCATCCAGTGGCCATGCATTCACCTTGCCTTCCCAATCGTCGACGATTGGGTTGCCGAAACGATAGACTTCCGACTGCTGATAGGGAACGCGGGCCTTGATCCATGCTTCCCGGGCGGCCTTCAGGGTTTCTTCGCTCGGCGTTGCGATCAGCGCATCGATGGCCTTGTCCAGCGCCTTCGCCGTGGTCAGCGAATCCTCATATTTCGCATGCGCGACATCGGCATAATGCTTGACGACGGCGGCCGCGTCTGTAGCGGCCCGGGCGGGAAGCGCGGTGAAAGCCGCAGAAGCGGCAAGAAGCGCAAAAGAAGCGCTGAGAATGGTTTTGCGGATCATGATCCCTCTCCTTCGGCAGGCGCGAAATGACTTCGCGCCGCGGCAAGCGAGTTCTGACCCAATCACAAACTTGTGTCAAACATTCTAGTTTAGAATGCTTTGAAACAAGACCTGGTGCTATTTTCCAAGTAAAATCAGTGCTTGCAAAGACAGCGTTATGCTTTGCGTTTCATCAAGCAGAAGAAGAAGCCATCCGTATCTGTGGTTGCAGGCGTCAGCGTCACTGTCTTGCCGTCGGAAGAATGCGGTTTATTTGCGTTGCCGCCGAAAGTCGTCTGCCAGCGTTCCAGTGCGGAGCCGATGGAAAATTCCGGATTTTCCGCGCAGAAGCGCCTTACCTGCTGTTCGTTTTCTTCGGGAAGCACCGAACAGGTGACATAAAGCAGCTCGCCGCCCGGGCGTACGAAGCCTTTGGCCTGTGAGAGCGCCTCGCCCTGCTGCTGTACGCGCTCTTCCAGATTGCGGGCCGTCAGCCGCCATTTGGTGTCGGGCCGGCGGCGCCATGTCCCGGTGCCGGTGCAGGGCGCGTCGACCAGAACGCGGTCGAACTTCTCCTGAAACGGCGTAAGGCCGGAGGCGCGGTCGTGCACCTGCACATTTCGCGTGCCAGCCCGCTTCAGCCGTTCGATGATCGGCGCAAGGCGCTTGCGGTCGGCGTCGAAGGCGTGGACCTGGCCCTTATTGTTCATGCTGGCCGCCATGGCCAGCGTCTTGCCGCCGCCGCCGGCGCAATAATCGAGGATCTGTTCGCCTTCATGCGCGCCGGCAAGATCGGCAACGATCTGGGAGCCTTCGTCCTGTACTTCGAACCAGCCCTTCTGGAAGGAAAGTTCGGCGGTAACGTTCGGCAGGCGGGAAGGACCTTCGCCGGCGGGAATGCGCAAGCCCTGTCGGGCGATATGCGTGGCTTCCGCGCCGCTTTCCTCCAGAGCCTTCAGCACCTTGTCACGCGTCGCTTTCAAGGTGTTGGCGCGCAGATCAAGCGTGGGCCGCTCGTTCAGGGCCTGCGCCTCGGCGAGCCAGCGATCGCTAAAGGCGGTTTCGAAGGAGGATTGCACCCATTCGGGTATGTCGCCCTGAATATGGGCCGGTGCATCGCTGAGGGAACGGGACAGAAAGGCCTGCTGCCTTTGTTCATCCGGTGCGGCGGGGGCGAATTTGTCGCCGTCGAATTCCGCCGAAAGGTCCGAAAAGCTCTTTCCCCATTGGCGCAGCAGCACGGCATAACCCAGCGAGGCAGCGCTGTCGTCATCCATCAGCCAGGCGTGCGACAGTTTCATGCGCAGCGCGTCATAGACGATGTTGCCGATTGCAGCCCTGTCGCCGGAGCCGGCGAAACGATGGGCAAGGCCCCAATCTTTCAGAGCATCGGCGACGGGACGCCTGCGTCCCTCAATATCCGCCAATACTTCGATTGCTCCGGCCAAACGCCCGCCTAAACGCATTGTCTACCTCGTTCTTGTGCTAAGCCCGGTTGGTAGACGCGAATGGCGGCGAGGGCAAGGCTCAATCGGCCTTGACGACCTCGTAGCAGACCTTGGCGGTGCCGGAGTTGATCATGCCGATGTTCTTGGCGGCTGCCTTGGAAAGATCGAGAACGCGGCCCTTGATGAACGGCCCACGGTCATTGATGCGCACCACAACGGCCTTGCCATTGCGCGCATTGGTCACCTTGACCTTGGTGCCGAACCGCAGCGAGCGGTGGGCGGCGGTCAGGTTGGCGGCGTTCATGCGCTCGCCCGAAGCAGTCTTGGAGGTCAACGCATACCACGATGCGCCTCCACAACCATTTGCCGCATTCGCCTGAAGAGGCGCAATGATGGAACAGGCGGCGATAGTTGCAGCGGTGAAAGTTATACGACGGATATTCAACAAACTGTGCTTCCCTGAAAATCGGCCCCGCGCCGATTGATTGTGCCCTTGCTAAACGGCCATGAACTGGCCTGAACGCCTTTTGATGCGAGATTGTAGGGCGAGGGAAAAATGGCGAAAAAAAGCTGACCTCAAATCACGAACTGTTACAGTCTGTAATATTCGTGATCGTTAGCCGGAAAGCTGTCGGCAGGGCGTCCCGGCCAAAAGCTGGAAAAAATAACGCAGAATCAATGGATAACGGAAATGCTGTTGCGGGTCACGGCTTCGTGAATCCAGTTCACGAAATGTGAGTGAAATATTTTTCTAATGATTACGATTTTAGTGATTTTTGGATGGTTAATAAAATCCTAATTGGCTGAAATAAGACGAAAACCATCCGCAAAAGCGGGATTGGAAGGATTTTTCATCGCTTTTCGAGAGGGAATTTTCAGCCCCGCCAGAGGCCGTTTTCCCACAATTGTCTCAGGGACAACCTGTACTCGGGAAAGCGGAAATCAAAGCCGATATTGCGTATTCTGGCGTTGGAAACGCGCTTGTTCTCGCCATAAAAAGAGCGCGCCATCGGCGTCAGATCGGCGGTCTCGAAGGCCTGCTCGGGTGGCGATTCCACCCCCATCAGCGCTGCTGCAAAACTCACCACATCCTGCGGCGGGCAGGGCTCGTCGTCGGTCACGTTGAAGATGCCGCGTTCGTTTTTCCGTGCCAGAAAGGCAAGTGCGGCACCGATATCCTCGACCCGGATGCGATTGAACACCTGGTCCTTCTTCACCAGCCGCCGCGCCGTTCCCTTCTCGAAATTCATGAAGGCATTGCGTCCGGGGCCATAAATTCCGGAAAGGCGCAGGATGGCAAGCGGCACATCCGCCTTTTCCGCTGCCGCGGTCCAGGCGGTTTCCGCAGTCACCCGTTCCACGGATCGCGCGGAGACCGGGCGGCAGGGCGTTGTCTCGTCCACCCAGGCGCCGCCATGGTCGCCATAAACGCCGACTGTGGAAAGATAAGCGACCCATTTCAGATTGGGCATGAGCTTTTTCAGATCGCCGTCCAGAAGCGCAAGCAGCGGATCGCCATCCTTGCCCGGCGCGACGGATTGTACGAGATGCGTGATGTTGCCCATTGCGGCGACGAGTTCGTCATTGAGTTGAACGCCGTCGAAAAGCAACGGCGTCATGCCTGCGGCGGTGAGGTTTGGGAACTTGTCCTGGCTGCGTGTGGTGCCGGAAACGCTTGCTGCTTCGGTTTTCAGCGCGTTAGCGATGGCTTTTCCCGAATATCCCGCGCCGAAAATCATCACATGCATGCGTCACGCCCCTGCCAGTTGCCATTCCATGTCCGCCTCCGGATCAGGCTCCGGCGCGCGACCGGCAGAGTATGTACGGAATTCGTCCCTGTCCATAAGCCGTGACAAAGCCCACGCGGCCATGCCGCGTACTTCGGGCGAAGGGTCGGTTTCGGCAAGCGTCTTGCATTGCTCCACGAATTGCCGGTCTGCGGAGTTACCCGCCGCGATCAGCACGTTGCGGATGAAGCGATTGCGGCCGATGCGCTTGACGGGTGAGCCGCTGAAGAAACTGCGAAAGGCGCCGTCATCGAGCGTGAGCAGGAAGGCGATGGAGGGTTCCTTCAGATCCTCGCGCGCCTGCAATTTCATCTCGGAGGCGCTCGCTGCGAACTTGTTCCACGGACAGGCGGCAAGGCAGTCGTCGCAGCCATAGATGCGATTGCCAATCATCGGCCGGAATTCGTGCGGGATCGGCCCCTTGTGCTCGATGGTGAGATAGGAGATGCAGCGGCGCGCATCCAGTTGATAGGGCGCGGGGAAAGCGGCCGTCGGACAGGCATCGAGACAGGCGCGGCAGGAGCCGCAATGGTCCCTCTCGGCCTCATCAAGACAGAGTTCGGCCGTGGTAAACATGCTGCCGAGAAACAGCCACGAACCATGGGTGCGGCTGACGAGATTGGTATGCTTGCCCTGCCAGCCGAGACCGGCGGCGGCGGCAAGCGGTTTTTCCATTACGGGTGCGGTATCGACAAAGACTTTCACATCCTCGCCGGCACGCGCGGCAAAACGGGTGGCGATTTCCTTCAGCCGCCCCTTGATGATGTCGTGATAATCGCGATTGCGGGCATAGACCGAAATGGCAGCCTTGTCGGGTTTGGAAAGCAGGTCGCGTGGGTCTTCCTCGGGACCGTAGTTCAGCCCGAACATGACGATGGAGCGCACGTCTCCCCAGAGCGTTTTCGGCTCTGACCGGCGGGCCTCGGTTTCCTCCATCCACGCCATCGTACCGTGATAGCCCTTGTCGAGAAACTGTCTCAGCCGTTCGGGCGCGAGCGGAATGCTGTCCGGCGCGGTGATGCGACACAGATCGAAGCCAAGCGAAAGCGCTTCCTGACGAACGAAGTCCGTCAGTTTACGCGCGCGTATTCGCTGCTTTTCGCTCGCGACGTCGATGGTCGTCTCTCCTGCGGGTTATTCTGCGGCATATATAATGCATGTCGCCCGAAAGTGTGCAGCGGTTTCGGGACAACGACATGCTTTAGATAAAACCGCAGGCCACAGCAAATAACCGGGAGGCCAGACCTCAGAAGTCCAGATCGGCGTAGTGGGAGGAAGGGGCAAGGCGCGGAATGCGTTCGCTGAGGAACGGCCGGAAGGAAGGACGGGATTTCACCCGCTGATACCATTCCTTGGCAATCGGCGCTTCGAGCCAGTTGATCTCACCGAGATAATCCAGCACCGAGACCGCGGCAGCCGCGGCAAGATCGGCATAGCTCAACCGGTCGCCGGCGAGCCAGGTGCGCGAGCCGGCCAACCATTCCAGATATTTGATGTGCTGGCGAATGTTGTTGCGGGCGGTGCGCAGCAGCTTTGAATCCGGCGGTCCGCCACCCTGCGCCGCCGTCATCTGCAATTTATAGACCCTTTCCCGCACCAGCGGCCGGGTCACGTCGTTTTCCATCTTCTGCAGAAACCATTCCGTCAGCCGGCGGATTTCCGCACGCTGAAACGGGTCTTCGGCGAGAAGCCGACGGTCGCGCTTCAGAACCCCATGCGTTTCGTCAAGAAATTCCGCAAGCACATAGGGCCCGCTCAGCGAGCGCATATTGTCATCCAGATAGACCGGCAGGGTGCCGGCCGGATTGAGCGCCAGAAACTCCCGCCGTCTTTCCCACGGCTGCTCCTCCACGAGATCGGTCTGGAACCCGTATTCCGCGAGGATCAGACGAACGAACCGGGATGCGGTCGACATCGGAGAGTGATAGAGAGTTGGCATCGGTACTCAATTTTTACGATTGGTTGTCATGATCGGCATTTGCCGAAAAACTTTTTCAGTTTCGCTTCATCAAGACGCTATAAGAGCTTGGCTACTTTAAAACAAGTTTAACGCAATTGCCTTCCATTGCCACTTTCCCCCTGAAAAGAAGGATACCTCATGGGTGACCAATCGATCATCAGCGCGCTTCTGCTGGGCATTATCGAGGGTCTGACGGAGTTCATTCCCGTCTCCTCAACGGCGCACGTGCTGCTGGCCGGGCATTTCCTCGGCTTCAAATCACCCGGCAACACCTTTGCCGTTCTTATTCAGCTCGGCGCGATCCTTGCGATCCTTCTTGTTTATTTTCAAAAGCTTGTGTCGATTGCGCTCGCTCTGCCGACAAGCGCGAAAGCGCGCCGTTTCGTGCTGGCCGTCGCTCTCGCTTTCCTGCCGGCGGCGATAATCGGCGCTTTGGCGCATGACTTCATCAAGACCGTGCTGTTTGAAACGCCGATGCTCATCTGCGTGGTGCTGATCATCGGCGGCGTCATTCTGCTCGGCGTCGACCGCATGCCGCTGAAGCCGAAATATACCGACATCATGGATTATCCGCCGTCGCTTGCCTTCAAGATCGGCCTCTTCCAATGCCTTGCGATGATTCCCGGCACGTCGCGGTCCGGCGCCACAATCGTCGGGTCGCTGCTGATGGGAACGGACAAGCGCTCCGCCGCCGAATTTTCGTTCTTCCTGGCGATGCCGACCATGCTCGGTGCTTTCACGCTCGATCTTTACAAGAACCGCGATGCGCTGAGCTTCGATGACGGTGCGCTGATCGCCGTCGGTTTCATCGCCGCTTTCGTCTCCGGCCTCTTCGTCGTTCGCTCCCTGCTGGATTTCGTATCGCGGCGGGGCTTTGCACCCTTCGCCTGGTGGCGCATCGCCATCGGTTCGCTGGGACTGGTGGCACTTCTGGTTCTGGGTTGAACCAGGGGCGGGAATAATCTCCGTTCGCGACGAACGAACAGAAAAAGAAAAAGCGCCCCGGAGAACCGGCGGCGCTTTTTCTTTGAAACTTTTAAAGGCCGATCAGTTGGTGCTGATCGAAGCCGTTGCGCAGGGGTCGACGCCATAGGCGGGAGCGCAACCGCTCTTACCCGCTGCAACCGTTCCCGGCGCCATGAAAGAACCCGCCAGAACCACCAAAGCCGCACACGCAAAAAAGAGTGCGATAGATCTGCCCATTTTATGATTGCCTTTCAGACGTTCGTTCGCGCGGATCATGCCGCCGTGTGTGAATTGAGTGGTCGGGATATGTTTGGAATGTGGCGAATATCAATAAAGCAGCTTGTTGAATACCGGGTTAATACGAAGTCTTTTCCACAGTTGCGCTTGTGCCACGCTTGCCTGTGGAGGCCGGACCACCGTTAACTTTTACCCGGCTTTGCAAAACAGCCCTGGTTCATTCAACACCTCCCCTGCAGTTGAGGGGAAAATGCACGAATAGCGGTTTGGTTGCGATTGAATTGCGCAAAAACAAAAAGCGGGAATGGCTCCCGCTTTGTTGTGTTCGATGAGGCTGAAGGTGGGCTTCAGGCCGCTTTTCCGGCATTGGAGAACTGGCCGTGCGGGCGGTATTGCACCATGTAGGAAGGCAGAATGGACGCGACGCGAACGGGGGTGATGCCAATGCCTTCCAGTGTCAGGCCGTTCTTTTCGGCGTCGGTGGAAACGACATTGTCCTTTTTCAGCATGGTCACCTGATCGGGCGTCAGCGGCGGCGCAATCAGCGGCACCATTGAAGCGATCTTGCCAATCATGGACGCGACGCCGAAGGGCAGGTTGACGAAGGGACGCTCCCGGTAGGTCGCGGCAAGAACCGCCTCGAGACAGTCACGGAATGTCATGACATCCTGACCGCCGAGTTCATAGATCGCGCCGGGTTTCAGCTTGCCATCGACGCCAAGGGCGACGGCTTCCGCGACATCCTCGACATAGACCGGCTGGAACCTGGTTTTCCCGCCACCGATCAGCGGCAGGAACGGCATGCTGCGGGCCATTTTTGCGAACTTGTTGAAGAAATCGTCTTCCGGTCCAAAAATGATCGACGGGCGCAGGATCACGGCGCCAGGCAGAATGGAATGGATGGCGGCCTCGGCGCGGCCCTTGGTGCGGCCATAACCGGTCGGCGAACCGGCATCCGCGCCGATGGCGGAAATATGCGTCAGCGTGGCGCCAGCATCGCGGGCCGCCTCGGCAATGGCTTTCGCACCGAATTCCTGTACGGCGTCAAAGGTGTTGCGGCCGCTTTCGGTCAGAATACCGACGCAATTGACCACATGGTCGGCGTCTTCCACGGCTTTAACGATGGAATCGCGATAACGCAGGTTCGCCTGGGCGAAGGAAATCTGGCCGACATTGCCGAGCGGCTGCAGGAACCCGGCGAGATCCGGGCGGCGCACGGCGACGCGGATGCGGTAACCGCGCTTCGCAAGTATCCGCACGACATGCCGCCCGACAAAACCCGAACCGCCGAAAACGGTGACGAGGGGTGGAAGGTTGGCCAAGGTCATGAGAGGCTCCTCAGAAGCTGTCGATAAAGCGTTTTTCAGTCTCTTAGCCCAAAGCCGCGCGCGCGTGAAGAGATGTTGTCGCGAGGCTGGAAGACGGTTTGGGAAATGCGGTTGACGGACGTCAAATTCCTTCGACGATCATCATCTCCGCATCCGCGACTTCCTGGCGGATTTTGGCCGCGGCCTGATATTCGGGAGAATTATAGCAGTCGATGGCGTGCTGCACCGACGGGAACTCGATGATGACGTTGCGCGCACGCGCCTTGCCCTCCAGCTCGGTCAGCGCGCCGCCACGGGCCAGGAAATTGGCGCCGAACCGCTCGAAAGCGGGCTTAGCCGTCGTGACATAGTCCTTGTAACGCTCACTATCGCGCACATCGACGCGGGCGATCCAATATCCCTTTGCCATTTCATCTCCTCCGATTGTCGTTACTGATTGGCCGGAAAGCTGGCGCGCAGCATGTCGTCAAGAATGGCGCGGGCCGCCGCTTTCGGGTCTTCCGCCCTGACGATCGGGCGGGCGACGACCAGATGGCTCGATCCGGCCTTGATGGCGTCGTAGGGTGTCATCACCCGCTTCTGATCGCCGAGATCCGCGCCGGCCGGGCGAATGCCGGGGGTGACGACGGCAAGGTCCGGGCCGAGGATTTCGCGCACGGCGGTCGATTCTTCCGCCGAACAGACGATGCCGCCCATGCCAGCCTCGCGTGCCTGCTCCGCCCGGCGCAGGACCAGCGAACGGGCGTCAGAGGCATAACCCGCCTCGGCGAGATCGACGTCGTCCATCGACGTCAGCACGGTGACGCCCAGCAGGCAGAGACCGGAGCCTTCGGCGGCCTTGACGGCGGCGCGCATCGCTTTGGGATAGGCATGCAGCGTCAGCATCGACATGCCCATGCGGGCGATGTTTTCGACACCGGAGGCGACGGTATTGTCGATATCGAGCAGTTTCATGTCGAGAAAGACCTTCTTGCCGCTCTGGACAAGGTCGCGCGCGAATTCGAGACCGCCGGCAAAGACCAGCTGATAACCGATCTTGTAGAACAGAACCTCGTCGCCGATTTTCGACACGATGTCTTCGGCTTGCTGCACAGTCGGAACATCCAGCCCGACGATGAGTTTTTCGCGCGCGGTCATTGTCTTATCCCTGCCATGTTTCCATTGCCGTCCAGTCGCATGTGGGGGACGCGGCTGCAAGTGAAAAGTCGGCGATGGAGAAGCGAAAGAGATTGCCGCCGCCGGGCGGCTGGTCCTTGTTGCGGCTGATGCCGCGGCCTTCGATATGGCATTTCAAAAGCGTACCTACGCCACCATGGCCGACAAAGGCAATCGGCTGCTGCGGGTCGTGCCGGTCGAGAACGGCTTTGACCGCCCCGACGATCCGCGCCTGCGCGTCGATTGCACGCTCCCAGCCGTGAAAGCTTTCCTCGGGATGGGCGAAGAACCAGTCCGCCGCCTTTTCGAATTCCGGCGGCGGCAGAAAACCGGTGGCGGACCGGTCGTTTTCATGCATCGCCTCGACGATGTCCATTTCCGCCCCGGAGGTTTCAGCCAGGATGCGGGCGGTTTCGATCGCCTTGGTTTCGGCGCTGGAAACGATGCGGCGCAATGACCGTGCCCAGGGCAGGCGGCTTGCCTCGCGCGTCCGCTCGGCACCCCTGTCCGAAAGCCCCCATTCGGGAACGGGAACAGCCGGATCGATCTTGACCTGGGGGTGGGTGATGTAGAGCGGATGCATGACAATCGGTCCTCAAGGGCGATGGAAAGGGCAAATCGACACCCTAACCATTCGTCACGACCGGGAAATGACGAGTTCCCGCACTCTGTCGAAGATCAGGCCCGCGTATAGGTCCACAATTGCGCCGGCGGAATATTGCGCACGATGAAATCGAAATGGCGGATGTGGTAGAGATGCGGCTGCGCGACGATGGGGGAAATCGGACCGTAGGATATCTGCACGACGGGGCGGCCATGGGGCACGCGCTCCAGCAATTCGTCGAGAAGCTTGATACGGGCGGCCATGGGGAAATTCAGCATCGGCACGGCGGAAACGACGCTGTCGAACATCTGGCCCTTGTGTTCGCCAAGCGTCGCATCGAGATCGAAGGCGTCGCCATTGACGAAATTGACGCCCGGATAGCTCCTGAGGAGCTGATTGTAGAAATCGGTCGAATATTCGATGGCGGTCAGGTTCTCCGGCTTGATGCCGCGCGCCAGAATGGCCTTGGTGATGACGCCCGTGCCCGGGCCGAGTTCGAGAACCGGCAAGCCGGAATGGGGATTGATGACACTCGCCATTTTTTTCGCCGTGATGGACGATGTCGGTACAATGGCCCCGACTTTTTTCGGCTGGCTGACCATGCCCTTGAAAAAGCGGATTTCTTCTTCAAATTTCTGTTCAAGCCGTTGCTTCAGGTTAAGTGCCATAGTTCCCTCAGATGCTTTTGGTCATTGTCAAAAAACTGTTACGCAATGTTGATCCCATTTGGCGCAAAAACAAGGCAAAATGTCGTAACTGGAAAAATTCGCTTACGGTTTGAAATACACCGTCGCCGAATCAAAAAAAGCCGGTGAAGCGTTCCACCGGCTTTTTTGATGAAACCTGCAAAAAAGTCCCGTTTCAAACGCGCATCGGCATCAGAACATAAAGCGCATCGTCGCCGGCGGTGTCGCGAACGAGCGTCGGCGAGCCGGCGTCGGCCAGCAGGAAAATCGCGTCGTCGCCGGAAAGCTGCGAGGTGATGTCGAGGAGATATTTGGCGTTGAAGCCGATTTCCATCGAATCATTGTCGTAACCGACAGCCACTTCTTCCGTAGCACTTCCCGAATCCGGGTTGTTGACGGTCAGCGTCAGCTGGCCGTTGGTGAGCGCGAGCTTCACGGCGCGGCCGCGCTCGGAAGAAATGGTCGAGACGCGGTCGACAGCCTGCGCGAAGGTCTGGCAATCGACGCGCATTTCCTTGTCGTTGCCGGTCGGGATCACGCGCTGATAATCCGGGAATGTGCCGTCGATCAGCTTCGAGGTCAGAACGACCGAACCGATGGTCAGGCGGATTTTCGCATCCGAGACTTCGACGGTGACTTCCAGCTCAGGGTTGTCCATCAACTTCTGCAACTCGCCGACGGTCTTGCGCGGTATGATGATACCCGGCATGCCTTCGGAACCGGAAGGCGCATCCACATCGGCGCGCGCCAGGCGGTGGCCATCGGTCGCGACGGCGCGCAGCTTCAGGTCGCCATTGCTTTCGATGGTATGGAAGAAAATGCCGTTCAGGTAATAACGCGTTTCTTCGGTCGAGATCGCAAATTGCGTCCGGTCGATCAGCATCTTCAGATCGGTCGCCTTCAGTTTGAAGGTGTGGCTGAAGGTGCCGGCCGTGAGGTCGGGGAAGTCCCCTTCCGGCAGGCATTGCAGCGAGAATTTCGAACGGCCGGAGGCAACCGTCATCGAGGAGCCGTCCGGATTGGTGGCCAGAAGCACTTCGGAACCGTCCGGCAGCTTGCGCACGATTTCATAAAGCAGATGCGCCGGCACGGTGGTGGCGCCTGCCTGCTCCACCATGGCCGGTGTCGCTTCGGTGATTTCGAGATCGAGGTCGGTCGCCTTCATGTCCAGATTGGCGCCGGATGCGCGCAGCAGGACGTTGGACAGGATCGGGATCGTGTTGCGACGCTCGACGACCCGGTGGACGTGGTTCAGCGATTTCAGAAGGTTCGACCGCTCAAGAGTAATACGCATGGACGCTACCGCTTTCAACCGTTGCGAACCGGCCACCGCCGGATCGGCAAGAAGAGTCTTCACCGGCCAGAAAGCCGGATAATGTGGACGGGCAAAATGGCAGAGTTATTGCAGGAAATGCAAGAGCCGAGTGCATCTGCCGCGGGTCATTTTGCTGCTATACAGCATGATCCACAGGCTGGGGGCGTCCGTGGACCTTGTTCGCCGGTTTTCTATTGCCCATAAAGAGAGGAAACCAGAGCGACCGGCCGCGAATAATCGGCCAGAATGATTGGAAGCCGTGTGACGGAAGAAATATCGAACAGCGACTTGAGAGATGCAACAAAGAGCTTCAGGATCGGCACGGCCACCATTCCGGCGCGGCCGCTGGAGCCTGCGCTTTATCTCGTGGCCACGCCCATCGGCAATCTTGGCGATATCACCATCCGCGCGTTGGAAACGCTGGCCTCGGCCGATGTTCTCGCCTGCGAGGATACCCGCGTCACCCGCATCCTGCTCGAACGTTACGGCATCCGCAACCGCCCGCTCGCCTATCATGAGCACAATGCAAACGAAGCGGGGCCGAAGCTCATTGCGGCGCTTGAGGCGGGAAAATCCGTGGCGCTGGTCTCGGATGCTGGAACGCCGCTCGTTTCCGATCCCGGTTACCGCCTCGGCCAGCTCGCGCTCGAGGCCGGGCATCGTGTCGTACCGGTGCCGGGAGCATCCGCGCCGCTCGCTGCCCTCGTGGGTTCGGGAATGCCGAGCGATGCTTTCCTGTTTGCGGGCTTCCTGCCGGTGAAGGATCGGGGCAAGCGCGACCGTTTTGCCGAACTCGCAAAAATCCCGGCCACCTTGATCTTCTTTGAATCGCCGCATCGCATTGGCGCTTCCGTCAAGGTCGCGTCCGAAGTGCTCGGCCACGACCGCCGCGCCGTGGTCTGCCGCGAGCTGACCAAGACCTTCGAGGAGTTCCGGCGCGGCACGCTTGGCGAGCTTGCGGATTATTACGGTGGTGACCGTGTGGTGAAGGGTGAGATCGTGCTTCTGGTGGAGCCGCCCTCTTATGACGAGATTCCCGATATCGAGGATGTCGAGAAGCTTCTGAAGGACCTCGTCGCCACCATGCCCGCCGCCAAGGCGGCAGGCGAAGCCGCCAAGCTGACGGGCCTGCCGCGCAAGGAGCTTTATCAAAGGCTGCTGGATATGAAGGAAACGGATGGCCGCTGACGGGCGAAGCAATAACAGGCGCAAGGCCGAGCGACGCGGCCATGCCGCGGAATATTGGGCGGCACTTTATCTGCTGCTGAAGGGATATCGCATCCTCGCCATTCGTTATCGTACCCGGCTGGGGGAAATCGATCTCATCGCCCGCAAGAAGGACCTCGTCGCCATTGTCGAGGTCAAGGCGCGAACGTCCGGCGAAGGTGCCGTGGATGCCGTCGGTTTCCATTCGCAGCAACGCATTCGGGCGGCGGCCGATCTGTGGCTCGCCCGTCGCAAGGATGCCGCGCGGTTTTCGCTGCGTTTCGATATCATCGCCGTTTTGCCACGACGCCTGCCGCAGCATTTTATCGACGCCTTTTAAAGGGGAGGGAAACATGTCCACCGAGCGGGAAAAAATGGCCGCGGGCGAATGGTACAGCTGCATGGATGCCGAGCTGGATATATTGCGCTGGCGGGCACGAGGGGCCGTCCACCAGCACAATACGATGCCGCCGGATGAGCGCGGGGCAATGGCCTCCTTGCTACGGTCTCTGTTCGTTTCTGTTGGTGAAGGGGCATTTATCGAAGCGCCGTTTCATTGCGCTTACGGTTTCAACATCACGCTGGGCAAAAATGTTTATCTCAATGCCGGCTGCACCATTCTCGATTCCGCGAAGGTTACGATAGGCGACGGCGCGATGCTCGGGCCTGCGGTGCACATCTATTGTGCGGAACACCATCTGGACCCGGTGTCGCGCGCGCAAGGCATTGAAATCGCAAAGCCTGTCACGATCGGCCGTGATGTCTGGATCGGCGGCGGAGCGATCCTTCTGGCTGGCATCACCATCGGTGACGGCGCGATTGTCGGTGCCGGTTCGGTGGTGACGCGCAATGTGCCGCCGGGCGTCACGGTGGTTGGAAATCCGGCTCGGCCCATAAAGCGCATGACCGACTGAGATTTTCGTCAGTCGCTGTAATAAATCTGACATGGAACTGTCAAAGAGGCGTCATGGAACGTCTCTATTCGCATCCTCATCCCAATAAATGGTGGAGAGGATTTAGTAATGTTGAAGAAGATTTCCATGGCCGCAGTGGCCGTCAGCATTTCGGCGACATCTTCCATGGCTGCTACCAACATCACCTGGTGGCACGGCATGGGCGGCCGCAATGGCGAAGTCATCAACGAAGTCGCCCAGAAGTTCAACGAAGCCCAGAAAGAATGCGCTCTGACGCCGGTTTCCAAGGGTTCCTATGAAGAAGCCCTGGCCAGCGGCATCGCTGCTTTCCGCTCTGGCGAACAGCCGAACATCCTCCAGGTTTTCGATGCTGGCGCCGCCACCATCATCAACGCCAAGGGCGCCGTCATTCCTGCCGAAGACCTCATCAACAAGGCCGGTTACAAGTTCGACCGCGACGCCTTCATCAACGGCGTGCGTTATTTCTATGCTGCCGCTGACGGCAAGTTTGTCGGCATGCCGTTCAACTCCTCCGCCCCCATCATGTACGTCAACGACGAAGCCCTGAAGAAGGCCGGCGTCGAAGCCCCGAAGACCTGGGAAGAGTTCGAGCAGGTTGCGCCGAAGCTGAAAGAAGCCGGCTACATTCCGCTCGTTCAGTCGCAGCTCACCTGGCAGTTCACGGAGAACTTCTTCTCCCGCAACAACATCCAGTTCGCCACCAACAATAACGGCTACAACAGCGTCACCGACACCAAGCTCAAGGTCACCGACCCGAACCTCGTCATGATGTTCGACAAGCTGAAGGACTGGAAGGACAAGGGCCTGTTCGCCTATTACGGCGCCGGCTGGAACGACAACCAGAAACCCTTCGAAGAAGGCAAGGTCGCGTTCTGGATCGGTTCTTCGGGCTCCTTCGGCGGCCTGCAGAAGACGGCGACCATGCCGTTCTCGGCAACCTTCCTTCCCTACTGGGGCTCCATCAAGGGTGCTGGCACCAACTCCTTCATCGGCGGCGCTGCGCTCTTTGCAATGTCGGGCAAGTCTGAAGCCGAAAACAAGTGCGTGGCCGACTTCTTCCAATTCCTGACCTCGCCGGAAATCCAGGTCTTCTACCACAAGGCAACCGGTTACGTCGCCATCACCAAGGCGGCTTACGAAAAGGCCAAGGCTGAAGGCTTCTACAAGGAGAAGCCGGTCGCGGAAGTCGGTATCCAGCAGCTCTCGCTGCCGGGCGGCGAATGGTCCAAGGGCTACCGCCTTGGTTTCTACCCGCAGATCCGCGCCGTCATGGAACGCGAATATAATCGCATCTTCTCCGGCGAAGTTACGCCGAAGGCTGCTTTCGAGATCATCGAGAAGGAAGGCAACGACCTGCTCGCCCGTTTCGCCAAGACGGCCGGCTGATCGTCTGTTTCGAAACCAATGACCATTGCCGAGCCTCCTTTCCCACGGAAGGGAGGCTCGCTCTCGGATAAGGAAGCGCAAGCGTGGCCTATACATCGTCTCAACCGCGCCGGTTTTTGTCCGGCTGGTCCGCAAAGGCTGGAAAGCCAGCCAAACCTGCCGACGCCGGCATGAAGCGCGTGCAGTTCTCCTCGTCCTACGTACCCTACCTGTTTCTGGCGCCGCAGCTTGCGGTGATTTTCATCTTCTTCTACTGGCCATCGGTTCAGGCCATACATTCGTCCTTCTATATCGAAGACCCGTTCGGTTTCGGCGCTTCCTTCGTCGGACTTGCCAATTATTCGGATGCGATCTTCAGCCCCGAATATCTCAGCATCGCCAAATTCACGGTCGTCTTCACCGTGCTGGTCACCTTCTTTTCGCTGGCGCTCGGCCTGCTGCTCGCCGTCAAGGCCGACGCGATCATTCGCGGCAGCTCGACATACAAGACGCTATTGATTTCCGTCTATGCCATCGCGCCGCCGGTCGCGGGTCTCATCGGCATGATGTTTTTCGACCAGCATATCGGCCCCTTCGTCAAAATGGCCGCATTCCTCGGCTGGGACATGAAGGTCGGCCTAAATTATTTCGATACGGCCTTCGCGATGATCGTCGTCGCGGTCTGGAAGCAGATCCCTTACAACTTCATCTTCTTCCTTTCGGGTCTTCAGGGCGTTCCGGTCTCGGTGCGGGAAGCCGCCGCCATCGACTGCCGTTCGGGCTTTCGCCGGTTCTGGACGGTGATCATGCCGCTTCTGGCGCCCACGGCCTTCTTCCTGCTGATCATCAACATCACCTATGCGCTCTTCGACACGTTCGGCGTCATCGACGTGATGGTGAAGGACAAGGCGGCCAACAATCCGATCACGCTGGTCTACAAGGTGTTTCTGGATGGTTTCCGCGGCAATGACATCGGTGGCTCCTCGGCCCAGTCCGTCATCCTGATGCTGGTCGTCTTCGTTCTCACCATCATCCAGTTCCGCTTCATCGAAAAGCGCATCCACTACAATTGAGGGAAAAGACCATGTACAAGACAAAACCCCTCGATCATCTGGTGCTGATCATCGGCGCGCTGTTCCTGATCTTGCCGGTCATCGTGGCCTTCATGACCTCCACCCATACCGCTGCAGAAATCCACCGCAGCGGTCTGACGATGGTTCCCGGCGACAATTTCATCGAGACTTATGAAAAGGTCCTGACCCAGAAGGGCGGCTTCACCGGGCAGATCACGGGTCTCAACATGGTGCTGAATTCGCTGATCCTCGGCATCGGTTTTGCCGTCGGCAAGATCGTCCTGTCGATGACGGCGGCCTATGCGATCGTCTATTTCCGCTTCCGGTTCGCAACGCTCGCCTTCTGGATCATTTTCACCACGCTGCTTCTGCCGCTTGAAGTGCGCATCATGCCCTCCTACGAGGTGATGAGCAAACTCGGCCTTTTGAACTCCTATACCGGCCTCATCGTGCCGCTTCTCGCTTCGGCGACGGGCACCTTCTATTTCCGGCAGTTCTTCAAATCCGTGCCGGAGGAACTTCTGGAGGCTGCCCGTATCGATGGTGCGGGTCCGGTGAAATTCTTCATCGACGTTCTCATCCCGCTGTCCCGCACCATGATGGCGGCGATCTTCATCATCATGTTCGTTTATGGCTGGAACCAGTATCTCTGGCCCATGCTGATGACGACGGATGAGGGCTTCTTCACCCTGATGCGCGGCATCAAGTCGATCCTGCAGGTCTGGGTCGGTTCGCAAATTCCCGATTACAACGAAGCTTTCGCGCTCGCCGTGCTGGCCATGCTGCCGCCGGTGCTGATCGTCGTCATTTTCCAGCGCTGGTTCATCAAGGGCCTGACCGAAAGCGATAAATAAGGAGACCGAAATGGCCGCGATAGAAATCAGTCAGGTCTGCAAGGATTATCATGGCGGCGTGCGCGCCGTGCACCACGTCGATATCGACATCAGGGATGGCGAGTTCATCGTTCTGGTCGGCCCCTCCGGCTGCGGCAAATCCACGCTTCTGCGCATGGTCGCAGGGCTTGAGGATATTTCCGAAGGCACGGTGAAGATCGGTGACCGGGTGGTCAATCAGGCCGATCCGGCCGACCGGGATATCGCCATGGTGTTTCAGAACTATGCGCTTTATCCGCATATGTCGGTGCGCCAGAACCTGGAATACGGGTTGAAGAATCGCAAGACGCCGAAGACGGAGATCGATGCGCGTGTGGCCGAAGCCGCGCGTATGCTGCAGCTCGAACCCTATCTGGACCGCAAGCCGCGCGCGCTTTCCGGCGGCCAGCGGCAGCGTGTCGCCATGGGTCGCGCCATCGTGCGCAAACCGGCGGCCTTCCTGTTCGACGAGCCCCTGTCCAATCTCGATGCCAAGCTGCGCGTTTCCATGCGCGGCGAGATCAAGCGCCTGCAAAAGCGCCTCGGCACCACCTCGATCTACGTCACCCACGATCAGCTGGAGGCCATGACGCTGGCCGACCGTCTTGTGGTGTTGAATGGCGGCCGTATCGAACAGATCGGCGCGCCGCTCGATGTCTATCACACCCCCGCCTCGACCTTCGTTGCGAGTTTCATCGGCTCTCCCGCCATGAACCTGCTGAACGCCGAATTGCATGGCGATAGCCTCGCCATCGGTCCGTCGCTCTTTGCGCTCAACGGTTTCGCACCTGCCTCCGGCCCCGTGACGGTGGGCATGCGGGCGGAAGATTTCCGCCTCGCTACGGCAGGTGAGCAGGGCTTCCCGCTTCGGGTCGATTACATCGAGGAACTGGGTTCGCAGCGACTTATCCACGGCATGATCGGCGACCAGAACCTGACAGTTGCTTTTCCGCCGGATGTCGAGGTTCCGTCTGCGCTCTCCGTCACGATCGCACCGGAAAAACTGCATTTCTTCTCCAGCGAAACCGGCAAGCGCATTGCCGGCAAAGCCGAGCAGCTGGCTGTGCAGCCCGCGCAAATGGCGACGGCCTGAGCGCATCGCAGAAATCGGCGTGATGACTAAAATTGCGCCGATTGTCAAAACCGCTTCGTTACGATCCCGATGATAGAAGACCTCCAATATTTCACGGGGGTTTTCTAATATGTCCTTCAAAATGATGTTCGCTGCCGCAGCAACCATGGCGGTCCGGACCGTGCCGATATTACCAGCCTATTTGCGCCGGTCAAAAGACGAGGCTGTCGTCAGCGCATCCTGCACCGATTTGCGGCTTCAGCCGGCCCCCATCAATCCGGAATGGATCATTTCCGGCAACCCCCAGGCGCGCGCGGCGGATCATTCCAGAAGCGGCGACCGTGCCTCCAGCACCGCCATGTGGGATTGCACGGCGGGTGAGTTCCGCTGGTTCTTCGGCTGGGATGAAACCGTCTATATTCTCGAAGGCGAAGTGCATGTGACCGCGGAAGACGGTTCAATCAGCATCCTGCGGGTCGGTGATGTCGCTTATTTCCCTGCGGGAACATGGGCCACCTGGCGAGTGGATGATTATGTCCGCAAGGTTGCCTTCATGCGCCGTCCGTTCCCCAAGGCGCTGGCTTTTGCCTATCGCGTCAAGAACAAGCTATTTGCCGGCCGTTCCTATAAGCTGGCGGCCTGAACCCATAAAACATTCCAGTCGGTGGGGCTGCACGGCTCCGCCGACGGAATTGTGAAGGTTCAATAAAACTCACACAAACCACCGCTTGCAGCAGTTGCCTTTGAATGGTCGCTGCCCTACATCTTCAGGGTTTTCTGAAGCATTTCCGGGTTTCTACCGGTCCTGCAGGGAAGCTTGAAAAGGCGAGGCAATGGGCACCGCGGGCCGACAAAGCGTCCGTATGCTGCAAGAGGAACATGCGCATGGCGAAGATCAAGAACGTCGCGATCCAGATGGATCATGTCTCCGGCATCAATATCGCCGGTGACTCCACCTTCGCCATGAGCCTTGAGGCGCAGGCACGCGGATACCGGCTGTTCCATTATACACCCGAGCGCCTTTCCATGCGCGATGGCAAGATTTACGCCACCGTCGAGCAGATGGAACTGCGTGACATCAAGGGCGACCATTTCTCCCTGTCCGAACCGGAGCGCGTCGATCTGTCGACCATGGATGTCATCCATCTGCGTCAGGATCCACCATTCGACATGGCTTACATCACCTCAACCCATCTGCTGGAGCGCATTCATCCGAAAACGCTGGTGGTCAACGATCCCGCCTGGGTGCGCAATTCGCCGGAGAAGATTTTCGTCACCGAATTCGCCGATCTGATGCCGAAGACGCTGATCACCAAGGACGTGGAGGAAATCGCCCGCTTCCGCAATGAAATGGGCGATATCATCCTCAAGCCGCTTTACGGCAATGGTGGTGCAGGCGTCTTCCATTCCGCGCGCGACGACCGCAATTTCTCTTCTCTGCTGGAGATGTTCGGCCAGATGTTCCGCGAGCCTTATATCGCCCAGCAATATCTGCCTGACGTCCGCAAGGGCGACAAGCGCATCCTCCTGGTGGATGGCGAGCCGGTTGGCGCAATCAACCGCGTGCCGGCGGAAAACGACGCCCGCTCCAACATGCACGCCGGCGGCCGGCCGGAACCGACGGAACTGACGGCGCGCGAGAAGGAAATCTGCCGCCGCATCGGCCCTGCCTTGCGGGAGCGCGGTTTCCTCTTCGTCGGTATCGATGTGATTGGCGACTATATGACGGAAATCAACGTCACCTCGCCGACCGGCATTCGCGAAGTGCGGAAATTTGGCGGTGCGGATGTCGCAAGCCTGTTGTGGGATGCGATCGAGAAAAAGCGCGAAGCCCAGGATTTCTGAGGCGAGCTTTCGCCGGTCCAGCTTTGTTCCGCGAGTACAACTAGACACAACTAAAATACATCGTCAGCGAGAAATTGTTCGCTGGATGTTCTTGTTTTATTCTTTGCCCTGTGGCACGTTGCTTGCGGGTGGCCGTGATAGGGCATGAAGCTCTGACCAGCGCGGCCGGTTTGCGGGGGCAGGCCATGGTGGCAAGGGTCAATACGGTTGCATTTCAGGGCATAGAGGGTGTGCCCGTCGAGGTGCAGGTCATGGTCGCACCGGGAAAGGTGGGCATCCAGATTGTCGGCTTGCCCGACAAGGCGGTGGCCGAAAGCCGCGAGCGGGTGCAGGCCGCCCTGCATGCCTCGGGTCTGGCGCTGCCGGCAAAAAAGGTCATCGTCAATCTCGCGCCTGCCGATCTGCCCAAGGAAGGATCGCATTTCGATCTTCCCATTGCGCTTGGCCTCATGGCCGCTTTGGGCGCGATACCGGCAGAAATGCTGGCACGTTATGTGGTTCTCGGCGAACTCAATCTCGATGGCACCATCGGTATGGTTTCGGGCGCCCTTCCAGCGGCGATCGGCGCCAATGCGCTTGGCAAGGGGCTGATCTGCCCGGCGGAAAGCGGGCCGGAAGCGGCCTGGGCCGGCGCCGGTATCGATATTCTCGCCCCGCGCAGCCTGATTGCGCTGGCCAATCATTTTCGTGGCACCCAGCTTCTTTCGCGCCCGACGCCCGCCATCCGCGCCAACCCGGTCAATCTGCCGGATTTAGCGGATATCAAAGGACAGGAGAGCGCCCGGCGTGCGCTGGAGGTGGCGGCCGCCGGCGGCCACAACCTGCTCATGGTCGGTCCGCCCGGCTCCGGCAAATCCATGCTCGCAGCCCGCCTGCCTTCCATCCTGCCGCCGCTGGAAGCGGCGGAATTGCTGGAAGTGTCGATGGTCCATTCCATCGCCGGCCAATTGTCCGGCGGCAAGCTTTCGGACCGCAGGCCGTTCCGCACCCCGCACCACTCCGCCACCATGGCGGCGCTGATCGGCGGGGGGCTTCGCGCCAAGCCGGGTGAGGCTTCGCTCGCCCATCACGGCGTTCTTTTTCTGGATGAGTTCCCGGAATTTTCGCCGCAGGTGCTGGATGCATTGCGCCAGCCGCTGGAAACTGGCGAATGCATCATTGCGCGGGCCAATCATCGCGTCAGCTATCCGGCGGAAATCCAGCTCGTTGCGGCGATGAACCCCTGCCGCTGCGGCATGGCGGGAGAGCCGGGTTTCACCTGCGCCCGAGGCCCGCGTTGTGTGACGGATTATCAGGCCCGCATTTCCGGCCCGCTGCTGGATCGTATCGATATCCGCATCGACGTTCCCGCCGTCTCCGCTGCCGATCTCATCCGCCCCGTCCCGTCCGAGCCGAGTGCGGCGGTTGCCGCCCGTGTCGCCCGGGCGCGCCTTGCGCAGCAGGAACGTTACGCGGCGGCGGGATTTGCCGCCATTCGCACCAATGCCCGCTGCACGACGACCCTGATAGAAAAATATGCCGAGCCGGATGCATCCGGGCTGCAATTGCTGCGCGATGCGGCCGAGCGGCTGAAGTTCTCCGCGCGCGGTTATCATCGCATTCTCAAGGTTGCCCGCACCCTGGCCGATCTGGATGGCAAACAGACGGTCGGCCGCATCCATGTGGCGGAAGCCGTGTCCTATCGTATCGCTGGCGAAAGGCTGACGGCGGCGGCATAGAACATTTCCAGTAAACGCACGAAGCGGTTTTTGGTGGGGAAGTGTGTAAAAACAAGTAATTAGAGCACATCTAACGATTCCGTTTAAACCGGATATGCTCCAGAAGGTCGCCTGTTGTACCTTCCCTGAAAAAACACTGTGCCGCCAGCGGAAGCCGGCGGCACATAAGAATATTCGCTACTCTGGCGCGCGATCCTTACCGCGCTTGAAAGCCTGGCTTAAAGCCCGAGGCCTTCGAAAAGCGCCGTCGAAAGGTAGCGTTCCGCAAAGGAAGGAATGATGACGACGATGTTCTTGCCGGCATTTTCTTCCCGCGCGCCAACCTTGATGGCCGCCGCCAGCGCCGCACCCGAGGAGATGCCGACCGGCACGCCTTCCAGCCTTGCCGCCAGACGTGCGGTTTCGAAAGCCTCGTCATTGGTCACGGTGACGATCTCGTCATAAATGCCGGTATCGAGGATGGCGGGTGCAAAACCGGCGCCAATGCCCTGAATCTTGTGCGGGCCGGGGTTGCCGCCGGAAAGAACCGGGCTGTCGGCAGGTTCGACGGCAATGACCTTCACCTCGGGCTTGCGGGATTTCAGCACCTGACCCGTGCCGGTGATGGTGCCGCCGGTGCCGATGCCCGAGACGAGAATATCGACCGTGCCTTCGGTGTCGTTCCAGATTTCTTCAGCCGTCGTCTTGCGGTGAATATCGGGATTGGCGGGGTTTTCGAACTGCTGCGGAATGATCGCGTCAGGCAGGGTCTCGGCCAGTTCCTGCGCCTTGGCGATGGCGCCCTTCATGCCCTTGGGGCCTTCGGTCAACACCAGTTCGGCGCCGAGCAGGGCCAGCATTTTCCGGCGTTCAACCGACATGGTTTCAGGCATGGTCAGGATCAGCTTGTAGCCCTTCGCGGCGGCGGCGAAGGCAAGCGCGATGCCCGTGTTGCCGGATGTCGGCTCCACCAGCGTGGTTTTGCCGGGGGTGATCTTGCCCTGCGCTTCCAGAGCTTCGATCATGGCGACGCCAATGCGGTCCTTCACGGAAGCGATGGGATTGAAAAATTCAAGTTTGGCGAGAAGGTTGGCCTTCACGCCCTTCTCCTTCGCCAGCTTGTCGAGCCGCACGATCGGTGTGTCGCCGATTGTTTCCGTAATCGAGGAATAGACGCGTCCGCGTCCGGGCTTTCTGGCTTCGGGCATGATGCTCTCCTGTGTAAAGACCGCAAGATTTGAGCGGCAGAATAGGAGCAATAGCTTTCGCAAGCTAGCGAACGTTCGTCCTAATATCCCTAAATTGCAGGAATAATTTCACGATAAATCGCATAAATGCACGAATTTGTTTTACGTGCTGCGGATCGCGATCATGGTGGCGGTTCCGGCCAGAATAGCCGCCGCCGTACGGTTGAGGATCGTCAAGGCGCTCGGCCTTTTCAGGAGGTTACGCGCCTTGGCCGCAAGCAGGATGTAAGGCAGGAGAACCGCCATCAGCACGACGAAGGTGATGGCGAGAAGTGTCGCATATTCCGAAGGGCCGATCATGCGGATATCGATCAGTGTCGGCACCAGCGCCACATAAAAAAGCATGGTTTTGGGATTGCCGAGGGTGATCAGCAGGCCGGACAGGAAGGACATGGACATGCTGGTGCTCTTCTTCGCCTTCAGGTCGTGCGGCAAGAGACCGGCGGTCCAAAGCTTCCAGGCGATATAAAGGAGATAGGCCGCGCCCGCGAATTTCAGCACCATGAAGGCTTCCTGAAAGGTCTGCGCGACGAAGGCCAGGCCCAGGATCACAGCGGTCAGGTAAATCATGTCGCCCAGCACCAGCCCGAGACCCATGAAAAAGGTTTCGCGAAAGCCCGAACCCAGCGCCCGCGCCACGATCGCCGTCATGCCGGGGCCGGGAATGGCGGCAGCGATGAAGAGGGCGGTGGCATAGGCGAAAAGGGTCGTCAGCGTCATGATCGTATTTCCCGAAAAATCCGCCAAATCCATAGCGAAATTGCCGGGTAAAGACAATCGGTCCGCGCTTCTGTCCCAGCGCTGTCGCTAAACGCCGGTGGAGCCGAAACCGCCGGCGCCCCGCGCCGTCTCAGAGGTCTCCGTCACTTCGCTCACAACAACCTGGGTTACCGGCGCGATCACCATCTGCGCAATGCGCATGCCGCGCTCGATGACGAAAACCTCCTGGCCAAGATTGGCGAGGATGACTTTCACCTCGCCGCGATAATCGCTGTCCACCGTGCCGGGAGAGTTGAGGCAGGTGATGCCGTTCTTGATGGCGAGGCCGGAGCGGGAGCGGATTTGCGCCTCATAACCCTGCGGAACCTCGAAGATGAAACCGGTCGGGACCAGGGCGCGTTCACCCGGTTGCAGGGTCAGCGGTTCACCGGCAGGTACGGCAGCGCGCAGGTCCATGCCGGCGGCGCCACGGGTTTCGTAGGACGGCAATTCGAGGTCAGCGCCATTGGCGAGGCGGACGAGCCGGAGAGGGGGGCGATTGTAGTTTTGAAGGGTCATCCGGCATTAGTTTGCCGAGATCGCGGCAAGGTCAATTGCAAATGCGGGCCTGAAACGCTAGATAGCCCGCAATTCCACAGGATTTGTCAGATGGCCGAAACACTTGCCGAGGCGGTCTCCCGCCGCCGCACCTTTGCTATTATCGCGCACCCGGACGCGGGTAAGACCACGCTCACCGAAAAACTGCTGCTGTTCGGCGGAGCGATCCAGCTTGCCGGTGAGGTGAAGGCGAAGAAGGATCGCATCCAGACCCGTTCGGACTGGATGAAGATCGAGCGCGAGCGCGGCATTTCGGTCGTCACCTCGGTCATGACCTTCGAATATAATGACCGGGTCTTCAACATCCTCGATACGCCCGGCCACGAGGACTTCGCCGACGACACCTACCGCACGCTGACGGCGGTGGATGCGGCGATCATGGTCATCGACGCCGCCAAGGGTATCGAGCCGCGCACGCTGAAGCTGTTCGAAGTCTGCCGCATGCGCGATATTCCGATCATCACCTTCATCAACAAGATGGACCGCGAAAGCCGCGACCCATTCGAGATTCTCGATGAGGTGGAAGAGAAGCTCGCGCTCGATACCGCGCCGATCACCTGGCCGGTCGGTCGAGCAAAGACCTTCTGCGGCGCCTATAATCTCGCCGACAGCACCTTCCGTGGCGTGGATACGCAGGTGGAAGCCATGCCGGTCAACGGTCCGCAGGCGGTTGCCGATCGTCTGCCGGAAAATGAGCGCCATCTTTTCGTCGAGGAAACGGAGCTTGCGCTGGAAGCCTGCCGTCCTTTCGATCGTCAGGCGTTTCTCGAAGGTCATATGACGCCGGTGTTCTTCGGTTCGGCGCTGCGCAATTTCGGTGTGCGTGATCTCATCAATGCGCTTGGCGATTTCGCACCGCCGCCGCGCGATCAGGTGGCGGACACCCGCACCGTCCATGCAGCTGAAGAGAAAATGACGGCCTTTGTCTTCAAGATTCAGGCCAATATGGACCCGAACCATCGCGACCGCATCGCTTTTGCCCGCATCTGCTCCGGCAAGCTGGAGCGCGGCATGAAGGCGCGGCTTGCCCGCACCGGCAAACAGATGGGCCTCACTGCGCCGCAGTTCTTCTTCGCCTCGCAGCGCCAGCTTGCCGATACGGCCTTTGCGGGTGACGTGGTCGGCATCCCGAACCATGGTACGCTGCGCATCGGCGATACGCTGACCGAGGGTGAAAACCTCGTCTTCCAGGGCGTGCCGAACTTTTCGCCGGAAATTCTCCGCCGCGTGCGTCTGGAAGACGCCATGAAGGCGAAGAAGCTGAAGGAAGCCCTGCAGCAGATGGCGGAAGAAGGCGTCGTGCAGCTGTTTTCGCCGGAAGACGGCTCGCCGGCCATCGTCGGTGTTGTCGGTGCGCTGCAGCTCGACGTGTTGAAGGAGCGTCTGATGGGCGAATATGGCCTGCCGGTCTCCTTCGAAATGTCGCGCTTTTCCGTCTGCCGCTGGATTTCTTCCGATCAGCCGGCGGAAATGGACAAGTTCCTCAACGTCAAGCGCGGCGATATCGCCCGCGATCTGGATGGCGATCCGGTGTTTCTGGCGCAGGACGCCTTCTCGCTCCGCTATGAGTCCGAGCGTTTTCCGGCGATCAAGATGGTCGCGATCAAGGAATATCACGTCGCCAAGGCGGCGTGACAAAGGCGTGATTGCACTTTGTATGCCAAGGGCTTAGTTTCCCCTGAAACGGGAAACTGGTCCGGCATCATGACGCTTTCAGGCAAACATATTCTCCTCATCATCTCCGGTGGCATCGCAGCCTATAAAAGCCTCGATCTCATCCGCCGCCTGAAAGAGCGCGGCGCGAAGGTGACGCCGGTGATGACGAAGGGCGCCCAGGAATTCGTCACGCCGCTTGCCGTCGGTGCACTTTCCGCCACCCATGTCTTCACCGATCTCTTTTCCCGGCAGGATGAACAGGATGTCGGCCATATCAGGCTGGCGCGTGACTGCGACCTCGTGCTTGTGGCGCCCGCCACCGCCGATCTGATGGCGAAGATGGCGCATGGTCTTGCAGACGATCTTGCCTCCACCATTCTTCTCGCGACGGATCGCAAGGTGCTGGTGGCACCGGCAATGAACCCGAAAATGTGGGCGGCAAAGCCCACGCTGCGTAATGCCGAAACGCTGAAAAAAGACGGCGTGTTTTTCATCGGACCCATGGCCGGTGAGATGGCAGAGAAAGGCGAGGCTGGTTTTGGCCGCATGGCCGAGCCATTGCAGATCGTCGAAGCCGTCGCCGCACTGCTGGATGAGGGGCCAAAGCCCCTGAAGGGCAGAACGGCGATCGTGACCTCCGGCCCCACGCATGAACCGATTGACCCGGTGCGCTACATCGCCAACCGCTCCTCCGGCAAGCAGGGCCATGCCATTGCGGCGGCTCTGGCGGAACTGGGGGCAGAGGTTACGCTGGTTTCCGGCCCGGTCACCATCGCCGATCCTGCCCGGGTCACGACGATCCATGTCGAGCGCGCCGAGGAGATGCGCGATGCGGTGATATCGAGACTGCCGGCGGATATCGCCGTCATGGTAGCCGCCGTCGCCGACTGGCGGGTGACGGGCTCGTCGGAGCAGAAGATCAAGAAGCAGCCGGGCGATGCCCCGCCGGCGCTGCAACTGACGGAAAATCCCGATATTCTCAAAACCGTCGGCCATCATGAAAAGCGCCCGAGAATTGTGGTGGGCTTCGCCGCCGAAACGCAGGATGTCGAGAAGAACGGCCGGGCGAAGCTGGAGCGCAAAGGGGCGGATTATATCGTCGCGAATGATGTTTCGGCGGAAACCGGCATCATGGGCGGGGATCGCAACAGCGTGAAGATTATTTCCGCGGATGGCATCGACGTCTGGCCGGATCTCGACAAGGCCGACGTTGCAAAACGTCTGGCGGTCCTGATCGCGGAGAAACTCGCATGAGCCTGTTCGATCGCAAGACATTCGACAGGGTGCTCGGCAAATGGCCGGGCGTGCGTTTCGTCGACCAATGGGATTCCCATGTCGCCAAGGTGGGCGACAAGGTCTTTGCCGTGCTTGGCGAGCGGGAGGACTGGCGGCTGGTCGTGAAATGCTCGGAAGAGAGCTTCGAAATATTGACCTCGCTGGAAGGCATAGGGCAGGCGCCCTATTTCGCCAAACGCAAATGGATATCGATTGGCGATCATTCCCCGCTCGAACAGGAAGAACTGGAGCATTATGTGCGCCGCTCCTATGAGCTTGTCGCGGCCGGTCTTACCAAAAAATTGCGGGGCGAACTGGGTATCGTGACCGATACTGCGCGTGCCCTGTAGTTTTTCGGTTCAGTCGAGCTTGGTGTCCTTGCCGATGATCTGGCGGACGCCTTCCTTGGTGAAGGGCTGCAGGAGCTGCGGCAGGAATCCTTTCGCAATCTTGCCCTTGATACCGATATCGGTGGAAGAGGGCCTGTCGGGATTATGGTAGGAGCCGAAGATCAGATCGAAGAAGACGAGATTCTCGCCGTAATTGGTGTTTCCTTCCGGAAGCTGTTTTGAATGGTGCCAGCGGTGCAGGCGCGGGGTGCTGAATACGTAATCGAGCGGCCCCGTTTTCATATCGACGTTGCAATGGGTCAAAATACCGATGAATGCGGTAACGGCACCGAGCCACCAGAAAACCTGTAGCGGCGCACCCATGAAATAGAGCGGAATCTGGCTGAGCGCGATCTTGAACAGGGAATCGGCCACATGGAACCGTCCCGTATTGACGACCCAGAGCCGCACGACGCTGTGATGCAGTGCATGGAAACGCCAGAAGAATACGGTTTCATGCGCAATACGGTGAGACCAGTAGAGGCCGAATTCGGCAATCGTCACTGCAAGGGCGACCTGAACGATCATCGGCAGATGAGACGGCCAGAGGTCGAACCGCATGGCGGCGAGCGGCTGCAGCACATTGGCGGTCACCATCGGGAAGATTGCCGCTGCGGCGGCTGCGAGCTGGACCAGCCCTTTCGTCAAAAGCGTGTGGCCGATGCTGTTCACGGTTTCGCCGTCACCCTCAAGCCATTGGATTTCGTAGGGAATATAACGTTCGAGAAGAAACAGGCTTAAAACCGCGCCCGCATAAACGGTCAAAAAGGCCGCGATGGGATGGCTGCTTGTGAAAGCGAAATAGGACCCCACGAGGCCGCCGACGAACACCAGCGGCCATGAAGAATAGGAAAGGGCCTCTTTCAATACTTGCGCTTTTGCCATCAAAATCAAATCCCGTCCGGCATCGTCCGTCTATACCGCCGGCGCAATTCCGCGCAGGCATCAAAGCAGCCCTTACCCCGCATCGATCACCTGTCTCGATTGGAGATCAGGCCCTTATCGCTCCAATGCATTACACAAACATGGCACTCACCGGTGCCGAGATGCTCAGCTTATCCTGATGGCGATGTAAAGAAGCGTCAGCGCTATGACCCAGAGTGCCGCCCGTCCCCATTTGGTGTGGCGCGCTTCCGCCTTGCCGATGGCTTCCGCCGTCTGCGCGTCGAAACGCAGGCCGTTCTCGCTCATATACATCAACTCGGAATGCAGCTTTTCGGTCTTGGCGGCGATCTCCGGCGCTGCCTCGGCAAGCTTGAGGGCCGCCTTCACGCCGTCCTTCAGATCGGTGACGATGCGTTTCGGGCCGAGATTGTCCCTGATCCAGCCACCGACGACGGGGTCTGCCGCCTTCCACATGTTGAAGCGCGGATTGAGCATGCGCGACACGCCTTCCACCACCACCATGGTCTTTTGCAGCATCACCAGTTCCGGCCGCGTTTCCATGTCGAAAAGCTCGGTCACTTCGAACAGCAGCGTCAAAAGCTTGCCCATGGAGATCGTTTCGGCCGGCTGGCCGTGGATCGGCTCGCCAATGGCGCGGATCGCCTGGGCGAAGCTTGCTATATCGTGATGGCCCGGCACGTAACCGGCTTCGAAATGCACTTCCGCCACCCGCATGTAATCGCGGGTAATGAAGCCGTAGAGGATCTCGGCAAGGAAGCGGCGTTCCTTTTTGCCGAGACGTCCGGCAATGCCCATGTCGACGGCGACGATCTCGCCCTCAGCATCGACAAAGAGATTGCCGGGATGCATGTCTGCATGGAAGAAGCCATCGCGCAGCGTGTGCCGCAGGAAGGACTGGATCAGCGTGTCGGCAAGTTTGTTCAGGTCGTGGCCGGCGGCCTTCAACCCTTCGATATCCGACATCTTGACGCCGTCGATCCACTCCATGGTGACGACATCGCGCCCGGTGCGTTCCCAGTCGACCTCGGGCACTCGGAATCCGGGATCGTCCCTGGTGTTTTCCGCAAGTTCGGAAAGGGCGGCGGCCTCGAGCCGCAGATCCATCTCGATCTTGGTGGTCTGCTCCAGCGTGCGTGTCACCTCGACGGGGCGCAGGCGACGTGCGGAGCGGACGAAACGCTGCTGCAGATCGGCGATCAGATACATCGCCTCGAGATCGTTCTGGAAACGCTGGCGCACGCCGGGGCGGATGACCTTGACGGCCACCTTGCGCGGCCCCTTCGGCGTATCCACAATTGCCGGATGAACCTGGGCAATGGAGGCGGCGGCAATAGGATCGCCGAATTCCCTGTAGAGATCGGACACCGAACGGCCGAGCGAGCCTTCGATATTCGCTTTCGCCGCAGCCGCCGGGAAAAAGGCCATGCGGTCCTGAAGGCTCGCAAGATCGTCGGCGAAGTCGGCGCCCACCACATCCGGCCGGGTGGCGAGAAACTGGCCCATCTTCACGTAGGAAGGACCAAGCCGCTCGACAGCCACCGCCAGACGGTCGCTGCGCTGCGCCCTTTTCGCCTTGCTGCGGGCGAACGGTTTCAGCAGCGCTTTCAACAATTGGGCGGGAGCAGGCAGGTCATCGGAAGGCAGGGCCAGCACGACGCCTTCGCGCACGAGAACCCAGCCAACCCTTGCGAGGCGGAAATATGCGCCCAAAGTACTCATGCTTATGCTTGTCTCCTGCGTCTGCCGGCCATGGTCTTAAAGCTTCCAGCCGGAATGCAGGGCGGCGATGCCGCCGGTGTAATTGGTATAGGTGACGCGGGAGAAGCCGGCGGTGCGGATCATCGTCGCGAAATCCTCCTGATTGGGGAATTTGCGGATCGACTCGACCAGATATTGATAGGGCTCGGCGTCACCCGTGATCATCTTGCCGAATTGCGGGATGGCGTTGAACGACCAGGCGTCGTAAACGCGGTCAAGCAACGGCATTTCTACCTCGGAAAATTCCAGCACCAGCAGCCGTCCGCCGCGCTTCAGCACGCGATGCGCCTCCTTCAGCGCGACGTCGATGCGCGGCACGTTGCGGATGCCGAAGGCAATCGTATAGGCGTCGAAACTGTTTGCCTCAAAAGGCAGTTCCTCGGCATTGGCCTCGACGAAGGTCAGATTGTCGGAAAGCTTCTTTTTTGCCGCGCGTTCTTCGCCGACGGCAAGCATCGAGCCGTTGATGTCGAGAACGGTGGCATGCGCCAGGCGGTTGGAGGCTTCGATGATACGGAAGGCGATATCGCCGGTGCCGCCGGCAACATCCAGAACCTTGTAGGACGCATCCTTGCGCGGCGAAAGCGAAGAGACCATGGCGTCTTTCCACAGCCGGTGCAGGCCGGCCGACATCACATCGTTCATGATGTCGTAGCGTTTGGCCACCTTGTGGAAGACTTCGTTGACCAGCCCCTGCTTTTTGCCTTCGTCCACCTTGTGGAAGCCATAGGACGTTTCCATGCCGCCTTGGGCAGTGGTACGGGCGTCGGTCATCGTCTGTCTCCATATTTATTGCGTGGCGGACCATAGCGGAAACGCCATGGCAACGCTATCTGTTGCCGCATCGCCTGGGCGCGACATTTCGCGTGCACTGTATAGACCACATGGTCCTAACGATAAACTGTCGGATAAGCCAGATGCCAGAACTGCCAGAAGTCGAAACCGTCAGACGCGGCCTTGCGCCCGCCATGGAAGGCGCAAGGGTCCGCAGGCTCCATCTCGGCCGCCCCGATTTGCGCTTTCCATTTCCGCAGGATTTCGCAGCGCTTATCGAAGGCAAGACGATCCTGTCGCTCGGGCGCAGGGCGAAATATCTTCTGATCGAACTGGAGGATGGGCTGACCATCGTTTCCCACCTCGGCATGTCCGGCTCGTTCCGTATCGAGGCGGAGGCAGATGAGGCCGGCGATGCTCCCGGCGTGTTTCACCATGCCCGTTCCAAGGACGGCAAGCATGACCATGTCGTCTTTCATCTGGATAAAGGAGAAAAGCGCGTCTGCGTCATCTATAATGATCCGCGCCGCTTCGGCTTCATGCATCTGGTGGAGCGCAACAAGCTCGACCTTTACCCCGCTTTTGCCGAGCTCGGCCCGGAGCCGACAGGCAATGCGCTGAGCGCGGATTATCTGGCGAGCCGGTTTGAAGGCAAAAGCCAGCCCCTGAAAAGCACATTGCTCGACCAGAAGGTCATTGCCGGTCTCGGCAATATCTATGTCTGCGAGGCGCTGTGGCGCGCGCATCTTTCGCCTTTGCGGGCGGCGGGGACGCTGGTGACGAAAGGTGGCAAGCCCAAAGCGCAGCTCGTCGATCTGACGGAGAAAATCCGCGACGTGATCGCGGATGCGATCGCCGCTGGCGGCTCCTCATTGCGAGACCATATACAGACGGACGGAACGCTCGGTTATTTCCAGCATTCCTTTTCGGTCTACGATCAGGAAGGCCAGCCTTGCCGGACGCCCGGCTGCCGGGGTACGGTTGAAAGGGTGGTGCAGGCCGGTCGTTCGACCTTTTATTGCGCCGCCTGCCAGAAGTAACGGAGCCGGAGTGCCGGAAGGGGAGATTGCCGTGGACTATGAAACGATACTGGTCGAGAAACGCGATGAGGTGGGTGTCATCACCCTCAACCGCCCCAAGGCGCTCAACGCTCTCAATTCGGTGCTTCTGAAAGAGCTGCGGCACATTCTGTCTTCGTTTTCCGCCGATGATTCCATCGGTGCGATCATTATTACCGGTTCGGAAAAGGCATTTGCGGCAGGCGCCGATATCAAGGAAATGCAGGGGCTGGATTTCGTCGATGCCTATGTCGGTGATTTTCTCGGCGGCTGGGACGAGGTTGCGGCCACCCGCAAGCCAGTCATCGCCGCCGTATCCGGCTTTGCGCTTGGCGGCGGCTGCGAACTGGCGATGATGTGCGATTTCATCATCGCTTCGGACACGGCAAAATTCGGCCAGCCGGAAATCACCCTCGGGGTCATTCCGGGCATGGGCGGCTCGCAGCGGCTGACACGGGCGGTCGGCAAGGCGAAGGCCATGGACCTGGTTCTGACCGGGCGCATGATGGATGCGGCGGAAGCTGAGCGGGCCGGTCTCGTGTCGCGTGTCGTGCCGGCTGCAAATCTCATGGACGAGGCGGTGGAGGCGGCAACCCGCATCGCTTCCCTGTCGCGTGCTTCCGTTCTCATGGCCAAGGAAAGCGTCAATCGCTCCTTCGAGGTGCCGCTTGCGGAAGGACTGAGATATGAAAGACGATCCTTCCAGTCGCTCTTTGCGACAGCGGATCAGAAGGAGGGCATGGCCGCCTTCGTGGAAAAGCGCAAACCCGCTTTCCGGAATCGCTAAGGATTCGGAATATCGGCGCTTTTAAGCGTTTTGCGCGTTGACGGGCGTAAGCTTTAGCGGTATATGCCCGCCCACGGTTAAGGAAAGCCATCCGGCTTGTCCGAAATTACTCCCGCATTCTTGGGTTACGTGAGGTCTTCGAACGACCCGATCCTATGGTTGCGGAATTTGGTTTGAATTCGAAGAGAGGCATACATGGCCAATACAACTTCGGCGAAAAAGGCGACCCGCAAGATCGCTCGCCGTACCGCAGTCAACAAGGCTCGCCGTTCGCGCGTTCGCGGCTTCATCCGCAAGGTCGAGGAAGCCATCGCTTCCGGTGATCTCGCAGTCGCTACCGAAGCTCTGAAGGCAGCTCAGCCCGAGATCCAGCGCGCCGCCACCCGGGGCGTGCTGCACGGCAACACCGCATCCCGCAAGGTGTCGCGTCTCGCACAGCGCGTTAAGGCTCTTTCCGCCTAATCCGGCTAATCACAAATAATTATTCAAAAAGCCTGGTCTTTTGACCGGGCTTTTTGTGATTCTAACTGCCCGTTAACCATTGCTGCCGTAACGTGACAAACGCATGTCAGATGGACGACAGGAAATTTGCAGTAAAAACAACAGCTTGCTGGAGGTCTCTGGAAAACTCGGGGGCTTTCTCTACGGAAGTCGCGGCCAGTTTTGAGTCAAGAAGATTTTTATTTTTTTGCCAAAATCAGCTCTCAAAAATTGCCAAAATTGAATCTCATTGATTCATAAGCGATTCTGCTTCGCACCCTGTCGGTGATGCAAAACGGCCTTTGCGAGTCAATGGCCGATCTGAGTTTTTGCAGAAAAAACGCCATTGATCTCTCCCCACGATCCTGCCTAAATGCATTTCAACAAGGGGTGCGGATCTCAGTCCACAGATTATCTCGATGATCGTATCGACGATATTCACCTTCTTGCTGGCGGGTCTTTCGGGGTCCGTTTTTTCAGGTCATGGAGCTTTTTGTGCCGTTTCGGTCTCCGGAACGGGCGGGAGCTTTTGTCCTCAAGGGTGCGCCTTAAGGTTGTAACGAAAGGAGCGTTTTAGCGTGTCGCAGGCCTCTCCATGAGGGGGAGGGAAATGGGATAACCGGCTCGCAAACGAGTAGTCGCCTTTGACGTTCTTTCGAGGGGAACGCTGGAGGCAAAAATATACGAGGGGGATCTCTGGCGATCGATCTTTGATCGTCAGGCTATGATTGGCAATTTGAAAGGCGGCAATATGCAATTGAATTTGGCGATGGGTGCGGTGGCTGATGGGGACCGCGCACCGAAGACGCGTGATGCAGCTTGCTCAGATGCGGCAGGGGACAAATCGGCAATGACGCACGATGCGCTGTTTGAACGTTTTAGCGCGCGGCTCAAGGCACAGGTTGGTCCGGAGGTCTATGCAAGCTGGTTTGCACGGCTCAAACTCCATTCCGTTTCGAAAAGCGTCGTCCGTTTTACCGTTCCGACGACCTTTTTGAAGTCCTGGATCAACAACCGTTACATGGATCTGATCACGAACCTCGTCCAGAGCGAGGATCCGGATGTGCTGAAGGTGGAGATTCTGGTCCGCTCGGCCAGCCGCCCGGTCCGTCCGGCACAGACAGAGGAAAGGGCGCAGCCCGTTCCGGAAGTCGGCGCGGTTCAGCGTAACAAGTCCTTCATTCCGTCGCAGCCGGCGACGCCTGCCGCACAGCCTGCGGCTTCGCAGGCGACCCTGCGTCAGGGCGGTTCCGGGCCGTTGTTCGGTTCGCCGCTCGACACACGTTTCACCTTCGATACCTTTGTCGAAGGCTCGTCCAACCGCGTCGCGCTTGCGGCGGCAAAGACGATCGCCGAAGCCGGTGCCGGCGCCGTGCGCTTCAATCCGCTGTTCATCCATGCGGGTGTCGGCCTCGGCAAGACGCATCTTCTGCAGGCAATCGCCAATGCCGCCATAGACAGCCCGCGCAATCCGCGCGTGGTCTATCTGACGGCCGAATATTTCATGTGGCGTTTCGCAACCGCGATCCGCGATAATGACGCGCTGACTCTGAAGGATACGCTGCGCAATATCGACCTGCTCGTCATCGACGACATGCAGTTTCTGCAGGGTAAGATGATCCAGCACGAATTCTGCCATCTGCTGAACATGCTGCTCGACAGCGCCAAGCAGGTCGTGGTCGCTGCTGACCGTGCGCCATGGGAGCTGGAATCGCTCGATCCGCGTGTCCGTTCCCGCCTTCAGGGCGGCATGGCCATCGAGATCGAAGGTCCCGACTACGACATGCGCTATGAAATGCTCAACCGCCGCCTCGGCTCGGCACGCCAGGACGATCCGTCCTTCGAGATTTCGGATGAAATCCTGACCCATGTGGCCAAGAGCGTGACGGCAAGCGGACGCGAGCTTGAAGGCGCCTTCAATCAGCTGATGTTCCGTCGCTCTTTCGAGCCGAACCTTTCGGTTGATCGTGTCGATGAGCTGCTGTCGCATCTCGTCGGAACGGGTGAGGCCAAGCGTGTACGCATCGAGGATATTCAGCGCATCGTCGCCAAGCACTATAATGTGTCGCGACAGGAGCTGGTGTCCAACCGCCGCACCCGCGTCATCGTCAAGCCGCGCCAGATCGCCATGTATCTGGCAAAGATGCTGACGCCGCGTTCTTTCCCCGAGATCGGTCGCCGTTTCGGCGGTCGCGATCACACCACGGTTCTGCATGCCGTGCGCAAGATCGAGGAACTGATTTCCGGCGACACCAAGCTCGGCCATGAGGTTGAGCTGTTGAAACGCCTGATCAACGAAAACAACGCATGAAAAAAGCGGCCTTCGGGTCGCTTTTTTATTGTCGTCTTGTCTATTGGGCTAAAGCTGGGGTGGAGGCTGGCGTCAGCAGGCGAGATCGGCCACCACCGCGTCCAGAATAAGCATGCCGGACGGCGTGCAGCGCAGGCGGGAATTGCCGAGCCTCTCCACGAAACCGTGCTGGAGGAGGAATTCCTCCTTTTCCGGATCGAGATCGCGGCCGGAAAGGTCGCTCCAGCGGGCGAGATCGATACCTTCGCGCAGGCGAAGTCCCATCAGCAGCAATTCATCGGCCTGCTCATCGACGCCAAGCAGCTCCTGATCGACCATGCCGTGGCCTTCCCGCTCAACGGTTTCGAGCCAGTTTTCCGGGTGGCGCTCGGTGGCGGTTGCGAGCTTGGAAGCGCCTCTCGTCAGGCGTCCATGCGCGCCGGGGCCGATGCCGGCATAATCGCCATAACGCCAGTAGGTCAGGTTGTGGCGGCTTTCAGCACCCGGCCGGGCATGGTTGGAAACCTCATAGGCCGGCATGCCGTAACGCTCGGTGATTTCCTGCGTCGCCTCATAAAGCACAGCCGAATGTTCGCCATCCGGCACGATGAGCTTGCCGGCCTTGTGCAGCCCGTAGAAGGGTGTGCCTTCCTCGATGGTCAGCTGATAGAGCGAAAGATGGTCGACAGCGTAGGAGACAGCCTCTTTCAGCTCTGCGTCCCATTCGGCCACCGTCTGGTTCGGGCGGGCATAGATGAGATCGAAGGACATGCGCGGAAAAATCTCCCGCGCCAGCCGGATGGCTTTCAAAGCATCGGCAACATCATGCAGGCGGCCGAGGAACTTCAGGTCCCGGTCGTTCAGCGCCTGTACGCCGAGCGAGACACGGTTGACGCCCGCCGCGCGGTAACCGCGAAAACGTTCCGCCTCGACGCTGGAAGGGTTGGCTTCCATGGTGATCTCGATACCATCCGGCACATGCCAGAAGCGCGAGACACCATCGAGAAGTGCCGCGACCGTCTGCGGGTCCATCAATGATGGCGTGCCACCGCCCATGAAAATGCTGGTCACAACACGCGGGCCGCTCAGCGTCCGCATATGTTCCATTTCACGGAGAAAGGCCGCCGTAAACCGTTCCTGATCCACCGGCCGGTGGCGGACATGGCTGTTGAAATCGCAATAGGGACATTTGGCCGCACAGAAGGGCCAATGCAGATAGATCCCGAAACCGGGATCGCCCGTATCCGGCAAAAGCGACGCGCCGGGGGCAGAAAGTTGATGCTCCCCGACCATCGGGTTCATGCCTCCAGGCAGGTTTCTACGAATTTTTTAAACGCCCGGGCACGGTGGGAAAGCGCGAAGGCGTCACCATGTTTCCAGCCGTGTTTTTCATCCGCGCTCATCTCGCCGAATGTGGTGTCGTATCCCTCCGGTTTGAAGACCGGATCATACCCGAAACCGCTCGTTCCGCGCGGCGGCCACACCACCGTGCCTTCTACCTCGCCACGGAAATATTCGACATGCCCGTCCGGCCAGGCGAGACACAGCACGCTGACGAAACGGCCGGTGCGATCTTCCGGCTTCGAAGCTCCTCGCTCGGCCAGCGCATCCTCAACCTTCTGCATCGCCATGGCGAAGTCCCGGGTACCATCGGCCGTTTCCGCCCAATTGGCGGTATAGACACCCGGCGCACCATCCAGCGCATCGATAACCAGACCGGAATCGTCGGACAAAGCCGGAAGACCCGATGCCTTCGCGGAGGCAAGCGCCTTGATGGCGGCATTTTCCTCGAAGGTCGTACCCGTCTCATCCGGCTCTTCGAAATTCAGCTCCGCCGCCGATTTGGCGGAAAAGCCGAAAGGCCCGATCAGATCGGCGATTTCGGCGATCTTGCCCTTGTTATGGCTGGCGACGACGATCGTTCTGGTATCGAGCTTGCGCATGGTGCTTTCCTGTCGGCTCAGGCGATCGCCTGTTTCTGAAGGGCGACCAGTTCGCTGCAACCGGCCTTGGCAAGACCGAGCAGCGTCAGGAATTCTTCCTCGGAGAAGGGCGCGCCTTCCGCCGTGCCCTGAACCTCGACGATGCCGCCGGAGCCGGTGATGACGAAATTTGCATCGGTCTCGGCGGAAGAATCCTCGAGATAATCGAGATCGATCACCGGCTGGTTGGCGAAGATGCCGCAGGAGATCGCGGCGATATGGTCCTTCAGAACCTTCTCGACCTTGATCATGTTACGGGTTTCCATCCATTTCAGGCAATCGTGGAGCGCAATCCACGCGCCGGTGATGGAGGCGGTGCGGGTGCCGCCATCGGCTTGGATCACGTCGCAGTCGATGCTGATCTGGCGCTCACCCAGCGCTTGCAGATCAACGACCGCGCGCAGCGAACGACCGATGAGGCGCTGGATTTCCTGTGTGCGTCCGCCCTGCTTGCCGGAGGCAGCCTCGCGCTTCATGCGTTCATGGGTGGAACGCGGCAGCATGCCATATTCGGCGGTGACCCAGCCCTTGCCGCTGTTGCGCAGCCACGGTGGGGTCTTTTCTTCAAGGCTTGCGGTGACGAGCACATGCGTGTCGCCAAACTTCACGAGACAGGAGCCCTCGGCATGCTTCGAGAAATTGCGCTCGAAGGAAACCTTGCGCATCTGGTCGGTTTTTCTGCCTGAAGGCCGCATATGATCCACTCTCCATGTTGGTCCCTGCCTTCTAAGGCGAGGTCCGGGCTTTTGCAAAGCCAATTTCCATTTTGCCCCGGCGTTGCAACGCATTATATTGATGCGAGCTGGTTTGAACGACAAAGAACGGACGAAATGGGTTTTTCCGCACCGCTATCAAAAGATCAGGCATCGCTGCTGGATGAACGGTCTCGGGAAATTTTCCGGCGCATCGTCGAAGGTTATCTCGATACGGGTGAGCCGCTCGGATCGCGCAGCCTGTCGCGGCTGTTGCCGATGTCGCTTTCACCCGCCTCCGTCCGCAATGTCATGAGCGATCTCGAAGAGCTCGGCCTCATCTATTCGCCGCATATCAGCGCCGGTCGCCTGCCGACCCAGACGGGGCTGCGCTTCTTTGTTGACGCCTTCATGCAGGTGGGTGATCTGCCCGCCGAGGAAAGGGCGACTATCGACCGTCAGATCGGGCCGGTCGCCGGCCACGAACAGTCCCTGGAAGGGCTTTTGACGGAGGCAAGCCGCATGCTGTCCGGCATGTCGCGCGGCGCGGGCCTCGTATTGACGGCGAAGAACGATGTCATCCTCAAGCATGTCGAATTCATAAGGCTGGAACCCACCAAGGCGCTCGCCGTGCTGGTGGGCGACCACAATCAGGTCGAAAACCGCATCATCGAATTGCCGGCCGGCATTTCCTCATCGCAATTGACCGAAGCGGCGAATTTCATCAATGCCCATCTCTCCGGTCAGACGCTGCATGAGTTGCGCGGTCAGTTCCAGACGCAGCGGGCGGAACTGCAATCGGAACTCGGCATATTGGCGCAGGACCTCGTGGAGCGCGGTCTGGCGGTATGGGCGGGAGACAATGAGGAGGGCAAGCTCGGTCGTCTCATCGTTCGCGGTCGCTCCAACCTGCTCGAAGGTCTCGCCGGCGAGGAAGATATCGATCGGGTGCGCCTGCTGTTCGACGATCTGGAACGCAAGGAAAATCTCATCGAAATCCTCAATCTCGCGGAAAGCGGCTCGGGGGTCAGGATTTTCATCGGCTCGGAAAACAAGCTGTTTTCCCTCTCCGGTTCGTCGCTGATCGTCGCGCCCTATCGCGATGAGGACAATCGTGTCGTGGGTGCGGTCGGCGTCATTGGCCCGACCCGGCTGAATTACGCCCGTATCGTGCCGATGGTGGACTATACGGCGCAGATCATGGCCCGCCTTTCCCGCAAGCAGAGATAGGACAGACCCGCAAGGTTAGGGAATGCGGCAAGCTTTTCGCCGCAAGCCTTGATTTTTGCCCGTCAAAGCTCGATATCGGGCGCAACCAACATATTCAAATCTGGAGAACGTCATGACCGACGATACAAAAAAGCCCGGACCTGACGCGGACGTCGCGGAAGAGTTTGTCGATCTTGCTCAGGCAGGTGAAGAACAGGCCGAAACGGCAGAGCCCGATCCGGTGGAGCTGCTCAAGGCTGAGAACGCCGATCTGCGCGATAAATTTCTGCGCCTTGCCGCCGAGATGGACAATCTTCGCCGCCGCACCGAGCGTGATGTCAAGGACGCCAAGGCCTATTCGCTGGCTGCCTTTGCACGCGACATGCTTGCCGTTTCGGATAATCTTCGCCGCGCGCTTGAAGCCATTCCCGATGAACTCAAGACCAATGGCGAAGCCGGTCTCAATGGTTTGATCGAAGGCGTCGAGATGACGGAACGTTCGATGCTGTCGACGCTGGAACGCCACGGTGTCAAGAAGATCGACGCGGAGGGCCAGAAGTTCGACCCGAATTTCCATCAGGCCATGTTCGAAATTCCGAATCCGGCAGTTCCGAACAATACCGTGCTGCAGGTGGTTCAGGCCGGTTTCACCATCGGCGACCGCGTCCTGCGCCCGGCAATGGTCGGCGTCGCCAAAGGCGGCCCGAAGGCGGAAGTTGCCTCATCGGCCGAGCCTGGCACCTCGTCTCTCAATGAAAAGGACGCGTAAGGCATCTATCCTTACGTCAGAAAAAACGCGCCTTCAGGGCGCGTTTTTTATTGCCGTTAAACTGAGGAAGTTAGCCCGCGATCAGGCCGCCGTCGCCTGCTCCTGATTGAGGAAAGCGTAGATTGCGGTGTCGGAATCGGTGGCGCGCAGCTTGGCGACCAGTTCAGGGTCGCGCAGGGCGCGTGCAATTCTGGACAACGCCTTCAGGTGATCCGCGCCGGCGCCCTCGGGCGCGAGCAGCAGGAAAACCAGATCGACGGGCTGGTCGTCCAGCGCTTCGAAATCGACCGGTGTTTCAAGACGTGCGAAGACGCCGGTGATCTGATGGATGCTGTTGAGCTTGCCATGCGGAATGGCGATGCCGTGGCCCACACCGGTGGAGCCGAGTTTCTCACGCTGGAGGATGACGTCGAAAACTTCCCGTTCCGAGACTCCGGTAATTCTGGCTGCCTTTGCGGCCAGCTCCTGAAGCAACTGCTTTTTGGAATTCACCTTGAGGGCGGGAATAATCGCATCTTGTTGCAGCAAATCTGCCAACGCCATTCTCTTTTTCCTTCATGCCATCGAGACGATGCAGGAGGCAGGTGCACTTTCGCGCTCTGCCTCCCACGTCTTGTCAGACTGTTCAGCTCTTGATCGTTTCCGCGTCGATCCAGCCAATATTGCCGTCATGACGCCGGTAAACGATGTTGAGATATTCCTTGCCCGGGCTGCGGAACAGCAGAACCGGTTCGTCCGTCATGTCGAGCGCCATCACGGCGCTGGCGACGGACATTGTCTTAATCTGTTTCGAACTCTCCGCTACGATGGTGGGTGCGTAATCTTCGGGAACCTCGTGGTCCTCATCGGGAATAGCATCCATCACCGTATAGGCGATTTCCTGCGACACGCCATTCGCACCATTGTGGTGGTCCTTAAGCTTGCGCTTGTAGCGGCGCAGGCGCTTCTCGATCCGCTCTGCGGCGGCATCGAAGCTGGCCTGCGGATCATTTGCCTGACCCGCCGCATGCAATACAATGCCCGTATCGAGATGCAGCTTGCAGTCCGCGGCAAAACGCGATCCGGACTTCTCCACGGTCACCTGGCCTGAATACCCCCCATCGAAGTATTTGGTAACCGCCAGACCTATATTGTCCTCGATCCGCTGACGGAAAGATTCACCGATCTCCATATGTTTACCAGATACACGCACACTCATGGAAATTTTCCTTTTTGTAGTGATTTGCGAGTACCAGCTTACGTCAAGCCGCGCGCGCATCCAAGCGTTTCGAAGACCTTAAAAAGCCCTCATTCGAATTTTACGCCCATGGACGGTGGAGATGAATCCGTTACAAATGACCTTGCTTACGTGTGCGGCGGGCTTCTAGCCCTTGCCGTGGCAAGAGTCAATGGTGCGGCAAAAAACCGCCATAAACGTGATCGCGGCCGCCGCTCAGAAGGTGGACAGCTTGGCCATCGCCTTCTTTTCCCGGCGCCTTTGCACGGAGGAGGGGATGTTCATCGCCTCGCGATATTTGGCGACGGTGCGGCGGGCGATATCGATGCCGCTCTTTTTCAGATTGTCGACGATATCATCGTCTGAAAGAACCGCCTCGGCGGCCTCCTGCGAGATCATGGCCTTGATGCGGTGGCGCACCGCTTCTGCCGAATGGCTGTCTCCGCCTTCCACGGCGCTGATCGACACGCTGAAGAAATATTTCAGCTCGAACAGACCGCGCGGCGTCAGCATGTATTTTTTCGATGTCACCCGGCTGACGGTGGATTCGTGCATCTTGATGGCGTCGGCCACCGTCTTGAGGTTCAGCGGGCGCAGATGATCCACGCCATTGACGAGAAAGGCGTCCTGCTGGCGCACGATTTCCGTCGCGACCTTCATGATCGTCCGGGCGCGCTGATCGAGGCTACGGGTCAGCCAATGTGCCGTCTGCATGCACTCAGTCAGAAAATCCTGATCCTCGCCTGCACGTGCCTTATGTTTCGACACCTCGGCGAAATAACTCTGGTTGATGAGCACGCGCGGCAGGGTCTCGGGATTGATTTCCACCAGCCAGCCGCCGGTGGAGGAGGGGCGAACGATAATGTCGGGAACGATGGTCTCCGAAACCATCGAATCGTAACCCGCGCCGGGGCGGGGGTTGAGCGTGCGGATTTCCGCCAGCATGTCGAGGAGGTCTTCCTCATCGACGCCGCAGATTTTTTTAAGGGAGGCGAAATCGCGTTTCGCCAGAAGTTCCAGATTGTCGACGAAAGCCCGCATGGCCGGGTCGAGCCGGTCCTTCTGGGCAAGCTGGATTGCCAGACATTCGCTTAAGGAACGGGAGAATACACCCGGTGGGTCGAAGCCCTGAAGCGTCTTCAGAACGTGCTCGACCGCTGACGGGGCCGCCCCCAGCCGTTCGGCGACGTCGTCGACGGCATCCGCCGCAATATAGCCGGTCTCGTCAAGCTGCCCGATCAGCGCATCGGCGATCATCCGGTCTTCGGCGGCGGATATGGCGAGCGGCAGTTGCTGATTGAGATGGTCGCTGAGGCTTTGGCTGGCCGCGACGAAATCGTCGAGATCGTAACTTTCCCCCGACTCCTGGCCGGGCATGGATTTCCATTGGCCGGCCAGTTCGGGCGCATCGGCCTTTCTGGGCTCGGCATCGTCGGGAAAGACGTTTTCGAAGCTGGTGTCCAGTTGCTCGCCGAGATTTGCGGCGCGGTCGCCATACCAGTCGTCGCTGTCAGGCGTCACCGTGGCGGATCTGTCCGGGCCTTCGCTATCCGCGTCGCCGAAACTCTCCGTCTCTGCCGGGGCATCGCTGCTCAAATCGCCATCGTTTGCCGCAATTTCCAGCAGTGGATTGCGCTCCACCTCCTGCGCGATGAACTGCGTCAGCTCGAAATGCGTCATCTGAAGCAGCTGGATGGACTGCATCAGTTGCGGTGTCATCACGAGTGACTGGTTTTGACGCAGCAAAAGGCTGGCAGACAATGCCATGGCGGACGCGAAACTCCCCTTACAGCTTCTCCATCGCCTTATTTTCCAGAAATTTTACTGAGACGATGGAACTTGGCCCAAAAATTGCTTTTTTATCTCATTTGGTCAAGCGTCAGGGCGGGGCGCGATGAAGAATCTTTCGCGCGCCGATCATGATGATTTTAGGCGGAAACGACCTAAAATCTTAAATCATGATCTAGATCATATAATTAGAGCGGGATTTCAAGCGAAAACCGCGCACACTTTTCGCTATCCCGCTCCAGGCGTTCAAAGGCTGAAATTATTGCCGAGATAGAGGCGGCGTACATCCGGATTGTTGACGATATCGTCCGGACGTCCATGCGTCAGCACCTCGCCGGCATGGATGATGTAGGCGCGGTCGATAAGACCGAGAGTTTCACGGACATTGTGATCGGTCACGAGAACGCCGATGCCGCGCGCTGTCAGGTGTCTCACCAGATTCTGGATATCGCTGACCGAAATCGGATCGACGCCCGCGAAAGGTTCGTCGAGCAGCATGAAGGTCGGATCGGTCGCGAGTGCGCGCGCGATTTCCAGACGTCGCCGCTCGCCACCCGAAAGCGCCACTGCAGGCGACTTTCGCAGTTGCGCGATATGAAACTCTTCCAGCAGCTCATCGAGCTTGCGGTTGCGCTTGGCAGCGTCCGGCTCATGCACTTCCAGCACGGCGCGGATGTTTTCCTCGACCGTCAAGCCCCGGAAGATCGATGCTTCCTGCGGCAGATAACCGACGCCGAGACGGGCGCGTCTATACATCGGCATGGTGGTGACATCATTGCCGTTGATAGCGATCTTGCCGGTGTCCACGGGCACCAGGCCCGTGATCATGTAAAAACAGGTGGTTTTACCCGCACCGTTCGGGCCGAGCAGTCCCACGGCCTCGCCTCGGCGCACGACCAGCGAAACCCCGTTGACGACACGGCGCGTATTATAGGTCTTCGTCAGGCCATGCGCGATCAGCGTGCCCTGATAGGGGGTCTTGTCCGCCGGCGAGGCCGCATCCGCGGATCGGCTGCGCCCGCCGCCGAATATCTTTGAGATCGAGGGTATCTTCACGAGGAAAGACTACTGTTTTTTCTGCGATTTCGGATCGAGCATGATCCGGACAGGGCCGCCGCAGCTTTCCAGCTTGGCCTGTCCCGTATTCATCAGAACGGTGAGCTTGCAGCCAGTGAAGACATTCGTGCCTTCGGACAGCACGACCTGCTTGCCGGTCAGGATGAAGGTCTGCGCCGCCATGTCGAATTCGCCGTGATCGGCCGTCGCCTTCTGGGTCTCGGACGTCAGGTAGACATTATTGTCGACGAAGATTTTTTCGATATTGGCGTCGCCGCTGGTGAGCGAAGAACCCTCGCCCTTGTAATTCACGGTCATCTTGCCGGCCTGAAGGGTGGTCGTTCCCTGCACCACTTTCACATTGCCGGTGAAATAGGCCTTGCGCTCCTGATCGCGAATCTCGAGCTGATCGCTTTCAATCGCGATCGGCTGGTCGCCTGAGAGCTTGACGCCCTGCATGTTGCTGGTGGTGTTCTGGGCGAAAGCCACAGTTGCAAGACAGGAAAAGACAAGGCCTGCGGCTGCAAGGCCGGCGGATTTGCCAAGGGAAACGGGACGGGAAATTTGCATCATCTGGACCGGGCTCTCACTTGCCTTCATTCTTGATATTGGATGCAGCGATACGTGCCCGTACCTGCCCCGAAAATGTAATTGTCTTGCCATTATCGGCGATGTCAATCGATTGCGCAACAATCGAGCCGTCGTTTGTTTTGATCGAAACCGGCTCCTGGCTGCTCATTTTTCCGGCCTTCAGATCGACATCCGCAGACTGGAACTTCGCTTGTATGCCATTGCTGAGATTGATGTCAAAAGGGGCGGTCATCTTCAGCTTGTTGGTCGCCCGGTCGAAAATGCCTTCCTGGGCGATCACCTGCGCGACACTGTCGTTCACCGGCACTGCCGCCAGAACCTTCTCAAGCGTCATGAGATTGGGGTTGGCGATGTCCTGCAACGCACGGTCGGCGTTCATGGAATAATCGATCCCCTTCTCGTTGCGGCCGGCAACAGCGGGTTTTTCCATCACGATCTTGCCGTCTTCAATTCGCGCGCTCTCCAGAGAGACCTCATCGGGCGCCCAGGTTCGGATAACCGAAACAGCGATGAAGGCGAGCGAAATGATTGCCGCGGCGAGCGGCAGAATGATTTTCAGCCGCTTTACGCGCGCAGAATGCCGCAGCGCGGTGTCATAGGCGCCGTTCTGGTCATTGGGCAGCGAAAATGCTGGCGCGGGTTCGCGGAGTCTTTCGAGCATAAGAGTGGGTCCGGAATGCTTCTAGGGCGCCATTGTGGCGCACAATCGAAGCTTGTGTCTCTATCTAAATGTCTTTGGCATGAGTGCTTTGTCCTGCCAATATGGTTTTTGTCTGGAGAGGTGCAAGGGAAATGCGAATTTTATCGTAATTCTGGTTTCCTTATTGTTTCCTTGCGGCTTCGCGTTAGAAGAACCATATGGCCTGAAGCGCAAAAGCGGATGACAGAGGTTTTTATGGACAACATGGCGATAGCGGATCGCAGGCGGTTGCGCCGCAAGCTGACTTTCTGGCGGATTGCCGCCGTTCTCCTACTTGTCGCCGGCGCTTTCGGTCTTTACCGGTTTTTATGGGATGGACCGCAGCAAAGCGCGAAGCCCCATATTGCCCGCGTCGAGGTCTCCGGCCTGATCACCGACAATACCGAACTTCTCGAGCGGCTCGACAAGATCGCCAAGAGCGAGAACGTCAAAGGGCTGATCGTGTCGATTTCCTCGCCAGGCGGCACCACCTATGGCGGTGAGCGCATCTTCAAGGCCATTCGTGGCGTTGCGGAAAAGAAGCCGGTTGTCTCGGATGTGCGCACGCTCGCTGCTTCGGCAGGTTATATGATCGCATCGGCAGGCGATGTCATCGTCGCCGGCGAGACCTCGATAACCGGCTCGATCGGCGTGATCTTTCAGTACCCCCAGCTTGGCCCGTTGATGGAAAAGCTCGGCGTTTCGTTGCAGGAAATCAAGTCGTCGCCGATGAAGGCGGAGCCTTCGCCGTTCCACGAGGCGCCGGAGGAAGCGAAGACGATGATCCGCGCCATGGTAATGGACAGCTACGGCTGGTTCGTCGATCTTGTGGCCGATCGCCGCAAGCTGCCGCGCGAAGACGTGCTGAAACTGGCGGATGGATCGATTTTCACCGGCAGGCAGGCGCTCGCCAACAAGCTGGTCGATACGCTTGGAGGCGAAAAGGAAATTCGCGCCTATTTCGAAACACGCGGTGTTGCCAAGGATTTGCCGATCGTCGAATGGCGTGCGCCATCATCCCGCTCGCCTTTTGCGGTTTTCAGTGTTGCGCAAATAGCGAAGTTTCTGGGATATGACGATTTAATTCCCTTCGCAGGCCCCGGCCAGCTCGGTACGGACAAGTTGTTTCTTGACGGTCTTGTTTCCGTTTGGCAGGTTGAGCCGCGTTAAAAATCCAATTCTTTCAGGGGGCAACCGTGATCAAGTCTGAACTGGTGCAGATCGTTGCTGCGCGTAACCCGCACCTTTATCACCGTGACGTGGAAAACATCGTCAATGCGGTGCTGGATGAAATCACCGACGCCCTGGCGGCAGGAAATCGTGTCGAGCTTCGTGGTTTCGGCGCATTTTCGGTGAAAAACCGTCCGTCGCGTTCCGGTCGGAACCCGCGCACGGGTGAGTCGGTTTTCGTCGAGGAAAAATGGGTGCCTTTCTTCAAGACGGGCAAGGAACTGCGCGAGCGCCTGAACCCCGGCATGGGTGACGAAGAGGACGATTGATCGTCCTCAGCCCGCGCCGGAAACGGAGCGAGCGGAGCCCCGCAGCGATGGAGTATTCTCGGATGTCGAAAAAAATCATCAACCTCATCATCCTGCTTCCGCTGGCGATTATTCTCGTCATCCTGTGCGTGGCCAATCGTCAATCCGTGACGCTGGCGCTCAATCCATTCCGACCGGAAGATGGCGTTCTGTCCTTCACCGCACCGTTTTTCGTATTCCTGTTTCTGGCGGTCATTTTCGGTGTGCTGCTGGGATCGGCGGCCACATGGTTCGCCCAGGGCAAACATCGCAAACGCGCCCGTATCGAGGCCAAAGAAGCCGTTCGCTGGCACGATGAGGCGAACCGCCAGAAGGCGGCCGCAACCGGGCAGCTGCCGCATGCGGGCCAACTCCCGGCAAAGTGATGGTGCCGACAGTCGCTCCGGCTCTAGTCGAGCGGCGTTCGGAATGCTATTTGCTGGCGCAATAAGACGCGGGCAGAAGCGGAAAGATTTCCATTGAAGAAAAAAGACAGCCGGCCGGGCAATCGCGCGCGCGCCGGGAGCGATAAAAAACAGGTCCATGCCGCAAAGCCGGCGCGCCGTGCGGATGCCACGCCGAAAAAGCGCGAGCCCGATGCAGTGCGCAACGTGCAGAAAGCCGCGCCGAAGGAAAAGACCGTCGTAGCGGCCCCCGTTGAACAGGTTCCTGCGCGCGCGCTTATGCAGCGCACCGGTGAACTGCCGGCAGAACAGGTTCCAGTCATTCTGGAATCGAGCGGCGCGGGTGATTTTCACCTGATCGACAGCGGCAACGGCCTGAAGCTCGAACAGTACGGTGACTACCGCGTCGTTCGTCCCGAGGCGCAGGCGCTGTGGCAGCCTTCCGTTCCTGATCGTGTGTGGCAGAATGCGGATGCCGTCTTTACCGGCGACACGGATGAGGACGGTATGGGGCGCTGGCGTTTCCCCAAGGCGGCTCTGGGTGAAACCTGGCCTCTCTCCCTGCTCGGGGTCGACTTTCTTGGCCGTTTCACCGCTTTCCGTCACGTCGGCGTCTTTCCGGAACAGATCGTCCATTGGGAATGGCTGAAAAATGCCGTCGAGACCGCCGACCGTCCGCTGAAAGTGCTGAACCTCTTCGGTTACACCGGCGTCGCGTCGCTGGTCGCGGCGGCCGCAGGCGCTGAAGTCACCCACGTGGATGCCTCCAAGAAGGCGATTGGCTGGGCGAAGGAAAATCAGGCACTTGCCGGGCTTGAACAGGCGCCGATCCGCTGGATTTGCGAAGACGCGATGAAGTTTATCCAGCGCGAGGAACGTCGCGGCAGCACATACGACATTATTCTCACCGACCCGCCAAAATTCGGCCGCGGCACCCATGGCGAGGTCTGGCAATTGTTCGACCATCTGCCGCTGATGCTCGATATCTGCCGCGAAATCCTGTCGCCCAAGGCGCTCGGCCTTGTGCTGACGGCCTATTCGATCAGGGCCAGCTTTTATTCGATGCATGAACTGATGCGTGAAACCATGCGCGGCGCCGGTGGCGTCGTCGCGTCCGGCGAACTGGTCATTCGCGAAGCCGGGCTTGATGGCAAGACGCCGGGCCGTGTGCTTTCCACATCGCTGTTCAGCCGCTGGGAGCCGAAATGATGAAAGATATGCGCGAAAACACCACGCGCCGGGTTGGCCAGGTCAAGGAAGTGACGAGCCTTGCCAATCCCATCATCAAGGATATCAAGGCGCTCACCCAGAAAAAGGGCAGGGAAGAGACCGGCACCTTCATGGCGGAAGGCCTGAAGCTGGTCATCGACGCGCTTGAACTCGGCTGGACGATCAAGACGCTGGTTTATGCCAAGGCCGCCAAGGGCAAGCCGCTGGTGGAGCAGGCGGCGGTGACGACTGTCGCATCGGGCGGTCTGGTGCTCGAAGTCAGCGAAAAGGTTATCGCCTCGATCACCCGCCGCGACAATCCGCAGATGGTCGTCGGCATTTTCGAACAGAAATGGAAGGCGCTGAAGGATATCCGCCCGGAAAAGGGCGAGACCTATATCGCGCTCGACCGGGTCCGCGATCCCGGCAATCTCGGCACCATCATCCGCACGGCTGATGCGGCGGGTGCTTCAGGCGTCATTCTCGTCGGGGATTGCACCGATCCGTTTTCGCTGGAAACGGTGCGCGCCACCATGGGGTCGGTTTTCGCAACTCCCGTCGCCCGCGCGTCGGTCGAGGAATTCCTGTCCTGGAAAAAATCGGCGCAGGTCAGCGTCGTCGCCACCCATCTGGCCGGCTCGGTTGACTATCGAAAGATCGACTATGCCGGAAAGCCGGTCGTGCTCCTGATGGGCAATGAGCAATCCGGCCTGCCGCCGGAACTCGCCGGCAAGGCCGACCAGCTCGCGCGCATTCCCCAGCAGGGCCGCGCCGACAGCCTCAATCTCGCCATCGCAACCGCCGTCATGCTTTTTGAAGCACGGCGACATCTCCTCGAACTCGCACCGGTGACGTAATGCCCAAAGCGGCTTTGTTCTCGAAATTCGGCCCGGCCTTCGCGCTGATCGTCGCCGCACTGGTGCTGGACCAGATCGTCAAGCAGCTGGTCGAAGCCTATCTGCCGCTGCAGGAGATGGTTCCCGTTGCCCCGTTCCTGGCGCTTTACCGCACCTATAATCTCGGCGTGGCCTTTTCGATGCTGGAGGACATGCATGGCTGGTTCATCGTCAGCATGCGGCTCGTCATCGTGGTCTTCGTCCTGTGGCTGTGGCGCAAGACGGCGGCGGACCGCACCTTTGCCCATCTCGGCTTTGCCTTCATTATCGCAGGTGCTGCCGGCAATCTGCTCGACCGTTTTTTTTATGGACATGTCATCGACTATATTCTGTTTCATACGCAGACATGGTCTTTCGCGGTCTTCAATCTGGCTGACAGTTTCATAACCATCGGCGCAGCCTGCGTCATTCTCGACGAGTTTTTGCACGCCCGGACGGCTAAAAAGTAAAATTTTAGGGTTTCAGCCAAACATATCAAAACCGCTGCCGTGGTAGCGGTTGCCTATGAGCGAACTGGCAAGACTTCGGCAGAAGGTTTCAGACGGGCTGGGCCTGGCCGCGACGGCGGCGCAGCCGGCGGATCGTGTCGAGGCAACAACGCGCCATGCTGAAGAACATGCGACCGATACCAGGTCGATTGCGCTCTATGTCGCCGCGTCGTTATCGGTCGGGGCTTTTTCCGCAGCCCTGATCGCGCTTGCGGTGCCTAATGCGGTTACCGTTGCGCTGGCGACCTTCTTTGGAGCGGTTCTCGTCGGTGTGCTGCTCTATGCGCTCTTTGATGAATCTTTCCATCAGCCCACCGTGCGGGCTGCGGATTCCGATCTTCAGCTGCGGCAAACGCAAAACCGCTCGCTGATTGCCGAGATGCAGGAATTCATGGGCGATATCGTCGTGATCCGTGACATGAACAGGCGCATTGTCGAAGCGAACCGGGTCTTCCGCGAAATGACCGGCTGTGCGGCGCCCGAAGGGCTGAGCTGCGAGGAAATCGGCATCGCTTTCCGTCCGGGCGACAAGGTCCATGCCTATGATGTGGAGATCGCGACCCCGTTCGGTCAGCGCATCTTTTCCTGGCATGATGTCGTGACCCGCGATCTGACAAGCAGCCGTCTCCTCATCAGCAGCATCGCCAGAGACGTGACCGAAGAGCGGCTTGCGCTCGGCGAGCGCGAGGACGCCCGGCTGCGCGCCGAAAAGGCCGATGCCGAAAAGGCGCGGCTGCTTGCCACCGTAAGCCATGAAATCCGCCTGCCGCTCTCCGGTATGCTCGGCATGAACCATCTTCTGTCGCAGACGAGGCTCAACGAGGAGCAGCGAAATTATCTCGATGGCATGCGGCAATCCGGCCAGTCGCTGGTGCAGCTTGTCGAGGATCTGCTGGATTATTCGACCATGGAGGCCGGCCGCTTCAGGCTCAATCCGCGCGCGGAAAACCTGCGCCGGCTGATCGAGAGCATCGTCGAGATGCTGGCCCATCGCGCCCATGAAAAAGGCATAGAAATAACCTCCTTCGTTGCGCCGAATGTGCCCGATCATCTCGATTTCGACCCGGCGAGGCTACGTCAGGTCCTCTTCAATCTCCTCGGCAATGCCGTCAAATTCACGCAGGAAGGCGGCGTCGTCATCCGGGCGCGCATGGCCGACGACGAATTGCACATTGCCGTCGAGGATACCGGCCCGGGCATGAGCCGGGCGGAACAGGCCCGTATTTTCGGGGAATTCGAGCAGGCGGGCCCGTTGTCGCAGCGAAGCGCCGGCACCGGCCTTGGACTTGCGATTTCCGCCCGTATCGTGCGGGAATTCGGCGGCCGCCTCACGGTTTCCAGCCGCAAGGGCAAGGGCAGCACGTTCAAACTGGCGTTTCGCCCGGCGGGCGCGCCTGCCGAAATGGCGGATCCGGCAAGGCGTCATTGCCTGCGGCATACAAATGTCCTGCTCATCGCACCGAAGGGCGTGGCGGCGGCGGTGACGATGGAGGCGATCGAGGCTTTCGGCGGTCAATGCACTCTCATCCATCAGCCTGAGGATCTGGAAAAGCTGAGGAAGGGTTCTGCTGCGCGAGCGGCCGACCTTACCGATATGATCGTCGACCGGCGCATTTCGCCGCTCTTCAGGGACGCCCTGAAGGATTGGCCGCAACAGAATGTCCGCCGCACGCTGCTGGTCAGCCCCGAAGAGCGGCCGTCGACCATGCATGTGGCCTTCGATGCCTGGTTGATCCGGCCGCTGCGGGAAAAATCCCTGATCGACGTCCTGTGCGGCCGTCTGCGCGGCATTGAGAGGCGCGACGCCATCAACGACAACCACCCGGATGTGGGATTTTCCTCGCGGGTGGCGGAAGGGGCGAGCGGTATCGAGATACTGGTGGCCGAAGACGATGCCGTCAATCAGCGCATCATCCGCGCCGTTCTGGAAAAAAGCGGCTATATCGTCCGCGCTGTCGAGGATTTTGAGGCGTTGCGGCAATCTGTGGAGCCGGGCGCAACCCGCCTGCCTGAACTCATCGTCTCAGATCTCAACATGCCGGGCGGCGAGGGGCTCGATGTGCTTCCCGACCTTCTCTATAAGCTCAAGGGCGAAAGAAATATTCCCGTCATCGTGCTCAGCGCAGATGCGAGTGACGCGACTGCCGAAATCCTGCTTGGGGCCGGTGTCGGTGCGGTTTTGACCAAGCCTGCCGACCCGCGACGGCTGGTTGAGGAAATTCGCCGTCTGCTGGAGGCGAAACGCCTGTCGCTATCATAACTTGACAGACTCGCGCTGGCGGCATTTTGTCACTATTCTGTCGTCAATTAGTGATTTATGACAGGAAAATTCTTTGGTGGCGGAGCGATTCCCCATGGTTGCCGAAATCCTCAATCACGACATTTGTGAAAACAATGTTGTCATTCATCCTCGTCCCGAGGCAGCTCAGGACAATGAGGGTCTTTTCGGCCGTATCGGCACGCTGGAAACACGGCTCGCCAGAAATGAACGCGAGATCGATGCCGCGCAATCAGTGCGTTACCGGGTTTTCGTCGAGGAAATGAAGGCGCGGCTTCCCGCGGAAGCCATGCGCCGCAAGCGCGACATCGATGCCTGGGACAGCGTCTGCGACCATCTGCTGGTGCTCGACAAGGCGATCGAAGGCGACAGCGAAGACCAGATCGTCGGCACCTATCGCCTGCTGCGGCAGGAAATCGCGCTTGCCAATAACGGTTTTTATTCCGCCAGCGAATTCGATATCGCCGGTCTCGTCGCGCGCCATCCGGGCAAGCGTTTCATGGAGCTTGGCCGTTCCTGCGTGCTGCCGGAATATCGCACCAAACGCACCGTCGAGCTTCTGTGGCAGGGCAACTGGGCCTATGCCGTAAAACACCGCATGGATGCCATGATCGGCTGCGCCTCCTTCCCCGGCGTGCAGCCGGAAGCCCACGCGCTTGCCCTGTCTTTCCTGCACCATAATTGCGTGGCCAAGGGTGAGTGGGAAGCTTCCGCCCTTCCCGAGCTTTATCATGAGATGGACCTTGTGCCGGCAGAGGCGCTCAACGCCCGCAAGGCGCTGAACGCCATGCCGCCGCTGATCAAAGGCTATATGCGCCTCGGCGCCATGTTCGGCTCCGGCGCGGTCGTGGACCATGCCTTCAATACCACAGACGTCCTCGTAGTCCTGCCGGTTTCGTCCATCGCCGGCCGTTACATCAGCTATTATGGCGGCGAGGCCGAGCGCATCAACGGCTGACCGAGTTTCGGCGCAGCCGGGCGGGATGTTCCTGTGGGCAGCGTTCCCGCGCGTGTTGTATTGAGGTGGAGATTGCCGCTAGTGTCGGCCCTTCTTTTCCGCAACACGATATGACATCGGCAGACCATTGACGGACGTTCTGACAACCGCTTCCCTGATCTCGGAAGAGAGCCGCGCGACGGCCACTCCGATGATGGAGCAATATATCGAGATCAAGGCGAACAATCCCGGTTCGCTGCTGTTTTACCGCATGGGCGATTTTTACGAATTGTTCTTCGACGATGCGGTCGAAGCCTCCCGCGCTCTGGGCATCACGCTGACGAAACGCGGCCAGCATATGGGTCACGATATTCCCATGTGCGGCGTCCCCGTCCATGCGGCGGATGATTATCTGCAGAAACTGATCCTGCGCGGTTATCGCGTTGCCGTCTGCGAACAGGTGGAAGATCCGGCGGAAGCCAAGAAGCGCGGTTCTAAATCCGTGGTCAAGCGTGATGTGGTGCGGCTTGTCACGCCCGGTACGCTGACCGAGGAAAAACTGCTGTCGCCGACGGAATCCAACTATCTGATGGCGCTCGCCCGCATTCGCGGCAGTGCCGAGGCGCAGTTTGCGCTCGCCTGGATCGATATTTCCACCGGCGTCTTCCGTCTGGCGGAAACCACGCTGACGCGGCTTCTGGCCGATATCTGGCGCATCGATCCGCGCGAGTTGATCGTCGCCGACAGCCTCTTCCATGACGAGGAACTGCGGCCGGTCTTCGATGTGCTTGGCCGCGTGGCCGTGCCGCAGCCGGCGATCCTCTTCGACAGCGCCACGGCGGAAGGGCGCATCGCGCGTTATTTCAACGTCTCGACGCTGGACGGCTTCGGCACCTTTTCGCGGGTGGAAATGGCGGCCGCCGCCGCTGCCGTCGCCTATGTCGAGAAAACCCAGATCGCCGAGCGCCCGCCGCTCGGTGCGCCGGAGCGCGAAAGCGCCGCTTCGACCCTTTTCATCGATCCCGCCACCCGCGCCAATCTGGAGCTGGTAAAGACGCTGTCGGGCGAGAGGGACGGATCGCTGCTGCATGCCCTGAACCGTACGGTAACAGGCGGTGGCGCGCGGCTTCTGGCCGAGCGGCTGATGTCGCCCTTGACCGACCCGGAAAAAATAAACGCTCGCCTCGATGCCGTGGCCTATCTGATCGATGACGTCTCGCTCTGTGACGGCCTGCGTGATGCGCTGAAACAGGTTGCGGATATGCCGCGTGCGCTCTCCCGCCTTGCTCTGGAGCGCGGCGGCCCGCGCGATCTCGGCGCCATCAGGCAGGGGCTGGCTTCTGTCGAGAAGATTGCCGCCATTCTCGATCAGGGATTGTTGCCGGACGAGCTGGCGGCGGCGCTCGCGGATTTGAAAGCCCTGCCCGGCGGTCTCGAAGCCATGCTCGGCTCGATGCTTGCCGACGATCTCCCGCTTCTGAAGCGTGATGGCGGTTTCCTGCGTGAAGGCGCCAATCCCGAACTCGACGAGGTGCGGGCGCTGCGCGACCAGTCGCGCCGGGTGATTGCCGGGCTGCAACTGAAATATGCCGATGAGACCGGCATCAAGTCGCTCAAGATCAAGCACAACAACGTGCTTGGCTATTTCATCGAGGTGACGGCAGGCAATGCCGATGTGATGATGGCGACGGACGAGGCCAAGGCGCGTTTTATCCACCGCCAGACCATGGCGGGCGCCATGCGCTTCACCACCACCGAGCTTGCCGATCTTGAAAGCCGCATCGCCAATGCCGCTGCGCAGGCTTTAACCATGGAACTGGAAGCCTTCGAGCGCATGGTCAAGGCTGTGGTGCACCAGGCGGAAGCGATCAAGGCCGGCGCACTGGCGCTTGCTGTGATCGATGTCGCCTCTAGCCTTGCTTATCTCGCGACCGAACAGGCCTATTGCCGCCCGATTGTTGATGCCTCCATGACCTTTGCGATCAAGGGCGGGCGGCATCCGGTGGTGGAGCAGGCGTTGCGGCGACAGTCTGCCGGACCCTTCATCGCCAATAATTGCGATCTGTCAGCCGTCAACGGTGGTAAGAACGGCGCGATATGGCTGCTCACCGGCCCAAATATGGGCGGTAAATCGACCTTCCTGCGCCAGAATGCGCTGATCGCCATCCTCGCGCAGATCGGTTCCTTCGTTCCGGCGGAAGCCGCCCATATCGGCGTCGTCGACCGGTTGTTTTCCCGTGTCGGCGCCTCCGACGATCTGGCGCGCGGCCGCTCGACCTTCATGGTGGAAATGGTGGAAACCGCCGCCATTCTCAATCAGGCGACGGATCGTTCACTGGTCATTCTGGATGAGATCGGCCGGGGTACGGCGACCTTTGACGGTCTTTCCATCGCCTGGGCGGCGGTGGAGCATCTGCACGAGGTCAATCGTTGCCGTGGTCTCTTCGCTACCCACTTCCACGAATTGACCGTGCTGTCGGAAAAGCTCGGCCGCCTTTCCAATGCCACGATGCGGGTGAAGGAGTGGGAAGGTGACGTCATCTTCCTGCACGAGGTCGGACCGGGTGCTGCGGATCGTTCCTATGGTATTCAGGTGGCCCGGCTTGCGGGCTTGCCTGCATCGGTGGTGGAACGCGCCCGCGAGGTGCTGACGAAGCTTGAAGATGCCGACCGCAAGAACCCGGCCAGCCAGTTGATCGACGATCTGCCGCTGTTCCAGATCGCGGTTCGCCGCGAGGAAACCCGCAAGGCCGGACCATCGAAGCTGGAGGAAGCTCTGAAAGGCTTCAACCCCGACGAAATGACGCCGCGTGAGGCATTGGACGCGCTCTATACGTTGAAGAAAGAACTTGGCAAGGCTTAAGAGGATAGACTGCCTGTCCATCGCCTTTAAAACTCGCTATAGGACACTCCCATCGCAAGTGGTGGGATTTCCCACAGGACATGGATACCGGCATAGATGGCCATCAAGGACCTGGATTTTTCCGACATTCTCGATGTATCGGCGCTGAAGCGCGACTGTGACATCATCTTCAAGGAAGACGGCAAACGCATCGCCGATATCAAGTCCGATCTACTGCCGATCTTCCGCAAGGCCAGTACGGAAGGCCGGGAAAAGGCCAGAGAACTACTGAAAGCCGATGGCAGCGGCATTGACTGCGCCCGGCGCATCTCCTGGCTCCAGGATCGGCTGATCGAAACGCTCTATGATCTCGCCTGCCAATACGTCTATCCGAAAGATGCGCCGCAGATCGCGGTCGCCGCGGTTGGCGGTTACGGACGCGGCACACTGGCGCCGGGATCGGATATCGACCTCCTGTTCCTGTTGCCGGCCAAGAACACGCCCGACATGCACAAGGCCGTGGAATTCGTGCTCTACCTCCTCTGGGACCTCGGTTTCAAGGTCGGCCACGCCACCCGCACGGTGGATGAATGCATTCGCCTCTCCAAATCCGACATGACGATCCGCACGGCGATTCTGGAAGTGCGGGCGATCTGCGGCAAGAAATCCCTGACCGACGATCTCGAAAAACGCTTCGAGTCGGAAGTCGTCACCGGCACCGGCCCGGAATTCATCGCCGCAAAGCTCGCCGAGCGCGACCAGCGCCACCGCAAGGCGGGCGATACGCGTTATCTGGTGGAGCCGAACGTCAAGGAAGGCAAGGGTGGCCTGCGCGACCTGCACACGCTGTTCTGGATCGCCAAATATTATTATCACGTCCGCGATACGGCCGATCTGGTCAAGCTCGGCGTCCTGTCGCGGCCTGAACTCAGGCTGTTCGAAAAGGCCGATGATTTTCTCTGGGCTGTGCGTTGCCAGATGCATTTCATCACCGGCAAGGCGGAAGAGCGCCTTTCCTTCGACATCCAGCGTGAGATTGCTGATGCCCTGAATTATCAGCCGCGCCCCGGCCTCTCCGCCGTTGAGCGTTTCATGAAGCACTATTTTCTCGTGGCGAAGGATGTCGGCGATCTGACGCGCATCGTCTGCGCCGCACTGGAAGACCGGCAGGCGAAGGATGTGCCGGGCCTTTCCGGTGTGCTGAGCCGCTTTGCCCATCGCGTGCGTAAAATCCCCGGCTCGGTGGAATTCGTCGAGGATCGGGGGCGCATCGCGCTTGCCAAGCCAGATGTCTTCAAGAACGACCCGGTCAATTTGATCCGGCTGTTCCACATTGCCGATATCAACAATCTCGAACTGCATCCCGATGCGCTGCGTGTCGTCACCCGCTCGCTGTCGCTCATCAATGACGAGCTGCGGGAAAATGAAGAGGCAAACCGGCTTTTCCTGTCGATCCTGACGTCGCGGCGCGATCCGGCGCTGACCCTGCGCCGCATGAACGAGGCAGGCGTGCTCGGCAAGTTCATCCCCGAATTCGGCAAGATCGTCGCGATGATGCAGTTCAACATGTATCATCACTATACGGTGGATGAGCATCTGATCCGCTCTGTCGGCGTGCTTTCGGAAGTGGACAAGGGAACGGCCGTCGATGCCCACCCGCTTGCCAACCAGCTGATGCCGAGCGTCGAGGAACGTGAGGCGCTTTATGTCGCCGTTCTATTGCACGATGTGGCAAAGGGCCGGCAGGAAGACCACTCGATTGCCGGCGCGCGTGTCGCCCGCAAGCTCTGCCAGCGTTTTCGCCTCACCGGCAAGCAGACCGAAACGGTGGTCTGGCTGATCGAGCAGCATCTTCTGATGTCCATGGTCGCCCAAACGCGCGATCTGCATGACCGCAAGACCATCACCGATTTCGCCGATAAGGTGCAGTCCATGGAGCGGCTGAAGATGCTGCTCATCTTGACGGTCTGCGATATCCGCGCCGTCGGTCCCGGCGTTTGGAACGGCTGGAAGGGGCAGCTGCTGCGTTCGCTTTATTACGAGACCGAACTGCTGCTGTCGGGCGGCTTCTCGGAAGTCTCCCGCAAGGAGCGCGCGCAGATCGCCCGGCAGGCGCTCTACGACGCCCTCGACGACTGGGGCCAGAAGGCGCGGCGCAAATATACCAAGCTGCACTACGAGCCCTATCTGCTGACGGTGGCGCTCGAAGACCAGGTGCGTCACACCCGCTTCATCCGGGAGGCCGACAAGCAGGAAAAAGCGCTGTCGACCATGGTGCGCACCCATTCCTTCCACGCCATCACCGAAATCACCGTGCTGGCGCCCGACCATCCGCGCCTGCTGTCCATCATCACCGGCGCCTGTGCTGCCGCCGGCGCCAATATCGCCGATGCGCAGATTTTCACGACGTCCGATGGGCGAGCGCTCGATACGATCCTGATCAACCGCGAATTTCCGATCGATGAGGACGAGACGCGGCGCGGCAACAATGTCGGCAAGCTCATCGAGGAGGTTCTGTCCGGCAAGCAGCGCCTGCCGGAAATGATCGCCACGCGCACCAAGAGCCGCAAGAAGAAGAGCGCCTTCACCATTCCGCCCTCGGTCATCATCTCCAACGGGCTGTCGAACAAGTTCACCGTCATCGAAGTGGAATGCCTCGACCGGCCGGGGCTTCTGGCGGATATGACGGCTGTGATCGCCGACCTGTCGCTCGATATTCACTCTGCCCGCATCACCACCTTCGGTGAAAAGGTCATCGATACCTTCTATGTGACGGATCTCTTCGGCCAGAAGGTGACGAATGACAACCGGCAGGCCAGCATCGCCACGCGCCTGAAGGCCGTGATGAGCGAGCAGGAAGACGAATTGCGAGACCGTATGCCGAACGGCATCATCGCCCATCCAGACGTGGCGGCCCTGCCGGCCGCGCGCACGGCAAAGGCTTGAGATTATGAGCCTGATCGGCAAGTTCGCCACCGTCGGCACCGCCACGCTCGGCAGCCGCATCTTCGGCTTCCTGCGCGAAACCCTGATGGCAGCCGCTGTCGGCACCGGTCCGGTGGCGGACGCCTTCAATGCCGCTTTCCGTTTCCCCAACACCTTCCGGCGGCTGTTTGCCGAAGGTGCGTTCAACTCGGCTTTCGTGCCGCTTTTCGCCAAGGAGATCGAGGCGAACGGCATGGAGGGCGCGAGACGCTTTTCCGAGGAAGTCTTCGGTGTCCTGTTCACCGTGCTTCTGGCCTTGACGATCCTGATGGAACTGTCGATGCCGTTCATCGTGCGCACGGTGATCGCGCCGGGCTTTCTGGAAGACCCGGTGAAATTCGACAACACCGTCCATCTCGCCACCATCATGTTCCCCTATCTCGCCTGCATGTCGCTGGCGGCAATGATGGGCGGCATGCTGAACTCGCTGCATCGTTATTTCGCAGCCGCAATTGCTCCCGTTTTCCTCAACATCATCCTCATCGGCGTGCTCGCTTTGGCATGGTGGAAGAATTACGATCCGCTTCAGGTAGGTTATGCGCTCTCCTGGGGCGTGATGGCGGCGGGTCTGGTGCAGCTTGCCATCGTCTGGATCGCCGTGCGCAATGCCGGCATGCGCATCGGTTTCCGCAGGCCCCGGCTGACAAAGAATGTGCAGCGCCTTCTGGTTCTTGCCCTGCCGGCAGCGATTACCGGCGGCATCACCCAGATCAATCTGCTGATCAACACGAATATCGCCTCTGCCGGCGAAGGTGTGATTTCCTCGCTTGCCTATGCGGACCGGATTTACCAGCTGCCGCTTGGCGTCGTCGGCATTGCGGTGGCCACCGTGCTTTTGCCGGAGCTGGCGCGGGCGTTGCGCGGCGGGCATATGGTCGAGGCCGGAAGCCTGCAGAACCGCTCGGTCGAATTCGTGCTGTTCCTGACATTGCCGGCTGCCGCAGCACTTCTCGTCATGGCGGAACCTATCGTTCGTTTTCTTTATGAACGCGGCAACTTTTCGCCCTCGGCCACCGTCACCGTCGCGCAAATCCTCGGTATCTATGGTCTTGGTCTGCCGGCTTTCGTGCTGATTAAGGCCTTCATTCCGGGCTTCTTCGCCCGCGAGGATACGCGCACACCGATGATCTTCGCGGCGATTTCCGTCGTCGTGAACGTCTCCCTGGCGCTGACACTGTTTCCGCGCCTTGGGGGGCCGGGCATCGCCATTGCCGAAATCACCGCCGGCTGGGTCAATGCCGCCTTGCTGTTCGGCATGCTTTTGTGGCGCGGGCACTGGCAGGTGGATATTCCGCTGCTCACCCGCATTCCGCGTTTGCTGCTGGCAGCAGCCTTGATGGCCGGTTTCGTGCACTATGCGCTGACCTGGCTGAGTTTCGAACTGTCTTCCGCTTCGTCCATTTTCGTGCGGGCTGGCACCATCATGGCTCTCGTCTTTGCGGCCATGCTGGTTTATTTCGTGCTCGCTTTCGTTTCCGGCGGTGCCGATATCGGCATGGTCAAGCGAGCTATCCGCAAGCGCGGCAAAAAGAACGTCGAAACGGAGGCGGGCTGATGTCCTTTGCCGAGAACCGCCGCATCGCGCTCGTCACGCTTGTCGTGGACGATTACGATCGGGCGAAGGCATTTTATTGCGACATTCTCGGGTTCGAATGCCTGTCCGATCAGCCGCTTGGCGACGGCAAGCGGTGGCTGGTGGTGAAGCCGCAAGGAACCGATGGCGGGGGCCTGCTGCTTGCCGAGGCCGATGGCGAAGAGCAGCGCCTTGCGATCGGCAACCAGACCGGCGGCCGTGTCGGATTTTTCCTGCACACCGATAATTTCCAGCGCGATTACGAGACCATGCTCGCCCGCGGCGTGCGCTTTCTGGAAGAACCGCGCCACGAGGTTTATGGTTCCGTCGCGGTCTTTGCCGACCCTTACGGAAATCGCTGGGACCTCCTTCAGCCGCGCCTTGGATAGCCCTTGAAAGCGCTTGATTGCGAGGGGCTGCGGGTGCATAAGCGCGCGTGCAATTCCAACCATGGGGCGGGGCCCTCCACAAGCCTTTTCGAGGACGACAATGAACGCATTCAAGCCGCTGGTTTTCTCGGGCGTCCAGCCGACCGGCAATCTGCATCTCGGTAATTATCTCGGCGCCATCCGCAAATTCGTGGCGCTGCAGGAAGATAACGACTGCATCTATTGCGTCGTCGATATGCATGCCATCACCGCCCAGCTCGTTCATGCGGACCTGAAGGCGCAGACCCGCTCGATTGCGGCCGCCTTCATCGCCTCGGGCATCGACCCTGTAAAACATATCGTCTTCAACCAGTCGGCCGTGCCGCAGCATGCGGAACTCGCATGGGTGTTCAACTGCGTGGCGCGCATCGGCTGGATGGAGCGCATGACGCAGTTCAAGGACAAGTCCGGCAAGAATGCCGAACAGGTGTCGCTGGGTCTGCTCGCCTATCCGAGCCTGATGGCTGCCGACATTCTCGTCTATCGCGCCACCCACGTTCCCGTTGGTGACGACCAGAAGCAGCATCTGGAACTTGCCCGCGATATTGCCCAGAAATTCAATATCGATTTCGGCGATCATATCCGCAAGGCGGGTCTCGGGCTCGATATCACCGTGGGCGATGAGCCGGTGCACGCCTATTTCCCGATGGTGGAGCCGCTGATCGGCGGTCCGGCACCGCGCGTGATGTCGCTCAAGGACGGCACCAAGAAAATGTCGAAGTCCGACCCTTCCGATCTTTCGCGCATCAACCTGATGGACGATGTCGATGCGATCTCGAAGAAGATCAAGAAGGCAAAGACCGATCCGGACGCGCTGCCGAGCGAAGTGGAAGGCCTGAAGGGCCGTCCCGAGGCCGAAAACCTCGTCGGCATCTATGCTGCTCTCTCCGACAGGACCAAGGCGGATGTTCTTTCCGAATTCGGCGGACAGCAGTTCTCGGCGTTCAAGCCGGCCCTCGTCGAGCTTGCGGTTAATGTTCTGGCCCCCGTCAACAACGAGATGCGCCGCCTTCTCGATGACCCGACCCATATCGACGCCATCCTCAAACAGGGCGGCGAGCGGGCACGCACCATCGCCGAAAAGACGATGAACGAGGTACGCGACATCATCGGCTTCCTGCGCTGACAGGTCGCTGCTGCGCGAATGCGGCGGGCGGTTTGCGCCTGCCGTGATTTGATATAATCTCCGCCCGAACCGTCGGGCGGTTTTACGGATCACGGCGGACCTAGGGAGTGCAGAATGGTTTCAAAACGGCTGTCGCGTCTGGAAGGGCATCGTCGCAAATTTCTCGCTGTTATCGATGACACACCGGAATGCGAAAGGGCCGTGCACTATGCCGGTCGTCGTGCCAAGAACTCCAATGGCGGGCTGGTGCTGCTTTACATGATCCCGGAAGGCGATTTCCAGCAATGGCTGGGTGTCGAGCAGATCATGCGGGCCGAAGCGCGTGAGGAGGCGGAAGCCACGCTCGCCAAGATCGCCCAGAAGGTGCGCGAGACCATCGGGATCGAGCCGGAAGCGGTGATCCGCGAAGGCAGCGCCACCGAGCAGATTCACGGGCTGATCGAGGAAGACCGCGATATAGCCATTCTGGTGCTCGCGGCTGGCTCGACGAAGGAAGGGCCGGGACCGCTTGTTTCCTCCATCGCCGGACGTGGGGCAGCCTTTCCCATTCCCGTCACCGTGTTGCCGGATACTTTGTCCGATGAGGAAATCGACGCTCTCTGCTGATCCGGGTCCCGGACAAGATTTAGGGGCTGACGATTTCTTGAATGTAATTATCATGTCAGGGCTTGAAGTGCAGCTTCGCCGGGCGTATTTTTTGGAAGAATTCTAAATTGCGGGGCGTGAACGGCGACCTCGAAGGAGACAGACGATGTTCATTCAGACGGAAGCCACGCCGAACCCGACGACGCTGAAGTTCCTGCCGGGCAAGGTGGTGCTGGAAAGCGGCACGGCAGAGTTTCTCAACCCGTCGCAGGCGCAGGCTTCGCCGCTGGCAGAGCGCCTCTTCACCATTCCGGGCGTGACCGGCGTTTATTTCGGTTTCGATTTCATCACCGTCACCAAGGACGGCGCGGAATGGCAGCATTTGAAGCCCGCCATTCTGGGCGCGATCATGGAACACTTCATGTCTGGCCGCCCGATCATGGGCACGGCTGTTGCGGCTGAAGTGTCGGATGAGGAAGGCGAATTCTTCGAAGAGGGTGACGAAACCATCGTCGCCACCATCAAGGAGTTGCTGGATACCCGCGTTCGCCCCGCCGTGGCGCAGGATGGCGGCGATATCACCTTCCGCGGTTTCCGCGACGGCACGGTGTTCCTGAACATGAAGGGCGCCTGCTCGGGTTGCCCGTCCTCCACCGCCACGCTGAAGCATGGCGTTCAGAATCTGCTTCGCCATTTCGTGCCGGAAGTGCGCGAAGTCGAAGCGGTATAAAAGCGCAAGCCAGGCCATCATGATTGTTCTCGCACTCGACACCTCAGGTGTGGATTGTTCCGCATGCGTTTATGACAGCGCCTCCGACAGGGTGCTCGGCGAGGTATGCGAAACGATCGGCAAGGGCCATGCCGAAAGGTTGATGGCGGTGATCGACGGTGCCCTGGAGCGGGCGCAACTGTCGCTCCAGAACATCGGGCGCATCGCCGTGACCATCGGGCCGGGGTCTTTCACCGGTATCCGCGTCGGGGTCGCCGCCGCGCGCGGCTTTGCCCTGTCGCTCGGCGTCGAGGCCGTGGGCGTCACCACGCTTGAAACGCTGGCGCTTCATCATCTGCTTGCAAATCCCGGCCGGTCCGTGGCCGTTGCGCTGGATGCCAAGCGCGGCGAAGCCTATCTCCAGACATTCGGTGCGGATGGATCGCCGCTGAGCGATGCTGCGCTTCTGCCCCTGGACGACGCCAAAACGGTTACCACCGGTTTTGATGGCGCCGTTATCGGTTCAGCCGCGCCGCTTTTGGCGGGGTTGGAGGCGGGTTCGGGACCGGATCACTTCCCGATTGCCTCGGTCGCGCGTGCTGCTGCGCGCAAGCCAGCTGGCCAGCCGAAACCCGCGCCGCTTTATCTGCGCGGGCCGGATGCCCGGCCGCAGACCGGTTTTGCGCTGGCACGTCAGGGCGTTGCCTGATAGGGCATTCGTCAACATGTGCGAATGATTCCTGTGATGCCCGATTCCTGTTATGTTTGACGACTATCTGACCTGGAAGCCCTATTTCGAGATCGTGCCGATGCAGCATGAGGATTGCGCCGCGGTGGCGGAGTTGCATGCGCTGCGCTTTCCGCGCCCGTGGAACGACGGGGAGTTTTCCGGGCTGCTGACGCAAGGGTCGGTTTTCGGTGCTGTCGCACGCCAGACCAACGCCTTTTTCAGCAAGCCGCTCGGTGGTTTCGTGCTGGCGCGGGAAGTGGCGGGTGAGGCGGAAATCCTGACCGTTGCCGTGGCGGACAAGTTCGCACGCGCCGGTCTCGGCTGGCGTCTGATGCAGTCGGCCATCCGCGAGGCGATGATGCGCGGCGCCGAAACCATGTTTCTTGAGGTGGATAATAATAATGCCTCTGCGCTGGGGCTTTACAGGAAGCTCGGCTTCAAAACCGTCGCGGAACGCAAGGCCTATTACACCGCAAAGGATGGAACGAAGTCGACGGCGCTTGTCATGCGCCGCGATCTTCGCTAGTTCCCTGCGACAGGCATTTTTCGGCGAAAGCCGCAAACCGGAATTCTCAAAAGGCCAGAAGACGTGACAGACCTTTCGAAAACGCTGGAGGAGCTTTGCGCCGAACGCGGCATGCGGATGACGGATCAACGCCGTGTCATCGCCCGCGTCCTTCAGGAGTCAGCCGACCATCCCGATGTCGAGGAGCTTTACCGCCGCTCCTCCGCCGTGGATCCGCGCATCTCGATTTCCACCGTCTACAGAACGGTGAAGCTGTTCGAGGATGCCGGCATCATCGAGCGTCACGATTTTCGCGACGGCCGTTCGCGCTATGAGACCGTGCCCGAGGAACATCACGATCACCTGATCGACTTGAAGAACGGCGTGGTCATCGAATTTCATTCCGCCGAGATCGAGGCACTTCAGGAAAAGATCGCCAGGGAACACGGCTTCAAGCTCGTGGATCACCGGCTGGAACTTTACGGCGTGCCGTTGAAGCCCGGCGAACACTGAGACGCCGGTGAGCAGACGGGCGTTCCAATCATGATGTGGCTCCGGACAGCCTATATCGCGGTCGTTCTTCTGATCGTCACGCTCATATTGCTGCCGCTGCAACTGTTGGGCCTTGCCTTCGACTGGCGGCTTCGCCGCCGCATTCCGCGCCTCTGGCATCGCATCGCCTGCCATGTTCTCGGCATCCGCGTGCATGTGCATGGCGATGTGGAGCGGGCGAAACCGCTGATGCTTGCGGTCAATCACGCCTCGTGGAAGGACATCCTCGTTCTCGGCAGCATTGCCGACGTCGTGTTCATCGCCAAGACGGAAGTGCGGGACTGGCCGGTGTTCGGCTGGCTTGCCCGCTTGCAGAAAAGCATCTTTGTTCAGCGTGAGCAGAAACGCAGCACCGGCGCGCAGGTGAGCGAGATCGCCAGCCGCATGGCCGATGGCGAGATCGTCGTTCTGTTTCCCGAAGGCACCACCTCGGACGGCAACCGCATGCTTGCCGTCAAATCCTCGCTGTTCGGTGCGGCCTCCACCGCCGCTGAACAGGTGCCGGGCAAGCTGGTTTATGTGCAGCCGGTCGCCATCGCCTATACCAGGGTGCAGGGCATGGCCATGGGGCGCTACCATCGCGTCATCGCCGCCTGGCCGGGCAGCATCACGCTCGTGCCGCATCTTCTCGGCATCATCAGGGCCGGCGCCATCGATGTCGACGTGACCTTCGGTGACAGCGTTCCGTTTCACAGCACGGATAACCGCAAGCGCCTGGCGACCGATATCGCCGCCTCCATCCGCTCCATGCTGGCCTTCAGCCTGCGCGGCGGCTGGCGGAATTAGCGAGATCGTAGCTTTTCCGGCATTTTTCTGTTTAATCTGGCCGTGAAAAACACTAGATAGCCGCCATGACCCAGGAAACGCTTGGCCTCGACGCCCCACCCATGATTGCCCGCGAGGGTTCGAACAGCAGAAAGGTCTTCATCAAGACCTACGGCTGTCAGATGAACGTCTACGATTCCGTCCGTATGAGCGATGCGCTGGCGAAGGACGGCTATGTTCAGACGGAGGATATGGGCGAGGCGGATCTGGTTCTGCTGAACACCTGTCATATCCGCGAAAAGGCGGCTGAAAAGGTCTACTCGGCGCTCGGCCGCCTGCGCGACATGAAAAAATCGCGCGAAGAGCAGGGTCGCGAATTCATGATCGGCGTTGCCGGCTGCGTTGCGCAGGCGGAAGGCGAGGAAATCCTTCGCCGTGCGCCCGCCGTCGATGTCGTCATTGGCCCGCAGACCTACCATCGCCTGCCGGACGCCCTGAAGCGGGTGCGCGGCGGCGAGCGTGTCATCGAGACCGAATATGCGGTTGAGGATAAGTTCGAGCACCTGCCTGTCGCCGAAAAGGCGACGCTGCGCACGCGCGGCGTAACGGCGTTTCTGACGGTGCAGGAAGGTTGCGACAAGTTCTGTACCTTCTGTGTCGTGCCCTATACGCGCGGTTCGGAAGTCTCCCGCCCCGTGCGCCAGATCGTCGATGAGGCGATGAAGCTCGTCGATGCCGGCGTGCGCGAGATCACGCTGCTCGGCCAAAACGTCAATGCCTGGCAGGGCGAAGGCCCGAAGGGTGAGAAATGGGGCCTTGCCGAGCTGCTTTACCGGCTGGCGGAAATTCCCGGCCTTGCACGGCTTCGCTACACCACCAGCCATCCGCGCGACATGGACGAGCGCCTGATCGGCGCGCATCGCGATTTGCGCATCCTGATGCCCTATCTGCATCTGCCGGTGCAATCGGGTTCGGACCGCATTCTGAAAGCGATGAACCGTCGCCATACGGGTGAGGAATATATCCAGCTTATCGAAAAAATCCGCGCCGCCCGCCCTGATATTGCCATGTCGGGAGACTTTATTGTCGGTTTCCCCGGTGAGACGGATCGCGATTTCGAAGATACGATGGCGATGGTCGAGACGGTGAAATATGCGCAGGCCTTCTCGTTCAAATATTCCACCCGCCCCGGCACGCCGGGAGCCGATCTCATCGATCAGGTTGCGGAAGAGGTGAAGGCTGAGCGACTGGAAAGATTGCAGGCCCTGTTGCTGCGGCAGCAGAAGGAATTTGCGGAATCGCTGGTCGGAAAAACCATGGATGTGCTGCTGGAAAAGCCCGGCCGCATGCCTGAGCAGTTGATAGGTCGCTCTCCATGGCTGCAATCCGTGAATCTTGATGCAAAGACGTTGAAAATCGGTGACATTGTTAATGTACGAATCACCGCAACGGGTCCAAACAGCTTGTTTGCCGAGGTGGCAGGGAGTTAGAGTGAGGAGCCGACACTGATTGGGACAGGAGTCTGACCGCTTGAACGCACACGAATTGGTATCAAATTCATCGCGCCAGCCACGCCAAGCCGCGACCGACGCCAATCACTTCGTCCTCACGTTCGAGAATAACAGGATAGCGGGAGAGCTATTCGGTCAGTTCGATCAGAACCTGAAGCTTCTGGAACAGCGCCTCAATATCGACGCTCGCCCGCGCGGTAATTCCGTTGCCATCACCGGCGATGTCGTTGCCACCAATCAGGCTCGTCGGGCGCTGGATTTCCTTTATGAACGGCTGCTCAAAGGCGGAACCGCCGAGGTTTCCGATGTCGAAGGCGCGATCCGCATGGCCATGGCCGCGGACGACCAGCTGACCTTGCCGACGATGGAACGCAAGGCGAAGATTTCCATGGCACAGATTTCCACCCGCAAGAAGACCATCGCTGCCCGCACGCCGACACAGGATGTCTACATGCGGGCACTGGAGCAGTCCGAACTGGTTTTCGGCGTCGGCCCCGCCGGCACCGGCAAGACCTATCTTGCCGTGGCGCATGCGGCGCAGCTTCTGGAGCGCGGCGCGGTTGACCGCATCATCCTGTCGCGCCCCGCCGTCGAAGCGGGTGAGCGCCTGGGCTTCCTGCCGGGCGACATGAAGGAAAAGGTCGATCCTTATCTGCGTCCGCTTTACGACGCGCTTTATGACATGATGCCGGGCGACAAGGTGGAGCGCGCCATTCAGGCGGGCGTCATCGAAATCGCGCCGCTGGCCTTCATGCGCGGTCGTACCCTTGCCAACGCCGCCGTCATTCTGGACGAAGCCCAGAACACCACGACCATGCAGATGAAGATGTTCCTCACCCGTCTTGGTGAGAACGGCCGCATGATCGTGACCGGTGACCCAAGCCAGGTGGATTTGCCGCGCGGCGTGAAATCCGGTCTTGTCGAGGCGCTGCAAATCCTCGGCGATGTGGAAGGCGTGTCCGTCGTGCGCTTCAAGGATGTCGATGTCGTTCGTCATCCGATGGTGGCGCGTATCGTCCGGGCTTACGAATCCCACACGGCCGTGCCGGATGAAAGCCTCGTAAAGGGCAGCTGACGTAAAGCAATGACAGCTCTGGATATTCAAATCAGCGTCGAGGCCGAAGGCTGGTCCTCGGAAGAGGACTTGGCTGCCTTCGCCACCAGGGTGCTGGATGCGGCGGTCGATTTCCTGAAGCGGGAAGAGGACCAACCCTTCCCGAAAATGCCGGTGGAACTGTCGCTGGTTTTCACCGACGACGAAAATATTCGCGAAATCAACGCTGAGTGGCGCGACAAGGACAAGGCAACCAATGTCTTGTCTTTCCCGGCTTTTCCGCTGGAGCCGGGCGGAATGCCGGGCCCCATGCTGGGCGATATCGTCATCGCGCGCGAGACGGTTGAACGCGAGGCTCTTGAACTTGAGAAGAGTTTCGGGGATCATCTGACCCATCTGCTCGTTCATGGGTTCCTGCATTTGTTCGGTTACGACCACATGGACGAGGAAGAAGCGGAAGAAATGGAGTCGCTTGAGACTCGCATTTTGGCGGTGCTTGGCCTATCTGATCCTTACGCGGGTCAGGAACCGCTTTAAATATTGTCTGGAGCCATGAACGAACATTCTGCACGACCTGCCAATGAGGGCAGAGAAAACGGCGAGCAGTCCTCTTCGGAGGAGGGCAGTAGTCACTTACGTCACGACTACAACGCCAAGCCGAAATCGACCATCTGGTCACGCATCGCACGGTTGCTGAAACCATCTCAGGGCGAGCGCCTGCGCGAGGATTTGACCGACGCGCTGATGGACGACACCGAAATCGGTGCGGCCTTTTCGCCCGAAGAACGGGCGATGCTCAACAATATCCTGCGTTTCCGCGAGATTCGGGTCGAAGATATCATGATCCCGCGTGTGGACATCGACGGTCTCGATGAGAATATGACGATCGGCGATGCGCTGATCCTCTTTGAGGAAACCGGGCGTTCGCGCATGCCGGTCTATGACGAGACGCTGGATAATCCGAAGGGCATGATCCACATTCGCGATCTGCTGGCCTATGTCGCCAAGCAAGCCCGCAACAAACGCCGGGCCGGTTCGCGAAGCGTCGCTTACGGTGAGGTGAAGGCGCCGCGTTCACCGCGGCCGAATTTCGACCTGGCACGTGTCGATCTGGAGCAGACGGTCGCCGCTGCCGGGTTGGTGCGCAAAATTCTTTTCGCACCGCCCTCCATGCTGGCCTCCGACCTTTTGAAGACGATGCAGGCCCAGAGAACCCAGCTTGCGTTGGTGATCGATGAGTATGGCGGCACCGACGGTCTCGTCAGCCATGAGGATATCGTCGAGATGGTCGTGGGTGACATCGATGACGAGCACGACAAGGACGAGGCGATGTTTTCGCGTCTTTCCGCCGATGTGCTTGTCGCGGATGCGCGCGCGGAACTCACCGAACTTGCCGAGGCGATCGGGCCGGAATTCGATGTGCGTGAACATCTGGAGGAAATCGATACGCTCGGCGGTCTCATCTTCTTCGCGCTCGGCCGCATTCCGGCCAAGGGCGAGGTGGTCAGGGCCGTGCCAGGTTTCGAGTTCCAGATCCTCGATGCGGATAGCAGGCGCATCAAGGGCGTTCGTATCGTCCGCGATCACGGCTCCGAAGGTGAGGATGATCGCGCTCCGGGCGAAGCGGGCGCCAATGAGGTGATTGCGCTGCCTGCGCCGGATGTTCGCCTTATCACGCACCAGCAGAACGCCGATTAAGAAAGGGTGACGGGGTTTTTCCCCGTCGCTTCCACCTTTCGACATATCAATGCGACAGGGATGAGTGCCCGTGTTCGGCGTCGAAAAGAACAAGTGGCGCTTCGGTCGCCACGCCTCCTGTGGACTGCGAATCTTTTTTCCTTTACGTCGGGTCTGAGGGGAAATTCCGTGGCGCGGCCTTGTCGGCGGCGGGCTTTTCCGGACGCGCATAAACGGAGATGGCATGGAGCGTCTTGCAGGCAGGGTAATGCTGGCCGGCGGCATGAGCCGCGCAGTTATGGCGATTGCCGCAGGTGCGGTCGGGGCGCTCGCTTTGCCTCCATTCGGCTTTTTCGCGGCGCTGTTTTTCTCTTTCACCCTGCTTGTCTGGCTTGTGGATGGCTGCACTGGAAAACCGGGCGGCGGCCTCTTCAGCCGCATCCTGCCGGCCTTCGGCATCGGCTGGTGTTTCGGGCTTGGTTACTTCGTCGCTGGCCTGTGGTGGCTCGGCAATGCTCTCCTGCTGGAGGCCGATGAATTCGCCTGGGCGCTGCCGCTCGCCATCCTTGGTCTTCCCGCTTTTCTGGCGTTGTTTTACGGTTTTGCGGTTGCCGCAGCCAATCTCCTCTGGTCGGAGGGCCTCGGCCGTATCGCTGCACTTGCTGCCGCGTTCGGCTTTTCGGAATGGCTGCGCAGCTTCCTGGCCACCGGCTTTCCCTGGAACGCCATCGGTTACGGCATCATGCCCATCCCGATCATGATGCAGTCGGCACATCTGCTTGGTCTTTTCAGTGTGGCGACGCTTGCGGTTTTCATCTTCGCCTCGCCGGCGCTGATAGGCACGAAAAAAGGAATGTGGTCGGGTCTCGCCGTGGCGGGGCTGCTACTGGCCGGCCATTTCGGTTATGGCTTCTACCGTCTCCAGACGCCGGCGGAGGTGCCCGTAGATGCACTGACCGTTCGGATCGTGCAGCCTTCCATCGATCAGTCACGCAAGATGCTGAACGCGGACAGGGCGGAGATTTTTGGCGAGCACCTGCGGCTCTCGGCTCTGCCGCCCGGCGAAGGGAAAAAGCGCCCTGATATCATCGTCTGGCCGGAAACCTCGGTGCCGTTCATTCTGACGCAAAACCCGGATGCTCTGGCGGAAATCGCCAAAACGCTGGAAGATGGGCAGGTGCTGTTCACCGGCGCCGTCAGAATGGAAGATCAGGGGGCAGGCCGCCCGCCGCGTTATTACAATTCGGTCTATGCGATCGACAGCCAGGGCGAGATCATCGGCGCGACCGACAAGGTGCATCTCACTCCTTTTGGCGAATATGTCCCCTTTGAAGGCATCCTGCGGGAATTCGGCATCGACAATGTCATCGCCCTGCCGGGAGGTTTTTCCGCCGCTTCCTCGCGCACGCCGCTCACGCTTCCTTCGGGCAAGACCTTCTATCCTCTCATCTGTTACGAGATCATTTTCCCGGGTGAGATGACGCCGGGGTTGGCAGGCTCGGCCGCCATCCTGAATGTGACCAATGATGGCTGGTTCGGCGATACGCCCGGCCCCTATCAGCATTTTCTGCAGGCGAGGGTCCGGGCCGTTGAGACGGGCGTGCCGGTGATTCGCGGTGCCAATACTGGAATTTCCGCCGTCATAGACCCCTATGGCCGCATTATTGCGGGGCTCGATTACGGTCGGGTGGGAATTGTTGATGCCACTTTGAGTGGTGGGTCAAACGACGCATTTACTTACGACATACATCGGACGTATTTCTGGTTGATTTTTTCTATCTTGATGATCGTTGCGGTATTTCCCGCCTTGAGTTTCGCTCGGCGCCAGAATTGACCGGGAACCCCTGTAATTGCATAGTGAATACGTCAGTCGTAAAACAAGTTTAGACGCTGTCGAATTGCCGACTCATTTCTTCGAATAGTAATGAAGCGAGATATCAACCCTTTCCGAGTGTCAGGACCGCATGATGACCGAGAATAAGAAAAAGCCTAACCCCATCGACATTCATGTCGGAAGCCGAATTCGCCTTCGCAGAACCATGCTCGGAATGAGCCAGGAGAAGCTGGGTGAAAGTCTCGGAATTACCTTTCAGCAAATCCAGAAGTATGAAAAAGGCACGAACCGCGTTGGCGCCAGCCGCCTCCAGAATATTTCCGCGATCCTTAATGTGCCCGTTTCCTTTTTTTTCGAAGATGCACCCGGCGATCAGGCTGGCGGCACACCCGGCATGGCGGAGGCGTCGAGCTCCAACTATGTGGTCGACTTTCTGTCCTCGGCTGAAGGTCTGCAGCTGAACCGCGCCTTCGTGAAGATCGCCGACCCGAAGGTTCGCCGCCGTCTCGTCGATCTCGTCAAGGCGCTCGCCGCCGAAGGTGACGCCGAGTAAGCGCAGCCCGCGCGACGCAGAAAATTTCCGGCACGGGATGCCGGGCACTCAACGGTCCGCAAGGACCGTTTTTTTGTGCCCGATTGGAAAGGAATTCTCACATAAAGATATATTTATGTGGTTGTGTCCTTGTTTTTCACGGCCGAAATGACTAACAAACTCCAAGACCGTTCTTTGAGGGGAATCCCGCATGCGTGCCAATTATCTGTTCACCAGCGAGTCCGTGGCCGAGGGTCATCCGGACAAGGTTTGTGATCGTATTTCCGATGAAATTGTGGATCTCATCTATCGTGAAGCGTCCAAGACGGGCGTTGACCCGTGGACCGTGCGCATTGCCTGCGAAACGCTTGCGACGACCAACCGCGTCGTTATCGCCGGTGAGGTTCGGGTTCCCGATACGCTTCTGAAGAAGGACAAGGACGGCAAGGTCCTCAAGGACGCCGCTGGCCATCCGGTCATCAACCCCTCGAAGTTCAAGTCCGCCGCCCGCAAGGCGATCCGCGACATCGGCTACGAGCAGGATGGTTTCCACTGGAAGACCGCCAAGATCGACGTTCTCCTGCATCCGCAGTCTGCTGATATCGCGCAGGGCGTGGACAACGCCTCCGACAAGCAGGGCGACGAGGGCGCCGGCGACCAAGGCATCATGTTCGGTTACGCCTGCAAGGAAACGCCGGACCTCATGCCGGCTCCGATCTATTATTCCCATCGTATCCTGCAGCTGCTCGCCACCGCCCGTAAAAGCGGCGAAGGCGAAGCGGCCAAGCTCGGCCCCGACGCCAAGAGCCAGGTCACGGTTCGTTACGTCGACGGCAAGGCGGCGGAAGCCGTATCCATCGTTCTGTCCACGCAGCATCTCGATGCAAGCTGGGATTCGAAGAAGGTTCGCGCCGTTGTCGAGCCCTATATTCGCGAAGCTCTGGGCGACCTGAAGATCGCTGACGATTGCCAGTGGTACATCAACCCGACCGGCAAGTTCGTCATCGGCGGTCCCGATGGTGACGCCGGCCTGACGGGTCGCAAGATCATCGTCGACACCTATGGCGGCGCCGCGCCCCATGGCGGCGGTGCATTCTCCGGCAAGGACACGACCAAGGTCGACCGTTCCGCCGCCTATGCCGCCCGTTATCTCGCCAAGAACGTCGTGGCTGCCGGTCTTGCCGAGCGCTGCACGATCCAGATTTCCTACGCAATCGGCATCGCCCAGCCGCTGTCGATCTATGTCGATCTGCATGGCACCGGCAAGGTCAGCGAAGATCAGGTCGAGGCCGCGATCCGCAAGGTCATGGACCTGTCGCCGTCGGGCATCCGCCGTCATCTCGATCTCAACAAGCCGATCTACGCCAAGACGTCTTCCTACGGCCATTTCGGCCGCAAGGCCGGCCGTGACGGCTCCTTCTCATGGGAGAAGCTCGATCTGGTGAAGCCGCTCAAGGAAGCTTTGAGCGCTTGAAGCATTTCCGGTAAAATCGCGTAGCGGTTTTACGTCCGGAAAATGCGTCAACCAGATATCGCGCTTGTTATTTGACGGCGATTGAGAGATACCGTCACCAATTTTGTAACCCGCACAGTGCCTCATGTGGCGCTGTGCGGGTTAAGTCTATTTGTTCTTGAGAGTATGAGATGACGGAAGAACGGCGTTCGCGCGCGACGGAAGCTTTTTTTGGCAGACGCAAGGGCAAGCCCCTGCGCAATCAGCAGGTCGATACAATCGAGAACCTGTTGCCTTTGCTGAAAATCGATCTGGAAAGCGTCCCGCCGCAAAATCTCGCCGCTCTTTTTCCCGCGGATGTGCGGTTGATCCGTCTGGAGATAGGCTTTGGCGGCGGCGAGCATCTCGCCCACCGCGCGGTTGAAAACCCGGAGACGGGTTTCATCGGCGTGGAGCCCTTCGTCAATTCCATGGCCAAGCTGCTCGCCGCCGTGCGTGAACGCGAGCTGATGAATATCCGCCTTTACGACGATGATGCGACGCAATTGCTGGACTGGCTGCCCGAGGGATCGATCGATCATATCGACCTTCTCTATCCTGACCCGTGGCCGAAGAAGAAGCACTGGAAGCGTCGTTTCGTTTCAGACGTCAACCTCGCCCGTTTCCATCGTGTGCTGAAACCCGGCGGAAAGTTCTGCTTCGCTTCCGATATCGATACCTACGTGAACTGGACGCTGCAGCATTGCGCCCGCCATGGCGGCTTCGAATGGACGGCGACGAGTGCTGATGACTGGCGCACGCCCTACGCCAACTGGCCGGGAACGCGTTATGAGAACAAGGCGAAAAGAGAAGGCCGCAGCTCGGCCTATCTCACCTTCATTCGTCGTTGAGCGGCTGATCCCTCAGAGTGCCGCATCCACTTCCGCGGCAAGCGGAATGGAAGGCTGGGCGCCGGCGCGGGTGCAGGCAAGTGAGCCTGCGACGGCGGCTCGCTTCAGCGCCCTTTCGAAATCCATACCCTGATCGAGGCTCGCGGCGAGATAACCGCAGAAGGTGTCGCCCGCACCGACCGTATCGACCGGTTCGATCTTGAGGCCGGAAGCCCGGAAAACCTTGCCGTTGCGCATGGCGATCACGCCATCGGCACCGAGCGTCACGATCAATGTCTGGCCGGTCCTGTCATGCAGGGCTTTCAGTTCGGTTTCCCGCTCAGAACCGGAAAGGCCGTTCTTTCCGATCAGCAATTCGAACTCGGTTTCATTGGCGATGACGATATCGGCAAGGCCCGCAAGCCGCGGCCCATCGGCGGTCAGTGGCGCAGTATTGATGACGGTGGTGACGCGCTTTGCCTTCGCAGCCGTCAGCGCCGCTTCGATAGCGGGCGCGGGTATCTCGAACTGCAGCATCAAAATATCGCCCGCCGACATTTCCGCCAGGGCTTTCGCGGCGTCGGATGCGGAGACTTCACCATTGGCGGCGGGAATGACCGAGATCATGTTTTCCCCGCCTTCGCCGATAAGGATCACTGCCGTACCGGTAGGGCCGGGCGTGGTCTTCACGAGTGAGAGATCGGTGCCGGCGTCGCGCAGCAATGTCAGCGCCGGCGCGGCAAAGGTGTCATCGCCCGCAGCTCCTGCCATCTTGACCGTGGCGCCCGCACGCCGTGCGGCCAGCGCCTGGTTGGCTCCCTTGCCGCCGGCGGCCGTGGAGAAGGTCTCGCCCGTCACGGTTTCACCCGGCTTGGGCAGGCGTTTGGCGGTGGCGACGAGGTCCATGTTGATGGAGCCGAAAACAGTAATCATGGAGGGCGTATCCGTATAGAATTCAAGCAAGGCGGCGACTTTGCCCGAGCGGATCACTCGTCGTCAACCACCCGCAACTTTGCCGTTCCCGCCCTGTTCTCGGCAAAGCGTCGAGCCTGCTCGATTTCCCCATGCGACGTTTCTTTTTCCGTCGGTGAAAAATCGAGACCTTCGATTTTCTGGCCGCGCGCCAGCACCTTGTCGGAGGAGATCAGCATCATGTCGATATCCTTTTGCGCCAATCCAAAATGGGCCTGCAGCTTGCGCGTCCGGTCGTCCAGCCGCCGCACATCGTCCATCAGCAATGCCACTTCACCCTGAATGAGATGCGCCTGCTCGCGCATGCGCTGATCCTTGAGCACGGACTGGATGACCTGTACCGACAGCATCAGAAGTGACGGCGAAACGATGACGACGCGGGCGCGGTGAGCGCGCTGCACCAGATATTCGAAGTGCTGGTGGATATCGGCGAAGATCGATTCGGACGGCACGAAAATGAAGGCCGTGTCCTGGGTTTCGCCGCGAATGAGATACTTCTCGGCGACATCGCGAATATGCACCTCCATATCGCGGCGGAACTGCTGCACGGCGGCGCGTTTGGTTTCGGGCGTCTCGTCCGCCTTGATGGCGTTCCACGCCTCCAGCGGAAACTTGGCGTCGATGACGAGCGGCGGGGCATTGTTGGGCATCTTGATGGTGCAGTCCGGCCGATAACCGTTCGAAAGCGTCGGCTGCAACTGGAAGGCCCCGGCCGGAAGCGCATCGGCAATCAGCGTCTCCATGCGGGCCTGTCCAAAGGCGCCGCGCGTCTGCTTGTTGGAAAGGATGGCCTGCAACCCGACGACGTCCTTGGCCAGATCCTGAATATTGCCCTGCGCGGCATCGATGACCGCGAGGCGCTCCTGCAGGCGGCTCAGATTCTCATGCGTCGACCGGGTCTGCTCCGTCAGTGTTTCGCCAAGGCGCTGCGACATGCCGTCGAGGCGCTGGTTCAGCGTCTGGCTCATCTCGGTCTGGCGGGTGCCGAGCGTTTCCGCCATGGCGGCGATGCGGCCATGCAGTTCGGACTGTGTTTTCAGGAGGTCGGAGATTTCGCCGTCGGCTCCTGCTTTTTTCGCACGGTTCGCCGTCACCAGCCAGGTCGTGACCAGACCGAAAACCAGAGCCGCGAGCAGCGCGCCGAAGCTGATGTCGACGGAGCCGGCCCGTAACGCGGGATCGAGGAGAACGGAGAAATCTATGCTCATAATTAAATCTAGCAGGTTTCGTGTGATTCGGAAGATCAAAACAAGAACATTCCTGCGGCGGAAATGAGTCGGGCGGGACGGATGCCGGAGGCGGTTTGAACCTCGTGTTTTTTATTTCCTCCGCGCAAGAGATACGTTATGGGAAGCCATGACCATCAAACCGCTTATCATTTTGCCCGATCCCGTGCTGCGCCAGCAATCGAAGCCCATCGAAAAGGTGGATGCCGAGGTGCTGCGTCTTGCCGACGACATGCTGGAAACCATGTATGATGCGCCGGGTATCGGCCTCGCCGCCATTCAGATCGGCGTGGCGCGCCGTATGCTGGTGATCGACGTTGCGCGTGAAGGCGAGGAAAAGACCCCGATCGTCTTCATCAATCCGGAAATCCTCAAGGTGTCGGACGATGTCTCGACCTATGAAGAAGGCTGCCTCTCCATCCCCGATTATTACGCCGAGGTTGAGCGTCCCGCGTCGCTCACGGTGCAATATGTCGGCCGTGACGGCAAGCAGCAGACGGTCGAGGCGGATGGCCTGCTCGCCACCTGCCTGCAGCACGAAATCGATCACCTGAACGGCGTTCTCTTCATCGACCATATTTCGCGGCTGAAGCGCGACATGGTCATCAAGAAATTCACGAAAGCGGCCCGCGCAAAGATCTGATCCGTCCTCTGCGGACCGGAATGGACGACAGGGCAGGGGGCGACGATGGCTCTTCGCATCATTTTTATGGGTACGCCGGATTTTTCCGTTCCCACCCTGCGTGCACTGGTGGAGGCCGGCCACGAGATCGTTGCCGTCTACACCCAACCGCCGCGTCCCGGCGGCCGTCGTGGCCTCGATCTGCAGAAGTCCCCGGTGCATCAGGCTGCCGAACTGTTGGGCCTGCCTGTGCTGACGCCGGTGAACTTCAAGGCAGAGGAAGACCGACAGCAGTTCCGGGATTTCAATGCCGATGTTGCGGTTGTCGTGGCTTACGGTCTGCTGCTGCCTGAAGCGATCCTCAGCGGCACGCGCCTTGGCTGTTATAACGGCCACGCCTCGCTGCTGCCGCGCTGGCGTGGCGCTGCCCCCATCCAGCGGGCCATCATGGCCGGCGATGCCGAGACCGGCATGATGGTCATGAAAATGGAAAAGGGGCTCGATACCGGCCCCGTCGCACTGACCGCCAAGGTCGCGATCGATGAGAACATGACCGCCGGAGAATTGCATAACAGCCTGATGCTGGCCGGCGCGCGGCTGATGCGGCAGGCTATGGACAAGCTGGAAACCGGTGACCTGCCGCTTGTCACGCAGGCGGAAGAAGGCGTGCTCTATGCCGCGAAGATCGACAAGGGCGAGACCCGCATCGATTTTTCGAGGCCGGCGCAGGACGTGCATAACCACATTCGCGGCCTTTCGCCGTTTCCCGGCGCATGGCTGGAAATGGACATCGGCGGCAAGACGGAACGCGTGAAGGTTCTGGCCTCCGAACTGGCAAGCGGCATGGGAGAAGCGGGCGCGGCGCTGGATGACGCCCTTACCATTGCCTGCGGCAGCGGCGCCGTGCGGCTCACCCGTCTGCAGAAGGCGGGCGGCAAGCCGATGTCGGCGGCCGATTTCGTGCGCGGCACACCGGTTCCGACCACAACGAGGCTCGGCTGATGCCACGTTTCCGCATGACTGTCGAATATGACGGCACGCCCTATTATGGCTGGCAGAGACAGGATAACGGCCCCTCGGTTCAGGGTGCGCTGGAGGCTGCGGTTCGCTCGTTGACGGGAGAGAGCGTCTCCATTCGCGGCGCCGGCCGCACCGATTCCGGTGTGCATGCCGTCGGGCAGGTCGTCCACGTGGATCTTTCCCGAGACTGGGAGCCCTACAAGCTTCGCAACGCGCTCAATGCGCATCTCGCCATGGCGGGTGAAGCCGTGGCCGTCCTCGATGCTGCTTCCGTGACCGAGGATTTCGACGCCCGGTTTTCCGCCCTTCGTCGGCACTACCTTTACCGCATCATCTGCCGCAAGGCCCGGCTGGCGCTGGAGCACAAGCGGGCATGGTGGGTTTCGAAGGACATGGACCATGAGCGCATGCATGAAGCCGCCCAGATGCTCGTCGGCCGGCATGATTTCACGACCTTCCGCTCCGTGCATTGTCAGGCGAACAGCCCGGTGCGCACGCTCGACCGGCTGGATGTGACGCGCACCGGCGATCTCATCGAGATACGTGCGACCGCGCAGAGCTTCCTGCATAACCAGATCCGCTCTTTTGCGGGCACGCTGAAACTGGCGGGCGAAGGCACGACGACGCCCGAGGATGTGCGCGCCGCACTGGAGGCGCGCGATCGCAAGGCCTGCGGCCCGGTCGCACCGCCGGACGGTCTCTACTTCATGCAGGTGGATTATCCCGACGTCATTCCGCCGCGTCGCAGGTACCCTGAAGCCGATATGGCTGAGGACGCGGATTGACCGCTAAAACCCACGCCGGCTCTCAGGCCGGATAAACGCCGAGAAAACGCTGCAGCGCTTCTGACAGAAGCATGCCGGGCACCAGCAGCGTCATGACGATGGCCGAGACGAGCAGTGACTGGTCGCGGATGAAGAACCGCACAATTCGCGAGAAGGCGAAGACCAGCGACAGAAGCAGCGCCAGCCAGAGAATGGCGATCAGCCCCTGCAAGGGCGGCAGGAAGAATGCGATCAGGATCAGAACCGCATAGGCGTAGGAAAAGGGCAGCGACAGCCAGTTCATGGTGGTGACGAGCGGCGCGAATTTTTCCCGTGCGCCGAAGGCAAACAGCAGCATGCCGATCAACAGTAGCGGCACGATCCAGCAGATCGCCTCGACCATTGCCAGACGAAAGAAGAAGATAAAGCCCGTTCCGGTGCCGGGCGGATAGCTGGCGAGGAAGGCGGCGCGCAGCCACAGCCAGGAAACCAGCATGGCGGGCAGGCACCAGAGGGCGGAATAGAAGGACCGCCACATGCCGCGCTCTGAAAGGTCCAGATAACGAGCGCCATTATGGTCGCCGAGCAGCAGAAGCCACAGGCCCGTCAGATAGAGCCTTATTTCACTCGCCGTCGGCATGGGCGAACCAGCGTTCGATAAAGGTCTCGTAAATGCGCGTCAGCGTCTCGAGATCGGCAACCGCCACACGCTCATCGACCATATGCATGGTCTGCCCGACGAGGCCGAATTCCACCACCGGGCAATAATCCTTGATGAAACGCGCATCCGAGGTGCCGCCGGTGGTCGAAAGCTTCGGTTCCTTGCCCGTCACGGCTTCCACCGCGCCGGAAAGCGACGAGATGAGGGCATTGTTCCGGGTAAGAAAGACATGGGCCGGGCGGTCGGCCCAGACGATATCGTATTTCACCGGTGCACGGTCGGGGCGAAGCTCACCTTCTGCCGCGGCGGCATCGAGGCGGCGGATGATTTCCGCGCGCAGGCTCTCTGCAGTCCACGTATCGTTGAAACGGATGTTGAAGGAGGCCGTTGCCCGCGCCGGGATCACATTGCTGGCGGCATTGCCGGTATCGACAGTCGTTACTTCCAGATTGGAGGGCTGGAAATTGTCGGTGCCATGATCGAAGGGCGGATGCATCAGCGCATGGGTGAGTTGCAGCAGACCGCGAATGGGGTTGTCGGCGAGATGCGGATAGGCCGCATGGCCCTGCACGCCATGGACCGTGATGCGGCCGGAAAGCGATCCCCGGCGGCCGATCTTGATCATGTCGCCAAGCTGGTCCGGATTGGTCGGCTCGCCAACCACGCAGGCATCCCATGTCTCGCCCTTGGCGGCCGCCCATTCCAGCAGCTTGGAGGTGCCGTTGATCGACGGGCCTTCCTCATCGCCTGTAATCAGGAAGGACACGGAGCCTTTCGGTTCGCCGTGTTTTTCGATATGGCGGGCAATGGCGGCAACGAAACAGGCGATGCCGCCCTTCATGTCCACCGCACCGCGACCGAACATTTCGCCGCCGGCGATTTTGGCCGCAAAGGGCGGATGGCTCCATGCGGCCTCGTCGCCCACCGGAACGACATCCGTATGGCCGGCAAACATCAGATGCGGACCTTCGGTGCCGAGCCGGGCGTAAAGGTTCTCCACGTCAGGCGTTCCCGCCTCGCTCGCCACCATCCTGTCCACCTGGAAACCAAGCGGTGAAAGCAGGGTGTCGAGCAGGGAAAGCGCGCCGCCTTCCGCAGGCGTCACCGAAGGGCAACGGATGAGGGCGGCGAGATTGGCAACGGGATCGGTCGTGGTCATGGCAGTCGCTTTATATCAGTCGCGCAGAAGCTCATTGATGCCGGTCTTGGAGCGGGTCTTTTCATCGACGCGCTTGACGATGACGGCACAATAAAGGCTCGGGCCCGGTTCGCCGTTCGGGAAAGGCTTGCCCGGCATGGTGCCGGCAACGACGACGGAATAGGGCGGCACTTCGCCATAGGTGATCTCACCGGTGGCGCGGTCGACGATCTTGGTGGACTTGCCGATGAAGACGCCCATGCCGAGAACGGCGCCTTCGCGCACGATGCAGCCTTCCACGACTTCCGAACGTGCGCCGATAAAGCAATTGTCCTCGATGATCGTCGGGCCCGCCTGCAAGGGCTCCAGAACGCCGCCGATGCCGACGCCGCCCGACAGATGCACATTCTTGCCGATCTGCGCGCAGGAGCCGACGGTTGCCCAGGTGTCGACCATCGTGCCTTCATCGACATAGGCGCCGAGATTGACGAAGGAAGGCATCAGCACCACGTTCTTGGCGACATAGGCGGAGCGGCGCACGACGGCGTTCGGCACGGCGCGGAAACCGGCGGCGCGGAACTGGTTTTCACCCCAGTTTTCGAACTTCGACGGCACCTTGTCCCACCAGGTGGATTCGCCCGGTCCGCCGGTAACAATCTCCATGTCGTTCAGGCGGAAGGAGAGAAGCACGGCCTTTTTCAGCCACTGGTTCACCTTCCAGTTTCCGTCAGCCTGCTTTTCGGCCACGCGTGCCTTGCCGCTATCGAGAAGTTGAAGAGATGTGTCCACGGCGTCGCGAACCTCGCCCTTCGTCGATACGTTCACACCATCGCGGTTGTCGAAAGCGGTTTCGATGATGGTTTCGAGGGAGGTGAGATCCGTAAGGCTCATGGAAAATTCCTTAAAGTCGCGTGGTGTTCGTGGTCACGGATGGTCCCGCGCCGCTGGAAGGCTTTGGTCATTTGATCTAAGGGAGTGTTGGAAAGGCGTCAATGTGATTTGGGTGATTTGGCGCGTCAGACGAAAGGCATGGAAATGACACGACTGAAAAACGGCAAGTTGCGGCGCAAGGACGGGGTATGGGACCCCTTGAAGCGCAGTGCCGTGGACAAGCAGCAGGCCGAGGTCGTTCAAAAAACACCGCAGTCGGATTCCCCGTCCTATCGCCTCGCCTATGTGGACATGGATTTCCTCTGCCGCGAGGAATTGCGCCCCGTCAGGCTTCAATTGGAACTGCTGAAGACGGAAATGGCGCTGACCGAGCGCGGCATCAAATCCACCGTCGTCATGTTCGGCGGCGCCCGCATTCCCGAACCCGGCGGTGAGGCCTGGGCGGCGCGCAATGAGACGCAGAAGCGCAATCTGGAGCAATCCTCGGTCTATTATGACGAGGCGCGTAAATTCGCCCGTCTCTGCACCGACTATGCCGCGAAATCCGACCACCTCGAATATGTGGTGGTCACCGGCGGCGGTCCCGGTGTCATGGAAGCGGGCAATCGCGGCGCTGCCGATGCCGGCGGTCCGTCCATCGGCCTCAACATCGTCCTGCCGCACGAGCAGGCGCCGAACCCCTATGTGACGCCGGAGCTGAGCTTCAACTTCCACTATTTCGCCATTCGCAAGATGCATTTCCTGATGCGGGCGAAGGCGGTGGTTATCTTCCCCGGCGGTTTCGGCACGCTGGACGAATTGTTCGAGGCCTTGACGCTCATCCAGACGAAACGCATGGAGCCCATTCCGCTCATCCTCTTCGGCGAGAAATTCTGGCGATCGGTGATCAATTTCGAATTCCTGGCGGATTTCGGCACCATCGCGCCGGAAGATATGAATCTTCTGCATTTCGCCGAAACGGCCGACGATGCATGGAAAATCATCTCGGCCCACTACGAACACTGATTATGCTTGGCGCGACGAAGTAATTTTAGGGCTTAATTAGCAATCTTCTTCTAATTTTGCCCCGTCGCGCTGCAGCGCACTGTCCCCTGCGGACGGGCCTCCATGACGGAGATTTCTCATCCGTTGACGTCAGCCTTTTCGGGCGGGCGATTTGATCGAGGCCAAAATGTTCAATTTCCAAGTGAAGTCGCTTGCGACCAAGCTCATCCTCGTGACCGGCTGTGCCATCACCACGGTTCTCGTTGCATCGAATTCCTTCCTCATCTCCCAGACCAGTGAGCGCGTGCACGCGCTGACCATGGATCAGGCCAATACGGAAGCCCGCGCCATCGCCAACGTAATCGCCGCCGATGTCGGTGAACTCGGCAGCGCCGCGCGCTCCATGGCCGGCGTTATCGGCCGTGCGCATCAGGCGAAATCGATGGATCGCCCCGGCATCGTCAACATCCTCAAGGCCAATGTCGAGCAGAATGCCTTTGCTTTCGGAAGCTGGTTCTGCGAGCAGCTCGGTCTCTTTGACGGGCAGAGCAAGGAGATTGCGGGCAGGCTCGATCTCGGCACCAATGAAAACGGTGCGTTTGCGCCCTATTGGTCGAAGACCCAGAAGGGCGACATCCAGTTCTCGACCTTCAAGAATGATTATGCGGCGGAATGGTATGCGCTCGCTTCCAAATCCGGTAAGGGCGCCATTACCCAGCCCTATCTCGCAGAGGGCACGGAAGTACCCACAACCATGACCTCGCTTGCCTATCCGGTCATGTCGGACGGCAAGATGATCGGCGTGGCAGGTGTGGATATCTCGCTGGCCTCGCTGTCGCAGAAGCTGCAGGCGCTGCACCCTTTCGAGACCGGCCGCGTAACGCTCGTTTCGCAGGGTGGCCAGTGGCTGGTGCCGCCGACGCCCGCGCAGAACATGAAAGCCTATGACGGAGACGGTGCGAGCACCGTTCAGGCGGCGATTACGTCCGGCAAGCAGGGCCTCATCGAAAATCTCGGCCTCGATACGGACGCGCCCTATAATCGTCTCGTTTATCCCTTCGCCGTTCCGGGTCTCAACGCGACCTGGGTGGTGCTGGTGGATATTCCCCATCAGGCCCTGAACGCACCGGTTCAGGAACAGACATACATGATGATCATCGGCGCGATCGTCATTCTCGCCGCCGTCATCACCGCGCTTTATTTCGCCGTGCGCCATTTCGTCCGCAATCCGCTTGCCTCCCTGGTGTCCGACGTCAGGACGCTGAGCGACGGTCGCTACGATGTGCCCGTTTCCGGACAGGAACGCCGGGATGAGACGGGTGCAGTGGCTACTGCGCTTGAAGGTTTCCGCGCGAAGCTTGCCGGCATCCGCGAGATGGAGGCCGAAGCCGAGGCCCAGCGTAGTCACGCGGAAACGGCGCGCCAGCGCTCGGAATCCGAGCGTACTGAAAACAGCCGGATGCAGCAGCACATTGTCGGCGTGCTGGGTGCAGGCCTCAATGCGCTTTCGCAGGGCAATCTCACCTACCGCATCGAGGACGAGTTCCCCGGCGAATATGCGAAGCTGCGCGAAGACTTCAACTCGGCGCTTGCGAGCCTCGAGGAAACCGTTTCCACCGTCAATGCAACCGTCGTCAGCATCGGTAACGGCACGGGCGAGATCACTCGCGCCGCCAGCGATCTTTCGCACCGCACGGAACAGCAGGCCGCAAGCCTGGAAGAAACCGCTGCCGCCCTCAATGAGCTGACCGCGCAGGTTAATTCCAGCGCGGAAAACGCCGCAGAGGCGGCCGGAGCCGTCAGCCATGCCTGCGACGATGCGGGCAAGTCGGGTGAGGTCGTGCAGCAGGCCGTGAATTCCATGGAAGGCATCGCGCAATCCTCGGCCGAAATCTCGCGCATCATCGGGGTTATCGACGAGATCGCTTTCCAGACCAACCTCCTGGCGCTGAATGCGGGCGTGGAAGCCGCCCGCGCCGGTGATGCCGGCAAGGGCTTTGCCGTCGTCGCACAGGAAGTGCGCGAACTGGCGCAGCGGTCCGCAACCGCCGCAAAGGAGATCAAGGGTCTCATCAACACCTCGGCCACCCAGGTGAACGAGGGCGTCCAGCTGGTCGGCAAGGCCGGTGAGACGATGAAAAAGATCGCCGATCAGGTTCTGCAGATCAACCAGCTGATACGGCAGATTTCCGCTTCCGCCAGTGAACAGGCAGTCGGCCTCAAGGAGATCAACTCCGCCGTCACGCAGATGGATCAGGTCACCCAGCAGAATGCGGCGATGGTGGAAGAAACCACGGCGGCCAGCGTAACACTGAACAGTGAGGCCGAAACGCTGAAGTCGCTCGTTGCCGGTTTCTCCGTTTCCGGCGGCCATTCCAGCCAGCAACTGCGCGCCACGGCAGCGGCAATGCGCGCACCCGCCGCTCCGGCGCAGGCGTCGGCCCGCCCGACCGCGCCCCGCGCCCGTCCGAGAACCAGCGGCGCAAACGCTTTGGCGCAGGATGACTGGACGGAATTCTGACGCTCCATTTCCGTCTCAAATAAAAAGGGTCGCTGGCATCGCCAGCGGCCCTTTTTTAATGTCCGCTTCCATCAGAGACGGGCGAAACGTTCCGTCAGCAATTCGAAGAAGCCGTCGGCATCCACATTGCGCATCACGCGGGCATTGGCGGGCCGTTCGGTAACCTTCCACCAGTCCACCACGGTCATGCCCATGGTGAGTTCGGAGTGGACCTCGATTTCGACATTGCACTCGCGACCCTGAAACAGTTCGGGTTTGACGAGATAGGCAATGACGGTCGGATCATGAAGCGGGCCGCCATCCGAGCCATATTTTTCGATGTCGAAACGCTCGAAGAATTCCAGCATTTCCGCCATGGCGATGGCCGGCCGCGTGCCAATGTCGCGAATGCGGCTGACCCGAGCCTTGGTCGTCAGCAACTGATGGGTGACGTCGAGCGGCATCATGACGATCGGCATGCCGGAGCGGAAGACGATATCGGCGGCCTGTGGGTCGACATAGATGTTGAATTCCGCCGCCGGGGTGATGTTGCCGCCCTCGAAGAAGCCGCCGCCCATCATCACCAGTTCCTTGACGCGGTCGGCGATTTCCGGCGCCTTCAGGAGCGCCAGCGCCACATTGGTCAGCGCGCCGAGCGTGCAGAGCGTTACGGTGCCGGCGGGTTCCCGCATCAGCGTTTCGATGATGAAATCGACCGCGTGCTGCTTTTGCGCTTCCATGGTCGGCTCATCGAGAACCGGGCCATCGAGGCCGGTGCTGCCGTGAACGTGCTCGGCGGTGATGGGCTTGCGCACCAGCGGCTTCTCGGCGCCCTCATAGACGGGAATATCGGTGCGGCCGCACAATTCGCTGATGATGCGGATGTTGCGGCTGGTCAGCTTCAGCGGAACGTTGCCGGCGACGGCGCACAATCCGAGAATGTCGATTTCCTCCGGGCTTGCGAAGGCGAGCATGATTGCCGCTGCGTCGTCCTGGCCCGGGTCGGTGTCGATAATGATTTTTCTGCGTTCTGCCATGTCTTGCCCGCCGTTGAGATGAGCGCTTTTTTCGAGCGGCGGGTGCTCACTTGTCAAGCCTCATTCCCCGGTGTCCCCTTTGCTCGTCGCCGCGTCTTGCGTATTGCGGTTGTGCTTCCCATATTGCAGGGGCCGGTGCGACTGACCGGCGAGGTTGCCGGAAGCGGGACCGCGAAACGTCGCTTGGTTGCAAGGACAAAAGAGACATGAGCCGCATGACGCCATTCACCCACCCGCTTTTGCTGGGTTTTGATGCCATGGAAAAAACGCTGGAGCGCATGGCGAAGGCCAATGACGGCTATCCTCCCTATAATATCGAGCGCCTGCCGGGTAGCGGCGATGTGCCGGAACGCCTGCGCATCACCATCGCGGTTGCCGGTTTTTCGCAGGACGATCTGGATGTGACGACGGCCGATAACCAGCTCGTCATTCGCGGACGCCAGCAGGAACAGGAGAAACGCGATTTTCTCTATCGCGGCATCGCGGCCCGCCAGTTCCAGCGGGTGTTCGTGCTTGCCGATGGCATGCAGGTCAGGGAAGCGCGCCTGCGCAACGGCCTGCTTTCCATCGATCTGGTCCGGCCGGAAATTTCAAACGTGGTGAAGAAAATTAATATTTCCGTCTCAGAGTAGAACGTGAACGCCGGAATCCGACACGAATCGCTCGGCGTGAAGAAGGAGGCTGAAATATGCTGTTGAAAGAAGCGCATGCGCGTCTCACCCAATCCCAGCTCGCCCATATCGGCGAAGGAGAAGTGGGATATATCCGCAAGATCCGCGCGGAAGACGTCAGCCGCTGTTTCCCGGAAGCGCCCGATCTCGATCCGCAATTGGACCTTTGGGCGCTGTTCGGTGCAGATGGTACGCCGATCCTCCTGACGGACAACCGGTCCAGTACGTTTTTCAAGGCTGCCGAAGACGATCTCCAGACCGTCAGCCTGCATTGAAGAAAAAAGCCCGCTTTTGAGCGGGCTTTTTCTTTAGCGGGTTAAAGGAACGGGCGGTCCGGCATGTCGTCGATGGAGATGACGCCGTCCTTGTTCTTGTCCAGCCGTTCGAACATCTTTTCGCCGGCGGCGGTGAATTCGGCCTTGCTGACCTGACCGTTCTCGTCGGTATCGGCCCAGCGGATCAGCGCGAAACCTGCGCCCTTGCCGCCATGCTTGCCCCAGCCCTGATGGCCGAAACGGCCGCCATGTTCGCGCTCGGCATGTCTTTCGGCGCGCTTGCCCTCGGGGCCCTTGCCGTCTTCGGCTTTGGCATCCTCACGCTCGGGGCGCGGATTGGCGGCGCGGAAAGCTTCCATCTTCGCCTGACGATACTCACGCATTTCCTTCGGCGTGATCGAGCCGTCCTTGTCCTTGTCGATCTCGGTGAAGAGCGCGTCCTGACGTGCGGCGAATTCCTCCTTGGAAATCTTGCCGTCCTTGTTGCTGTCGGCCACCTTCAGCAGGTGAACGAAGGCCGCTTCCTGGCGGATCGGCATGCGCTCGCCATGGCCTTTGCCCGGAGCGGGTGGGGCGGCGAAGCTTGCCGTCGCGGCCGTGCCGATCAAAAGGGCTGCGCCAAGAGCAGACAGGGCGATTTTTCGTGTGGTCATCGTCATTACCTTTCTTTGGTGTCCCTGAAGAGAAGATAATGACGTCCAGCACGCCTCACCACTTAAACATCCGTAAGGTGCATGAAGCTTCGGTAATGTTCGCTGCTCAGCCTGCGATGGCTTTCGTCAGGAAGCCGGTCAGGTCGTCGGTGATGTAGTCGATATGCGCATCCGTGGCCGCTGGGATTTCCCAGCGTTCCATGATGACGCCCTCGAGATTGGCGGGGACGAGCAGAACGGTCTTCATGCCGAGCGCCTTGGGCGCTGCGAGATTGCGCGGCAAATCCTCGAACATGGCGGCTTTTTGGGTGTCGAGTTTCGCAAGCGCCGCGAACTTCTCATAGGTCGCGCTGGCCGGTTTCGGCAGATAGCCCGCGGCGACAATATCGAAAATATCCTCGAAATGATCGAGAATGCCTAGCGCACCGGCCGCCGCCTGCGCATGTTTGACGCTGCCGTTGGTAAGGATGAATTTGCGGCCCGGCAAAGCCTTGATCGCCTCGCCGAGTTCCGGATGCGGCTTCAGCGCCGAATAATCGATGGCATGGGCGCGTTCCAGAAACTCGTCCGGGCTGATGCCGTAATGGATCATCAGGCCCTGAAGCGTCGTGCCGTGGTCGTGATAATAGCGCTTCTGCAGTGCCCGGGCCTCGTCGGGATCGAGCTTCAGAAGCTCCGCCACATAGGCCGTCATGTTACGGTCGATCTGCGAAAACAGATTGATGTGATGCGGATAGAGCGTGTTGTCGAGATCGAAGACCCATTCGCTCACATGGTCGAAATCGGCGGCTTCTGGCAGGTTTTTCGGCTTTGTGTCCATGGCCTGCTTTATGCCCGTTTCGAAGGCCGAAGAAAATCGAAAAGACGACGATTGATCAGAAAATCGGGCTTGGCTGCGGCCTCCGGTGCATGATACCGCCAAGGCCATGGAACTCTGGATAGGCATCACTTTCGCAAGCGCGTTCTTGCAGAACCTGCGCTCGACCCTGCAAAAGCACCTCAAGGGCATGATGGGCACCACGGGCGCGACCTTCGTGCGCTTCGTTTTCGGCATGCCTTTCGCTCTCGCCTATCTTGCTTTTCTGCATTTCGGGCTCGGCCGCCCTCTGCCGGTGCCGAACATGTCCTTCGCCGTGTGGGCGACGGTCGGCGCCATGGCGCAGATCGCCGCCACCTTCCTGCTGGTGCACCTGTTCTCCTTCCGTAATTTTGCGGTTGGAACGGCCTATTCCCGCACCGAGCCGGCGCAGGCGGCACTGTTCGCGCTTATTTTCATCGGGGAAAGCGTCAATGGCGGCACATTGGCGGCCATCGCCATCTCGGTCGCCGGCGTCATGCTTATTTCGGTGGCGCGCACGGAAGTCACGCCCGCTTCCTTCTTCACGTCGATCTTCAGCCGGACAGCGGGTATCGGCCTTGCCTCGGGGGCTTTCTTCGGCCTGTCATCGGTTGCCTACCGGTCTGCGTCGCTCGCGCTTGCACCGAGCCTTCCCGCTCCGGACGCGATGATGCAGGCGGGCTTTACCCTCGTTGTCGTCATCGTCATGCAGACGGTTTCGATGTTCCTGTGGATCGTCTGGCGCGAGCGGGAAGAGTTGCGGCGCATCGCGAAGGTATGGAAACCGTCGCTGGCGGTCGGTTTCGTGGGCGCTACGGCCTCGTTCGGCTGGTTCACGGCGATGACCCTGCAGCAGGCCGCCGTGGTGAAGGCATTGGCGCAGGTGGAGATGCTTTTCGCCTTCGCATCGACCGTGCTTTTCTTCAAGGAGAAGATCAACAGGCTCGAACTGTCCGGCTGCCTGCTGATTGTCGTGGGCGTGCTATCGCTTCTGGCATTCGGCTGAACGCCTGTCGTGGCGGACAGGCTTGCCGTCCGCCACCTGAAGCCTGTCAGGGCACGATGAGCGTGCCGGCGCCTTCCGTGAAGATTTCCAGAAGCACGGAATGCGGCGTCTTGCCGTTGAGGATCACCACGCCCTGAACACCGGCCTTGATGGCGTCGATGCAGGTCTCGACCTTTGGGATCATACCGCCGGAAATCGTGCCGTCCTTGATGAGCGCACGCGCCTGCGAGACGGTGAGTTCCTTGATGAGTTCCTTGTTCTTGTCGAGAACGCCGGGAACGTCGGTGAGAAACAGCAGACGCGAGGCGTGAAGCGCACCCGCAATCGCGCCGGCGAAGGTATCGGCATTGATATTGTAGGTGGCACCATCGCGGCCAGGCGCGACCGGGGCGATGACTGGGATCATTTCCGACTTGGCGAGCAGGTCGAGCAGGGTGCGGTCGACTTCCGTGACTTCGCCGACAAAGCCGAGATCGAGCACACGTTCGATATTGCTGTCGGGATCGATGACGGTCTTTTTCGCCTTTTCGGCAAAGACCATGTTGCCGTCCTTGCCGCACAGGCCGATGGCCCATTCGCCCGTCTGGTTGATGAGGGCGACGATTTCCTTGTTGATCGAGCCGGCCAGAACCATTTCGACGATCTCGACCGTCTTGGCGTCGGTGACGCGCAGGCCGCCCTCGAATTTCGATTCGATGCCCATCTTGGTCAGCATCGCGCCGATCTGCGGGCCGCCGCCATGTACGACGATGGGGTTAATGCCCGATTGCTTCAACAGGGCGATGTCTTCCGCGAAAGCCTTGCCGAGCGTGGAATCCCCCATGGCGTGACCGCCATATTTCACCACGATGGTCTTGTTCTCGTATTTCTGCATGAAAGGCAGAGCCTGTGCGAGCAGCCGCGCCTGAGTTTCGCTTTCGGAAGACGTCATCTAAAAACCTCGGTCTGTGGTTGCGGCCGTTGAAAGCCTGTCACCGCTCTAAAGCAAGTCTTTGACGGATGAAATAACCTCCTGGCCTTATTGTGTCGGCAGCGGTCAAATTTCTTTTTTTTGGCTGTCCCGGCCCCGTAATGAGATTGACATAAAGGCCCAATGGGACCAGCCTTCCATGGAAAGGGGAGGGGTTAATTCAGGGCGATATGGGATGTCGCGCGCCGCGGGAGCGATGCTGACCTGAACGACCGAGGAGCGAGAGACCACATGACGGCACCCGATAGAGACAAGCAAAGCGGTTTGCGGGATGAAGTCCTTGCGGGCGAATATGTGCTGGGTGCCCTGCCGCCGGAAAGCATGGCGGAGCTTGCCAAGCGCGTCAAACGCGACCGCCAGTTCGCGGCCATGGTCAGGCGCTGGCGGGACAATCTGGCGGAAGCCGAACATCGCGAAAACGCGACCGTCGCCGCGCTGCTGGAACGGGACCCAAGCCGCTCCGGCCTGCCATTCAGGGGCCAGCCGCTACGGGGTGGCAGCATGTTCGCAGCCATGCTTTCGGAGGTCTGGCATTCCGTGCGCTTCTGGCGCCTTCTGGCGTTGACGGCGATGCTCTGGACCGCCGTTCTGCTTTTCACCATCGCCTGAGAGGCGTGTCTCTCAAAGAGAGATCGTTCTGACGATCTCGGCCCGCAGGCTATCCAGCCCGAATGATTTTTCCGAGGATGTGGCGAGAACTTCCGGATAGGCGGCGGGACGCTTGCGGATTTTCTCCAGCGTTTCGCCGATCAGCCGCGGAACGCCGGCATCCTTGATCTTGTCCGTCTTCGTCAGCACGATCTGGTAGGAAACGGCCGCCTTGTCGAGCAGGGTCAGAACCTCCTCGTCGTTCTTTTTCACGCCATGGCGGGAATCGATCAGCACGTAAACGCGCTTCAGCGTCGCACGGCCGCGCAGATAATCGAAGACGAGCTTGGTCCAGGCATCGACCTGATCCTTCGGGGCCTGCGCATAACCGTAACCGGGCATGTCGACCAGCGCCATCGGCGGCAGGTCGCCAGCTTCGCCGGAATAACCATCCGGAACGAAATAGTTCAGTTCCTGCGTGCGTCCGGGCGTATTGGACGTGCGGGCAAGCCCCTTGTGGCCCACCAGCGCATTGATGAGCGAGGACTTGCCGACATTCGAACGGCCGGCGAAGGCAATCTCCGGCGGGCCTTCGGGCGGCAGGAATTTCATTGCGGGAACGCCGCGAATGAAAATCCAGGGTCGCCCGAACAGGGGCTTTTCGGTTGCCGTGCCGGTCTCACTCATTTCGATTGCACCGGCTTTCGCTTGAACAGCCCCTTGATGTTATCAAACAGCTCGATCTTGGCGCCCTGGCGCTTCATGATGACGGCCTGCTGGGTGATGGAGAGCGTATTGTTCCATGCCCAGTAGATGACCAGACCGGCCGGGAAGGAGGCCAGCATGAAGGTGAAGATCAGCGGCATCCAGTTGAAGATCATCGCCTGCGTCGGATCGGGCGGCGTCGGGTTCATGCGCATCTGCAGGAACATGGTAATGCCCATGACAAGCGGCCAGACACCGATCATCAGGAAGTGTGGAACATCATAGGGCAGAAGGCCGAAGAGATTGAACAGCGACGTCGGATCCGGCGCGGAAAGGTCGTGAATCCAGCCGAAGAACGGCGCATGCCGCATTTCGATGGTGACGTAGATGACCTTGTAGAGCGCGAAGAAGACCGGGATCTGCAAAAGCATCGGCCAGCAGCCGGCAACAGGATTGATCTTCTCTTCCTTGTAGAGCTGCATCATCGCCTGCTGCATGGCCATGCGGTCATCGCCATGCTTGGCCTTCAGTTCTTCCATCTTCGGCTGCACGCGCTTCATGTTCGCCATGGAAGCATATTGCTTGCTGGCGAGCGGGAAGAAGAGCGCCTTGACGACGATGGTGGTGAGCAGGATCGCCACGCCGAAATTGCCAAAATAACGGAAGAAGAAATCCATCAGTTTGAACATCGGCTTGGTGATGAAGTAGAACCAGCCCCAGTCGATCAGAAGGTCGAACTTCGGAATGGCGTAGGTCGTCTCGTAACGATCGACCAGCGGCACTTCCTTGGCGCCGGCGAAAACGAGGCTCTTCAGCTCGATCGACTGGCCGGGCTCAACCGTCAGCGGGTCGCTCTTGAAATCGGCCTGATAGCTCGGCTGATTGCCGGTAATGTGCGAATAGCGGGTTTCGAAAGGCGTCGTCTGCGGCGGAACGATGGCCGCGGCCCAATATTTGTCGGTGATGCCGAGCCAGCCGCCGGTCGCCTTGGCAACCGTTACCGGTGCTTCTTCGACGTCCTTGTATTTTTCTTCCGTCAGGCTGCCGTCTTTGCCCGAAACGCCGAGAAAGCCTTCATGGATGACGAAGACCGGGGGAACTGCGGGCTTGTTGTTGCGCGTCACGCGGCCATAGGTGGCGAAGGAGATCGCCGCCTGTCCGGGGTTCTCCACCTTGTCGGCGACCGAGATCATGTAATGCTCGTCGATCGAAACCGTACGGGAGAAAATCACGCCCTTGGAATTGGTGTAGGTGAGGGTGACCGGGGTGGTTTCCGTCAGCTTGTCGCCGCTTGCCAGCGTCCACACGGTGGTCGGGCCGGGAACGCCGCCGACTTCCTGTGCTGCAACGTAACCGAGTTCGGTGAAGTAGCCGTCCTTGGTGTCGGAGGGCGAGAACAGCGTGATGATCGGGCTCGAGTCATCGACGGTCTCATGGTAGTCCTTGAGCCGGATGTCATCGAAGCGGGCGCCGGTAAGGTTGATCGAGCCGGCGATGGCGTTGGTCTCGATGGCCACGCGCTGGGTTCTTGCAATCGACTCTTCGCGGGTCGCCGTGGCGGCAGTCTGCGGTGAGGAGGCGGGCGGTGCGCCTTCAACGGCAGCACCTGGTGCGGCGCCCGGCGCCGGCTGCTGTTGCTGCGTCGTCTGCTGCTGCGCCTGGCGGGCCTCTTCGGCGCGGCGCTGCTGCTCGATACGCGGATTCATGTAAAGGAATTGCCAGGCGAGGACGATGACAACCGAAAGGGCTATCGCGATGAAGTAATTACGGTTCTTTTCCATCATTCTTTCCTGGAGCGGGTCTCCTGGGACCGTTTCGGTTTCGCCGTTCCTTCAATTCGCTCGTTAAGGAGAGACTGAAGTTTCGGGAAGGCCGTATCGAGCACGTCCCTGCGGGCGACAATCACATAGTCATGACCGGGCTTCATTGCGAATCCGGCAGAAAGCCTGACGGCTTCCTTGAGACGGCGGCGCATGCGATTTCGCTCTACCGCGTTGCCTTGTCTTTTCGTTACGGTAAAACCGACGCGAGGCTCGGTTTCCGGGGCTTTCCGGTCAAGCACTTCCAGAAGAAAGGTGCCTCCCCGCCGTTTTTCTCCTGCCTGAACGGCAAGGAAATCCGACCGGTTTTTAAGCCGGCCGGGCAGTTTTCCTGTCTTACTCATGTGCCCGCGACTTTCACCGGGTCACAGAGGCGGCAATTAAGCCGAAAGACGAGCGCGGCCGCGCGCACGGCGGGCTGCGAGAACCTTGCGGCCGCCGGCGGTAGCCATACGGGCGCGGAAGCCATGGCGACGCTTGCGGACAAGCTTGGACGGTTGGTAAGTACGCTTCGACATTTATTTAATACCGCGGTGTGCGGCCCTTCTTGAATTTGCAATAATTTGCAAGAGCGTTTCGTTTTTTGCACGGCTAACCCCGCCTGGGCGAGCTTTCAATGGCCGAGCGTGCGCGGCTTATAAGGGCATAGGCCGAGCAAAGTCAATTGCCGAAGGGGTTTTCGCGCTTCACCTTTTGCGGAAAACGCACCGCCATCTCCTTAGCCGACCGCCGATGGAGGCCGATTCCGGCGCGCAATCGATAAAATCCGAAATTCTTTCTTAACGCAGCGTTGATAAATCTTGTGACGCGAAAAAGTTATGCCAGCTTCTCATTTTCATTGCGCGGCTGGTTTTTGTTGGGGGAACGAAGTTGAGAATTCGCGGTCGTATCAATCTACTTGTCGGGCTGATGAGCCTTGTGGCCTGTACCATTGGCGGGTTGTCCATCTATGCGATCAACGAATTCCGGGTTCGGTCGCATCATTTCGAGGAAACTGCCGAAAGGGCCTACAAGGGCGAGGCGCTCAACCGTCTGGTAACGGCAGTCGTCATGGAGGCACGCGGTGTCTATGCGGCAGCCGATGTGGCGGCAGCCACCCCCTTTGCCGACGGGATGGTCAAAAACCTCGACGCCATGGAAAAGCTCATTGCCAGCTGGGCGCCGCTCGTGCCGGCGGAACAACAGGCGAGTTTCGACAAGCTTGTCGGCCGGTCCAAGGAATTCCGCACTTTCCGTCTGGAAACCGTGCGGCTGGCGAAGGAAAACGGGCCGCAGGCGGCCAGCCAGCAGGGCAATAACGAGGCGAACCGCGCCAACCGCAAGGCCTATCAGGCGGAGATCGACAGCGTCGTGAAAAACGACCTCGCCGAACTCGAAGTCGTGAAGGCAGGAGTAGATTCTTTCAGCACCGCGATATTCTGGGTGATCGTCGCGGTGACGGTTGCCGGTGTCGGCGCGGGAGCCGCCTTCGGTCTCTACATCGGAACGCGGCAGCTCAGCGCCCCCATCCGCAGGGTTTCGCAGGTGATGAATGCCGTGGCCCATGGAAATCTCGACGCGGACGTTCCCTATCTCGGCCGCAACGACGAAATCGGCGAAATGGCTGCGGCCGTCGAGGTCTTTAAGAAAAACGGCAGCGAAGTGCGCCGCATGAATGCGCAGGAAGCCGCCATGCGCGCCAAGAGCGACGATCTGCAGGCCGGCATGGCCATCGTCGTCGACGCTGCGGCCCAGGGCGATTTCAGCCGCCGCATCAACAAGGACTATGGCGACGACAACCTCAATCGTTTCGCCGCGACGATCAATTCGCTCCTCACCGGTGTCCATAATGGCGTATCCGAGACCAGCCGCGTCATCGAAGGCCTTGCGCGGGGCGATCTGACGGAGAGAATGGATGGCGAGTTCCGGGGCGTATTTGCTGAACTCCAGGGGAACGTCAACCAGACGCTGACCAAGCTGCGCGAGACGATGCGCGAAGTGCGCGGCAGCACGGAGGGCATCAGCGGCAACGCGAACGAATTGCGCTCGGCGGCCGACGACCTGTCGAAGCGGACCGAACAGCAGGCGGCGGCGCTGGAGGAAACCTCCGCCGCTCTGGATGAGATTACCGCCGTCGTCCGCAATTCGACCGACCGTGCGCAGGAAGCCAGCGCCATGGTTGCCGAAACGAAGCAGAAGACGGAAGAGTCCGCCAATGTCGTGCGCGACGCCGTGTCCGCCATGGATCGCATCGAGCATGCCTCGCGCGAAATCAGCCAGATCATCAACGTCATCGACGAAATCGCCTTCCAGACCAACCTGCTGGCGCTGAATGCCGGCGTGGAAGCCGCCCGTGCGGGTGAAGCGGGCAAGGGCTTTGCCGTCGTCGCTCAGGAAGTGCGAGAACTTGCGCAACGATCCGCAACGGCAGCGAAGGACATCAAGGCGCTGATCACCAAATCCGGCGAAGAGGTCGGGCGTGGCGTATCGCTGGTGCAGAGAACCGGCGGCGCACTGAGCGAGATCGAGACCCGCGTTCTGGCAATCAACGAGCACATCCATTCGATCGCCACGGCCGCCAGGGAGCAGTCCACCGGCCTGCATGAGGTGAATACCGCCATCAACCAGATGGACCAGGTAACGCAGCGCAACGCCGCCATGGTGGAGGAGACCTCGGCCGCAACCCATAAGCTCAGCAGCGAGGCCGACCATCTCGTGACGCTCGTGGCGCGCTTCAACGTCGGCGCGGAGAATGTGCAGCGCGCGCCCCGCATCGAGCAGCCCGCGAGGCCGATGACGGTTTCCGCCGGACCGGTGGCAGTGTCTGGCAGGACGCCGGCGGTGGCGTCTCCGGCCCGCAAATTGATGAACAGCGTCAGCCGCGCGCTCAATGCCCAGCCTGCGGCAGCACCCGCACATGGCGACTGGCAGGAGTTCTAGACGACCAGCGGTCCACTTCAAACCGGCTTACCTTCGAACGCCGCCCCTGCCGGGCGGCGTTTGTTTTTCCGGCAATGAAAACCTTTATTTTGCAGCGCATTGGAAAAATATCCATTAGGTCCTATTATCATCGCTGCATATAAACCGAGCCGTTCCACGCAAGCAGCGGCGCGCATACAGGATCATGGCCCGGTGTTTTCTAAAGGCGTAGACAGCTTGGACCGCACGCAAGACGATCCGGTGCATTGCATGCCGGGATTGACCGCCGGTCTTTCGGGACGGCTGCTGCTGCTCACGGTCATCTTCGTGATGATCGCCGAAGTGCTGATCTTCGTGCCTTCCGTCGCCAATATGCGTCTTTCATGGTTGCGCGACCGTCTGAATACGGCTGCGGCCGCCGGCGCTGTCATCGACGGCCTGCAGGCCGAACTGCCGCGAAGCGTGCAGAACGACACGCTGATGGCAACCGGGGCGAAGCTTATCGCGCTGCGCAAGGACGGCACCTCACGCCTGCTCGCCGTGGCGGAAACGCCGCCGGGCGTCGATGAGCAATATGATCTTTCCGACGTTTCGCAGGTGGCGGCGGTGCGGGACGCCTTTTCCACCCTGCTGTTCGGCGGCAACCGCGTCATTCGCGTTTTCGATGTCGTCGGCGACAGCGACACGATCATCGAACTGGTGCTCGGCGAAAACAAGCTGCGGGCGGCAATGCTTGCCTATGCCCGCAACGTTTTCCTGATTTCCATCGTCCTGTCGCTGATCACCGCAGGCCTGATCTTCATCTCCATCAACCGCATCATGATCCGGCCCATACGCCGGCTGACGCTCGGCATGCAGAACTTCTCCGAGGATCCGGGCAATCCCGAGCGGATTTTCGTACCTGATGAGGGAACGGATGAACTATCGGTTGCCGGCCGCCACCTCGCCGACATGCAGACCGAACTGCAGAAGACCCTGCGCCAGCAGAAGAACCTCGTGGATCTCGGCCTGGCGGTCTCGAAGATCAATCACGACATGCGCAACATCCTGTCCTCCGCGCAGCTCATGTCGGACCGTCTGGTGGACGCAAAGGATCCGATGGTCAGGAGCTTCGCGCCGAAACTGCTGCGCACCATCGACCGCGCCGTGGCCTATACCGGCGAGGTTCTGGCCTATGGCCAGGCGACCGAAGGCGCACCGAAACGCAAGATGGTGCAGTTGAGCCTTCTGGTGCGGGATGTGCGCGATATTCTGGCGCTCGATCCGGACAGCGGTATTGAATTTCAGGACAGCGTGCCATCCGACCTCACAGTCGATGCGGATTCCGAGCAGCTTTTCCGGGTCATCCACAATCTCTGTCGCAATGCCGTTCAGGCCCTGCAATCGGATACCGCGAATGCTGCGCTTCGGCATCTTTCCATCTCGGCCCAGAGGGCCGGCAGCGTCGTCAGCATCGTCATCGACGACAATGGGCCGGGCATGCCGCGCAAGGCCAAGGAGAACCTGTTTTCCGCTTTCAGGGGTTCGGCCCGCTCCGGCGGCACGGGCCTCGGGCTGGTCATTGCCCGCGAACTCGTGCTTGCCCATGGCGGCACGATCGCGCTCGTCGAAAAGCCCGGTCCCGGCACGCAGTTCCGCATCGAGATAGCCGACCGCGCCGCCTCCGTACAGGCGGCCAGAACCGCCTGAAAAACCAGCTCCGCAGCCGGTTCGCGCAGTCATTCTCCCCGCCCAAACGGACAGGGTATCTGGCCCGTGGAAAATGATCCGCATGGAATTTATAATAAAATCAATGAGATACATGAATTGCTGCGGAAAAATGACAATTTCGAAGCGAAATCGCTTGCATTCGGAATGAGGACGTTTTAGAGGATCGCCACGCCACCGGAAACGACCGGAACGGCACGCACCCGTAGCTCAGCTGGATAGAGCACCAGACTACGAATCTGGGGGTCAGGAGTTCGAATCTCTTCGGGTGCGCCATTTCTCTTCCCATAAAATAAAGTCCTGAAACAATCGCCTTCACGCGCGATATCGCTGATATCGGCAAGTGTGTTCTGGCGGATGCTTCGACGGTCCGCAGGGCCGAGTGAATTCCGAACGTCCCGAATATATGCTAAAGTCACCCGGTCATCAGATGTCCCCGGGTGAAAGCCATGTTGGAAGCGGACAAGGTGTTTGCGGGTTCGATTCCGGAAAATTACGACCGCTATATGGTGCCGCTGATTTTTGCGCCATTCGCCGCCGATCTGGCGCGCAGGGCGGCTGCCTTGATGCCAATTGATATTCTGGAAATCGCCGCAGGCACCGGCGCCGTCACGCGCGAATTGGCTCCCCGATTATTGCCCGCGGCAAACTATGTGGTAACCGACCTCAACCAGCCGATGCTCGATTTTGCGGCGTCGCAACAGGCGCCGGATCGCCGCATAAGATGGCGGCAGGTGGATGCCCAGACGTTGCCTTTTGAAAACGCTGTGTTCGATCTCGTTTTCTGCCAGTTCGGCGCGATGTTCTTTAATGACCGCTTGTCGGCCTATCGCGAGGCGAAGCGGGTATTGAAGCCCGGCGGACATTATCTATTCAATGTATGGGACCGCATCGAGGAAAATCACTTCGCGGATGATGTGACGAACGCTCTGGCGCGCCTGTTCCCCGGTGATCCGCCGCGCTTCATGGTCCGTACCCCGCACGGTTATCATGACACGGCACTCATTCGCCACGAGCTGGAGGAGGCCGGTTTTTCCCGCGTGACGATTGAGACGGTGGCCGCGCAGAGCCGCGCCTCTTCACCGCGCATTCCGGCCATGGCTTATTGTCAGGGAACCGTGCTTCGGACGGAAATTGAGGTGAGAGCACCGGGAGGGCTCGACACCGCGACAGATTGCGCCGCCGCGGCCATCGAAGCGCGGCATGGCGGTGGCGCGGTTGCCGCGAAAATTCAGGCGCATGTGATTCTCGCCGCCGTTTAAACCGACGCTGCCGGCCCGCTTCTCAGTCTATAAGTGCGAACGGGGAATATTTGAGCAATACCCCCTAAATATTAGTGGTTTTGGGTGGAGGCCTGTACCAAAGGATTTTCCGATAGCCCGGGATTACCGGGCTTTCGAGTGTCATCGAACTTTCCGCAAACCTTCGTCATATTGTCATACAATATAAGCATATGCGCTCCAGAAAAGGAGCGCAGAATGACGCCACAATCACTTGAACTTTCGGGCATCGGCAAAGGCTTCGGGGCTGACGATGTTCTGAAAGAGATCGATCTCTCCATCCGTCCCGGAGAGTTTTTGTCTCTCGTCGGCATGTCGGGCTGCGGCAAGTCCACGCTTCTGCGTATCATTGCGGGGCTGGAAACACCGGATCGCGGTTCGGTCTCCATCGGCGATCAGGATGTGACAGAGGTTGATCCGAGCGATCGTAATCTGGCGATGGTTTTCCAGTCCTACGCCCTTTATCCGCATATGAGCGTGCGCCAGAACATTGCCACACCGCTCAGGATGCGGCGTTTGCCCTTTGCCGCCCGCCTGCCGCTGGTCGGACGGTTTGCGGCCCCGGCAGAAACGCTGAGCCAGATCGACGCCGCCGTCGAACAGGCGGCCGAGACGCTACAGATCGCGCATTTGCTGGATCGCAAGCCGGCGCAGCTTTCCGGCGGCCAGCGTCAGCGCGTGGCGCTCGCCCGGGCGCTGGTGCGTTCGCCCGCTGCCTTCCTGATGGACGAGCCGCTCTCCAACCTCGATGCGAAGCTCCGCGCCCACATGCGTGAGGAACTGGCCGGCCTGCACCGTCGGCTGGGGGCGACCTTCATCTATGTCACCCACGACCAGATCGAAGCCATGACCATGTCCGACCGCATCGCGTTGATGTCGGAAGGCCGCATCGAGCAGCTTGGCACGCCGGACGAGCTTTACCGCAAGCCCGCGACGCTGACGGTCGCGCGTTTCATCGGCACGCCATCCATCAACCTGCTGCCGGTCGAAATCGACACGCAGGGTAAAGTCACGGCCTTTGGACGCGATCTTGGCATCGAGGGTGTGGGCCGCGATGCCGGCCCGGCGACGCTCGGCCTTCGTGCCGAAGATTTGCGCCCGGGCGAAGAAGGTTTTGCTGTGCGCGTGGTGCGCAGCGAAACCCACGGCGCCGACCGCTTTGTGAGCTGCCGTCTGCTGAGCGACGAGACGGTCGCCATCACCCTGCGTCAGGGCGCCGGCGATGCCGTGGGAGCGGATATGAATGGCGTAATGAATCTCGGCTTTGCGCCGGAACGCGCGCATCTTTTCGCGGCCGATGGCCTGCGCCGCAAGATCACGGTGCGCGAACGGGTGCCGGCATGACGGCGGTCGATTTTTCCACGGCCGCGCGCGCGAAGGCTCGCCCGCGGCTGTCAAAGGCGGACCGGCGGATGATCTGGCGCGGCCTGATGTTCGCTGCCCCCGCAAGCCTGCTGCTTCTGGCGATCTATATCGTTCCGATGCTCGTTCTGGCCGGTTTTTCCGTCACCGATTACCAGCTCGGTTCGCTCTCCACCCGCTTTGTCGGCCTCGGAAACTTCGTCAAGGCGTTTCAGGATCCGGTCTTCCTGCGCTCTCTGGCCAATACCGCCATCTATGCGCTCATCGTCATTCCCTTCGGTGTGTTTCTGGCGCTCGGCGTGGCTTTGCTCGTTTATAACCGCAAGCGCAGCCGGGCTTTCTGGGAGGTGGCTTATTTCCTCCCCGTCACCGCAACCCTCGTCGCCATGGCGACCGTGTGGCAGTTCCTGCTGCATCCCTCGCTTGGTCCGGTGAATGCGGCGATCAAATGGCTGGGCTTTGAGCCGGTCGCCTTCCTCTCCAATCCCGTCCTCCTCATTCCCACCATGGCGCTGATGGGCGTCTGGCAGATCCTGGGTTTCAACATGGTGCTGTTCCTCGCGGGCCTCACCGCCATTTCGAAGGATCTGCACGAGGCGGCGCGGCTGGATGGCGCCAAGAACCCGATCGACCGCTTCCTGACCGTGACTTGGCCGATGCTTGGGCCGACGACCATGTTCGTGGTGGTCACCACCTCCATCTCGGCCTTCAAGGTGTTCGAGACGGTGGCTGTGCTCACCAAGGGCCGCTTCGGATCTGAAACCCTGCTGTTCGATCTCTATCTCGAAGGTTTCGAATATTCCAACACCGGTTATGCCGCCGCGCTGACGATTATCTTCCTCGCGATCGTGCTGGTCCTGTCTATCGGCCAGACGCTGCACATGGACCGGAAGGTGCACTACTGATGGCCGCACTCCGCAAATATCTCCCACATCTCGTGCTTGCCCTTGGCGCTTTCGTGATGCTCCTGCCGTTCTACTGGATGGTGTTGACCTCGATCCGCTCACCGGCAGAGATTTTCGATGTCTCGCTTTGGCTGATCCCGCAGAAATTCGACGCTGTGGATAATTATGCCAGGGCGGCGGGTCAGGTCCCGATGGCGCGCTTCATGCTCAACGGCGTCATCGTCTGCGTCGGCATTCTCGTCGTGCAGATCCTGACGTCGGTTCCGGCTGCCTATGCGCTGGCGAAGCTCCGGTTCCCCGGTCGCAAGCTGCTGCTGGGCCTCGTCATTGCGGCGCTCTGCGTTCCCATTCAGGCGCTCGCCCTGCCGCTTTTTGTCGGTCTAGCCAAGACGGAACTCCTGAATACCTATTTCGCGATGATGATGCCGTTCTTCCTTTCGGTCTTCGCCATCTTCCTGTTCAATCAGTCCTTCCGCAGCTATCCGAATGAAATCATCGAGGCTGCCCGCATGGATGGGTTCTCGGAAATGGAGATTTGCTGGGGGCTGGTCCTTCGCGGATCGCTGCCTTCGCTCGCCGCTTTCTCGATCTTTTCGCTCGTTGCCCACTGGAACGACCTTTATTGGCCGATGATCGTGGTCTCCGACACCAATCTCGCCCCGCCGCCGCTTGGCATGATGCTCTTCGCCGATGTCGAATCCGGCGCGAATTACGGTGCGCTGATGGCGGGCGCCACACTGATTACCGCGCCGATGGTGCTGTGCTTCCTCCTCGCACGGCGGCACTTCATCGCCGGTATTACCATGACCGGCGTCAAGTGACGCCGTTCAGATTTCCTCCTCCCAACCTCTCTGGAGACTGACATGAAACTCAACCGACGCGCTGTGATAGGCGGTCTGGCTCTCGGCATGGCTTTTGCGGGCCTCGCTCAGCCGGTTCTGGCCAATGAAATCACGCTCAACGTTCTTTACAACCTGCCGGGCTTCACCAAGTTCCATCAGCCGCTGGCCGATGAATTCATGAAGAAGAACCCGGACGTAAAGATCAACTTCCTCGCTCCAGCCGCCGGTTATAATGAAGGCCAGCAGCAGGTTCTGCGTTCCGCTGTCACGGGCAATCTGCCGGACGTTTATTTCTCTGGCTACAACCTGACGGCGGAACTCGTTCACACGCTCGCACCGCGCAACCAGATCACCGATCTTGGCCCGTTCATTCAGGCTGAAGGCGGTCAGGCCTTCCTCGACAAGAACTACAGCCCGAAGATGGCCGCCCTCGGCCAGATCGACGGCAAGCAGTATGGTCTGCCGGTCAACGCGTCCTCGCCGATCATCTACATCAACTCCGACCTCGTCACCAAGGCTGGCGGCGATCCGGACAAGATGCCGACGACCTTCGCCGAGCTCATTGCTCTCGCAAAGAAGATCAAGGCTCTCGACCCCAAGTTCGCCGGCATGAGCTACGACATCAACGGCTGGCCGGATGACTGGTTGTGGCAGGCGCTCATCGTCGAACAGGGCGGCAAGCTCGTTGACGAGAAGGCCAAGACCGTTGGCTTCGACAACGAGATCGGCCTCAACGCCCTAAAGATGACCCGTCAGTTCGTCACCGAAGGCGGCCAGAACCTGCTCGACTGGGATCAGTCGCGCCAGCAGTTCGGTGCAGGCCTCACCGGTTTCATCTTCTCGACGCCTGCCCATGTTCAGACGATCCAGGGTCTGGTCGGCGACCGCTTCAAGCTGAAGACCGCGACCTTCCCGCTCGACAACAAGGAAAAGGGCGGCGTTCCGACCGGCGGCAACTCGGCAGTTATCCTGACCCAGGAAAAGGCCAAGCAGGACGCCGCCTGGAAGTACCTGAAGTGGATCACCGGTCCGGAAGCGCAGAACACCATCGTTCGCATCACCGGTTACCTGCCCACCAACAAGCTGGCCACCGGCCCGGACTTCCTCGCTCCTTATTATGTCGAGAACCCGAATGTGAAGACCGCTTCGCTTCAGGCTGACCGTTCTCTGCCCTGGGCCGGTTATCCGGGTGGCGATTCCGTCCGTATCTGGCGCACCCAGCGCGACATCATCGGCACCGTCATGCGCGGTGAGGTGACGCCGGAAGCCGGTCTCAAGCAGATCGTCGAGCAGACCAACGCCCTGCTGAAATAAGCAAAATCATCGAAAAGGCTGCGGGGAAATCCGTTCCCGCAGCCATTTTGCGCAGAAAGACCTGTTATGAAGATCATCCAGATCACCGACACCCATCTCGTACCCCCCGGCATTGCTGTAAACGGCGTCGACCCGGAAAAGCAGCTGCGCGCGGCGGTGGCCGATATTGTCGAAAAACATGCCGACGCCGATCTTCTTGTGATGACGGGTGATCTTTGCAATTACGGCGAGCCGGAAGCCTATGAGCTGCTTCGCGACATCCTCGCGCCCGTTTCGATCCCCGTGCGGTTGATGCTCGGCAATCACGACCGCCGCCCGGAATTCGTCGCGGCTTTTCCGGAACAGCCGCGTGACGATAACGGCTACATCCAGTCCTTCATCGATACCGAATTCGGTCGGCTGCTGTTTCTCGACAGCCACGAGGCCGATGTGATCGGCGGCATATATGGTGCGGATCGTCTGGGATGGCTGGAGAGTGCGCTGGAAGGCGCGGGCGACCTGCCGGTGACGGTGTTCATTCATCACCCGCCGATGGATTGCGGCATCCGCCATTTCGAACATATCGGCATGCATGATGACGGAGCTGTCATGCGCCGTCTCGCCGCTCATCCGGCCGGTATACGTCATATCATTTTTGGCCATATCCATGTGCCGATGGCAGGTACGACCGCCGAAGGCATCGCCTACAGCTCCGGTCAGGCCTGCGCCCACCGTTTCATCACCGATATCGATGTTGTCGATCCGCTGTGGACAGGCGGCAATCCCTGTTACCGGGTGATAAGCCTGGGTGCATTCGGTCTGCGTGCCTATGATGCGGAAGCGGGGCAGGTCGTGCTCGGTCAGGCGCCTGTCTGTGAAGGCCCCTGACATCGGACGTTTCCCTGTTGCACGGGATGACCTTCGCCTCGTCGCCTGTTGCCGGTGGTGAGGGAGGGGTTTTTGACGATTGCAAGGCTGCGGTGGTGAGAAGAGCCCCGCGGCCTGTCGCGCCGATGCGCCACTTCTGGTTTGTTGAACGGGATGTGATGCATCGGAACCATGGTTCCGTGCGCACCCTTGATCTATGTCAGTTTCATCGATGAAACTGCACGCCATAGTCGCCGAAAGGTGGCCGGCCGAATGCCGTGCCATCGTGATGACAGATCATGGAGAATTGCATGCTTGAAAAGCGTATCCGCAACGCGTCCCTCTTGAACAGGATCGTCAGCGCCGAAGAGGCCGCCAGTCTCATTCAGGACGGTATGACGGTGGGCATGAGCGGCTTTACGCGGGCCGGCGAAGCGAAGGCGGTGCCGCTGGCGCTGGCCGAACGCGCCAAGACGAACCCCATGAAAATCACCCTGATGACCGGCGCCTCACTCGGCAACGATCTCGACAAGACCATGGTGGAGGCGGGCATGCTGGCGCGCCGCATGCCGTTCCAGTCCGATCCGGCTTTGCGCAGGGCGATCAATGACGGCAAGGTGATGTTCATCGATCAGCACCTTTCCGAAACGGTTGAGCAATTGCGCGGCGGCCAGATCCACGGGGTCGATATCGCCATTGTCGAGGCGGTGGCGATCACGGCGGAAGGCGGCATCGTGCCCACCACTTCCGTCGGCAATTCCGCAAGCTTCGCCATTCTGGCCGATAAGGTCATCGTCGAAATCAACCTCTCGCAGCCCGAGGTGCTGGAGGGGTTGCACGACATCTTCATTCCCGCCAGACGCCCGACCCGCATGCCCATTCCGGTAGTGGCGACGGATAGCCGTGTCGGCCTGCCATTCATTCCGGTGCCGCCGGAAAAGATCGCCGCCATCGTGCTGAGTGACAAGAGTGACAGTTTTTCAACGGTGCTGCCGCCGGATGACGAGACGAAGGCCATTGCCGGCCATCTCACCGAGTTCCTGCTGAACGAAGTGCGTCACGGCCGCATGACCCATGAACTCCAGCCGCTCCAGGCCGGCATCGGCACCATCGCCAATGCCGTGATGCACGGTTTCATCGATACGCCGTTTCACGATCTCAAAATGTATTCGGAGGTCCTGCAGGATTCGACTTTCGAACTGTTTGATGCGGGCAAGCTGACTTTCGCCTCCGGGTCGTCGATCACGCTGTCTTCCGCCATGAACGAGAAGGTGATGCCGCGACTGGCGGAATATAAGAGCAGGCTTATTCTGCGGCCGCAGGAGGTCAGCAACCACCCGGAAGTCATCCGCCGCCTCGGCATTATCGGCATCAACACGGCGCTGGAATTCGATATCTATGGAAACGTCAATTCCACCCATGTCGGCGGAACGCACATGATGAACGGCATCGGCGGCTCGGGGGATTTCGCCCGCAACGCCTATATGTCCATCTTCGTCACCAAATCGATCGCCAAGGGCGGGGCCATTTCAAGCGTCGTGCCGATGGTCAGCCATGTCGATCATACCGAACATGATGTCGATATTCTCGTCACCGAAATCGGGCTTGCCGATCTGCGTGGGCTCGCGCCTCGCGAGCGCGCGGCGGTCATCATCGCAAACTGCGTGCATCCTGATTATCGCGATTCGCTGACGGATTATTACCGGCGGGCGGTGGCGCGGGGTGGACATACGCCGCATCTCATCGAGGAAGCGCTCTCCTGGCATGCGGCTCTGCGCGAAAGGGGCACGATGCTGCCGCAGAAATAGGCCTGCATTTTAGAAGGCGCCCCGTTGCCGGTGTGACAGCCGTGCTATTGGGTCCGTTTGGACACACCGGGGCGGAAATTGTCCGCTCCGGTGCTGTGGTTGCTGGCGCGGCGGTTCCGCCTCCGGTAGAAAATCCTCTCCCCCGGCTGCTGTCTGGCTGCCTCTGGGTTGTAGGAGAGTAACGTGATGCCCATTCGCTTCGTGGCCATGATCGCCATTGTCGCCCTGCTCGCCGGCTGCGGGGGGCGTCCGATTGGGGTCATGACGCCGACGGGGCAAACCGTGGCGGGAACCACGCCGGTCAACCTTCTGGTCGCCACCACCCGTGCACCATCGGAAAACGCCGCCGTGCTTTTTGGCGGCGAGCGCGGAACGGGTCTGAAGGTGGATGCGGTGACGGTTTCCATTCCGCCCAATGCCAACCGCAAGGTCGGGCAGGTGCAATGGCCGAAGAAACTGCCGCCGAACCCGCTGAAGGATTTCACCACGGTTGCGGTGGAGCCCATTCGCTCCGAAGCGGAGACACGAAGCTGGATCAGCAAGCATATCCAGAAAGACCGCCGCGTGCTGGTCTTCGTGCATGGTTTCAATAATCGTTACGAAGAATCCGTCTATCGCTTCGCCCAGATCGTCCATGATTCCGGCACGGATGTCGTGCCGGTGGTCTTCACCTGGCCGTCGCGGGCGAGCATTTTCGACTATAATTACGATAAGGAAAGCACCAACTACTCTCGCGATGCGCTGGAGGAAATGCTGACCCGCCTCGCCAAGGACAAGTCCATCGGCGAGGTCACCGTCATGGCCCATTCCATGGGCACCTGGCTTGCGGTGGAGGCGCTGCGCCAGATGGCCATTCGCAATGGCCGGGTCGATCCGAAGATCAGCAATGTCATTCTGGCCGCACCCGATCTGGATGTCGACGTGTTCAGCCGGCAGTTCGCAAGCCTCGGCAAAACACCGCCGAAATTCACTCTGTTCGTTTCGCAGGATGATCGCGCTCTCAGCCTGTCACGTCGTATTTCCGGCAATGTCGATCGTCTCGGCCAGATCGACCCATCGGTCGAACCCTATCGCAGCGAGCTTGAAAAAGCCGGCATCACCGTTCTGGATTTGACCAAGCTGCAATCCGGCGACCGCCTGAACCATGGAAAATTTGCCGAAAGCCCCGAAGTTGTTCGGCTTATCGGCGACCGCCTTATCGCCGGCCAGACGGTGACGGATTCGGATGTCGGTCTGGGTGAGGCGCTGGGTGCTGTCAGCATCGGGGCGGCGCAAACCGTTGGAACGGCGGCCAGCGTCGTGGTCAGCGCGCCGATTGCGGTCTTCGATCCGCGTACGCGTGAAAATTACGGCAGGCAGGTGGAACGGCTCGGCCGCTCCGTTGAAAATACCGTCGGATCGGTGGGCGATACGGCGGGTTCTGTGGTGGACGATCAGGCTGTTCAGTCATCGAGAGTGAATTGCGAGGCGGCCGCCAATCGAAACCGGGCAGAGTGCCGTAACCGATAGATCAAAGATCAAGAGCGAGATGGTGAAACCGGAAGCGGTTTTCATCATCTCGCCCTCGTAGATTTGTATACAGCTTGTATTTTTATCTGTATGGTCGGGTCAACAACCCAACTTCCGGAGTAGACCACCATGCGTTGGAAACGCACCCTCCAGCTTCTCGATGTTCATTGTGAAGGCGAAATCGGCCGTGTCGTCACCGGCGGCGCGCCGAAAATCCCCGGCAACACCGTGGCCGAACAGCTTCACTGGATGAATACCGATCCGCAGGGAGAGGCGCTTCGTCGCTTCCTGACGCTGGAGCCGCGCGGCACGCCGATGGGGTCGGTCAATCTTCTCCTGCCGCCGAAGCACCCGGATGCGCACGCCGCCTTCGTCATTCTCCAGCCAGATCAGGCGCATGCCAGCTCCGGGTCCAATTCCATCTGCGCGACGACGGCGCTTCTGGAAAGCGGCATGGTGGAAATGCAGGAGCCGGAAACCGTCATCATCCTCGAAACGGCGGCCGGTCTGGTCAAGGCCACAGCCACCTGCCGCGACGGTCGTTGCGAAAAGGTCAAGCTGACCATGGTGCCATCCTTCGTGCATGAGCTGGATGTCAGCATCGACACGCCCGAATGGGGCAGGGTGACGATGGATATTTCCTATGGCGGCATTTTTTATGCGCTGGTCGATGTCCGCCAGATCGGCCTCACCATCGAAAAGGCCAATGCGGCAAAGCTGGTCTCGGCGGGCATGATCCTGAAAGATCTGGTCAACCGCGAAATGACCGTCGTTCATCCGGAAATTCCGGCCATTTCCGGCGTTGCCTATGTCATGTTCCGCGATGTGGATGCGGATGGCTCCATCCGCACCTGCACCACCATGTGGCCGGGCCGGGCGGATCGCTCGCCCTGTGGCACCGGCAATTCGGCCAATCTCGCCACGCTATATGCGCGCGGCAAGGTGAAGGTGGGAGACGAGTATAAATCCCGCTCGATCATCGGTTCGGAATTCGATGTCGGCCTTTCCACCGTCACCGAGGTGGCCGGCCGCCCGGCTGTCATCCCCACCATTGCCGGACGCGGCTTCACCTTCGGCCTGCATCAGGTGGGTCTCGATCCCTTTGATCCGCTGGCCGATGGTTTCGCCATGACCGATGTCTGGGGTCCGGAAGCGGGCAACATCTGAAGCGTGCTTTAAAAAAATGCCATTTACGGCTGCCTGATCGTGTCGGGCGGCTGTTTTCCCGCGACAAAAGATGCTAAGCGGGCGCAATTCCATCATGCTCCGAGGTATCCCGATGAAGTCGCTCACCCTGCGCCGCCCTGATGACTGGCACCTGCACCTGCGTGATGGGGCAATGCTGGAAGGGGTGATCGGGGATACGAGCCGCCATTTCGCCCGCGCCATCATCATGCCGAACCTGGTGCCGCCGGTCGTCACCACGGCCGATGCCCGCGCCTATCGCGAACGCATCGTCAAGGCCATTCCCGCGAGTGACCGTTTCGAGCCGCTGATGACCCTCTATCTCACCGAGGACACGCAGGCCGACGATGTGGAAGAGGGCAAAAAAAGCGGCCTCATCACCGCCGTAAAGCTATACCCGGCGGGCGCGACCACCAATTCCCATGGCGGTGTGCGCGATTTCAACAAGGCCATGCCGGTTCTGGAACGCATGGCGAAGATCGGCCTGCCGCTTTGCGTGCATGGTGAGGTGACGACGCCGGAAGTCGATATTTTCGACCGCGAGAAGGTGTTCATCGATACGGTTCTGGAGCCGCTGCGCCAGCGCCTGCCGGAACTCAAGGTGACGATGGAGCACATCACCACCCGCGACGGCGTGGACTATATCAAGTCGTCCAAGGCCAACATCGCCGGCTCCATCACCACCCATCACCTCATCATCAACCGCAATGCCATCTTGGTCGGCGGTATCAAGCCGCATTATTATTGCCTACCCGTCGCCAAGCGCGAAGAACACCGGCTGGCGCTACGGGCTGCCGCGACTTCGGGCGATGCACGCTTCTTCCTCGGCACGGATTCCGCTCCGCATGTGGACCCGCTGAAGGAATGCGCCTGCGGCTGCGCCGGCATCTATACCTCGATCAACACCATGAGCTGTCTCGCCCACGTCTTCGAGGATGAAAACGCCCTCGATAAGCTGGAAGCCTTCGCTTCGCTTAACGGCCCGGCCTGGTACGGGCTGGCCCCGAACGAGGAGACGATCACGCTGGTCAAGCGCGAGGAAGCGGTGGCCTTTCCTGAAAAAATCGAGACGGGCGCCGGGCCGGTCACCGTGTTCGATCCGATGTTCCCGGTCCATTGGGATGTAAGTTGATTTTTTAGTAACCGCCGGCACTGCCGGCGGTTTTGTTATGGTCCCCAGGCATTCGCCCTTCGGCGCCGCCTGCGGATGCCTGCAATGCTGAACCGAGACATTGTGCTTTCCGAAAACCGATCCGGGTTTTCGGAGCGATAAACCAAGGCCGAAAAAGGAGAACGCCTATGAACCATTTCACATTCACTGACCGCGCCGTCGTTGCGGAACTGGTTGCGAAGATGTTGTGGGAAATCAAGGCGGTCCATTTTAATTCGGAAAGCCCCTACACCTTCGCTTCGGGCATGAAGAGCCCGGTTTACATCGACATGCGCAAGCTCATCTCCTTCCCGCGCATCCGCTCGGCGGCGATGGATTTTGCGGCGGCGGCGGTGATGCGCGAGGCCGGTTTCGAGAAGTTTGACTGTGTGGCAGGTGGTGAAACGGCGGGCATTCCCTTTGCCGCTTTCCTTGCCGAGCGCCTCGGCCTGCCGATGATCTATTGCCGCAAGAAGCCGAAAGGCCATGGCCGCAACGCTCAGATCGAAGGCCATATGCCGGAGGGAGCCCGCGTTCTTGTCATCGAGGATCTGACGACGGCCGGCGGCTCGATGTTCACCTTCATCGACGCCATCCGAGCGGCGGGCGGCATTGTCGATCACGGCATCGCGCTGTTCTATTACGGCATCTTCGAAGAGGCCGAAGCGCGCTTCGCCAATGGCAATGTCAAGCTGCATTACCTGACCACCTGGCGCGATGTTCTGGCCGTTGCCCGGGCTGAAAAACTGTTCGACGAGAAGACCCTGTCGGAGGTCGAAGCCTTCCTCGATAACCCGCTGCCATGGTCGGCAAAACGCGGCGGTGTCAGCGAATTGCCGCAATCTTAATTTCGGATGCGGCCAGCCCGGTTTTGCGGCTGGCCTTCCGATCGATCTTCGTCTAAATCGATTTAAGTCCATTTGATTTGCTGTTTTGAGGAGGACCGTAATGATCCTGTGTTGTGGTGAAGCCCTGATCGACATGCTGCCCCGGCAGACGACGCTGGGTGAGGCGGGTTTTGCCCCCTATGCAGGCGGAGCGGTCTTCAACACGGCGATTGCGCTGGGGCGTCTCGGCGTTCCATCCGCCTTCTTCACGGGCCTTTCCGATGACATGATGGGCGATATCCTGCGGGAAACCCTGCGCGCCAGCAATGTCGACTTCAGCTATTGCGCCACCCTTTCGCGGCCGACCACCATCGCCTTCGTGAAGCTGGTGGATGGCCATGCGACCTATGCCTTCTATGACGAAAACACCGCCGGCCGGATGATCACCGAAGCGGAGCTTCCGGCACTGGGCGCCGATTGCGAGGCGCTGCATTTCGGTGCGATCAGCCTTATCCCGGAGCCTTGCGGCAGCACCTATGAGGCGCTGATGACGCGCGAGCACGAAAGCCGTGTCATCTCGCTCGATCCGAATATTCGCCCCGGTTTCATCAAGGACAAGCAGTCCCACATGGCCCGCATCCGCCGCATGGCGGCCATGTCGGATATCGTGAAATTCTCGGATGAGGACCTTGCCTGGTTCGGGCTGGAAGGTGATGAGGACACGCTTGCCCGCCACTGGCTGCACCATGGCGCGAAACTCGTCGTCGTCACCCGTGGCGCCAAAGGCGCTGTGGGGTATAGCGCCAATCTCAAGGTTGAAGTGGCCTCCGAGCGGGTGGAAGTGGTCGACACTGTCGGCGCGGGTGACACCTTCGATGCCGGCATTCTTGCCTCGCTGAAAATGCAGGGTTTGCTGACCAAGGCGCAGGTTGCCTCGCTGACGGAAGACCAGATCAGGAAGGCTCTGGCGCTCGGCGCGAAAGCGGCCGCTGTCACCGTTTCGCGGGCCGGCGCGAACCCACCCTTTGCGCATGAAATCGGTTTGTGATGAGCGCGGTTGAACCATTTTGAAAAGGTGGTTCAACACTCTTCGCGGCTTTAGAACCGTAAAAAACCGTTATTTCGATATTATGAAGCTTGTGTCCGCTGTTTTTTCACGAAACAAGCGTCGCATGAGCGTTCCCAAGTCCCATCCTTTCGATTTCGACCCGACCTATGGCATGCAACGCGAGCAGCTGCTGGCCATCACCCCGCCCGAAGCGCCGCCGGGCTTCGATGATTTCTGGAAAAAGCGCTATCGCCGCGCGCTCGCCACGGATTCCCGGCCGGTGCTACGCAAGAGCAGGCTCACCGACCCCCGCTGGCATGTCCTTGATATGACCTACACCTCCACCGGCGGTTTTCGCATCGGCGGGTGGCTGCTTTTGCCGCGCGAAGGGCAGGTGCGCCGCGGCCTCGTTGTCGGCCATGGTTATGGTGGGCGAGGGGAACCCGATTTCGACGTGCCGGTGGAAGAAACGGCCGTGCTGTTTCCCTGTTTTCGCGGGCTTTCGCTGAGCGCCTGTCCGCCGATTTCGTCCGACCCGTCGCTTCATGTTCTCTATAATATCGACAGGAAAGACGATTACATCATCGGCGGCTGCGTCGATGATCTGTGGGTTGCCGTTTCCACGCTCATCAGCCTCTATCCGTGGCTGGAAGGGCAGGTGGGTTATAGCGCCATCAGTTTCGGCGGCGGCATCGGTGCACTGGCCATCCCTTTCGACGAGCGCATTGATCGCGGCCATCTTGTCGTGCCGACATTCGGTCACCGGCCGTTCTGGCTGACGTTGCCCACCGTTGGCAGCGCGGATGCGGTTCAGACCTATCAGAAGACCCATGCCAATGTGCTTGAGACGCTTCGCCTGTTCGACGCCGCCATTGCCGCCACCCGCATAAAAGTGCCGATGCTGGTCGCACCCGCGCTTTTCGATCCGGCGGTCGCGCCGCCCTGCCAGTTCGCGGTGGCCAATGCGCTGCCGAAATCAAAATTTAATGAAATATTCATCCTCGACGCCGGGCATTTCGATTACCCTGACAGCGCATCGCAAGATGCGGTCCATAAGGACAAGGTCAGACGGTTTTTCAAGGTGCCATGAAACGCGAATATCTCCGCTGGTATAGTCAAAGGCTCCATCGCGACATGGAGCTGTTAATATTCGGACATTCCGGCGCCAGGGTGCTGATGTTTCCCACCCGCGACGGGCGTTTCTTCGAATATGAGGAACTGGGTCTTGTCGGCAGTCTGGCCGACAAGCTGGAGGCGGGCCACCTTCAGCTCTATTGCATAGAGGGGCTTGCCAGAGAGACCTTCTACGCGGCCGGGCATCATCCCGCCGATCGCATTCGCCGCCATGCCGCCTTCGAAGAGTATATTCTGAACGAAGTGCTGCCGCTGATGGCCGAGAAAAACCCGAATAACGATACGATCGTGCAGGGTTGCAGCCTGGGTGCGTTTCAGGCCGCCAGTCTCGTTTTTCGCCACCCGCATCTTTTTCGCAAGCTCGTCGCCTTTTCCGGCCGTTACGATCTGACGATGAAGGTGGAATTCTTCGGCGATCTGTTCGATGGCTATTACGACGACGACATCTATTTCCACATGCCGAGCCATTTCCTGCCGGGCCTCGCCTGCCCATGGCGGCTTGAACACCTGCGCCACATCGACATGGTTTTCACCATCGGCGATGCTGACCCGTTTCTCCACAACAACCATCATCTGAGCCGGGTTCTATCGGAGAAGCAGGTGGGGCATCAAATGCATGTCTGGGATGGCCGCGCCCACCGGGCCGGAGCGTGGCGCAAGATGGCGGCGCTTTATATTTAAGGCCGCCGCATAAAAAAGCCGGAGGTGTCTCCGGCTTTTAAGATTGCGGTCGTAACGTCACTCAGCCTGCCAGACCGGCCAGCGCCTTCACCAGTCCCTGCGTAGAGCTGTCATGGCCGGCAGCGCTTTCCTTGCCTTCCACGACCGGCAGCAGGCCGGTCGCCAGTTCCTTGCCCAGCTCCACGCCCCATTGGTCGAAGGAGTTGATGCGGAACAGCACGCCTTCGACGAAAACGCGGTGCTCGTAGAGCGCGATCAGACGGCCAAGCGCGAACGGCGTCAGCTTGTCGTATACGAAGGTGATGGAGGGGCGGTTGCCGGTAAAGACGCGATGCGGCGCGATGAAATCGGCGAGTTCGTCTTCCATGCCCTTGGAGGTGAGCTGGGCTTTTGCCTCAGCCAGCGTGCGGCCCTTCATCAGCGCTTCCGATTGCGCCAGGCAATTGGCAATGAGAAGCTGGTGCTGGTGGCGCAGTTCGGGCTCGAAACCGTTGGCGGCGATCATGAATTCGGCCGGAATGACGCTCGTGCCCTGGTGGATGAGCTGGTAGAAGGCGTGCTGGCCATTGGTGCCGGGCTCGCCCCAGACGACCGGGCCGGACTGGCCTTCGACGGGCGTGCCGTCGATAGTGACGCCCTTGCCGTTCGATTCCATGTCGAGCTGCTGCAGATAAGCCGGGAAACGCGACAGACGCTGGTCATAGGGCAGGATCGCCCGGGTCGGATAATTCAGCACGTTGCGGTTATAAAAGCCGATGAGGCCGAGCAGCATCGGCAGGTTTTCACGGATCGGCGCTTCGCGGAAGTGCCTGTCCATGGCATGCGCGCCATCCAGGAACTTGCCGAAATTATCCGGCCCGATGGCGATCATCAGCGGCAGGCCGATGGCCGACCAGATCGAATAACGTCCGCCAACCCAGTCCCAGAAACCGAAGATGCGGTCGCTTTCGATGCCGAAGGCGGCAACCTTGTCCAGCGCGGTGGAAACGGCGGCGAAGTGATGCTTGACAGCTGCCTCACCCAGTTTCTCGGCGATGAAGCGGCGCGCAGTGGCGGCATTCGTCATCGTCTCGATGGTGGTGAAGGTCTTCGACGCGACGATGAACAGCGAGGTTTCCGGGTCGATAAGCTTCAGAGTATCGGCGATATGGGCGCCATCGATGTTCGAGACGAAATGCGCACGCGGGCCGTCATGGAAAGGCGCAAGCGCCAGCGTCGCCATCACGGGGCCGAGGTCGGAACCGCCAATGCCGATATTGATGACGTCGGTAATCTTCTTACCGGTCGCACCCTTCAGCGAACCGGAACGGATCGCCTCGGCAAACTTGCCCATGGCGGTGAGAACGGCGTTCACGTCAGGCATCACATCCTTGCCCTCCACGAGAACCGGCGTGTTGGAGCGATTGCGCAGCGCAGTATGCAGCACGGCGCGGTCTTCGGTGAAGTTGATCGCCTTGCCCGAGAACATCTCCTCGCGCTTTGCCTCGACGCCACCTTCGCGTGCGAGCTGTTCGAGAAGCGTGACGATTTCCTCGTTCACGGCGCATTTGGAATAGTCCATCAGCAGGTCATCGAATTTGGCGCTGAAACGGCTGAATCTCTTGTCGTCGGCCGCAAAGGCGGCGCGAAGATCGGTTGCGGCTGTGCTGCTCGCCGTTGCTTTCAGTTTTTCGATGGTGGCCTGCATCTTGTGCTCCTCGGCTTCCGTGGAAGGATGAGGAAACTATTCTTTTTCAGGCGGCCAAATCAAGGCGACTTTGATAAAAGAAAAGGGCCGGGACGAAAGAAAGAGCCGGTCGCCCGGCTCTCCCCATTGCGCGAGACAATCAGTTCAGATTGCGCAATTCTCGCCGCAAGATTTTGCCGACATTCGATTTCGGCAACTCGGTGCGGAACTCGATGATTTTCGGCCTTTTGTAGTTCGTCAGGTTCTTGGCGCAGAAGGCCTTGAGCTCCGCTTCCGTGAGTGACTGGTCCTTCTTGACCACGAAAAGCTTGACGGTTTCGCCGGAATGTTCATCCGGAACACCGATTGCGGCGCATTCCAGCACGCCCGGATGGCTGGCGGCCACTTCTTCCACCTCGTTCGGATAGACGTTGAAACCGGAAACGAGGATCATGTCCTTCTTGCGATCAACGATCTTGGTGTAACCGCGCTCGTCCATGAAACCCATGTCGCCGGAACGGAAGAAGCCGTCGGCGGTCATGGCTTTTGCGGTTTCATCCGGCCGCTGCCAATAGCCGGCCATGACCTGCGGCCCGCGAATGCAGATCTCGCCGACTTCGCCTGTCGGCAGGCTGTTGCCGTCCTCATCGCGAATATCGATTTCCGTCGAGGAGATGGGCAGGCCGATGGTGCCGCTGAATTCCGTGGAATCGAGGCGGTTGACGGTGGCGACCGGGGATGTCTCGGAGAGGCCGTAGCCTTCGGCAATCGGGCAACCGACGATGGAAAGCCAGCGCTCCGCGACGGGCCTTTGCACCGCCATGCCGCCGCCGAGAACCAGAATAAGCGACGACAGATCGAGTTTGCGGAAATCCTCATTGTTCATCAGCGCATTGAAAAGCGTGTTGATGCCAGGGAAAACATGCGGCTGATAATGCGTCAGTTCCTTCACGAAGCCGGGAATGTCGCGCGGATTGGCGATGAGCAGATTATGACCGCCGAGCGCAATGCCCATCAGCGAATTCACCGTCAATGCGAAGATGTGGCAGAGCGGCAGCGCGCAGATGAAGTTGAGAACTTCCGGGCGGTCCTTTCGGCCATTAAAAGCGGCGTCCAGCCACAGGCTGATCTGAAGCTTGTTGGCCAGAAGATTGGCATGGGTGAGAACCGCACCCTTGGATACGCCGGTTGTGCCGCCGGTATATTGCAGGAAGGCGATGTCCTGCGCCGTAAGGCTGACCGGCTTCAGCGAAAATCCCTGGCCTTCCTTCAGCATCGCCTTGAAGCTGATGGAACCGGGAATGGTGTAGGCGGGCACCAGTTTCTTGACCTTGCGAACCACCAGATTGACGATATGTCCCTTCAGGCCGAGGAGATCGCCCATCGCCGCGACGACCACATGCCGCACCGCGGTTTTAGGCACAGCCTGCTGTGCCACATGGGCGAAGTTTTCCAGCACGAAGATCGCCTTTGCGCCGGAATCCTTGAGCTGATGTTCCAGCTCGCGCGGGGTATAGAGCGGATTGACATTGACCACGATCATGCCCGCCCGCAAAATCCCGTACACCGCGACGGGATTTTGCAGGATATTCGGCATCATCACGGCAACCCGGTCGCCTTTTTCCAGCCCTCTGGATTGCAGCCAGGCAGCGACCGCGCGGGTTTCAGCGTCCAGTTCCCGATAGGTCAGGGACTTTCCCATGCTGGAAAAGGCCTTGCGGTCGGCAAATTGCGCACAGCTCTTTTCGAGAAGTTCGACAAGGGAGGCATGGGCGGATGCGGGGATTTCGGAGGGTACGCCCGGCGGATAGGATGCCAGCCAACGCCTCTCTGCGCTGACGTTTTCCGGGTGTCCCAGGGACAGTTCACTCATGCTTCTCCTCCCAGAGTCTTTGTCGCGCCGCGCATTCCTTGAAACGCGTGAAGGGCGCTTTCGGCTGCCTGATGTTCACGAAGCTCCCGCATTCAGCCGGCCCAATCGGCCGGGTTGAGGGAACCTCATGTGGCGTCACCGGATCGACCGCTCCTCTCGCTCCCCGGTGACGAATGATAGACGCCTAATCCCTTGACGTCTATCTCGTCGGCAAAACCTATTTAACTCTAACGTAAACGTCAATATTGCTGCCGCACATCTCGCCAACTCGTGAAGGGAAAAGCATTTTGCCCGGCTTTTTTGACTTTAATCCTGATTTGAGCGATCAACATAATTCGCAAAGCAGGGCAGGATTGGAAATGGCAGGCAGGGCAGCGCTTGAACTGAAATCGGTCGGGAAGAGATTCGGCGAGACGGAAGTGCTGTCCGATATCGATCTTTCCGTCGAACGCGGCGAAATCATTTGTCTGGTAGGGCGCTCCGGCTGTGGAAAATCGACCCTGCTGCGCATCGTGGCGGGCGTGGAGACGCCGGACCATGGCAGCGTTTCCCTGAACGGCGCTGTCGTTGCCGGCCCTGCTGTTTTCGTCGAGCCGGAAAAGCGCAATATCGGTTTTGTCTTTCAGGATTATGCGCTGTTTCCGCATCTGACCGTCGAGCAGAATGTCATGTTCGGTCTTCGGTCTTTGCCGAAGGTGGAAGCCCGCCGCCGCGCTGCCGAGATGATAGAACATGTTCACCTGCAGGAACTGGCGAAACGTTATCCGCATACGCTGTCTGGCGGCGAGCAGCAGCGTGTGGCGCTCGCCCGCGCGCTTGCCCCGCAGCCCGGCCTGCTCCTGATGGACGAGCCCTTTTCCAATCTGGACAGGGGATTGCGCGACAGCGTGCGCGAGGAAACGCTCGGCCTGTTGCGGCAACTGGGTACGACGGCGATCATGGTGACGCATGATCCGGAAGAGGCGCTTTCGGCAGGCGACCGCGTGGTTCTGATGCAGCGCGGGCGCATCGTGCAGAGCGGCACGGGTTACGAAATCCACGATCATCCCAAGACCCGTTATGCCGCCGATTTTTTCTGCGCCTTCAACAAGATCGAAGGCCGGGTAAGACAGGGCCGCGTCGAAACGCCGCTCGGGCTTCTGGGCGATGCGTCCGATCTGCCTGACGGTCTCGCCGCCGTTGCCTATGTTCGCCCAAATGCGATTTCGATCATCGAGGACGGTGCGGCGAAAGAAGGAATTGCCGGCGAAATATCGAGCCGTGTCTTCCTCGGGGAAATCGAGCAGCTTGGCATAGCCGTGCCCGGACTGTCGGCCGATCTGCGTGTGAGGACAATGCAGCGCACACCCGCCCGGACGACGGCGGTGCGCTTCGGTATCGACCCCAAGGGCGTGCTGATATTTACTGCAAGTTGAGTGAGCGGATTTGTATGTTTATTTCCGCTCCATTTTCAACTCTTGGTGATCGAATCCGCCCGAAAAACAGAGAAATAAAACTTGATTTGGGTCATCAGGTATGATGTCTGCTCCCTCTATATTGCCGCTATCGGAGAGGGAGACAAAACATGACGAAATTTACCAGATTTGCCCTGCTTGCCAGCACGGTTGCCTTTGCAGCCGGAACGGCCAGCGCTGCGGAACTCAACATCTACACCACCCGCGAACCGGGCCTGATCCAGCCGCTGCTGGAATCCTTCACCGCCTCGAGCGGCGTCAAGGTCAATACCGTGTTCCTGAAGGACGGTCTCGCCGAGCGCGTTCTGAGCGAGGGCGCAAGCTCGCCTGCCGACGTTCTGATGACGGTGGATGCCGGCAACCTCGTCGATCTCGCTGAAAAGGGCGTCACCCAGGCAGTCGAATCCGAAACCCTGACCAAGGCTATCCCGGCTGAACTTCGCGACGCCAAGGGTCATTGGTTCGCGCTCTCCATGCGCGCCCGCGTTCTTTATGCGGCGAAGGATGTCGATCTCGCCTCCTTCAACTATGAAGATCTGGCGGATGCGAAGTGGAAGGGCAAGGTCTGCATTCGCGCCGGCCAGCACCCCTATAACACGGCGCTTTTTGCCGACTACATCGCCCATTACGGCGCTGCGGACACCGAAAAGTGGCTTGCCGGCGTCAAGGAAAACCTGGCCCGCAAGGCAGGCGGCGGCGACCGTGACGTTGCCAAGGATATCCTCGGCGGCATTTGCGATATCGGCATCGCCAACTCCTATTATGTTGGCCTGATGCGCTCGGGCAAGGGCGGCGAGGAGCAGGTGAAGTGGGGCGACGCCATCAAGGTGGTTCTGCCGACCTTCAAGAACGGCGGCACGCAGGTCAATATCAGCGGCGCGGCCGTGGCCAAGAATGCACCGAACAAGGCGGAAGCCGTCAAGCTGCTGGAATATCTCGTCTCCGACGAAGCCCAGAAGATCTATGCTGAAGCCAACTACGAATATCCGGTCAAGCAGGGTGCGGCTCTCAACGAGATCATCGCTTCCTTCGGCACGCTGAAGATCGATAACAAGCCGCTGACGGAAATCGTCTCGCACCGCAAGCAGGCGAGCGAGCTGGTCGACAAGGTCGGTTTCGACAAGTAAGGGCCAATCAGCGATAACATGGTGGAAGGCGTTCGCATTCGCGGGCGCCTTTCCGCGTATTTTCTAAAAGCACATGAATCCAGACGCCATCCAGCCATTGACACCTCGTGCCCGAGCCAGGTTTTCATCCTCCTTCTGGTGGCTGTGCCTTTCCGTGCTGGCGGTCTGCGGCGCCATGGTGCCGGTTCTGGCGCTTGTATCGCAGGCGTTGCAGGGTTCTGAAGGCCTGTGGGCGCATCTCGGCTCGACCGTGCTCTGGACGGCGCTTCCGGATACGGCGATCCTTCTCGCCGGGGTCGGGCTGCTGGCCGGCGTCGTCGGAACCTATGCCGCCTGGCTGGTCACCGCCTATGATTTTCCCGGCCGCAAAATATTGGAATGGGCGCTGCTGCTGCCGCTGGCCATGCCCACCTATATCGTCGCTTACGCCTATCTGGATATTCTGCATCCCATAGGACCGGTGCAGGGCGCGATCCGCTGGCTGCTCGGTTATTCCAGCCCGCGCGAATTTCGCCTGCCGGACATAAGGTCCATGGCGGGCTGCATCGTCCTTCTCGGCTTCGTGCTGTTTCCCTATGTCTATATTCCCGTGCGCGCCATGTTCCTGACACAGGCGGGCAACCTGCTGGAAGCGGCGCGAACGCTCGGCGTTTCCAGACGCAAAGCCTTCTTCAAGGTCGCGGTGCCGCTGGCGCGACCGGCGATTGCGGTCGGCATCAGCCTCGCCTTGATGGAAGCGCTCAACGATATAGGCGCATCGGAATTCCTCGGCGTCCGCACGCTCACCGTTTCCGTCTACACCACCTGGGTCACGAAATCCGACCTGCCGGGTGCGGCGCAGATCGCGCTTTCCATGCTGTTCATCGTTGTCGCCCTCGTGGCGCTGGAGCGCTGGGCGCGACGCAAGCAGCGTTATGCCGTTTCGGCGCAGAAAAGCAGGGAACTGGAGCCGCTGCGGCTCAACGGCCTGAAGGGCTGGGCCGCTTTCGTACTCGGCGGCCTGCCGGTCCTGATCGGCTTTGTGGCGCCGGCCGCCTATCTCGTCATCGAGGCATGGAAACGGTTCCGTTTCAGCGGCCTCTCCGCCCGCTTTGCCGACGAAGCTCTGAACACCATCGTCTTTGCCGGACTGGCGACGATCATCACCCTTATCCTCGGCCTTGCGGTTGCTTACGCCATGCGCCTTGCACCGGGGCGTCTCTCGCTCTGGTCCTATCGCCTTTCGACGGTCGGATATGCGGCCCCCGGCACGGTCATCGCCATCGGCGTGCTGATCGCGCTTGGCGGCTTCGACCGGTTTGTCGACCAGACCATGCGTGACTGGTTCGGCATCTCTACCGGCCTCATCTTCATCGGCAGCGGCGCCGCGCTGATCTACGCCTATTCGGCGCGTTTCCTCACCATTGCGGCGGGCGGTGTGGATGCCGGCCTCAGCCGCATACCGCAATCCTTCGATCACGCCTCGCGAACGCTCGGGCGATCCGCGACGCAGACATTCCGCCAGATTCATCTGCCGCTATCCAAGGCGTCGCTTGCGGCAGCGGCGCTGCTGATCTTTGTCGATTGCGTCAAGGAGCTTCCCGCCACACTTCTGTTGAGGCCGCTGAATTTCGAAACCTTCGCTACCCATCTTTATGGCGAAGCGGCGCGCGGCACCTATGAGGAGGCGGCAATCGCAGCGCTGGCAATCGTCGTCATTGGCATGCTTCCGGTCATGCAGCTTGCAAGGATCGGCCGGCGCAAGGGTTGATATCGAAGCCCTGTCCGATAAATCACGGGCGCAAAACTGTGCGAGAGGCCAATAAGCTTCAAATCCCGCCAGAAAACGACAAGCATCCTGCCTTAATCCTGATGTAAATACTCAGCTTAATTGAGGTGCCGCGGCCTGTCGAATTTGGACATCGGCCGCGATCTGTTTCGGGGCATATCTTGAAAAATTTGCATGGGATGTTTTTGAGCCGTCTGGCTTTGGGCACGGCCGCCGTCGTTTTGCTGGCGCCAGCGATGGGCCACGCGCAGGACACGACCGTTCTGCAGCAGATTACCGTTGAAGGGCAGGGCGCGGAGAACGCGACGGGTCTGGTCCGGGGTTATGTTGCGAAGAAAAGTGCGACCGGTTCGAAAACCGAGACGGAAACCAGGGATATTCCGCAATCCGTATCGGTCGTCGGCCGCCAGGAAATGGATGACCGCGGCGCGGTGACGAAAATCGACGAGGTACTGCGTTACACCCCCGGTGTGACGGCGGAGCCCTTCGGCTCGGACCCGGATACGGACTGGATTTACATCCGTGGTTTTCAGGCCACCCAGACTGGCGTGTTTCTGGATGGTCTGAACCTGTTCAGCTACGGTTTCGGCGGTTTCCAGATGGATGCCTACGGTCTGGAGCGCGTGGAAATTCTGAAAGGCCCGGCCTCGGTGCTTTATGGCGGCGCCAATCCCGGCGGTATCGTGCAGATGGTCCGCAAGCGCACGCAGGATGAGCCGGTGCGCGAAACGGAAATCGGCATCAATAATTTCGGCAATGCCTTCTTCGGTTTCGATCTCGGCGACAAGGTCGATGGTGAAGGCGTGTGGAAATATCGCGTCACCGGCAAGGTCTCCGGCGGCGATAATTACACCGATTATTCCGAGGATTTGCGCGGCTTCATCATGCCGCAGATCACCTTCGAGCCGGACGCGCAGACAAGCGCCACGCTCTACGGCTATTTCTCGGCGCTCGATCAGGTTCATATCGGCAACGGCTTCCTGCCCTATGTTGGCACCGTGGTCGACGCGCCCTTCGGCAAGCTCGACCGAAAGGCGTTTTATGGCGAGCCGGATATCGACAATGGCCGCGTCTACCAGTCCATGGTGGGCTACGAGGTCAGCCACGAATTCGACAATGGCTGGAAGATCAGCCAGAACGCCCGCTATGGCCACCTCTACAAGCACGAAACCGGACCCTATGCCGGGGGCTGGGCCAATACAGATGCAAACGGCCAGCCGATCCTCGATGCCACCACCAACGACTATATGCTGACCCGCTTCGGTTATGATGGCGTGTCGAAAGTCGACAGTTTCGGCGTGGATAATCGGGTCGAAGGCCAGTTCGATACCGGCGCGGTCAATCACTCTCTGCTCTTCGGTCTCGACTATAAATATTACCGGCTGGACCAGGTGCAGGCCTGCTGCGGATCGAATGCCATCGGTGCGCGCAACCCGATCTATGGCTCGACGCAGGGAACAAATTTCGTTTATGCCGACAATATCGTGACCCAGCAGCAGATCGGCATCTACGCGCAGGACCAGCTGCGTTTCGGCGATGGCTGGCTGGTCACGCTGAATGGCCGTTACGACTATGTCGACACGGAACTGAACAACAGGCTGCCTGCGGGCCTCTCCCGCCGCTCGAATGACGATGCGCTGAGCGGCCGCGCCGGTCTCGCCTATGAATTCGACAATGGCCTGACACCCTATGTCTCGGCCGCCACTTTCTTCAATCCGCTCATCGATACGCTTGCGGATGGCACTCCTGCTTCGCCGGAAGAGGGACACCAGTTCGAGGCCGGCATCAAATATGAGCCGACCTTCTTCGACGGCAGCATCACGGCCTCCGTCTTCAAGCTGGTCAAGGACAATGCCATCGTTTCCTATACGGCCGGTGGTGTGACCACGAGCGGTCAGTTCGGGCAGGTGGAATCCACCGGCTTCGAGCTGGAGGCCAAGGCCAATCTCAGCGAGAACTGGAAGGCGCTCGCCTCCTATTCCTATACGGATCTGGAGATTACCCGCGATGCCAATCCCAATCTGATTGGCAAATCGCCATGGATCGTGCCCGCCCACACCGCCTCGCTGTGGCTGGACTATGCCTTCACCACAGACGCGCTGGAAGGCCTGAGCCTCGGCGGCGGCGTACGGTATCAGGGCAAATCCTGGGCGGATGAGGCAAATACGTTGCGCGTTCCGGATGCTGCCGTCTTCGACGCGGCAATCCGCTATGAGAAAAATGACTGGACCGCATCGATCAACGTCGCCAATGTCTTCGACAAGGAATATGTGAAGAGCTGCGCCGGCGTCTCCGTCTGCGGCTGGGGCGATAGCCGCACCATCACCTTCAAGCTTTCAAAGAAGTGGTAAGACTTGGCCGAAGGCTGGCGGTTGCGGGGAAAGCAGTTTGCCACTATAAACATGAATAGATTTATCATGTTTATAGTGGCGCCATGGCGCCCTGCGGGATCGAGAGGCCATGGCTTTCCGCGTGCGGATGGAAAATGAGATCGAGGGTTTTGCCGTCATTGGCGGCCCACGCTCGCGGGTCTGGAACGGCATCGTCGCCGATCTCTGGGATGTGCGTTGCGCCCCGAAGGCCGGCGGCCGTTACGTCGGCAAGGATCCGCGTTTCGTTTTCCTGCTGGATATGGACGGGACGGATGACGGCAGGTTCATGATAAACCGCTTCCGTCGCGACAATTACGGGTCGTCCAAGGCGAACCGAATTTCCTTCGTCCCCGCCGATCTGGATGTGCATGCCGAACTGAGCAACGTCTCCTTCGTGCGCCACCTTGATCTGCATTTCGATGCGGGATTGCTGGGTGCCCGGCTGGTGCAGGGCTTCGACCCGCACAGCCTGCTCGATCCGCATCTGATGTTCGAGGATGAGCGCCTGCTGGCGCTGGCGCGACTGATTGCCGCCGAATGCGACAATCCCGATCCGCTGCATGACCTTTATGGCGAAAGCCTCGTGCTGGCGCTATTGACGGACTTCCTGAAAGTGAAGCGGGAGCCGGTTAAAAAACGCAGCAAGCTCGCCGCATGGCAGTTGAGAGCGGCGACGGATTACATCCGCGAACATTGCCTGCGGTCGATCCGGCTGGAGGAGCTGGCGGAACTCACCAATCTGTCGCAATCGCATTTCAGCCATGCCTTCAAGGCCTCCACCGGCGTGCCGCCGCACCAATGGCAGATGCAGGCGCGCATTGATCACGTCAAGGAACTGATGATGCGGACCGACATGGCACTGACAGACATCGCCATTGCCGCCGGGTTTTCGGATCAGGCGCATTTCTCCCGCGTCTTTCGCAAGATGGTCGGTGTTTCTCCCTCCGTCTGGCAGAAAATCCGCCAATAAGGTCGTTTTCGTTCCATTCTCCTTCAAAAAAATTCCCGCCGAAGGGCCTGAAACGCCGCGGAACGAATTGTCCGTCGAGGGGTTTACTAGACGTGACACAAATGAGGAAAATCAAGGAGGAAAGGCACATGATGCATCAGGAACCCCGCGCCGGACAGGACCCCTATGTCAAGGATACGCCGAGCCTGATCGCCAGCGACAAGGTGGAAGGCACGCGTGTTTACGGCGCCGACAGCAAGCATATCGGCTCGATCCAGCGCATCATTCTGGAAAAGCGCGGAGGGCGCGTTGCCTATGCGGTCTTGAGCTTTGGCGGCTTCCTCGGCATCGGTGACGACTATTATCCACTGCCCTGGGAAAAGCTGCATTACGACGAAGAACTCGACGGCTACCGCATCGATCTCACCAAAGAAGAGATCGAAAACGCGCCGCACTTCGCCAATCTCGACGATAACGATCTGCTGAACGCCAAGGACAGCAAGGTCTATGATTATTACGGCGTCGCACCCTATTGGATGTAAAGCGCTTCCGGCCGCTCGATCACCGAAAGCGTCGCAAATAAAAGAACGGCTCCTTTTCAGGAGCCGTTTTCTTTTGGGTGCGTCAATGCGGGTTTTTCTGCATCTCGGAAACCGCGTCGGTGAAGCACTTGCGTGCTTCTTCGGGCGATTTACGTCCGTCAAGGGCGGCACGGCAGGCGCTTCTCGCTCTCACAAAGCTCAATCCGCCAGTTTTGGGCCAGCCTTCGGTCAATAATGTCAATGCTTCGAAGGGGCCGGCGATGACGCTCTTGCCATTCGCCTCGAGATTGACCTCGACAGGCTCTGTCCATCTCTCGTTCTTCATCGTGCACCTCCCAGAGCAACGCGATCCCGAAATACACCCGACAGCGAAGCAACCCATGAACGCAGTCGTGTGTCACTGCTGCTTAGGATATGCGCAAGCGATCGAATTGACAACGGGGATCAGCGGAAGCCGAAAAACGACAGGATCGCCAGAACGATGACGACGAGGCCGACGATGTAGATGATCTGGTTCATGATTTTCTCCTTGACTGGTGTCATCACCATAACGTGAGGGAGAAGACGAGGTTCCAGCAGCCAATGAGAATTTAATCACGTACTAAAATGTTGCGGACGTCCCATCGCCGATGAGAGCGGATATCACCTCCGCAGGATCACCCAGATCGCGTGGATAATGCCGGGAACATAACCGCACAGCGTCAGGAGAATATTAAGCCAGAAATGCAGGCCGAGCCCGACCTGAAGAAACACGCCGACGGGCGGAAGGATGATGGCGATCAGGATCCGAATGACGTCCATGTTGAGAGCTTTCAAGTTAATCAAAACTAGACAATTAACGTGAGTGGAGCCCGGTTGGTTTCAACGTGACGACGAATACCTTCCTTCCATCGGTGTAGCCGGCAGCCGGAAGCCGCCAATTCTGATGAACCCACTCCCGTATGAGGCATCAGGTCGGAGCGACCGGTATCATTCAGCCCTCGTTCAGGCCTGCCGCATCACTCTTCCTAACGGAACCGAGGACACGGACAGACGTTGAGGTCGGTTATTGGGAGATCAGTTCATGAAGATTCTAACCGCAGCAATCTGCCTCTTGTCGGTCGGCATCCTGAGCGGATGCGTTGACGATGGCGGTTACCGCACGGGCGGATATTATTCGTCCGGCGTCTATTATCGAGCTTATGATCGAGACAGATATTACCGCGACTATGACCGCCGGAACTGGCGCCAACACAGAGAATGGCGGGATCGCAGGGAATGGCGCGGTGACTATCGCCACCGCCCGCGCCCACCGTATTACGGTCAGTACGGCGTGATTGTTCGTTAATCGCAGCGCTTTTATCTCGCGGGTCTGCACGGCCGGCCCTATGTCTCGGACTGGTCCTGACAGCGCGTGTCTATTCAGATAATAGTCTGTGAAAAAATGGTGCCGCTTACGTGACTCGAACACGTGACCCCGTCATTACGAATGACGTGCTCTACCAACTGAGCTAAAGCGGCCCGATTGTGACCCGTTTGTTGCGGATCAGCTTCATGGCGGGCTGATACAGGCAATGCTGACGGATTTCAAGCCTTGAATGTGCTGGTTTTGAAATTTCCGCAAAAAGCTTTGCCTGTCCATTGTTTGCCGGAGACTTCAGCCTTTCCCGCAGATGCGCTTTTTGGCCGTTTCATATTCCTTTGCCAGCCGATCGACGAGTGCGGCCACCGGTTCCACCGCCTTGACGGCGCCGATGCCTTGCCCCGCGCCCCATATATCTTTCCAGGCCTTGGCGCCGCCGGAGACCGTTTCGAAGTCCATTTTCGAAGGATCGGCTTCGGGCAGATTGTCGGGATCCATGCCGGAGGCGACGATCGAGCTTTTCAGGTAGTTGCCGTGTACGCCCGTGAAATAGTTCGAATAGACGATATCCTTGGCCTGCGCTTCGACAATCGCCTGCTTGTAGCCTTCGGAAGCGCGCGCCTCCTCGGTGGCGATGAAGGGGGAGCCGATATAGGCCATATCCGCGCCCATGGCCTGCGCCGCGAGAATGGAGCCGCCATTGGCGATGGCGCCGGCCAGCAGCAGCGGGCCGTCGAACCATTCGCGGATTTCCTGAACGAGGGCGAAGGGCGAAAGCGTGCCCGCATGTCCGCCGGCACCCGTCGCCACCGCGATCAGCCCATCCGCGCCCTTGCGAATGGCGGAGCGGGCATGGCGGTCGTTGATGACGTCATGCAGCACGATGCCGCCATAGGAATGCACGGCCGCATTGACCTCCGGCACAGCGCCAAGCGAGGAAATCACCACCGGCACCTTGTATTTCACGCAAAGGCCGAGATCGCGCTCCAGCCGCCGGTTGGACATGTGCACGATCTGGTTGACCGCGAAGGGCGCCGCCGGGCGCTCGGGATCGGCCCGGTTGTGAGCGTCAAGCTCCTCGGTGATCATTGCCAGCCACTCGTCGAGCTGGCTTTCGGGCCGCGCATTAAGCGCCGGGAAAGCGCCGATGACGCCCGCCTTGCACTGCGCCAGCGTCAGCTGCGGATGTGAAATGATGAATAGCGGTGATGCTATGACCGGAAGACGCAGATTGTCTTTCAGCACGGACGGTAGCATGTCTCCTCCCACGAATTACGTTTACGCGCACGTAAGTCAATATCGCGTTCAGCAGCAGATTGAAAGCGAAAACAGCGTGGCGTTCGCCTATGGAATCTGCGTTCGTAGCGCCACAATGAATTGATTTTCCCCAAGGCAATCCGGTCTTTATCACAAACGATGCTTGCGGAGGGGCGGTATAGCCGTTACCGAATCGTGAACCCATGGCGCAGCGCCGCATATTTTTTGCAAAGCGCAATAGAACAAGGATCGGTCGTGAGCGGACTGGAAACGGCAATCAGAAATGCTCTGGAAAAATCGGACAGATCGAACGCCGAAGTTCGTGCACGGATTTACCAATCCTCCCGCCAGGCACTGGAAGCGGGCCTGCGCAAGCAGGGCATAGACGATCCGCAGGTTGTCTCCCAGCAGCGCCAGCGGCTTGAAGGCCTGATCCACCAGATCGAGAATGAAGAGCGCAACCGGCTTCTGGACAGGGTGGAGCAGCAATTGCGCCCGCCCGCACCGGAAAGTCCGGCGCCGGACGATCACTCGGTCGATCCCGTTTCGCAGCCGTCCGATCACGGCGATATGGGTGTTGAGCCGGAACTGCGTGGCGAAACACGCGATGTCCGGCCGGGCGCCGCCGCTGCTGCGGAGCCTCTGAGTGCGGGGCAGCGCAATGGCAAGCCGCCGAAGAGAGGCTCCCGCGCGGGCGATTCTTCGCTTGCCTTCCGGCCGGAAGGCGCGGTTGGCCGCCGCAAGCGCCGGGGGCTGTTTGCCCGGCTTTTCATTTATGTGACTCTTCTGGCCTTTATCGGTTTCGGCGCCTGGTGGGTCTATTCCTCAGGCCTCCTGCTGTCGCCGGAGCAGCGCGATACCAGCGTGCCCAATCCGCCGGCGCAGGTGCAGGCGGAGGATTTCAACGGGACGGAGCCCGCGCCGAGCCTTTCCGCCGGTCGTGGTTTTTCCGATGACTGGGTGGAAGTCTTCAATGCGGAGCGTGGCAGTTCCGGTGTTTCGGCTGGTCCACGCGCCAATGTCGAAAACATCGCCACACCCGCTGGCAAGGCGATAAAGGTAACCTCGAGAAGTGTCTCGCAGGATGGCGCCGTCAGCGTCGAGGTTCCGGTGGAGGTGATGCGGGATATGGCGGGCAAGTCCTCGACCATTTCGATCACGCTGCAATCCTCCAGCGACCGTCAGACCCAGGTGTCCGTCGCCTGCGATTTCGCGACATTGGGCGATTGCTCCCGCCACCGCTTCACGGCTACGGCCGAGCGCGCGGACATGCTGCTGAACGCGACATTCGAACGATCTCTCGCCCCCAATGCGCCGGGCAGGATCTTCATCAACAGCGATATCGATGGCAGCGGCCGTCCGGTCAATCTTTATTCCGTGCGCATTCTGCCGGGCCAGTAAGGGAAAACAGGCGTCTCGAATGGAGGCGCCTGTCAACGTCTTCCGGTCCTATTTGAGAAAATCTGGCCCAGATCCCAAAATCTTGTCGTCGATTTCGCCGATTGCCTTTTTGTCCTTGCCCTCATAGTCGAGCGCAAGAAGGATGTGACGGATGAGGTTTACCCGCGCGCGGCGCTTGTCGTTGGCGCGCACCACCGTCCAGGGGGCGGCGTCGGTGTGGGTCTTTTCCAGCATTTCGTCGCGCTTCTGCGTGTAGTCGTCCCATTTCGTCAGCGCCGCTATGTCCATATCCGAAAGCTTCCAGCATTTCAGCGGGCTGTGGCGACGGTCATGGAAGCGTTCGATCTGCGTTTCGCGGCCGATGTCGAGCCAGAACTTGAACAGATGAACGTCCTCATGGACCAGCATCTTTTCCAGGCGCGGCGTTTCCTTGAGGAAACGCTTGTGTTCCTCAGGTGTGCAGAAACCCATGACCGGCTCTACGCCTGCGCGGTTATACCACGAGCGGTCGAACAGAACGAATTCGCCGGCGGTCGGAAAATGTGAGATATAGCGCTGGAAATACCATTGGCCACGTTCGGTTTCCGTCGGTTTGGTCAGCGCCACCACGCGGGCATAGCGGGGGTTGAGATAGGCCCGGGTCGCGAAGATCGCGCCGCCCTTGCCCGCCGCATCGCGGCCCTCGAAAACCGCCATGACCCTTTTGCCGGTGGCCTGCAGCCAGAACTGCACCTTGACCAGCTCCACCTGCAGCGCCTCGAGGGTGCTGTCGTAGTCCTCCCGCTTCATCTTCTTGTCGTAGGGAAAATTGCCGGCGGAAAGTTTCTTTTCCTCAACCCAGTCAGGAAGAACCGGATCGTCGATGTCGAAGCTGCGCAGTTTGCCGCCTATGGTGATATCGACCGTCCGCTTCTTCGTTTCTTCGCCCATGGTTTCCTCCGGCTGTTGTTGTGTAAAGGCAACTCGACGCCAATGAGTTCACATCCATTGCCAGAATTCAAGTGAAACAGGACCGCTTGACCGGGGTGCTGCGGCGGCAGCGATTGCGGCGTCGATTTTGCGCATATACGTTGTGGAAAATGCGCGATGATGAATCTCTGTCATGAAACTGGCCTATGAGATTTCGATGCGCTGTCAGATGAAAGTGGAAAGAGCAGGCTGAAATGGCAGTCATGGAAGGCGATGGTGGGTTAAGGCGTTTGGGAAGGAAGCTCGGTCGAAACTGGTTGCCCGTTCTCATCGTCAGCATGCTCGCCATCGTGGCCGTTGCCGAGCTCAACACGCCCTACATGCCCGCCGCCCTGTGGCTTTGCGCCGTCATTGCCATCCTCGCCGCTCGGGAGCGGCCGGCGGCGGCTCCCGCAAAGGACGGGAGCCCGGCTGAGGAGGCAGATGAGCAGGAAGTGCCCGGCGAAAGCGTCATTTCCGGCGTAAGGGCGGGCCTCGCGGTTCTGGATACCCCCGTTTTCATTCTCGACAGGAACGCCAGCGTGCTGTTTCAGAACGGCGCGGCCGAGCGTGCCTTCGGCCAGTTGCCCGCCGGGGCGCATATTTCCGCCCGGTTGCGCTCTCCCGGCCTCCTGGATGTCATTCGCGAAACCATCACCACCGGCCAGCCTAACCAGGTCGAACATTCGGAGCGCTTCCCTTCCGAACGGGTCTTCATCGTTCGTATCGCCCGTGCGGATGTGGGAGAGGGGGCAGGCCCGCCATTCTATATCCTGTCGTTCCGCGACGTCTCGGAGCTTCGCCGCATCGACCGCATGCGCAGCGACTTCGTCGCCAATGCCAGCCATGAATTGCGCACACCGCTCGCCTCGCTGCGCGGTTTCATCGAAACCATGCAGGGGCCGGCGCGCAACGACCCGAAGGCGCAGGAACGTTTCCTTGCCATCATGCTGGATCAGGCAACCCGCATGAGCAGGCTGGTGGACGATCTCATGTCCCTGTCGCGGCTGGAATTGCGGGCCAACATAGCGCCCGACCAGAAGGTCGATCTCGTTCCCGTCATCGGCCATGTGCGCGATACCCTGCTGCCGCTTGCCGACGAGCTGGATGTGACCATCACGCTGCACCTGCCCGACCGGCCGGCAGAGGTGCAGGGGGACCGCGACGAGCTGGTGCAGGTATTCCAGAACCTCGTTGAAAATGCTTGCAAATACGGCCAGGAAGGCAAGGTCGTGGATGTCTGGCTGCGGGCCGAACCCGGCAAGCCGGTGGAGGTGAGCGTTATCGACAAGGGGCCGGGCATTCCCGCCGAACATGTGCCGCGTCTGACGGAGCGTTTTTATCGCGTCAGCGTCGCCGACAGCCGCTCGAAAAAGGGCACGGGTCTCGGGCTTGCCATCGTCAAGCACATCCTCACCCGCCACCGCGCCCGCCTCATCATTAAATCGGAATTGGGCAGCGGCACGGACTTCACTGTGAGATTCTGACATAAAATATGCATCTGCTTTCAATGTCGCGCATATTTATAAATAAAATCAATAAGTTAGGTTGTCACAAATCTTTCGTGAAAGTGACATAAAAGGATGGGGCTACGGTGGTTAAGAAAAGGTCGCCGAGCGCAAGCTAAGAGCGAGTGTCGCTATCGGCTGCGTCCACAACAAAGCCCACGACGGGAGAGACAAATGAACATCGTTAAATTTTCCGCAGCAGCTCTGGTGGCTTCTGTCGCCTTCGCTGGCGCCGCCGCTGCTCGCGACCAGATCCAGGTTGCCGGTTCCTCCACAGTTCTGCCTTACGCCAAGATCGTTGCCGAGACCTTTGCCGAAACCTTCCCGAACTTCAAGGCTCCCGTTGTTGAGTCCGGCGGCACGGGCGGCGGTCTGAAGGCGTTCTGCTCGGGTGTCGGCGAAGGCACCATCGACATTGCAAACGCTTCCCGCAAGATCAAGAGCGACGAACTTGCCGCCTGTAAGGCTGCTGGCGTTGCCGACGTTCAGGAAGTGAAGATCGGTTACGACGGTATCGTTTTCGCAATGGACTCTTCCAACAAGGACATCAAGCTCGAGCCGAAGGATCTGTACCTTGCGCTCGCCGCTGAAGTCGTCAAGGACGGCAAGCTCGTTGCCAACCCTTACAAGAAGTGGTCGGAAATCAACAAGGAACTGCCTGATGTAGCAATCGCTGCTTACATCCCGGGTTCCAAGCACGGCACGCGCGAAGTCTTCGAAGAGAAGATCATGGCTGACGGCTGCAAGGAAGCCAAGGCGACGGACGTCATCAAGACGCTCATCACCGACGCCAAGCAGGCTGCTGCCAAGTGCGTTGCAGTCCGTAAGGACGGCGCAGCAGTCGACATCGACGGCGATTACACCGAAACGCTTGCTCGCATCGATGCCAACAAGACCGGCCTCGGCGTTTTCGGTCTCGCTTTCTATGAAAACAACGCTGACCGTCTGAAGGTCGCGACCGTTTCGGGCGTCGTTCCGTCCACCGAAACCGTTGCCAGCGGCAAGTACCCGGTTTCCCGCCCGCTGTTCTTCTACGTGAAGAAGGCTCACCTGGGCGTTATCCCGGGCCTTAAGGAATATGTCGAGTTCTTCGTTTCCGATGAAATGATCGGCCCGGATTCCCCGCTCGCCAACTACGGCCTGGTTGCTGCTCCGGACGCAGAGCGCGAAGAAATCCGCTCGAAGTTCTCGGCCGGCTCCACGATGTAATGAAGAAAGAGGGGTGCGGCTTTGCCGTGCCCCTCATTCGGCTTCGCTTGGGCCGTCGTCCGCGGTTGACAGTTCCTAACCATCGCCATCCACATGATTGTCGATGGATTACAGATGGATAGGATGTATCAACCTTGACGCTTGCCAGACTATGATACAGTCAGGCGGCAGGCATCATGGGATGGTCCAGCGGTCTCGTTTTGATGACTTTTTGATTTGCCCGATATCGCACCGTGCTCTTGAGGCACGCCGAGGGAACTCTAATGAACACATCGATCCTTTTGCTGATACTGGCGCTCATCGGCATCGGCAGCTATCTGCTCGGCAGCCGCCGTGCCGTTGCCCTGTCTGGCGGTCGCCCCTCCAGCATGCATTCCCGTGCCGGTTATCACGGTTCCTACGCGGTCGTCTGGGCGGTGCTGCCCGCGGCGTTCATTCTCTGTGCCTGGCTCATTGTCAGCCCATTGCTCGTCACTTCGGCGGTGCGCGGTAGTTTCCCCGAGGATGTCCGGGCGCAATCCGAAGCGCAGCAGAGCCTGACCTACGGTATGGTGACCTCCATCGCCCGTGGCCTCCAGCGGCTGACGCCGGAGGAAACCGCACAGGTCGAGGCCGATACGGCTGCGGTCCGGCCGCTTCTGGCATCGAAAGGTGTTGCAATCGCCGGCGATCCCGAGCGGTTCATGGTCGATGCCGCCCACACGCTCAACAGCATGACCTCCACCAGCCGTATCGCGATGATCGCCGTTGTGCTGCTGGCCGCGCTCGGCGGCGGCGCCTATGCGCTGCGTGCAATCGCGCCGCGTTTCCGGGCGCGCAACCAGGTCGAGAAAGTCATTCTCGCGGCCCTGCTCGTCGCCTCTTCCATCGCCATCCTCACGACCATCGGCATCGTCCTGTCGATGCTGACGGAGGCGATCCAGTTCTTCACCATGGTTCCGGCGCACCAGTTCTTTTTCGGAACGGTCTGGGATCCGCGTTTTGCAGCGGCAGGCGCTACCGATTCCTCCGGCCAGTTCGGCCTGATCCCGCTGCTCGCCGGCACGCTTTATATCGGCTTCGTCGCCATGCTGGTTGCGGTTCCGGTCGGTCTCTTCTCGGCGATCTACATGGCGGAATATGCCTCGCCGCGCTTCCGCTCCATGGCAAAGCCGCTGCTTGAAGTGCTCGCCGGCATTCCCACCATCGTCTACGGCTTCTTCGCGCTCACGACGGTCGGTCCTTTCCTCAGAGACATTTCCACGCAGATCAACGGTCTGGCGACGGGCAACTACGCCAACTTCATCCAGGCGCAGAGCGTCATCACCGCCGGCTTCGTCATGGGCATCATGCTGATCCCCTATGTGTCGTCGCTGTCGGATGACATCATCACCGCTGTGCCGCGCTCGCTGCGTGACGGTTCGCTCGGTCTTGGCGCCACGCGTTCCGAGACGATCAAGAGGGTCATTATTCCGGCCGCTCTTCCCGGCATCGTCGGCGCCGTGCTGATGACGGCTTCGCGCGCCATCGGCGAAACCATGATCGTGGTTCTTGCGGCCGGTGTTGCTGCCCGCCTGCAGCTCAATCCCTTCGAGCCCATGACCACGGTGACGGTCAAGATCGTCAGCCAGCTCACCGGGGACCTTGAATTCACCTCGCCGCAGACGCTGGTTGCCTTTGCGCTCGGCATCACGCTTTTCGCCATCACGCTTTGCCTGAATATCTACGCGCTTTACATCGTGCGCAAATACCGGGAGCAATATGAATGACCGACATCGTCTCTCCCGCAGCCGGCGCGAGCGCCGTCAACAAGGCCACGCGCCGTGATATCGGCATCAAGCGCCGCTATGCCGCCGAACGCCGCTTCCGTGCCTACGGCATGGCAGCGATTTCCTTCGGCCTCATCTTTCTCTTCCTGCTGCTTTTCTCGGTGGTTTCCAAGGGTTACACCGCTTTCCAGCAGACGATGATCACCGTTCCGGTCGAGTTTTCCGAACAGATCATCGATCCGAAAAATGAGCGGGCCACCAATCCCACAAAGCTGATGACGGCCAATTATCCCGTCATCGCCCGCGATGCTGTCGCCAAGGTCCTTGGCGTTGCGCCGACGGACCGCGCCGGTCTACGCGCCGTCAACCTCTTGATCTCGGACAGCGTGCGCACGCAGCTTCGCGATATCGTCGTCGCCGATCCCGCCGTCATCGGCACCACGCGCACTGTCACGCTGCTGGCGTCTGGCGACGTCGACAGCGCCTTCAAGGGCCAGGTCGACCTGACGGCGGATGAAGCCAATCGCCGTATCTCGAACCAGCAACTCGGCTGGATGAACCAGCTCGCCGAAAGTGGCCAGCTCGGCAAACATTTCAATACCGGCATCTTCGTCAACGGCGCGTCGAGCCGTCCGGAAGCGGCGGGTGTCGGTGTGGCGCTGATCGGCTCCTTCTACATGATGCTGATCGTGCTGGTGCTGTCATTGCCGATTGGCGTTGCGGCCTCCATCTATCTCGAGGAATTCGCCCCGAAAAACCGTCTGACGGATCTTATCGAGGTGAATATCAACAATCTCGCGGCCGTTCCTTCGATTGTTTACGGCCTGCTCGGCCTCTCGGTCTTCATCAACTTCATGGGCTTTCCGCGCTCGGCCTCGCTGGTCGGCGGTCTCGTCCTGACGCTGATGACCCTGCCGACGATCATCATCGCGACGCGCGCTGCCCTGAAAGCCGTGCCGCCGTCTATCCGCGCCGCAGCCCTCGGCCTCGGCGCTTCCAAGATGCAGACGATCTTCCACCATGTGCTGCCGCTCGCCATGCCTGGCATTCTGACCGGCACCATCATCGGTCTCGCCCATGCGCTGGGCGAAACGGCGCCGCTGCTTTTGATCGGCATGGTGGCATTCGTTGCGAATTATCCGACAACGCCGATGGATCCGTCCACGGCCCTGCCGGTGCAGATTTACATGTGGGCGAACGAAGCCGAGCGCGCCTTTGTCGAAAGGACATCCGGCGCTATCATCATCCTGCTTCTGTTCCTCATCGTCATGAATGTTGGCGCAATCCTGTTGCGTCGCCGCTTCGAACGGCGCTGGTAGAGGGAGCTTGAGCAATGAACATGTTGTCGGAAGCAGCAGTTGAAAAGGCGCTGGACAAGAAAATGAATGAAGTCTCATACAAGATGATCGGCAAGGACGTTTCGGTTTATTACGGCGAAAAGCGCGCGCTTTACGACGTGAACCTCAACGTTCGGGAAAATACGGTGACCGCGCTTATCGGCCCTTCCGGCTGCGGCAAGTCCACATTCCTGCGTACCCTGAACCGAATGAACGACACGATCGACGGTTGCCGGGTCACCGGCAAGATCACGCTCGACACCGACGATATCTACGATCAGGCGATTGACGTCGTGGAATTGCGCGCCCGCGTCGGCATGGTGTTCCAGAAGCCGAACCCCTTCCCGAAGTCGATCTACGAAAACATTTCCTACGGTCCGCGCATCCATGGTCTCGCCCGCAACAAGGCGGATATGGACCAGATCGTCGAGCAGAGCCTGCAGAAGGCGGGTCTCTGGAACGAGGTTAAGGATCGGCTGCACGAATCCGGCACCGGTCTTTCCGGCGGTCAGCAGCAGCGTCTGTGCATCGCACGCGCAGTTGCCGTCAGCCCGGAAGTGATCCTGATGGACGAGCCCTGCTCGGCTCTCGACCCGATCGCGACCGCAAAGGTCGAAGAATTGATCCACGAGCTGCGCACCAATTACACCATCGTCATCGTTACGCACTCCATGCAGCAGGCGGCGCGTGTTTCCCAGCGCACGGCCATGTTCCATCTTGGTCATCTTGTTGAGGAAAACGAAACCGACAAGATGTTCACCAATCCGGACGACCAGCGCACGCAGGATTACATCATGGGCCGCTTCGGCTGATCCCGGCCGGCGCTTTATCGAAACCGAACAAGACTGGTGCTTCTGCCGTGCCCGCTTCCGGGTACGCGCATGCAGGCCAAGCCGGAGGACTAGACCATGACACAAACAACGACCCATTCGCATATTCTGTCGGCCTATGACGACGAACTGAAATTCCTTACGCGTCGTATCGCCGAAATGGGCGGTCTCGCGGAACAGATGTGCGCCGACGCCGTGCGTGCGCTCGTCAATTCCGACGCCGCACTCGCCCAGAAGGTCATTTCCGACGATGCGATCCTCGACCACGCCGAGCGCGAGATCGGCGACAAGGCCATCGTCACCATCGCCAAACGCCAGCCGATGGCGGCAGACCTTCGTGAGATCATCGGCACCCTGCGTATTGCAGCTGACCTTGAGCGCGTCGGCGACCTCGGCAAGAACACCGCCAAGCGCGTCATCGCGGTTGCCGGCACCGGCGTGCCGCGCAAGCTCGCCCGTGGCATCGAACACCTGTCGGAACTGGCGCTGGTGCAGCTCAAGGAAGTGCTGGACGTCTATTCCACGCGTTCCGCCGAGAAGGCCAATGCCATTCGCGAGCGCGACGAAGAAATCGACGCCATGTACACGTCGCTCTTCCGTGAGCTTCTGACCTACATGATGGAAGATCCGCGCAACATCACCACCTGCACGCATCTTCTGTTCTGCGCCAAGAACATCGAGCGTATCGGCGACCACGCCACCAATATCGCCGAGACGATCTATTACATGACCACCGGCAGCCAGCCGGAAGGCGAGCGTCCGAAGGACGACAGTTCCAACACCCTCGGTTCGGTGACCGAGTAACAGACAGGCAGCGGCTTGCGGAGTTAGTATATGGTGCCCAAGATTGCAGTTGTGGAAGATGAGGAAGCGCTGAGCGTCCTGCTTCGTTACAATCTCGAGGCTGAGGGGTATGACGTCGACACGATAGCCCGTGGAGACGAGGCGGAAATCAGGCTGCAGGAACGTATTCCGGACCTCCTTATCCTGGATTGGATGCTTCCCGGCGTTTCCGGTATCGAACTGTGCCGTCGGCTCAGGATGCGGCCGGAAACCGAGCGCCTGCCCATCATCATGCTGACGGCGCGCGGCGAGGAAAGCGAAAGGGTTCGCGGCCTCGCCACCGGCGCCGACGATTATGTCGTCAAGCCGTTCTCGACACCGGAACTCATGGCCCGCGTCAAGGCGATGCTGCGCCGCGCCCGCCCCGAGGTTCTGTCTTCGGTGCTGAAATGCGGCGATATCGAACTGGATCGCGAGACCCATCGCGTTCACCGCAAGAGCCGCGAAGTGCGCCTCGGCCCGACGGAATTCCGCTTGCTGGAATTCCTGATGACCTCTCCCGGCCGGGTGTTTTCCCGCTCGCAATTGCTGGATGGCGTCTGGGGTCACGATATCTATGTGGATGAGCGCACCGTCGACGTCCATGTCGGACGTCTGCGCAAGGCGCTCAATTTTTCGCATATGCAGGATGTCATCCGCACCGTGCGCGGCGCCGGATATTCAATGGAAGCCTGAGAAAACCGAAACCGATGGTTTCACTCGGGATAAATTCCCTAAAAATCAGAAGGCCCGAGACCGGAACGGTGTCGGGCTTTCGATTTTGAACCTTCCGCACATGCGTATCCTTGTTCTTTTGAGCGATAGAAGGTCTGCTGAAAGCCGGATTGCGCGGTGAAACCTGTCGGGAGGAAGGGCGCGGCACGTCGCCGATAAATTCTGAGCATTTGCCGCAAGGGGCCCATCGCGGTTTTACATCCGGAGAATGCGCAAGAACAGGGATGGGGAGCGCCTCTTAGACAGCGTGCGCTCTGTTCCAGAACCACCTTGGATTTTGCCGTAAAAAAACGGGCCCGAAGGGCCCGTAGTTTTTGAGTGTCGAATGCGTGCCGCAACACTCAAGCCTTGCGACGCTCGCTTACCGGCTGGTAGGCAAGCTTTGCATGAAACTTGCAATAGGGCGAAGATTCCAGTGCTTCACAACCGCAGAAATGGAAATCATCCTTCAGCGGATCACCGACCGGCCACTTGCAGGTGCGCTCCGTCAGTTCCGTCAGCGTCAGGCGGCGGGAGATCGGCGTCACGACATTTTTGGAGGGAACGTAATCGAGAACTTCGGCGGTCTCGATATCGATCTCCTCGTGCAGCGCCGTTGCCGCGCTCGAGCGGTTCAGGGCGCGTGCAGGTGCTGCGCTGACGCGGGCTGCGAAATTCGTCGCGCGCGGGGCAGGGGCGGCAGTGCGCTTGGGCGCGGAACGCGCCGAAGTAACCGGGCCGCCGGCCTTCACGCGTCCCGGCAGGTTGAGGCGATGGACCTTGCCGATGACGGCATTGCGGCTGACGCCGCCCAGCTGTGCTGCTATCTGGCTGGCGCTAAGCCCCTCGGACCACAATTTCTTGAGTTTTTCGACCCGTTCGTCTGTCCAGTTCATGCCGCTTCTCCGCTCGTCGCGTATAATGTCGGCAGAATCCCTCTCCGCCTCGCGGGCGTGCCGCGAGCGTGGTCTCTGCCTGATTTTTGGTGACTAGTTCCGCCGCAATGCAGTCTAGTAATTAGCGATTAACCTAGTGCCACGCAGACTCCGTGGCAAGAGTCGCGGGAATCATCTCGAATCGATTTTCCGGTTTTCCCCAACTTGCTGGCGAGTTGAGTCTGAAAGGCAACACCTTGGGCCTCATTCGCCGCCACCTACTAGGGCTTGAGAAGCCCGGGAAACGCGGACTTTTGTTGACATCGGCAGGCGAAGTGACAATAGTGCCCCTGCCGCCGCGAGGCGGCATTTTTGATTTTCAGGCAAGGGATAACCCCGAAAGCCTATTGACAACCGTCTGACAGCGCATCCGCGCAAGGAGTGATACAGCCATGGCCGAAGCCGCCGCGCCATTGTTCGATACGTTTGCAAGAGCCCCCCTGCGCTTCGAGCGAGGCGAGGGCGTCTGGCTGTTCACGGAAAGCGGCGAACGATATCTGGATTTTGCAGCCGGCGTCGCGGTCAACTCGCTGGGCCACGCCCATCCGCACCTCGTGGAGGCGATCAAGACCCAGGCCGAGAAGGTCTGGCACGTCTCGAACCTTTATGAAGTACCGGGCCAGGAAAAGCTTGCAAAGCGCCTGACGGAAGCGACATTCGCAGACAAGGTCTTCTTCACCAATTCCGGCGCAGAAGCGCTGGAATGCGCGATCAAGACCGCGCGCCGTTATCATTATTCCAAGGGGCATCCGGAAAAGTTCCGGATTATCACTTTCGAAGGCGCCTTCCATGGCCGCACGCTGGCGACGATTGCCGCCGGCGGCCAGCAGAAATATCTCGAAGGTTTCGGTCCCAAGGTCGAAGGTTTCGACCAGGTGCCCTTCGGCGACGTCGATGCGCTGAAAGCCGCCATCACGGCCGAGACGGCGGCGCTTCTTATCGAGCCCATTCAGGGCGAGGGTGGCATTCGCGCACCAGCCAAGGAATTCCTGCAGCTGCTGCGGTCGCTCTGCGATGAGCATGGCATGTTGCTGATTTTCGACGAGGTCCAGACCGGCGTTGGCCGTACGGGCAAGCTCTTTGCCTATGAGCAGACGGGCGTTGCACCGGATATCATGGCGGTTGCCAAGGGCATCGGCGGCGGTTTCCCGCTCGGTGCCTGCCTTGCGACGGCGGATGCCGCTTCCGGCATGACGGCGGGCGTGCATGGCACCACCTATGGCGGCAACCCGCTGGCCATGGCTGTCGGCAACGCCGTGCTCGATGTCGTCCTCTCCGAGGGCTTTCTGGAAAAGGTTCGTGATGTCGCGCTGGTCTTCCGCCAGGGCCTTGCTTCGCTGAAGGATCGTTATCCTGACGTTATCGAGGAAATCCGTGGCGAAGGCCTGCTTCTCGGCATCAAGGCCAAGGTTCCATCGCGCGAGCTGTTGCAGGCCATGCGCGCCGAGCATCTGCTGGGTGTGCCGGCGGGAGACAACGTCATCCGTCTCCTGCCGCCGCTCGTCACCACGGCGGAAGAGGCCCGCGAGGGTCTGTCACGCGTGGAAGCGGCCGCCGCTTCCCTGACAGCGAAACAGGCAAAAATCGCCTGAGGAAACAATAAAGGGCGGGTCTCTTCCCCGAGGCTCGCGAGCATGGGACAGTTTGAAATGGCTTCACCTAAACATTTTCTTGACCTGTCGGCCGTCAGCTCGCAGGACCTGCGGGCAATTCTCGACGATGCCCGCGCACGCAAGGCGGCCACAAAGGCCGGAACGGCGGAAAAGCCGCTTGCCGGCAAGATGCTGGCAATGATCTTCGAAAAGCCTTCCACCCGCACCCGCGTCTCCTTCGATGTCGGCATGCGTCAGCTCGGCGGCGAGACGCTTTTCCTCTCCGGTACGGAAATGCAGCTCGGTCGCGCCGAAACGATCGGCGATACGGCCAAGGTGCTGTCGCGTTACGTCGACGCCATCATGATCCGCACGACGGAACATTCGCGCCTGCTGGAGCTTGCCGAACACGCGACCGTGCCGGTCATCAACGCCCTGACGGACGACACGCATCCCTGCCAGATCATGGCGGATATCATGACCTTCGAGGAACATCGCGGCCCGGTCAAAGGCAAGACCATTGCCTGGACGGGTGACGGTAATAACGTCCTGCATTCCTTCGTGGAGGGCTCGGCCCGTTTCGGTTACCGCATGACGATGGCCGTGCCGATGGGCTCCGAACCGCATGATAAGTTCCTGAACTGGGCGCGCAACAATGGCGGCGAGATCATGCTGTGCCACGACGCCGACAAGGCCGTTGCGGGTGCGGACTGCGTCGTCACCGATACCTGGGTGTCCATGAACCAGGAACACAAGGCGCGCGGCCATAACATCTTCCAGCCCTATCAGGTCAATGAAGCCCTGATGGCCAAGGCGGAAAAAGACGCGCTGTTCATGCATTGCCTGCCGGCCCATCGCGGTGAGGAAGTGACGGATGCCGTGATCGACGGTCCGCAATCCGTCGTCTTCGACGAGGCGGAAAACCGCCTCCACGCACAGAAGTCCATCATCGCATGGTGCATGGGCGTCATTTGATGAGCAATCGCCCGGCCTGACACGCGTCACGCCGGGTGCTTGAACTTGACCGCATAGATTACCATCTGTGGGACTTCGAAGAGGCTCGTCGGTTTTGCTGGCGGGCCATCATCACGATTTGCACGTTTTTCCCCGGAAGCGGTTTCTCTTCCCGGGTCTCTGTGCGACAAGCAAAAAAAGCACATTTTAAAAGCCGGACTTTTGGACGGTAGCGGCGCCACGGCTGCGCCAGGGAGTATGACATGGCAGATGTAACGGTTGAACTGGACGATCTCGATTTTGCTGGCGACGACAAGGTTGTGCCCTTTCAGGTCGAAGGTCTGGATGTGCGCGGCCGCGCCGTACAGGTGGGTCCGCTGCTGAATGCCATCCTCGAGCGACATGACTATCCCCCGGCGGTCGCCCGTCTGCTGGCGGAAGCGACCGTTCTGACGGCCCTGATCGGCACGTCGCTCAAGTTTTCCGGCAAGCTGACCGTCCAGACCAAGGGTGACGGCCCGGTCGACCTGCTGGTTGCGGATTTCACCGCGCCGGAAAGCATGCGCGCTTATGCCCGTTTCGATGAAGAGCGGCTGGCGGAGGCGATTGCGGCCGGGGCGACGTCGCCCGAGCAATTGCTCGGCAACGGCATTCTGGCCTTCACGATCGATCAGGGTGCGGGCATGCAGCCTTATCAGGGTATCGTGCCGCTCGATGGCTCCTCGCTGGAAGACATTGCCGGGGTTTATTTCCGTCAGTCGGAACAGCTTCCCACCCGCGTGCGGCTGGGCGTTGCCGAATTCTTCGACCGTGATGGCGAAGGTAAGCCGCGCCATGGCTGGCGTGCGGGCGGCGTTATCGCGCAGTTCCTGCCGCAGGCGCCTGAGCGGCTGCGCATGCGCGACCTGCATGGCGGCGATGGCGACGAAGGCGGTCACGAGGTGCAGGAAGACGATGCCTGGACCGAGGCGGTAACGCTGCTGAACACGGTGGATACCGACGAGCTGACCGATCCGCAGGTGCCGGTAGAACGTCTTCTCTTCCGGCTTTTCCACGAGAGCGGTGTGCGCATCTATGATCCGCAGGCGGTTTTCGACCGTTGCAGCTGCTCGCGGGACAAGATTAAGGGCGTCCTGTCCGGTTTCACTGCTGAGGAGATCGAGGCAAGCGAGGAAGACGGCGCCATTGCCGTGACCTGCGAGTTCTGCTCCACGACCTATCGCTACGATGTCAGCGAATTTGAGAATGCCTGAATGAAAGCCGCGTCCTGAAGGGCGCGGCTTTTTCATTGCCGGGTGAATGTCAGTTCAGGACCCGCATCAGGCCGGGTGAATCCAGCGAAAAGGCGGGTATGGTGACGTTGAACACCTCGCCATTTTCCGTTTCCATTTCATAATGGCCGAACATCAGGCCGGAAGGTGTGTCCAGCGGGCAGCCGGAAGAATATTCGTAGCTGTCGCCCGGTTTCAGATGCGGCTTCTCACCCACAACGCCCGGCCCATAGACCTCATCCACCTGTCCGTTCTGATCGGTGATGTGCCAATAGCGATTGACGAGGGTAACCGGAATATCGGAATTGTTCGCGATCACGACTTTGTAGCCCCAGACGTAACGATCGTCATCCGGGTCGGATTGTTCCTCGAGATAATACGGATCGACCGTTACCTCGATATCCCTTGTCAGAGCACGATACATACGCGCCACACCTCGATATTATGCCTGCCGCCGCATCCTAAACTATAGGCTCTGGCTATCGTCAAGAAAATGAATGACTTGACGGGCAGGAGGCGTCTCCTGTTGCGCTGTTTTCCACCGTTAGGGATAACGGTAAAGGTAAATATTGGTTGCCTGAAGCGGTCTTTTTGGACCGGACAGGCGAACCACGGCCCGACACGCGGTCAGGCCATGGTGCCTTGCGGATTGAATTTTCAGGCCGAAACGGCCGCCAGACCCTTCGCCAGATCCTCCAGCAGGTCGTCGGTATCCTCGATGCCGCAGGAAAGGCGCAGGGTGCCGCCGGAAATGCCGAGTTCGGCACGCGCCTCGTCTGTGAGGTTCTTGTGCGTCGTCGTGCCGGGGTGGGTGATGAGGCTCTTGGCGTCGCCGAGATTGTTGGAAATCTTCACGATCTCAAGCGCGTTCTGCAGCTTGAAGGCTGCTTCCTTGCCGCCCTTCAGTTCGAACGCCACAAGCGTCGAGCCGCCGGACATCTGCCGGGCGATGATATCGGCCTGCGGGTGATCGGCGCGGCCGGGATAGATGACCTTGGCGACCTTGCCGTTATCGGCGAGAAAATCGGCGATTTTGCCGGCATTGGTCGTCTGCTGTTTGACGCGCAGCGGCAGGGTCTCGATGCCTTTCAGAAGCGTCCAGGCATTGAAAGGCGACATGGCCGGGCCGGTATGGCGGAAATAATCCTGCAGCTCTTCTTCGATCCACTTCTTGTCGGAAAGGATCACGCCGCCAAGGCAGCGGCCCTGGCCATCAATATGTTTGGTGGCCGAGTAAACCACGATATGGGCGCCGAGTTCGAGCGGCTTCTGGAAAAGCGGTGTGGCGAAGACGTTGTCGACTACCACCTTGGCGCCGATCTGGTTGGCGAGCTTTGCCACGCCGGCAATATCCACCACTTCAAGCGTCGGATTGGTCGGGCTTTCGAGGAAGAACAGCTTGGTGTTCGGCTGGATCGCCTTTTCCCAGTTGCCGAGATCGCGACCGTCGATCAGCGTGCATTCGATGCCATATTTCGGCGCAAGCGTTTCGACCACCCAGCGGCAGGAGCCGAAGAGGGCGCGGGCTGCAACGATATGGTCGCCGGCGCGCAGCTGGCACATGATGGCGGCGGTGACGGCGGCCATGCCAGAGGCAAGTGCGCGAGCGTCTTCAGCGCCTTCCAGCAGGCACATGCGCTTTTCGAACATGTCGTTGGTCGGGCTCGCATAGCGGGCGTAGATGAACCCATCCGTTTCACCCTTGAAGCGCGCTTCGGCGGCTTCGGAGTTTTCATAGACGAAACCCTGGGTCAGATAGATCGCTTCCGACGTTTCACCATAAGGGGAGCGTAGCGTACCGCCGTGAACGAGCTGGGTTGCCGGGCGCCATTTATTGCTCATGTGATCACCTTCAAAACAAAAAAACCGGCCGCAAAAGCAGACCGGTTCCTAGCACCCGGTCTTTTTAGCCACTTGTTTAACGTGGCTGCAAGCCGACCGGCCAAATCACCACGGGATAAGCTTGCCATACTGCCGTTACCGGCTTGCGTCAATGCTTTCCTTTTGGTTTTGTCGCCGTAAAAAGGAATGATGACCATGACCAGAACCACGGGCATTTTGGCGGATGGCGCAATCAAGGCGCTGTTTGCGGGCGGCAAGCTGAAGAGCGAGGCCGATCTCGATGCTGATCAGGTGCAGCCCGCCAGCCTCGATCTCAGGCTCGGCTCGAAGGCCTATCGCGTGCGCGCCAGCTTCATGCCCGGCCCCGGAAACCGCGTCATCGACAAGCTCAATCGTCTCAGCCTGCACGAGATCGACCTTACCCAGGGCGCGGTGCTGGAAACCGGTTGTGTCTATATCGTTCCCTTGATGGAAAGCCTTGCGCTGCCCGCGGACATGTCGGCCTCGGCCAATCCGAAAAGCTCGACCGGCCGTCTCGATATCTTCACCCGCGTCATGACTGACAGTGCGCAGGAATTCGACAAGATACCGGCCGGTTATGCCGGCCCGCTCTATCTGGAAATCAGCCCGCGCACCTTCCCGATCGTGGTGCGACGCGGCTCGCGCCTGTCGCAGATCCGCTTCCGCATCGGCCATTCGCTGCTCAATGAAAGTGAACTGCTGAAGCTGCACGAGACGGAAACGCTGGTTGCCAGCGACACGCCCAACGTGACCGGCGGCGGCATTGCGCTCTCGATCGACCTCAAGGGTTTCGGTGAAAACGGGTTGATCGGTTATCGCGGCAAACATCACACGGCCGTGGTAGACGTCGACAAGAAGGCCCAGCACGACGTTCTCGATTTCTGGGAGCCGCTCTATGCCCGCGGCCGCGCCGAACTGATCCTCGACCCGGATGAATTCTATATTCTCGTCTCGCGCGAAGCCGTGCACGTTCCACCGCTCTATGCGGCCGAAATGACACCCTTCGACCCGCTGGTAGGTGAATTCCGCGTGCACTACGCCGGCTTCTTCGATCCCGGCTTCGGCCATGCGCAGGCCGGCGGCACCGGCAGCCGGGCCGTGCTAGAAGTGCGCAGCCACGAGGTTCCCTTCATCCTCGAACATGGCCAGATCGTCGGCCGGCTGGTTTACGAGCACATGCTGCAGAAACCGGAAGGCCTCTATGGCTCCGGCCTCGGCTCCAATTATCAGGCGCAGGGGCTGAAGCTCTCCAAGCATTTTCGAGCCGAATAACGACCCCGGCGGGTGCTTGACACCCGCTGCGAACTATCCGATGTCTTATGCGCGGCGCGGGTGTAGCTCAATGGTAGAGCAGCAGCTTCCCAAGCTGAATACGAGGGTTCGATTCCCTTCACCCGCTCCATTTTACAGGCATCTGACACTCTTCCTGTGCTGCGTTTAGCCGCCATTGTGTCGGTAGCCACGCGAATATGCAATTCAGCTTGACTACGATTAAATTGCACGTAATAGTTGAGACGGTCGTAACATAGGGGAAGTGTTATGAGTCGCAAACTTCTTTCGGAATTTCTGGGAACCTTTTGGCTCGTCTTCGGAGGATGCGGCAGTGCGGTTTTTGCCGCCGCTTTTCCTGAACTCGGCATTGGCTTCCTTGGTGTCGCTTTCGCTTTTGGTCTGACGGTTCTGACCATGGCCTATGCGGTTGGCGGCATTTCGGGCGGTCATTTCAATCCGGCCGTTTCAGTCGGCCTCACCGTTGCCGGTAAGTTCCCGACGGCGAACCTCGTGCCTTACATAGTGGCGCAGGTTCTGGGGGCGATCGTCGCGGCTGCGGCGCTTTATGTCATCCTCACCGGCAAGGCGGGGGCTGAAATCGGCGGTTTTGCCGCCAATGGTTATGGTGAACATTCGCCGGGCGGATATTCTCTCGTATCGGCACTGCTGATCGAAGTCATCCTGACGGCGTTTTTCCTGATCGTCATTCTGGGCTCTACGCATGGCAGGGTTCCTGCCGGCTTCGCGCCGATCGCCATCGGTCTTGCCCTTACCCTTATTCATCTGATTTCCATTCCGGTCACCAACACATCCGTCAATCCGGCCCGCTCCACGGGACAGGCATTGTTCGTTGGCGGATGGGCGCTGCAGCAGCTCTGGCTGTTCTGGCTCGCTCCGATCCTCGGCGGCGCCATCGGGGCCGTGATCTGGAAAATCTTCGGCGAGGAAGAGAAGGCCGGCCATGCCGGTTCGGTTCAACCTGCGCAGACATGAATAGGAGGCTTTGTTTCCTCGAATAGTCGAGGAAACGACTGAGGAGGATGACATGGATCTTGCTTCGATATTGGCCCAGATCGTCGGCGGTGCGGTAGGTGGCACGGCAGGCGGAAAGATAGTGAAGGACTCCGATCTTGGTTCGCTCGGCAATCTGATTGCCGGCGCCATCGGCGGTCTCGGCGGTGGAACCGTGCTCGGTTCGCTGCTCGGCGCGGCGGGCGATGCGGCAGCCGGAGGCGTGGATATCGGCGCTCTCGCCGGCCAGCTCGTTGGCGGCGGTGTCGGCGGTCTGATCGTGCAGATCATCGTCGGCCTGATCAAGAACAAGCTCGTTACCAAGTAGAGCGGTTCGGCCACCTTCAGGATGAAATGACGGTCCTTGCCGAGGGAGGAGCTTCGTTCGGCAAGGCACTGGCTGCCGTTACCGATGACGGCAGTAACGTAAGGCCTGAAACGGCTTTGCCGGAGCGGCAATGTGAGTGAAGCCGAGAACGGCTGTCGCGGCTGATCGGAAAAAGTATCAGGACTGTTTCGGCTCTGCCGAAGATGCCGGATCATGAGTATTTTTGGCGACAGGCGCGTGTGGCGTCTTGTTCCATGCGAAGGGTTTGGTGTTGAGTTCCACCACGGCCCGCCAGGCCGCGATGGACAGCATCAGCCAATATGCGGGTATTGCCAGCCACCGCCTTCCGACATGCCTTCTTTCATAGGCAATCATTCTGCCGCGGCCCATCAGCACGAAGATCGTGTAGCTTCCGACGATATTCAGCACATCGATAAAAAACAGAAGACCCTGCCAGGTGAGCAGCAGGTCAGCGCCATTTTCCCGGAGGGCGATGGTCATGAATGCGAGCGAAACGAAGAGCAGGGGGTGCGCCAGCGACGACAGAAGCATGCCGCCGATCAGCAGTTGAAAGACCAGATAGGCAAACCATCCCATGTCGCGCGCGGTCGCAAAGGGCGCACGGGTCATCACCAGCCAGCTTTGCAGCCAGCCCTTGTACCAGCGTGTTCGCTGGTTCAGCCACACGGGTAGCGAGGTCGGCGCATCCTCCAGCGTCTGTCGCCGGATGACGCCGCAGCGATAACCCAGCCGATGCAGCCGGAGGCCGATATCGGCATCCTCAGTTACATTATAGGGGTCCCAGGCGCCGGCCTTCCGCAGCACGGCGGTCCGGAAATGATTGGAGGTGCCGCCAAGCGGCAGCGGCAAGCCGTGTGCGGCAAGGGCAGGCAACATGCAGCGGAAGAGACCGGAATATTCCAGTGCGAAACAGGCGCTGAGCCAGGAGGAAGAGGCATTGCTGATGATGAGCGGCGCCTGCAGGCAGGCCACCTCGTCCGGCTCGTTGCGGAAGGTGGCATAGGCTTCACGCAATTGCTGCGGATGGGGCCGATCCTCGGCATCATAGACCGCAACGAATGCGCCACGCGCGCCGGAAAGCGCGTAAGTGAGGGCTTTTGGTTTGGTGCGCGGCAGGGAGGGCGGCACCCTGACGACCTCTATGTGCGGGCCGGGATTTATCCGCTGGATCGCCTCGATCGTCGCGGCGTCGTCTGCTTCGCAGACAAGCTTGATGTCCAGCCGGGATTTGGGCCAGTCCAGACGTTCCAATGCGACGATGAGCTGCCCGACGATAGCCTCTTCCCGGTAAAGCGCCACCAGAACGGTATAGACAGGCAATTCGTTTTCCTGCCGAAGAGGCAAGACGTTCTTCGCGTCGTTCCCCCGGGGCGCATGGACGAGTGCGAACAGCCTGAAAAGCAGGGTAAAAAGGTAAAGCATCGTCAGGGTGACGTGCAGATAAGCAAATGCCGCTTCCGTGTAAAATAGCAGCGACAGAATGAGCAGGGTAAGGAGGACGCCGCTGTAAAAACCCTGCTGGCCCTGTAGCGTGATCCTGGCGGAATGGTGCGGCGCCGTGTTGAAAAGCCGCTGCTGGGTTTCCGCCGAGCGGCGGGCCTCGCCCGCTTTCCAGATTGCGCTGCGCATGGCCTGCGGGGTTGTCACGGCAAATTCGTCGAGAAGACGCGGACGTTGATCCAGCATGTTTTTCAGCGACGCCATTCGCGCCAGTTCCGGTACGATCAGCAGCGTTGGCGTGCCGCTCAGCGGTGTCAGCCGCAGAAACCTCGGTTCGGAGAGCTGAGTGTCCAGCTTATTCAAATCCGTCACACGGTCCGGGCCGATTTCCGGGAGAAACGGCAGTCGCAGGAATCGGGCGAAAGCGCCGAAATAGGCATCCGTCGTGACGAGACCGCTTGCCAGCAATTCGTCCTCCAAAGTCGAGCCATTTTCCAGAGCCCGTTGTTCGAATGCCTCGATATAGGGCCTGCCAAATCCCAGCGACGAGAGAAAGCGGGCCTGTCCGGCCTGGTCCTGTTCGGGAGCGGTTGAAAGCGGATTTTCACTGGCGTGGGAAAATGTAATTTTTCGTGTCGCCGGCGTCGTGCGAAACGAATCTCGTGTATATTGCCTAAAATAATCCATGCATCGCCGCCGCCGTCATGGTAACGCCCCACTTCCTGTCACGGATAGTATAGATGAGAATGACGAATGTAACGCGGAATATAGGTCTCGGATTTACTTTAGCTTTCGCTTTACAATTTACTGGTTTTTTTAGCGATGTACGTGCGGAGGGCCTGTCGGACGGGAACCGGATGCCGGTGCTGTTCGATGCGCAGGAGCGGTTTCCGGGCGGCGATCTTTCTTCCGTTCCCCGCATCAGATTTCTGATGTCGGTCGATTTCCCGCCCTTCAATTTTACCGATCAGGAAGGCCGGCTTGCGGGTTTCCATGTCGATCTGGTGCGTGAAATCTGCGCGCAACTGAAGGTCGAAAGCAAATGCCAGGTGCAGGCGCTGCCGTTTGATGAGCTGGAGGCGGCTTTGGAAATGGGCGAGGGCGAAGCAGTGATTTCCGGCCTCGCCACCACCGCCGACCTGCGCAAGAGTTTTACCTTCTCGCGGCCCTATCTCCTGATGCCCGCCCGTCTTGCGGTGAACAAGGCGGCCAAATTCACCGGCGCGGGTGCCGATGCGCTTTCGGGAAAGAAGGTGGGTGTGGTTGCCGGCTCGCGGCACGAACAGATGCTGAAGGCATTCTTTCCAAAGGCCGCGGCTGAGGGCTTCGATGGTTACGAGCCGATGTATGACGCGCTGAAGAAAGGCAAGGTGGACGCCATCTTCGCCGATGGTCTGCGCCTGCCTTTCTGGGTTTCAGGAAGCGCTTCCGATGGCTGTTGCGCACTCTTCGGCGGTCCCTATATGTCCGACAGGTTTCTCGGTGAAGGCCTGTCCATCATGACCGTCGATCCCGATAACGTGCTCGTTCCGGCTTTCGATCAGGCGCTGGCGGCCCTTTCCCGCAACGGCCGGCTGGAGGAAATCTACCGGCGTTATTTCCCTTATGGGCTCTATTAGGGAGAGCCGGCCACCGGATCGGTTCCTGCGCCAGCGCCTATTTTGCTGGCGCGAAAACTTCTTCATTGCGGCGCAGGCGCAGCAGCGCGATCCATACGGCGGCAGCGATGGCGGTTTCCACCATGAAATAGCTGCCGATCGTTCCTGAAATGCTGAATGACCAGGTGAAGAAGGCGACGACGACGGAGCCGATGAGGTTGCCACTGTTCCAGATCTTCGCGCGAATATCCTGCCGTCCGGATGCGCCGAGCGCCTCGAGAGCGGTGGCGGCAACGGCCATGGGCAGAACCGCCCAACAAAGCACGCGGGTGATGATGGGCAGCGAAACATATTCATCGCCGAACAAAAGCGGCAGGAAGGGCGCAATGATGAAAATGACGAGCGCACTGCCGGTCGCGATGAAAAGCGCGGCCTTCAGCACGTTATAGGCGCGTTCTATGGTCTTGCTGATACCCTGCAGGGCGGCGGAAGCCGAACCCGGATAGATCAGCCGGTTGAGGGCCTCGACGGAGAGATAGGAACTGTCGAGAATGCGCCGGGCGATGGAATAGCTTCCCAGCACCTCCGCGCTTGCAATGGCGCCGAGAACGAGAATATCGGCATTGCCGCGCACGGCCTTGAACAGGAACTGGGTGGAAAACAGGACGCCGATGCGGATTTCCTCACGCACGATGCGGAACACCGGGCGGCCGAGTCTCGCTATCGCCTTGACCGAGATCATGGCTGCAATGGTGTGGGCGGCAAGGTTCCATAGCGCCCAGGCCTCCACCGTTTCCACCTTGAAGATGAGGCAGGCGACCACCGCGGCAATGGTGCGGGCGACGGCAAACATCACTTCCAGCTTGTTGGCGGAGGCGAAGTCGGAATGGGCGATGAAGCTCTGCGTGGAAAGCGAGATGACTTTCAGGAGGACGAGGTTCGTGAACAGGATCAGGAAGGTGGTGATCAGCGTGTGCAGCAATGTTTCCGAGGTCGGGAAAAATACCGGGATCGTCACCATGCCGATGATGGTCAGCACCACGCCTGTCGCGGCGCTCAAAAGATAGCTGTGGCCGAGCATGACGGGAAACATGCTGCGATCCTGCGCGACACGGCGAATCAGCGATTCCTGCGAACCGATACCGCAGATCTGGACGCCGAGATTGGTGACGGCCGTGATGGAGGCGTAAAGCGCGAATTGTTCGACACCGAGATGGCGGGCAAGCAGCGCAAAGGTCAGAAGCTGGGCGGCGCTGGACATGAGGAGCGCTCCGCCGGATGCCATGTAGGTCAATCCCAGTCTGACTAGATGGCCGAGCCGCGGCGTATTGAACGACACCTCATTCTCCATGTTTTCCGGCATTGCCGGGCGAATTCAAAAATGACTGCGCTGCTTTTTAAAATCTGGCGACCTGAGAAAGCCGCAACCGGCCAATAAAGCGAAAGTCCGCGACCCGAATGAATGGCAGTTTATCCTGTCTTATCCCTCTTGAGGTAAGAGAGGGTTAAAGCAATTGCATAATAATGATGATAATGACTGTTTATGGTTATTTGGACATGGCCCTGTTTCAGAAGGGTTTCGTTGTTCGTCACAAGGCAGGCCAATGATCCGACTATCCATTTTCGATGCAGGCGACCATGCCGCGTTTGGCTGATACGCAGCCCGTCTCTGCGCAAGGCAGCGCCATTTCCCTTGCCGGCGGCCGGCGCGACGCGTTTTTCTTCGTCGCCACCATGCTCTATATCTGGATTTCCGTCGCGCCTTTCGAAAATCTCGCAGCACCGCCGGTGCCGCACGCTGCCGCAAACCAGCTGACCGGCCTCGTGATCGCATTGATCCTCGGCGTTTTTGCGCTGCGCCACCGGCTGACGGGGCTTCTGCTGCGGCCGCGGCTGCCCATTCTGCTGCTGTTTTTCTGGCTGGCGATATGCTCGGTGGTCGGAACCCAGCCCGGCACGTCGCTGCAACGTCTAATCTTCACGGCGCTCCTGTGCTTCATAACCAGCGTCCTTGTCGTCATGCCGCGCGACCGGCGGCAGTTCGACCGGATGATGGCCATCTTCGCCATCATTCTCTTGGCGCTGTGCTATCTGGGGGTGATCTTCCTCAGCTCGCGCTCGATCCATCAACCCTATGATCTCGATGAAAAAGCGCTGGCGGGTGACTGGCGCGGTATCTTCAATCACAAGAACGCCGCCGCGCCGGCGATGATCATTCTGTTCATGATCGGGCTTTACCTGCGCAATGCCTGGTCGACGCTGGGCGGCCTCGCCATCACGCTGCTGGCGGGGTTCTTCCTGTGGAAGACCAACGGAAAAACCGCAGCCATGCTGCTGCCCGTCACGGTGGCGCTGATCTGGATCATGGAAAGGCATGCCAACCGTACTTTGTTGATGATCGGCGGTCTTCTGGCCTTCATCAACATATCCGCGGTCGGCTCCACCTATTTTCCGAGTATACAGAATTTCGTCGAAGGCCTGGGCATCGATTCCACCTTCACCGGGCGGACGGACATATGGCGGCTATCCTTCGACACTTTCGCGCAATCGCCGATCTTCGGTCAGGGGTTCCAGGCATTCTGGACGAGCGACCGGCTCCTGTCGCAGGCCGATATTGCCGGCACCTGGGCGGTCACAGCCTTCCATGCCCATAATGGCTATATTGAAAGCCTGCTGAATGGCGGCCTGCCGGCCTTCATTCTCACCGTCATCTGGCTGGTCATCATACCCGCGAACGATTTCCGCACGGCGGTGGACAAGGGCACGGACCCGGCACTTACCCGACTTTTTGCCAGAATTTGGGTGTATGCGTTACTTTCTTCGTGTTTAGAGAGCAATTTCTTTACCGGAACCGGGCCTATCTGGTCTTCTCTTCTAATCGCCATCTATTGTTTGAGGCATCAGGCTTACGACATACTCGAAGAGGGACAGTAATTTGCAGACAGGCCGGGGGGCTTTGTATGACGCAAAAAATCGGGACTTTTACCGACCGGATCAATAACCGGCTGGTGCGCTATTTCCCGGGACCGGCGGTGCGGATCGAAACGTCCGAACCGATCGTGTCCTTCACATTCGACGATGTGCCGGCAAGCGCCTGGACGGCGGGTGCGCGCATTCTGGAAAACGAGGGCGTTTGCGGCACGTTTTATATCGCCGGCGTGTTTATCGACCAATACGATGAACAGCAGCAGATGATTTCCGCGAAAGGCTGCTCGGAACTGGCGGCAGCCGGCCATGAGCTTGCCTGCCACACCTTTTCCCATCGCAAACTCTCGAGCTTTTCCCGACGGGGGCTCGAGGAGGATCTCGATCGCAATGACCGCGTGCTCGGCTCGTTCGATGCAAGCCGCCACGGGCGTAATTTCTCCGTTCCCTTCGGTATGGCTTCACCGGTCATGCAGCCGCTGCTGCGGCGCCGGTTCAGGACGGCGCGCGGCATCATGCCGGGGATCAACCGGGGCAGTGTCGACCCGCATAATCTTGCCGCGGTCGAGTTGCGTTCGGATCAAAACTACCTCGACGCCGCCGATGGCTGGCTGGAGGATGTTCTGCAAAAAGGTGGCTGGCTCATCATCTTCACCCATGATGTTTCGCACACACCGAGCTTTTACGGTTGTCTGGAAGGCAGATTTCAGGGTCTCGTCCGCAGGGCGATGTCGGGCGGCGCGAAGATCATGACGGTCGATGCCGCCGCAAGGACACTCGGTCTTTAGAGGAATATTCTCGGCGCGCGTGCCGGTCGATACCGCGGAAAACGCAATTGCGGGTTATTGGCTGGCCCAGATGATGCGGGCGATCCATTCCACGTCGGCCATGTCGAAGCTGCGGTTCGGATGTTCCGGGTTGAGCGAAAGAAGCTCGATGTTTTTGGGGCTTTGCCGCGCCAGCACCTTTGCCATCACTTCGCCGTCGCGGCTTTTCAGCACCACGCGGTCGCCGCGCCGCACCTGCGCGCCGGGCTCCACGATGAGGATATCTCCGTCGCGGTAGAGCGGCATCATGCTCTCGCCCTGCACTTCCAGTGCATAGACGCCCTGCCTGCGCTCGGGAGAGGAGGGGAATTCCACCACATCCCAGCCCTGACCCGCCGGAAAACCGCCATCGTCGAAAAAGCCGCCGGAGCCCGCCTGCGCGAAACCGAGCAGGGGGATGGCGTTGTCGGCGCCGGAAGGCTGCATGGTCTGCGCCCTGCCGAAAGCATAACCGAAAAACTGGTCGACGCTTGCCCCCGTCGCCTCCAGCACCTTGGAGACGGATTCAGTCGAAGGCCAGCGTTTGCGGCCATCTGGCCCGAAACGTTTCGATTTATTGAACGAGGTGGGATCGAGGCCGGCGCGCTTCGCCAATGCCGAAGGCGTTAGCTGGTGGCGTTCGGCAAGCGTATCGATGGCGCTCCAGATCGTCTCGTGTGACAGCATGATAGAAAGCCCGCAAGTGGAGCCGATAGCGGAAAAGCTCCTGTCGTTTACTGACCGGAATCTAGACCATATCCGGTCAGGAGTAAAGCAAGGAAAGGAATAAAATCCTTTTCTACGCCACCATGGCCGATGTATTTATCTTGGCGAGCTGGATCACCGCCTGGGTGCGGCTGTCGACCTTGAGCTTCAGCAGGATTGCGGAGACATGCGCCTTGATGGTGGCTTCGGAAACATTGAGCTCATAGGCGATCTGCTTGTTCAGCAACCCTTCGGCCAGCATGCCCAGAACCCGGCTTTGCTGCGGCGTCAGCGTTCTGAGCCGGCCGATGAGATCGGCCACGTCAGGATCCTGTTCCTTATCGCCCTGATGACCCGCCGGTATCCAGACATCGCCTTCCAGAACCGCGCGGATGCCGTCCCTGATATCGTCGATACCCGAGGATTTGGAAATGAAACCGGAAGCACCGAGTTCGATGGAGCGGCGCACGGTGGTAGCGTCGTCCGTTGCCGAAACGATGACGATCGGCAGGCTGGAGAATTCCGCCCGGAGCGCCATCAGGCCTGAAAATCCGCTCACCCCGGGCATGGCGAGGTCGAGAAGCATGAGATCGGCGTCGTTGCGCGCTGCGGCTGCACTGCGGGCGGCCTCAAAATCCCCGGCTTCAATAATGCTCTGTTGCCCGTCGAGGCCGGATACGGCCTGTTTCAGGGCGCCGCGAAAAAGCGGGTGGTCATCTGCTATGATAATGACAAGTTCCGACATTCTGACCCCCTCCCAAGGGCGTTATGCGGTTCTTTTTCTGATACTGGCTCACTCCCATTTGCCGGCGGTCGAAAACACGTCCGGCTCCTCCGCGAAAGGTTGCGCCAATCGGTCCCGCATTACAAGGAAAAGCTTGTGGACAGGCGGTCTTTCAGGCTCTCCGCAATAAAAATGCCGTGGAAACTGTGGACAATCTTCGAGCTTTGCGGCAAATCCCGCTGAGTGGAAAGCCTTGGAGAGCCCTATGCAGGAAACGCCCGCGATCATCTATAAAATCGTGCCGGAGACGTTATGGAGCGCGGCAAAGGCGAAGGGCGTCTTCGAAGGTGCGGCCATCGACCTGACCGACGGCTTCATTCATTTTTCAACGGCAAAACAGGCGGCAGAGACAGCCGCGCGGCATTTTTCCGGCCAGGTCGATCTGCTTCTGATCGCGGTCGACGGCGCGGCCCTCGGCGACAAGCTGGTTTATGAACCCTCCAGAGGCGGCGATCTTTTCCCGCATCTTTATGCGCCTCTTCCCCTGACCGCCGTGCTTTGGGAAACGCCGCTTTCGCTCGGTCACGACGGCCAGCACCAGTTTCCGGAGATTTTGTGATGAGCGGATTATTTTCCTCTATCGGCCGCAAGGGCCTGTTTCTGGTCGATCCGGAAAAGGCGCATGGCCTGTCCATTGCGGCGCTGAAAAGCGGCTTCCTGCCCACCTGCATGGTGCCACACGATCCGCGTCTGCAGCAGACCGTGGCTGGCCTCGTCTTCCCCAATCCGCTCGGCCTGGCGGCGGGTTACGACAAGAATGCGGAAGTGCCGGGGCCGCTTCTGAGGCTCGGTTTCGGCTTTACCGAAATCGGCACCGTCACGCCCAAGGCGCAATCCGGCAATCCCAGACCGCGTATCTTCCGTCTGGTCGAAGACGAAGGTGTCATCAATCGCCTCGGCTTCAACAATGAAGGCCATGCGGCCGCGCTGGAGCGCCTGAAGCAGGCAAAGCTGCGTGGCATCGTCGGTGTCAATATCGGCGCCAACAAGGATAGCGAAGACCGCATTGCCGATTATGTGCATGGCATCGAGGCGTTTTATTCGGTTGCATCCTATTTCACCGTCAATATTTCCTCGCCCAACACGCCCGGCCTGCGCGATCTTCAGGCGCGCGAAAGCCTTGCCGCTCTTCTCGCCGCTGTGCTGGAACGCCGGAAAGTGGAAGCCGCACGTTTCGGCAAACGCATCCCGGTTTTCCTCAAGATCGCCCCCGATCTGACCGAAGAGGGACTGGACGACGTTGCCGAAGAGGCGCTCGCCCATGATCTCGATGGCCTGATCGTCTCGAACACCACGCTCTCCCGCGAAGGCCTGAGGCCCGGCCCGCACAAGGGCGAGGCAGGCGGTCTCTCTGGCAAGCCGCTCTTCGAGCTTTCCACCACGGTTCTCGCCAAGATGCGCCGCCGCGTCGGCGGCAACCTGCCGATCATCGGTGTCGGCGGTGTGTCATCCGCAGAGACAGCTTTGGAAAAGGTGAGGGCAGGGGCCGATCTCGTGCAGCTCTATTCCTGCATGGTCTATGAAGGCCCCGGCCTGCCCTCGGCCATCGTCAAGGGCCTGTCGACGCTGGTCGCCCGCGAGGGCGTACAGTCCATTCGCGACCTGCGCGACAGCGCGGTGGATCGCTGGGCGGATCGCAAGCTAGGCTGAGAGCGGACCTTGGACGGTCGGCAGCGTTTCCTCAGGGGCTGTCCTTCCTCATCCCTGTGCTTGTCACAGGGATCCTGCCAGCCCAAGTCCTTGGGCTGAAAGGAGTCTTTCCGTCGCGCAGACGCGCGTCGGCTGGATTCCTGTGACAGGCACAGGAATGAGGGAAGAGGGTGGTTCCCGTCGCTTACCTCAGGCGCAGAGCACCATCGCCCAATAGGGCCGGTTGCGGCTGGCCGCGTCATAAGCGACCGCGACGCCGAGGCCGTTATAAGGCCCGAGCATGTTTTCGAGGTGATGTTGTGAGCCGATCCAGGCCTTCACCACCCGCTCGACGCTGTCCTGCCCGGCGGCCACGTTTTCCGCTGCCGGAAGCGGCACATTGCCGTCTTTCATGCGGATCAGGAAACTGTCGGTCAGGCCGATCAGATGCGCCATCTTCTGCGCCTTGACCATGCGGCCGGCCTGATAGGCGGCAGCACCGCTTGCCGCGCCATTGATGGCAAGCGGCGAAAGCCCCTTGGAGCGGCGCAGATCGTTGACCATGGGAAGCGCCGCCGCCGTTTCGTCGCGGGTGCCGGAGGGCATGCCCTTGTTGGTGGGCATGGAGACGCAGGCGGAAAGAACGGAGCCAGCGGACATCAGCACGAAGCCGCGCCGTGAAAGCGTTTGAAACGGGGAGTGTGTCATGTCAGCGGCGGTAGCTCAGCAGGCGCAGGATGATGAAAACCGGAATGACGATCGTTGCCCCGAGGATCAGATAGTCGCCGATTGCGCCCAGCGCATGGAAACCGCTGCGCCACAGGTCGACCACGAAATCGCGCGCGCCGTAGATGATGTTCCATGGCGTCAATCCGAAGATCGCCATCAGAAAGCCGACGAGCAATGAAACCACCAGCAGCTTCACCACGGTACGGGCCACCGTGTCACCCAGCATTTTGTTGACCTCACCGGCCATCAGCACGTCTCCTGTTTTGTCCTGACATATGAAGCACGACGCTTCGATGCAAGTTTCGGCGCACTATATCGCGTCAAATTCGCCAATTCCACGAGGCCGCCATGAAATAGGACTTGAGTTTTTTTATGGCTTGATAAATGACAGCCGACATCTTCTCAGGAATCTTGAATGGCCCCAAACCAGTTTTCTTCCGGTGACGTCATTGCCGACCGCCGGGCGGACTATGCCCGCATGCTCGCGGAGAGCGGTGACTTTCTCGCCGCCGCCGAACTCATGGAACAGGCGCTGGAGCTTGCGCCGCGGTGGACAGCGGGTTGGTTTCGCTTCGGGGAATATCACGAAAAAGCGGGCGAAACGGAAAAAGCCGTGGCGGCCTACGGGAAAGTCGCCGAGCTGGACACCGAAGGACTGTTTGCAGCCGAACTGAAACTCGCGGTTCTCGGCGCCGCCGAAACGCCCGAGCAACCGCCAAGCCGCTATGTGGAAGGGCTCTTCGACGATTATGCCGACCGTTTCGAAACCTCGCTTGTGGAAAAGCTGGATTACAGCGTGCCGCAAAAGCTGGCGGAACTGATCGGCAAGGCGGCGGGAAGCGGCGTGTTCGACACCATTGTCGATATTGGCTGCGGCACCGGTCTCCTTGGCGTTGAAATCCGCGCTTTCGCAAACCGGCTGGAAGGTTTCGATATTTCCCAGAACATGCTGGCCAAGGCGGAGGAAAAGGGGCTTTACGATCATCTGGACCAAGCCGATCTTTCGCTGGAGCCGGAGGCCTCGGGGCTCTTTACCCCCACGCTTGCCCAGCACCGCGCCGGCCTTGTGGCCGCCGCCGATGTGATGATGTATCTCGGCAGTCTCGAAACCGTCATGCCGCTCGTTTCCGCCCTGCTTGCGCCTTCAGGCTTTTTCGCCTTTTCGGTGGAGGATGCGGGGGAGGAGGACGGTTTCGTGCTTCGGGAATCCCTTCGTTACGCCCACTCGAAGAGCTATGTGAGCGAGCTTCTTGAGCGGACGGGCTTTTCCCTCATCGAAATCCGCAAAACCACCATTCGCAAGGATGCCGGAAAACCCCTTTCCGGCATTCTTTTTCTTGCCCGCGCCAAAGGCTGAACATTCCGTTTCTTGCCATTTTCGCGATAGGTCAGGCTTCCTTACGTATCCATCTTGCTCAGATGTTTTTTGCAGTGCAAAATATGCCTGAAGCTGAGGAAAAAAGCGTGAGCAGAACGAGAAGTGTTTACGGCATGTGGAGTTCCGATCCGGCCAAACATGCGCCGGTGGAAGACGTGCAGGGCATCGTTACCGGTGCCATCGTCTCGGCGCTTGGCTTTTATCTTCTGAACAAGGTCGGCCTTCTGACCGGCGGCACCGCCGGCGTCGCCTTCCTGCTTCATTATGCTTTCGGCATCAGCTTCGGCCTCCTGTTCTTCCTCGTCAATCTGCCCTTCTATTACCTGTCCTTCCGCCGCCTCGGTCTTGCCTTTTCCTTCAAGACCTTCATCGCCATCGGCCTTGTTTCGGTGCTGACGGAAGTCGAAGCGCGCTGGATGGTGATCGACAGCATCAACCCGCTCTGGGCGGCGCTGCTGGGTGGGCTGCTTCTGGGTTACGGCTTGCTGGCGCTTTATCGTCACCGCGCAAGCCTCGGCGGCATCGGCATTCTCGCCATCTATATTCAGGATCGCTTCGGCGTCCGCGCCGGTCTCATCCAGCTCGCCTTCGACGCCTTCGTGATGCTCTGCGCCTTCCTCGTCATCGATCCGGCCACCGTCGTTTATTCGATTGTCGGCGCTTTCGTGCTCAACATGTTTCTGGCCATCAATCACCGCTCGGACAGATATATCGTCGTGCGCTGAGCGACAGCGGTTGAAATCCGTCGCGCTTCGGCGCAATAGCTCGGCAGGGGCCGAAAGACAGGGGAATGGGCATGGATGATACGACTGCGCGCAGGCGTCTGAACCTTTGGGCCTCCGCGCCGGATCGTCATTCCTTGCTGGAAGACGCGCAGGGCGTTCTCGCGGGCAGCATGCTGGTTTCGCTCGGCGTCACGCTGTTTTCCGCTGCCGGCCTTTTGACGGGCGGCACGGTCGGGCTGGCATTTCTCGTGCATTACGGCACCGATCTAAGCTTCGGCGCGGTGTTCTTCCTCGTCAATCTGCCGTTTTATTATCTCGCCTTCCGTCGTCTCGGGCTTGCCTTCACGGTCAAGACCTTCTGCGCCATCGCCATGACGGCGCTGCTGTCGGAATATATGCCCGGCTTTTTCGCATTTCAGAGCATCAATCCGGTTGCCGCCGCACTTTTCGGCGGGCTGACGGTTGCGGCCGGCATGCTGGCGCTGTTTCGCCACCGCACCAGCCTTGGCGGTTTCGGCATATTGGCGCTTTATCTGCAGGATCGTTTCGGCTGGCGTGCAGGCCTCGTCCAGCTCGCCTTTGATGGCATGGTGCTGGCCTGCTCTTTTTTCGTGGCCACACCTTTCGTCATCATCTGCTCCGTCCTCGGCGCGCTGGTCATGAACCTCACGCTCGCCATCAATCACAGGAACGACCGCTACATTGCCATGTAGCGGCCGCCCGTTTCGGGTTTAAGAGGTCACGCTGCCTTCGCAGCCGCATCCACCGGATGCTGCGAGCGGAAACCGACGGCGATGCGGTTCCAGGTGTTGATCGCGCCGATGGCGACAGTGATCTTCACGATATCCTCATCGGAAAAATGCGCCTTCAGCGTCTCGAAGGCGTCATCCGGGGCGCCGGTTTCGGCAATCTTCGTCACCGCGTCCACCCAGCCGAGCAGCGCCCGTTCCTGCTGGGTATAAACGGGGGATTCCCGCCACACGCTCATCAGGTTGATCCATTGTTCGGAAAGCCCGTCATGGCGGCTCTCCTTCACATGCATGTCCACACAGAAAGCGCAGCCGTTGATGATCGAGGCACGCAGCTTGATGAGGTGAACGAAGCGGCGCTCCAGCCCGCTGCCCTGAACGTAATTCTCCAGAGCCATGACGGCCTTGAAGGCTTCGGGGGATGCTTTGGCATAGTTGATGCGGGTTTTCATGGGTCTCTCCATTAGTTGGGTCTGTTTGAAGTCATGCGTCATCGGTCCGGAAAGCTGTGAGGTTTCCGGTATTTCGGTGATCCTGTCTTTTTGGGTCTCAGCGCGTCGCTGTTTTGCGCTCGTTCAGCTCCAGAAAGGCGCAGCCACGCGCGGCAATCCCGCCATCGTCATTGGCGGCAAGATCGCCCAGAATATCGGCGATGGTGGTCTTGGCGAGTTCGGCTCGATAGGCCTTTTCCGCTTTCAGCATCGCGGCATTGATGCCGCAGGGCTTGGTGAAATAACGCCCCGGCAAGGGGTTCGGCCCACGCTGACGAATTTCCGCGCAGCGGAAGGCAGGCTGCGGCCCTTCGACGGCCAGCACGATATCGAGCAGCGTGATCCTGTCGGTCGCCCTCGCCAGACGGTAACCGCCCTTCGGCCCCGGCACGGTGGCGACAATCCCGGCATTGGACAGCGACTGAAGATGCTTCAGCAGATAGCTCGTGGAAACGCCGTGAAATTCCGCCAGCGCCGCCGCCGACAGCACGCCGCCTTCGGAAAGTCCCGCCAGCATGCCCACGCTGTGAATGGCCTGTTCCACGCCGTCGCCGAGTTTCATCCGACTTGTCCCTGTGCGGTTCGTTTCAATATCATGGATAAAATTTATCCGCGATTATGCTTTCTGTCAAGCGGCCCCGTTCCGCCCTTCTTTTTTGCAGGTTTTTCACTACCTTGAAGATGTGAAACACACCGAGTCTCCCATTTCCGGCACCCATGTCGGCGCTTTACCCCTTCCATTCCAGAAATGGTTTGCCGAAAAGGGGTGGTCTCCGCGCGCGCATCAATTGGAGCTGATGGCGCGCGCACGCGGCGGCGAGAACATGCTGCTGATCGCGCCCACGGGCGCCGGCAAGACGCTGGGCGGCTTCATGGCTTCTCTCACCGATCTGGCAGAACGCGGCAAGGTGCCGCCGGGCTCCGGCTTCGTCGGCGTGCACACGCTCTATATATCGCCGCTCAAGGCGCTGGCGGTGGATATCGAACGCAACCTCACCAGACCCGTCTCCGAAATGGGCCTGCCGATTTCCATCGAGACCCGCACCGGCGATACGCCGCAGGGCAAACGCCAGCGCCAGAAGGTCAAGCCGCCGGATATTCTGCTGACGACACCGGAACAGGTCTCGCTGCTGCTCGCCAACAAGGAGGCCGAGCGCTTTTTCCGCGATCTGAAATATGTGGTGCTCGACGAGTTGCATTCGCTCGTCACCTCCAAACGCGGCCATTTGCTGGCGCTGGCGCTCGCCCGTGTGCGCCGGCACGCACCCGATGTGCGCTTCATTGGCCTTTCGGCCACGGTGGCGGAGCCGATGGATTTGCGCCGTTACCTCGCGCCGCAGGGGCAGGATGAGCCGCCCGCCGGCCTCATCACCGTCGAAGGCGGGGCAAAGCCGGATATCTCCATCCTGAGCACGGAAGAGCGCATCCCATGGTCCGGCCATTCGGCACGTTACGCCATGAAGGATTTGTACGCCGCGCTGAAGGACCATCAGACGACGCTGATCTTCGTCAACACCCGCTCGCAGGCGGAGCGGATCTTCCAGGAACTCTGGACCATCAATGACGACAATCTGCCGATTGCACTGCATCACGGTTCGCTGGATGCCGGCCAGCGCCGCAGGGTGGAAGCGGCCATGGCGGAAAACAAATTGCGCGCCGTCGTCGCCACCTCCACGCTCGATCTCGGCATAGACTGGGGCGATGTCGATCTCGTCGTGCATGTCGGCGCGCCGAAGGGCGCAAGCCGCCTTGCACAGCGCATCGGCCGCGCCAATCACCGCATGGATGAGCCGTCGAAGGCCATCCTCGTTCCCGCCAACCGTTTCGAGGTGATGGAGTGCCGGGCAGCGCTTGATGCGAACTATATCGGCGCGCAGGATACGCCGCCGATTGCCGAGGGCGCGCTCGATGTTCTCGCCCAGCATGTGCTCGGCATGGCCTGCGCCGAGCCTTTCGATGCGGACGATCTCTATCGTGAAGTAACCAGCACTTCGCCCTATGCCGACCTGCCGCGCGCCACCTTCGACCGGGTGGTGGATTTCACCGCCACCGGTGGTTATGCGCTGCGCACCTATGAGCGTTACGCCCGCATCCGCCAGATGAAGGACGGTCGCTGGCGCGTCTCCAATCCGGCGGTCGCACAGCAATATCGCCTGAACCTCGGCACCATCGTCGAGGCGGCGGAACTCAATGTCCGCATGGTCAAGCGCAATGCCAAGGGCACGGTCGGGCGCGGCGGCATGTCTCTCGGCAAGGTCGAGGAGTATTTCCTTGAGCAACTGGTGCAGGGCGATACCTTCCTCTTCGCCGGCAAGGTGTTGCGCTTCGAGGGTATCAGGGAGAATGAATGCCTGGTCTCCCAGGCCTTCTCCATGGACCCGAAAATTCCCTCCTATGCCGGCGGCAAGTTTCCGCTCTCCACCTATCTCGCGGATCAGGTGCGCTCCATGCTCTCGGACCCGACGCGCTGGCATGCGCTGCCGGATCAGGTGCGCGACTGGCTGGCGATCCAGAAGGAAAAGTCGATCATTCCCAAGCGCGACGAGCTGCTGGTGGAGACCTTTCCCTTCCGCAAGCGCTTCTTCATGGTCATGTATCCCTTCGAGGGACGCTTGGCGCACCAGACGCTCGGCATGCTGCTGACGCGGCGGCTGGAACGGGCGGGCGCAAAACCCATGGGTTTCGTCGCCACCGATTATTCACTCGCCATCTGGGCCATGGAGGATATCGGCATGCGGCTGAAATCCCGCCGCCTTTCGCTTGCGGACCTGCTGGACGAGGACATGCTGGGCGACGATCTGGAGGCATGGCTGGATGAATCCTTCATGCTGAAGCGCACCTTCCGCAACTGCGCCGTCATTTCCGGCCTGATCGAACGCCGCCATCCCGGCAAGGAAAAGACGGGCCGGCAGGTCACGGTCTCCGCCGATCTTATTTATGACGTTCTTCGCAGCCATGAGCCGGATCATATCCTGCTGGAAGCGACGCGGCGCGATGCCGCAGCGGGACTTTTGGACATTGGCCGTCTTGGCGATATGCTGAAGCGAATCAAGGGCCACACCACCCATCGCGCGCTGGAACATGTCTCGCCGCTTGCCGTTCCGGTCATGCTGGAAATTGGCCGCGAGACGGTGGCGGGTGAGGCGATGGACGATGTGCTGGCCGAGGCCGCCGACGAGCTGATCGCCGAGGCCATGTCCTGAAACATCTGAGCGGAATGAAGGAACAAAGGCAAAAGTGCTGAGCCGGCTGACATTGAGCGACAGGTTTTCCAATGGCTTCGAATGCCTCGGCAGCGAAACTGCCATCAATGGCGTCGCCGCCTGGTGCGATCCTTTGGGCGGGCTTTACCTGCCGGACCTGTCGCTGCTCGTCGTTTCCGACCTGCATCTGGAAAAAGGCGCGGCCTTTGCAAGGCGCGGACGCATGCTGCCGCCTTACGACACCATCGCCACGCTTAAAATCCTCTCCTCCCTTGTCAGCCGTTACGATCCGAAGATCGTGGTCAGCCTCGGCGATAATTTCCACGACCGGGTCGGTTCCGAGCACCTGCCGCTGCCGCTGCGCGAACTCATTCGCGACATGGCCCGTGGCCGCGAATGGATATGGATCAACGGCAATCACGATCCCGACGGCACGGTCGATCTGCCGGGCTCTTCGGTGGACGAGATGTTTTACGGCACTCTCGTCTTCCGCCACGAGCCGAAACCGGGCAATGCCGCCGGCGAAATCGCCGGGCATCTGCATCCCTCCGCCACGGTCCGCCGCCGTGAAAAGACGGTGCGGCGGCCCTGTTTTGCCACCGACGGTTCCCGTCTGTTGATGCCGGCTTTCGGGGTCATGAGCGGCGGGCTGGATCTGCGGCACAAAGCCATGCGCGGCCTGTTCGACCATGCCGCTCTCGTCGCGCATCTGATGGGGAGGGACCGCATCTATTCGGTGCGGTTTTCAAATCTTCTCGGCTGAGGGTCTTTTCCGGACGCAAAACCGCAACGCAGCTTTACTGGAAATGCTCTATTGCCGGTAGACCAGAACCGGTATCTTCGAATTCTTCAGCACCTTGGCCGTGACGCTGCCGAGCAGCATTTCCACGAAGCTCCTGCGCCGGTGCGAGGCCATGGCGATGAGATCGCAGCCGCTCCTGTTGGCGGCTTCGATGATCGCCTCGTCGGGCCTTCCCGCTCGCGCCAGCAGCGCTTCGCAATTCAGCCCCATGGAAGTGGCCCGCGCCTGCGTATCCCTCAGCAGATGTTCCGCTTCCTCGCAGCGGTGGAATTCTTCTTCGGCAATGGCGGCAATGTCCTCGACATCGCTGGCAATCACGTGAAAGGGTTCCGATACCGTCACGACGGTCACCTTTGCGCCTGCCTCCTTGGCGAGAGCGAACCCTTGGTCGATTGCGATCTGCGCCAGCGGCGAGCCATCGGTGGGAATGAGAATGTGCTTGAACATGACATTTCTCCTTTTCATCCCGGTCACAACCACACATGCTCGCCTGGAGCTGCACGTATGATTGTAACGCCTTGAATTTTACTGCAAACCGACGGCGGAAGCGAATGCTATCTTTGCCGACAGGGGCGGCAGACGCTCTCTTTTGCGGGATGAAAACCGATCAGTCCTTGCGGAAGATGATGCTGGCGCCCCAGCCGGTCACGACGGCAAGCAGAACGCAGAGCGCGCCATAGGCAAGCGGCGTCTGATGCGCGGCGTCGGTGATCGCCTGTTCCATGCCGGTCTTGACGACGCGCAGTTTCAGTTCGCGTTGGGCGATGAATTTGCCGCTCTTGAAGAGATAGGCGCGTGCGGTGTGCACACCGTTCGGCACGTTGGCCGGCAGGCGCAAAGTCGCCCAGAACAGGCCGGTGCGTTCCAGCCGCACCCCGGTCGTATCGTTGCGATAGATGCCGCTGGAAAGCTTCAGACGCCGATAGGCTTCCTGAAAATCGAAGACATTGTCGGGCACGCCGGAAAAGACCGCGCTTTTCAGTGACAGATGATCGACGCCAAGCCCCATGGCGCGCAGCGTTCCGGGCGAGGCGACATCGCTTATATTGCGCGTGCTGGCCATGGAATAGGATTCCGGCAGCGGCGTGAAGGTTATGGCGCTGGTATTGATCCAGATGCCCGCCACGCGTTCCTTCTTGCGCACGGTCATATAGTCGCTCGGTCCCTCGAGCGTCACGACAATGTCGTATTGCCCGATGGCGAGCAGCAACTGGTCGGTATTGTTCAGCGCGCCGAAAAGCGTGAAATCCGCGCCGCGAAAATCGGAAGCAATTGGAATTTCGGTCGTCGATGCGCCGATTTCGATATTTTCCAGCAGGGATCGCTGCTGTGGGCCGGGCGGCAGGGCAAGCGGCGGCGTCTGGGCCCAAGCGGTCTGCCCGAAAGTGAGACATGAGGCCAGCGCAAGGGCGGCAAGCAGCAAATGGCGGGTCAATAACCTAACCCCCCGACGGCCACCGAAAACAGGTCTTCCGGGCGCACCACCAGCGATACGGCAAGGCGAAGCGCAACAGCGAGAACGAGAAGCGCCAGCAGGGCGCGCAGCTGTTCGCCGCGCAGTTTCTGGCCGACGCGCACGCCATATTGCGCGCCGATGACGCCCGCCACCATCAGGATGAAGGCCAGCACCACATCGACGGAATAGTTGGTCGCCGCCTGAACCACGGTCGTATAGGCGGTTACGAAAATGATCTGGAACAGCGAGGTGCCGACAACCACGCTGGTGGGGATGCGTAAGAGATAGATCATCGCCGGCACCATGATGAAGCCGCCGCCCACACCCATGATCGAGGTGAGGATGCCGATGCCGAAACCCAGCGTGACGATGGGAATGATGCTGAGATAGATCTTCGATTTCTTGAACCGCATTTTCAGCGGCAGGCGGTGCACCCAGTTGTGATGGCCCGGCCGGCGCAGCGTCACGGTTTCGTTGCGGGCGGCGCGGCGAAGCGCCGAAATGCTTTCCTTCAGCATCAGCCCGCCGACGGTGCCGAGCAGGATGACATAAAGCAGCGAGACGATGAGATCGAGCTGGCCGATGCTGCGCAGGAAGGAGAATATCCACACGCCGACCGTCGCCCCCACCAGACCGCCCACAAGCAGCACGCTGCCGAGCTTGACGTCGAGCGTGCCGCGCCGAAAATGCGTGATCGAGCCTGACACGGAGGAGGCGACCACCTGGTTTGCCCCCGTCGCCACGGCCACCACAGGCGGAATATTGTAGAAGATCAGAAGCGGGGTAATCAGAAAGCCGCCGCCCACGCCGAACATGCCGGAAAGAAAACCGACGGCCGCGCCCATGCCGAGAATGATGAAAATATTCACCGACAGTTCTGCGATCGGCAGATAGACAGTCACGGCTCGGACCTCGGGCAAATGGTTCCGGGCGGCAGGGCTTGTCCGGGTGAGGGGGCCGCGCCGCGATTTACACTTTCTGTCTGAAAAGACCGGGCATGCCCGGCCTTCATCCGTCATGCCCGCGAGGGCCTGACCTGTCAACATTCAACGGTAAATACGTTGATAATTTGGAAAGATAGCGGCCGTGTGTCGGCAGCCGGCCACATTCCTGCGGCGGGCTGATCGAAAGCGGCCCGGGGGCCGCTTCGCCGGTTCTCGAATGTTTATTTGTTGCGGGCGAGGAGCGCGGTTACCAGCTCGTTGGTAATGCGGCCGTCCGGCGTCTGGCCCACGGACTTCTGGAAGTCCTTGATGGCCGTCACCGTGTTCTTGCCGAGCTTGCCGTCAGGCTGGCCGGCATCGAAACCGTTCTTGTTCAGGATCGCCTGAATGTTGCGGATCGCCTTTTCCATGTCCACGGAGGCGGTTTTCACGCCTTCCTTGCCGGCCCATTCCTCGGGCGGGTTGACGCTGTTGGCATCTTCCGAAAGCGGCTTGACCTTCCAGGCGTCCACCTTGGCCTTGGCGATCTGAAGCTGCTGCGGGTTCAGGGCCCCTGCCACTTCGTCGCGCTTCTGGGCGGCGTCGGCGTCGCCATCCTTAGCTGCGATGGCGAACCACTTGTAGGATTCCTCGATGTCCTGCTTCACGCCGCTGCCGCGCGCATAGAGAATGGCGAGGTTGAACTGGCTGTCACGAACGCCGAGGTCGGAAGCCTTGATGAACCATTGCGCGGCTGCGGCGAAATCCGGCTGGCCGGCCGCATCGGAAGCAAGCAGCACGGCAAGATTGTGCATGGCGCCCGCATTGCCCTGTTCCGCAGCCAGCGTGTAATAGCGCTTGGCTTCGGGAAGGTTGCGTTCGACGCCGTTCGCCTTCTCGTAGAGATTGGCGAGACGATATTGCGCGGGTGCAAGGCCGCGATCAGCGGCGAGCTTGTACCACTTTGCCGCCTCGGTGCGGTCGGCGGCAACGCCGCGGCCATCGGTGTAGCGGGCTGCGATCTCGAACAGCGCCTGTGTGTCGCCCTTGGCGGCCGCTTCGGCAAGCGATGCCGGCTCGATGCCGGCGGGAACGGTGATGGCGTCCTGGGCAGGAGCAGCCGTGGCGGCGACCTGTGCCGGAGCCGAAGGTTCGTTCTGCGCGACGGTGCCGGAATTTGCCGCATCCACGGCAGGAACGTCGGCAACCGGCGGCTCGTCAGGCAGCGGTGCGCCGCCGATGGTGCGGGGATCGATGGCGTTTTCCGCCGGTGCGGTGTTTTCGATGCTGTCGGCGGATGCTGCCTGTTCCGGATCGATGGCGAGATCGGACGGAATGGTCACGGCCTTGTCGTCCGCTTCAGGAAGCGCGGAGACCGGGCCATTGTCCCGCTTCTGCTCGATGACCGGAGCCGGAGCTTCCGCGCCGCCGATCAGCGTCTTGACGAGCGGCATGGCCATCATCGCCAGAAGAATGGCGCCGATGCCGAGCAGCAGCGGGCGGCGATAGCGCGAGAGCCCCGATGCCTCGGCCTTGCGGCCCTTCTTGCCGGTATCAAGCTTCTCCGGCGATGTTTCCATGGCGGCGGCCTGCGCCGCACGACGGGCGGCGGCAATGAAATCCGTCCGTCCTTCGGCGTCTGCGGCCTTGCCGCTGGCGGCCACCTGGCTGGCGCGCACGCGCTCGAGGATTTTCTTGATATCGGGCGCACCAGAACCCGGCTCCAGAAGTTCGTTCTCCTGACCCGCCGGCAGAACGTCGATCGGATCGAGAGACGGGGCGGGCTCGACCTGCGTGCGGGCGGAGGAGGAGGCCGATACGGGTTCTTCGGCGGCCTTGATGGTCTTCGCCGTACCCGTCTTGAAACGCTTCGTCAGGCCGGCAAGCAGGCTCTTTTTTTCCGCCTTCGCGGGCTTTGCCGCAGCGGGAGGCACGATGGCATCCCCATCTTTCCCGTCGGCGTCGAGAATGGCCTGTTCTTCGGCGATATAACCCTCTTCCGGGAAGATGGCGGCCGGCATGGATACATCTTCGTGCGCGGGGGCCGACACAGGCTTCGCGACGTTGCGGGGCGCGGCCTCTTCGCGGTAGACGGGGGCATTGTCGAGGTTATCCAGCCGGCCGGCGATCTGCACCAGCGTCTCGTGCAGCGCTTCGAATGTGCGGTGCGTGCGTTCCTCGGTGTTGCGGCTCAAGGCTTCGAGATTGCGCAGATCGGTCGCAAGATCGGTCAGCATGGTCATGTCGGCAAGGTTTGCGCCGGCGGATAGATTATTGCGGGTATAGGCGTCGAGAACGGCCTCGGCCGCCTGCCGGGCTGCTTCGATGATATATTCGTCGTTGGACGCCATGTAGTCTTCGATGGCCGCCATGCGGACATCGAGTTCAGGCGGCATGCCTGCGGCCTGCATCTGCACCGGCTGGCTGATCAGCGTCGAGAGATGGGCGATCTGGTTTTCGAGGCTTGCCAGCGCGTGGCTGTCGGCGGGCGCGGCATGGGCGGTCTCGTCGAGACGGGCGGCAATATTGCCGAGCCGCTCTTCCAGACGCGAGAAGGCGCTTTCGCTGAGGCCCGATGCCGGCTGCGGCTGGCTGTAGCGATAATCGAGGTCCTCGATCCGGCGCGAGAGCAGGTCGAGCCGCTCTGCCAGACCGTCATTGACGGCGCCGTGATCCAGCGCATCGATTTTGCGGGAAATGTCGCTGAGGAAAGACGTTAGCTCCGCCTGTTGCGAGGGGCGCTGCGAACGCTCCAGAAGCAGGGAAAGCTGGTCCAGCCGCTCATGCAACTGGGCGGCGTCGCGGGCGGTGCTGAGTTCGTCGATCTTGCCCGCCAGCGCTTCGAGACGGGCGGTCAGGTCCAGCGCCGGTTCAGGTTTTGCGGCGGCAAGGCGGTTGATGTCGCCGAGCTGTTCGGCAAGGCCGTTCAGCCGGTTTTCCAGACGCTGCGCCAGCGCATTGTCCGTTGCCTGCGCATTGGCGCGCGTGCCGGTTGCGGCAATGGCGCGGCTGATTTCGTCCAGCCGCTGGTCGAGGCCGGAAAACTGTTCGGTAAAGGCCGCTTCGTTCGGCTGCATGTGCTTGCCGAGCTGCTCCACGGCGCTGGCAATGGCGATCAGCTTGTCTTCGAGCACGCGCACGGCCGGATTATTGCTCATGCCGCCGAGCTGCGTCTTGATGTCATCGAGACGATAGGCGAGCGAAACGATCTCATCCTGCAACGCGCCGGCGTCGAAACCGCGCAGCGTGTCTTCCACATTGTTCCAGCGGCTTTCGATCCGGTGCACGCTGTCCTCGCGCGCAAGCTGGTCGATCGTCAGGCGCAGGTCCTCGAATTCGTTGCGCAGCCCGTAGGCATCCGGAGACGCCAGATTGCCGAGCTGGTCGATGCTGCCGGCCAACCGCGCTATGTCGTCGCGCAGATCGCCGATGAACTGCTGGTCTTCCGCCACCGCGCGAATATTGCGGATCTCGGTGCGCAGGCCCTGCGCTTCGCGGGCAACGCCTTCGGCAATGTCGTGCTTCAGCTCATGCCGCAGATTGACGAGCGCCTGGGCGATTTCCTGCAGGGCTGCGTCATTGCGTTGTTGTTCCTGATGGGGCGGAATGGCGCGGGCCCGCGGTGCGGAAGCGGCCGCCTGCTGGGCGTCCCTCGGCCGGTATTCCGGTGCAAGCGGTCTGGTAATCGTCCGTTCCGGGCGGAGAGCGGGTTCCTGCGGACGTTGGAAGCTCGCTTCGAGAAGGCGCTGGCGCTGGCGGATTTCATTGACGGGATCGAGCTGCGGCGGGGTAACACTGGTGCGCGGTTCGCGCGACGCGGCATAAGCCTCGCTTTTCGCTTCGGGCTGAGCGCTCGCGGCCCGGGGGTCGCGCGGGAACTTCTGGCTCATCAGCCCTTCGATACGGGCTTCGAGGCCTTCAATGGTGCGATTGAGCGCATCAAGAGACGATCTGTCGCTTGGCTGTTGGGTTTTCGATCGCAATCCGTTCATCTTTTCGCTCGCTTCGCTTCCGCCCGCCGTGCCCGGTTATCTGTCGCGACGTTGCCTGCCTGGACACGCCGTCGCCGCAACATGCAGCAATCCTAGAGCCGGTATTCGCCCCCGTTGAGGAAAATGCGCCGGAGTACGAAGCAGTTACCTCTGTCGGGAGAATTCACGAAACGTGGTAAAGAAGTGGTTAACTATGGTCGGAATTTTTTAACTTTTACGGCAGGCGACAGCCCTGCGCCGGGTCGGAGGTCCATTCCGCGAAAAAGGAGAAGGATTTCCGCTGAAATTTATTTGACGTTTACGCGCACGTCAAATATTGTCATCCCATATCGGCCGGATTATTGCCGGCGCCCACGATGCGGAGGAACATCGGTAATGCCTGTTTACAAGGCCCCAGTTAAAGACACGCTTTTTATCCTGAACGACGTTCTCGGCCTGGAGCGGTATAACAACCTGCCCGGCTTCGAGGATGCAACCCCCGACATGATCGAGGCCATTACCGGTGAAGCCGCAAAGCTTGCCGAAGAGCGGCTTTTCCCGCTCAACCTTTCCGGCGACCAACAGGGTTGCAAGCGCGCCGATGACGGTTCGGTTTCCGTGCCGGATGGTTTCAAGGAGGCCTATGACGCCTATTGCGAGGGCGGCTGGATCGGCCTTGCCGTTCCGCCGGAATTCGGCGGTCAGGGCCTGCCTTATACGCTGCACGCCGCCATTGGCGAATATATGTCGTCGGCCAACCTGTCGCTGATGATGTATCCCGGCCTGACGCAGGGTGCGATTGCCGCCATTCTGGTGCATGGCACGCAGGAGCAGAAGGACACCTACCTGCCGAAGATGGTGGAAGGCACATGGTCCGGCACCATGAACCTGACCGAACCCCATTGCGGCACCGATCTCGGCATGCTGCGCACCAAGGCTGTGCCGCAGGCTGACGGCAGCTACAAAATCTCCGGCCAAAAGATCTTCATCTCCGCCGGCGAACATTCCATGACGAACAATATCGTTCATCTGGTGATCGCCCGCATCGAAGGCGCACCTGAGGGCACCAAGGGCATTTCGCTCTTCATCGTACCGAAGTTCCTGGTGAAGGAAGACGGCACGCCGGGCGAGCGCAACGGCGTCACCTGCGGTGCGATCGAACACAAGATGGGCATTCACGGCAACGCCACCTGCGTCATGAACTACGATGACGCGACCGGTTATCTGCTCGGCGCTGAGAACAAGGGCCTTTCGGCCATGTTCGTGATGATGAACGAAGCCCGCCTCGGCGTCGGCCTTCAGGGTCTTTCCGTTGGCGAGATCGCCTACCAGAACGCGGTCGAATATGCCCGTGAGCGCATTCAGGGCCGCTCGCTCTCCGGAGCGAAATTCCCCGACAGGAAGGCCGACCCGATCATCGTGCATCCCGATATCCGCCGCACGCTGATGACCATCAAGGCCTATAATGAGGCCGGCCGCGCCTTCCTTCTGTGGACCGCGCTGCAATCCGACATCGCCCACCGCGCCACTGACGAAAAGCAGCGGCAGGCGGCGGACGACCTGCTCGGCCTCGTCACCCCGATCCTGAAAGGTGTCCTGACCGACAAGGGCTTCGAACACGCCGTGATGGCGCAGCAGGTCTTCGGCGGCCATGGCTACATCGAGGAACATGGCATGAGCCAATATGTCCGCGATGCGCGCATCACCATGATCTATGAGGGCGCGAACGGCATTCAGGCGCTCGATCTGGTTGGCCGCAAGCTCGGCATGAATGGCGGCCGCGCCGTCATGGCGCTGTTCAAGGAAATCGGCGATTTCTGCGAGGAAAACCGCGCCGATGAAAAGCTGACCCTCTACACCAAGGGCCTGAAGAAGGGCTTGAACGACCTGCAGGCCGCAACCATGTGGTTCATGCAGAACGCCATGGCGAAACCCGACAATGCCGGTGCCGGCTCGACCGATTACATGCATCTCTTCGGCATCGTGGTGCTGGGCTACATGCAGGCGCGCATGGCGAAAGCCGCCAGCGAAGCGCTTGCAGCAGGCAGCGCTTCGGACGAGGATTACCTCAAGACCAAGCTTGTCACGGCGAAGTTTTATATGGAGCGCATCATGCCGGAAACGGCGCTGCGCAAGGCCCGCATCGAAACCGGCGCGGACACCATGATGGAACTGGCTGCGGAAGCATTCTGAGAAATCTGGCGTTCATAACGCCACAGGGAGAGAGTTATGACCGACGTATTTATCTACGACCATGTCCGCACCCCGCGCGGACGCGGCAAGAAGGATGGCAGCCTGCATGAGGTGCCTTCCGTTCGCCTTGCCGCCAAGACACTGGAAGCCCTCCGCGACCGCAACGGACTTGATACATCCACGGTAGACGACATCATCATGGGCTGCGTCGATCCCGTTATGGATGCCGGCGCGGTGATCCCCAAGGCCGCCGCCTTCGAGGCCGGTTATTCCAACAGGGCGCCGGGAATGCAGATCTCGCGCTTCTGCGCTTCGGGTCTCGATGCCATCAACTTCGCCGCCGGCAAGGTCAAGGCGGGGTCTGACGATATCGTCATCGCCGGCGGTGTCGAAAGCATGTCGCGCGTCGGCATGGGCATGTCGGGTGGAGCCTGGTACATGGACCCCTCGGTCAACTTCCCGGCCTTCTTCATGCCGCAGGGCGTTTCCGCCGATCTCATCGCCACCAAATATGGTTTCTCCCGTGACGATGTGGACGCCTATGCCGTCGAAAGCCAGAAGCGTGCGGCGCACGCCTGGGAAAATGGCTATTTCAACAAGTCGGTCATTCCGGTGAAGGACTCAAACGGCCTGACGATCCTCGACCGCGACGAGCATATGCGCCCCGGCACGGACATGCAGGCGCTCGCCTCCCTCAACCCATCCTTCCAGATGCCGGGTGAAATGGGCGGCTTCGAAGCCGTCGGCATCATGGCCCACCCGGAAGTGGAGCGCATCAACTACGTCCACCACGCCGGCAATTCATCCGGTATCGTCGATGGCGCTGCCGCCGTGCTGGTTGGCTCGAAGGCGGGCGGTGAGGCGGTGGGCGTGAAACCGCGTGCCCGCATCAAGGCATTCGCCAATATCGGCTCCGATCCGGCGCTGATGCTCACCGGCCCGGTGGATGTGACCGAAAAGCTCCTGAAAAAGACCGGAATGTCGCTTGCCGACATTGATCTTTTCGAACTCAACGAAGCCTTCGCCGCCGTGGTCCTGCGTTACATGCAGGCCTTCGACATCGATCACGACCGGATGAACGTCAATGGCGGCGCCATCGCCATGGGCCATCCGCTCGGTGCAACCGGCGCGATGATCCTCGGCACGGTGCTGGACGAGCTGGAACGGCGCGATCTGAACACCGCGCTCGTCACGCTCTGCATCGGCGCCGGCATGGGCACGGCGACGGTTATCGAGCGGGTTTGATTTGGGTATGGCCGCCAACCCCTCCTCCGTCATCCCGGCCTTGAGCCGGGATCCAGCAGCGCGGCGTCTGCCGCGCGAAAGGGCTCTTTGACGCGACAGACGTCGCGTCACTGGATTCCGGCTCAGGGCCGGAATGACGGCTAGGGATTGAAGATTTCACAACGAAATTCAGGGAAGAGGAATCCCAAATGAGCACTTATACCAATTTCACCATCGAGACGGACGCAGACGGTATTGCCCTCGTGACCTGGGACATGCCGGAAAAATCCATGAACGTCTTCACGTCAGAAGTGATGGACGAGCTGAACGCGATTGTTGATGCCACCGTCGCCGACAGCGCCGTCGAGGGCGTTGTCTTCACGTCAGGCAAAAGCACCTTTTCCGGCGGCGCCGATCTTTCGATGATCAAGTCGATGTTCTCCTTCTATAATGATGAGAAGACGAAGAACCCCGATCAGGCGGCGGCAAAGCTGTTCGAGCTGGTTGGCCGCATGACGGGCCTGTTCCGCAAGATCGAGACCAACGGCAAGCCCTGGGTTTCCGCCATCAACGGCACCTGCATGGGCGGCGCGTTTGAGCTGTCGCTCGCCTGCCACGGCCGGGTAGCCTCCAGCGCCAAGAACCTCAAGATCGCCCTGCCGGAAGTCAAGGTCGGCATCTTCCCCGGCGCCGGCGGTACCCAGCGTGTGCCGCGCCTGACGGATGCGCAATCGGCATTGCAGATGATGACCACCGGCCAGTCGCTGACCGGCGCGCGCGCCAAGGCTATGGGTCTGGTGCATCAGGTGGTGGAGCCGGATCAGCTGGTTGCAACCGCAAAGCAGATGATCAAGGACGGCCTGAAACCAGTCGCGCCCTGGGATGAAAAGGGCTTCAAGGCTCCCGGCGGCGGCATCTGGACGCCGGCCGCTGCCCAGCTCTGGCCCGCAGCACCGGCCATTCTGCGCCGTGAAAGCGCCGGCAACTATCCGGCAGCACTCGCCATTCTCAAATGCGTCTATGAAGGCCTGCAATTGCCCTTCGACACGGCGCTGAAGGTGGAGCAGCGTTATTTCACCGAAATCCTTCGCTCGAAGGAAGCCTTCGGCATGATCCGCTCGCTGTTCATTTCCATGCAGGAACTGGGCAAGGGCGCGCGCCGCCCGGCCGGCCAGCCGAAGACCGAGTTCAAGAAGGTTGGCGTCGTTGGTGCGGGCTTCATGGGCGCTGCCGTCGCTTATGTCACGGCTGCCGCCGGCATCCCCGTCACGCTGGTGGATCGCGATCAGGAAGCCGCCGACAAGGGCAAGGGTCATTGCGAAGAAAGCGTCAAGGCGGCCATCGGCAAGGGCAGGCTGACGCAGGAGGAGGGCAAGGCTCTGCTCGACCTCGTCACCCCGACGGCGGATTACAAGGCGCTCTCCGATGCCGATCTCGTCATCGAGGCCGTCTTTGAAGACCGCGACGTGAAGAAGGCCGTCATCGAAGCCGTGGAAGCCGTGCTGCCGCAGGGCGCGATCTTCGCTTCCAACACCTCCACTTTGCCGATCACCGGCCTTGCGAAGAACTCGAAGCGCCCGGCGGATTTCATCGGCATCCACTTCTTCTCGCCGGTCGAGAAGATGATGCTGACGGAAGTGATCCTCGGCAAGGAAACCGGCGACAAGGCGCTCGCCGTCGCGCTGGACTATGTGGCCAAGATCAAGAAAACCCCGATTGTGGTCAACGATACGCGCGGCTTCTTCGTCAATCGCTGCGTGCTGCGCTACATGGCGGAAAGCTACGATATGCTGATCGAAGGCGTACCCGCCGCCATGATCGAAAATGCCGCGAAATTCGCCGGCATGCCGGTCGGCCCGCTGGCGCTGAACGATGAGGTGGCGATCGATCTTTCCTACAAGATCCTGAAAGCCACCGTCGCCGATCTCGGCGAAAAGGCCGTCGATCCGCGCCATATGGAACTGGTGAAGAAGCTGGTGGAAGGCGAGGGCCGCTTCGGCCGCAAGAACGCCAAGGGCTTTTACGACTATCCGCCAAAGCCCGCCAAAAAATCCCTCTGGCCCGGCCTGAAGGACCTTTATCCGCAGCAGAAGCCTGAAGCGGTGGATATGGAGGTGCTGAAACAGCGCTTCCTCGTCACCGTGGCGCTGGAAGCCGCCCGCACGGTGGAAGAAGGCATCGTCACCGATCCGCGTGAAGCGGATGTCGGCTCCATCCTCGGTTTCGGCTTTGCGCCCTATACCGGCGGCGCGCTGTCCTACATCGACGGCATGGGCGTGAAGAACTTCGTGGCACTCGCCGAGAAACTCAGCGAGACCTATGGCCCGCGCTTCAAGCCGACGCCACTGCTGAAGGACATGGCCGCCAAGGGCGAGACCTTCTACGGCCGCTTCGATCCCTATGCCAGCGCCGCCAAGGCGGCCTGAGGCTCCGCGAGACATTGAACAGGCCCTTCGGGGCCTGTTTTATTATGCCTGTCTCCCCGCTTTTCGTGCATCCTTTGCCCGGCTGAGGCGTTGAAAAGGCTGACCGGGCAAAAGCGCCCGCCGCCGCAATTCAGCACGCCTCAGGAGACAGCGATGAAAGCACCACTGCGATCCCACGGTTTCGACAAGCCCTCGGACCTTGACGACCATCTGGCCGAACTGGACGAAGAGGCCGCGGAGAAGGAGGCTGCAAAACCCGCTGCTGCCCGAAGGGCGCGTGCCGCCGCCCCGGCGGAATCATCCTTGCGGGCGGAGTTGGAAGACCTTCGCAAACAGCTCGAAAAAATTCGCCGCGACGTCAAACGGCTGGAAGCCGCCTCCAACACGCCGCATCATAAATCCACCGATGCCCGGCATGAGCGCGACCGTGAGAATTCGCGCCTGATGACGGTGGTGCGCTCCGTTGCCGTCACCTCGCTGGCAGGCCGCATCTTCGCCTCCTCGCCCGTCATGGCGGCGCTGGTGGCCGTGGTGCCAATTGCGCTTGGCCTTGCCGCACGGCGCAACGAGGGAGCGTAAGCCTTCCCCCGCCGCGCCACGGTCCGCTGGCCCGGCGGATGACCAGGAGCGGGTTTTCCGCCGCAATCCGGCCTTCGCCGGGCATAGATTTCAACCATCCACAGGCGCCGTGAAAAAACTGTCAAAAAACTTCGCGATGGCGCTTGCCATGTCCGAACAAGATGTTATAACCCCGCTCACTTTCGGGGCACCAAACAGCCCTGCCCGCCAAAAGCGGAGGTTCTTCAAGGACCTGAAGTGCCCGGATAGCTCAGTTGGTAGAGCAGCGGATTGAAAATCCGCGTGTCGGTGGTTCAAATCCGCCTCCGGGCACCATTTATCTCAATAGCATTGTTGATGAATTGTGCGCATGGACGGCTTGTCCATTTGCAGGCAAATTTCGATGAGTAGCTACCGCCATCTTATGCTTTTGATAGGCCCGGTGTAACCATAGGCCAACCCTGTTTGTTGCAGGCAGTTGGAGAGCAGCCCGCAAATGGATCGTGTCACAAGCCTACCTCTTCTACCGCCCGGCATAGTCTATTTTGACGGCTTTCTCTCTCCAGAAGAGGAGACCTCCGTTGCCGACAAACTGGATGCGGGTGTGTGGAGCACGGAGTTGAAACGCCGCGTGCAGCATTTCGGTTATCGGTACGACTATAAGGCGCGCGCTGTTACCGCGGATGCGTATATCGGGCCGTTGCCGCCATGGCTTGGCGTGTTCGCGGAGGGATTGGTTACCACAGGTTATTGTCGGGATTTGCCCGATCAGGTTATCGCGAACGAATATCTTCCGGGGCAGGGCATCAGTGCGCATGTCGATTGTGTGCCCTGTTTTGACGATGGGATCGTATCGCTAAGCCTTCTATCTGCCTGCGAGATGGTTTTCCGCGAATTGCGTGGGTCAGCCATATGCGGCGTCTTGCTTCAACCTCGCTCCGGCGTCTTGCTGAGAGACGCTGGCCGCTACGGCTGGACCCATGAAATTCCGGCTCGCAAATCGGATATCGTGAACGGAGTTAGGAAAGCCCGAGACAGGCGAATTTCCCTCACTTTTCGCAAGGTCATGGCTTCTAAACAGTCTTGATCAGAGAGGAGAGGGTTCCTCTTTTATCCGCTCGAGCAAAAGGTGGAGAAGCGCTATCGGGTCTTGATCCATTGCCGCCGACAGTTTTGCAAACTCAACGACATCTATGCGTCTTTCAGCCCCTTCAGCCTTTGCGACATAGGACTGTGGCTTACCCAGCCGGTCTGCGACTTGCTGCTGGGTTAACCCCATTTTTCGCCGCGTGTCGGTCAGTATCTCAACAAGAAGCCGATACTCGGGTGTATGCATAGACTTTGTCATGTGCCGAAAAATCTCAAAATCGCAGTGCCAAGGGTCCATCCTGAATTATCCTGCTATGGGATATTGGCGCGGCACTCAAGTTCTCTGCGCACACGCCGCCATTTGCCCTGCTCGAAGCTTCGCGAATAGCGCCATGCCCGGTCTTCTTCCATGGCGGCGAATTCCTCCGCGCGCTCGCCATGTCGTTCAATCAGGTCATCGGCAAGGCGTTTAATCTCCGAGCTTGGCAAGAGCATGGGTCGAATGCGGGTCTGCCATTCGAGCCAGAGGTAAGCTGCCAGAACGAAACTGCAGCCCGCGATGAGATAGGGATAGTCGACACTGAGCGGCATGGCCTACCTATAATGACGTGATCGATAACGCCATAATGTACATAGACCCGTGGTTTCTGTCAGGAACAATCTGTTCCTATGGAATCATTTGCAGCAAATCTGAAAAAGCGCGCGAAGGAGCTTGGTCTCTCCAATGCGGAAGTTGCCCGCCGAGCGGGGCTTACGGAGCGTCGTTACGGCAATTACATCATGGGCCGAAGGGAGCCTGATCTGGCGACACTCGTTCGGATAGCCACCGTTCTGGATAGCACTCCGAACGCATTGCTTGATTTTGAAAAGAAAACAGCCGCGCTGACGGGCCATGATCTGCTGAAAGCAAAGATCGCTGCGGCAGCAAATGCACTGCCGGAAAGCGATCTGGAAGTCATGGCCATCGCAATTGAGGCAGTGGCGAACAGCCGGGCAAAGTAGCCCGGCGCTCTAAAGATGCTCCCGATTATCCGTATTCTGCTCGGCCCGGTCCCGATAAAGTGCGGCGCGTCCCAGCAGCATCAGGGAAACCGGCGTCGTCACCGTCATGAAAATACCGATGAAGATTTCATGGAAGGCGAAGCGGTCGCCGGAGACGGAGAAATAGATGATCGAGGCCATGACGATGCCGCCGGTGCCCCAGCTGGTGCCCAGTGTGGGCGCATGCAGGCGCTCATAGAAGCTGTTGAGCCTGGCAAAGCCGATGGTGCCGATCAGTGTCAGCGAGGCGCCGAGCAGGACGAAGAAGGCCACGGCAATGGCGGCCCAGAGGGGAAATTCGTGCGCCTCGCTCATTCGATCACCTCACCGCGCATCAGGAATTTGGAAAGGGCGACGGTGGAGACGAAGCCCAGGATGGCGATCAGCAGCGATGCCTCGAAATAGATGTCATTGCCGGTGCGCAGGCCGAAGGTCAAAAGAAGCAGCATGGCGTTGACATAAAGCGTATCCATGCCCAGCACGCGGTCCTGCGCGCGCGGGCCAATGGCGATGCGATAGACCGAGATCGCCATGGCGATGGCGAGCATGAACTGCGCCAGCGAAAAGGACCAGAAAAGGATAATCGAACTCATTCGAATATCTCCATCAGCAGTTTTTCATAACGGTTCTTGATGAGGCTTATCCAGGCTGCCTCATCCACATCGTCGAGAACGTGAAGCAGCAGCGTACCCTGGCTGGAATTATATTCGAGCCATGCGCTTCCCGGCGTCGAGGTCAGGATCGTCGCCAGAACCGCAAGCGCCATCGGATCGCGAATATCGAGCGGCACGGCCAGGAAGCCGGATTTGCGGTCCCTCTCGCGTTTGAACAGGATGATCTTCACGACCGAGAGATTGGATCTGACAATATCGTAAAGCACGATCAGGATCAGTTGCACCAGCCTGTGCCAGTTGCGGATGCGCGGCTTGGCGGGCCGGAGCGATGCCATCGCCCAGGAGGCGACAAGCGCAACCCCGGTGCCGAGCAGCAGATGCCCCGGCGAAAAGCTGTTGATCGTCATCCAGAAGAATATCAGCGAGATTGTCAGCAGCGGGTAGGGCAGGACACGGCTTATCATGGCTCTGCCTCCGGGTTGCTTCCCGCCCGGGGCGCGGAAATAACGCCCTGAATATAGCTTGCCGGCAGGTCGAGAATACGCGCCGTTTCCTGCATGTATCGCATTACCGGTCCTGCCTGCACGGTCATGGCAAGCGTCAGGCCGAGCAGCAGCATCACGGGGGCGATTTCGATGACGAGCACGCGGGGCACGGTGCCTTCGATGGAAGCCCAGAAGGTGCGGATGCCGGCGCGCGTCATCGAGATCAGCGAGGCGAAACCGGCAAAGACGATCAGGAAAACCAGCCACCAGGACAGCGTGGAAACGCTGTCATTGGCGCCAAGCCCGGAAGGATTGAGAATGGCGGTCAGCATCGAGAATTTGGCGATGAAGCCCGAAAGCGGCGGCAGGCCGGCCAGAAGAATGCCGCAGGCGGCAAAACAGGCCCCGAGCACCGCCATGGTGGCGGGCATGGTCACGCCGACTTCCTCCTCCTCCTCTTCCTCGTCGCCCTCGCCATAGGCCTCCATGGTCACGGCCAGAACGTTCGCGCCGGCATCCTGTCCGCGCTCGACGAGCTCGATCAGCATGAAGAAGGCGCTGATGGTGAGGGTGGAGCTGACCATGTAATAAAGCGCGCCGGCCGCAACCGTGGGATTGCCTGTGCCCATGGCGGCAAGCAGCGTTCCCGACGAGACGAGAACCGAAAAGCCGGCCAGCCGCCCCAGCGCCTGCGACGCCAGAACGCCGATGGCCCCGAAGATGATGGTGGCAATGCCGCCGACCAGCAGGGCATCATGGCCGAAACCGGCCGATTCCCCGGCCGTCTGCCCGAAAAGCAGGAAGGACAGGCGGGCGATGACATAAATCCCGACCTTGCTCATGATGGCGAAGAGCCCGCCCACCGGGGCCGATGCCGCGCCATAGGCGGAGGGCAGCCAGAAATTCAGCGGCCACATGCCGGCCTTGACCAGAAAAGCGATGCCGAGGATGGCCGAGCCGGTTTCCAAGAGCATGCGTTGATCGGGGTTGAGCCCCTCGATGCGATGGGCGAGATCGCCCATGTTCAGCGTGCCGGTAACGCCATAGATGAGGCTGACGCCGATCAGGAAGAACAGGGCGGCGACGAGGTTGATGGCGATATAATGCAGCCCGGCCTTGACGCGCTGCTGGCCGGAACCGTGCAGCAACAGACCATAGGACGCGGCCAGCATCACTTCGAAGAAAACAAAGAGGTTGAAGAGGTCGCCGGTCAGGAACGCGCCGTTGACGCCCATCAGCATCATCTGGAACAGCGAATGGAAATGCGCCCCCGACCTGTGCCACTTCGCCATCGAATAGATCAAGGATGGGATGGCAAGCAGCGCCGTCAACAGCACCATCAGGCCCGAAAGACGGTCGGCGACGAGCACGATGCCGAAGGGCGCCGGCCAGTTGCCGAGCAGATAGACACCGCTCGACACCACGGCGGCGATCTCGGTATTGACCGTCGAGTTGACCTCGCGGAACAGCAATATGGCGACCACCAGCAACAGCACCGTCGAGGTGAGGCTGATGGCGGCTTTCGCCACGCGCTGGCGCTCGTCGAAGAACAGCAGAAGAGCCGCGGTAATCAGCGGCAGAAGAATGGGCGCTATGACGATATGGAAGGGGAACGACATCATTTCGTCTCCCTCCCGTCCACATGGTCGGTGCCGGTGAGGCCGCGGGCGGCAAGCAGCACGACGAGGAACAATGCGGTGGTGGCAAAGCCGATGACGATGGCCGTCAGCACCAGCGCCTGCGGCACGGGGTCGGCAAGCGTGGAGCTGTCGACGCCGTTGACCAGCACCGGCGGCGCATTGGTCTTGATGCCGCCGACGCCGAAGATGAAGAGGTTGACGGCGTAAGACAGCAGCGAAAGCCCGACAATGACCTGATAGGTGCGCGGGCGCAGCACCAGCCAGACGCCGGAGCCGGTCATGATGCCGATGCCGATGGCGAGAATGAGTTCCATTACACGTCCTCCGCTTTTGCGGCTTCAGGCGTGCGAACGCGGTAGTTACGCAACGATTGGTGTGCCAGTGCGATCAGGATAAGAACAACGGAGCCGACGACCAGCGAGAAGACGCCGAGGTCGAACAGCAGGGCGGATGCCGTCGGCATTTTGCCGATATAGGGTATCTCCGTATACTGGAAATAGGAGGTCAGGAACGGGTAGCCGAAGTACCAGGAGCCGATACCCGTCGCCGCCGCCATCAAAAGGCCGAAACCCATCCAGCGCAGTGGCAGGATGCGGATGCGGTCCTCCGCCCAGCGCGCCCCACCGGCAAGATATTGCAGCAGGAAGCCGATGGCCATGGTGATGCCGGCCGCAAAGCCGCCGCCCGGCAGGTCGTGCCCGCGCATGAACAGGAAGATCGAGAAGGTGATGATGACCGGGAACATCCACTGCATCACGATGGACGGTACATAGAGATAGTCGCGAACCGTATCGCCATTGCTCCGGTCTGGCCGTTCGGCATCGAAGGCGTTCTGCATCTGCTGCTGCTCTGGCACCCCGATGCTTTCATGGGCGGGGCGGAAACGGCGAAGCAGTGCAAAGACGGTGAGCGCCACGATGGCCAGCACCGCTATTTCGCCGAAGGTATCGAAGCCACGGAAATCCACCAGAATGACGTTGACGACATTGGTGCCGCCGCCTTCGGTATAGGCGCGTTCGAGGAAATAGGTCGCAATCGCGTTCGGCACCGGCAGCGTCATCACGGCATAGGCGATGACGGACATGCCGATACCGCTGCCTGCGGCGAGCAGGAAGTCGCGGGCGCGGCGAAGCTGCGCCGGCAGCTCATCGCTGCTGTCGACCTTCTCGACGCGTTTCGGCAGCCATCTGAGGCCGAGCAGGATGAGAACCGTGGTGACGATTTCCACCAGCAGCTGGGTGATGGCCAGATCCGGCGCGGAAAGCCAGACGAAGGTGAGGCAGGTGACGAGGCCCGAGACGCCGAGCATGACGAGCGCGGCGAGGCGATGATATTTCGCCTGCCAGGCCGCACCCATGGCCGCGATCATGCCGATCAGCCAGAGAATGGCGAAGATCGGATCGAAGGTCGTGACCTGCGGCAGCGACAGGGAAAAGTCCGAAAGGAAGAGAGGCGAGAAACCGGCGAGAAGCGCCACGAGGATAAGAAGCCTCAGCTGCGGCTGCAGACGCCGCGTGCCGAGCGTGCTTTCCAGCCACCGCGCCCATTTCCAGGACACGGTGACGAGAATGCGCTCGAAGATGCGCTGTCCACGCAAATGCCGGAAGACCGGCGGACCGTCGTCGCAGCGCGAGAAATAACCGCCGAGCAGGGCATAGATCGTAACCCCGCCGATCAGCGCCGCGATACTCATGATCAGCGGCAGGTTGAAACCGTGCCAGATCGACAGGCTGTAGACCGGCGTTTGCGCACCAAGTACGGAAAGCACGGCCGAATGCAGGAACGGGCCGATGGAGAGGCTCGGAACGATGCCGACGATCAGGCAGGCGAAGACGAGGAATTCGATGGGGAAACGCATCCAGCGCGGCGGCTCGTGCGGATGCGGGTTCGGCAGATCGACGGGCTTGGGGCCGAAGAACACCGTATGGATGAAGCGCAGCGAATAGGCGACGGCAAATGCGCCCGACAGCGTCGCGACATAGGGCAGGGCCCGGTCCAGCAGCGAGTCGGCATGGGTTTCGACGGCCTCGGCGAAGAACATTTCCTTGGAGAGGAAGCCGTTGAACAGCGGCACGCCGGCCATGGCCGCACTTGCCGCCATGGCGAGCGTCGCGGTTGCGGGCATATAGGTGTAAAGCCCGCTTAAGCGCCGCATGTCGCGCGTGCCCGTCTCATGGTCGATGATGCCGGCCGCCATGAAGAGCGAGGCCTTGAAGGTGGCGTGGTTGACCATGTGGAAGATGGCCGCCACCGCCGCAAGCGGGCTGCCGAGGCTGAGAAGCGTGGTGATGAGGCCGAGATGGCTGATGGTGGAATAGGCGAGCAGACCCTTGAGGTCCTGCTGAAACATGGCGAAATAGGCGCCGAGCAGCAGGGTTATGATGCCGGCCGCGCCCACGAGCCAAAACCATTCCGGCGTGCCCGCCAGCACGGGCCAGAACCGCGCCAGCAGGAAAACCCCGGCCTTCACCATCGTGGCTGAATGCAGATAGGCGGAAACGGGTGTAGGCGCCGCCATGGCGTTGGGCAGCCAGAAATGGAACGGAAACTGCGCGCTCTTGGTCAGCGCGCCGCCGAGGATGAGGATGAGCGCGGGCACGTAGAGGGAATGGGCGCGGATAGCCGCACCCGCCTCGATGATCCTGTCGAGATCATAGCTTCCCGCCATATGGCCGAGGATCAGCAGGCCCGCCAGCAGGCTGAAGCCGCCGATGCCGGTCACGGTCAGCGCCATGCGTGCGCCGTCGCGCGCACCGGCGTTCTGATGCCAGTAGCCGATCAGCAGGAACGAAAAGATGCTGGTCATTTCCCAGAAGATCGACAGCAGGATGACGTTGCCGGAGAGCACCACGCCAAGCATCGAGCCCATGAAGGCGAGAAGGAAGGCGAAGAAACGGGGAATCGGGTCTTCGGCCGACATATAATAACGCGCGTAGAGCACCACCAGCAGACCGATGCCGGTAATGAGCATCGTGAAAATCCAGGCAAATCCGTCCAGCCGCAGGGTAAAGTTCAGGCCGAGCTGGGGCAGCCATTCCACATCATACTTGAGAACCGCGCCGCCGCTGACGCTCGTATAAAGAAAAATGCTGCTGACAAGGCCGAAAAGGGCGACTGCGCCCGCAACGGAGGCGGGACCGGCGGCCGCACCCTCGCGCGGCATGAAGGCCGTCAGAAGCGCGCCAACGAAGGGCAATGCGACAATGAATGGAAGAATGGTTGCAAGTGTCATATGCGGCGGCGGTTTTCTCTCTGGAATGGGAGCCTACGGCGGGTTTCCGACGACTCCGATCCCTCAAGGTTCGCAATGAACCGAATGATGAGGACCGCCGGAATGACTAATACATAATATGCGGAGGCGCGCGTGGAACCACGCTGGCAAAGTCTCGGAAAGCTTGTGGCACGATGGCAACAGCAACGAGCGAGACGTCGGCATTATCCCTGAGGCTTGGCGTGGGTGAGGCAAACGCGTCCAGGCGAAGGCCTGAACCGGCATCGCCGGTCCTGCAGCCGAAATCATTGCCGCTATCGCAATCCTTTTGGCGAAGAGAAAGGGAACGGCCCGGATCGACGCTCTGCAATCGTTCGAGACGGCTGGTTTTGGAAAGGGGCTTGACGCCGGCCGGCGCCTGAAAGCCGATCATGACCAGCAGGCTCGCGACCACGAGACCGATCAACACTTGCGGATGGCGCCTTGAACTGCGGCTTTTCTCCATCCATGGCAAGTTGGCATCTCCTTGATCGTAAAGGTCTCTTTAAAGCATCACCGTTGAGCGAATATCCTGTTGATTTGTTTTAGGGGAAGCCGGACATGCTTGTCCAGCGCGCATGCGGGAAAAACCGCCCGCAGCGTCCGATTCCTTTTCGTTTTTGCCCGTTTGCGGCAAAGTGAGGGCGGCATTGGCTAAAAGCTTTTACAAATTTTACCGTTTGACGCCGACGCCCGTGTTTCTTAACTTTCAAGCAAGGAATTAACCATAAAGATTGATGGTATTTCCACGGCGGAATGGGGTTCTCTCCCCTTCCAGGCATGACGCCGCACTGCCGTACCGGTGCCGATCCGGTATTTTCGTTTCTTGGTTCAAGAAGGTCTGGCAAGCGTCGATGCCGCATCGTCCGCGATGGGTATGTTCGTTCAAAAATCCCCTTAGGGTGCTGGCGTTCTGAACCTTGGCCAATTTGGCCGGGTTTTACCGGCCGTCATGTTGTTGGGGACGTCGGTTGGGGCAGGATTTGCCATCAGATCAAGCGCGCAGATCGGCAGGCGGAAGCCTGGCGGGACGGTTGCGTTTTGCCGGCCTCGACGAGACGCAATCCGATTTCCTGCGCAGCTATCGCAGCATGCTGGAGCCTTACGTCAAGGCCGGCCTGCGGGACGTGATGACCCGTTTCCAGTCTATGCCGGACTGTTCTCCGTCTTTCGAAAGCGAAAACCAGCTCGACCGGCTGCACGATCTGCAATCCTCGCATTGGAGCGTTCTGACCGATGCGCGTTTCGACGCGCTCTATGCCGAGCGGGTGAAGGTTCTTTCCGACAATGCCAGTCGCATGGGTCTCGATCCGCGCTGGCAGATCGCCAGCCACGCGGTGGTTCTGGAACATCTCGTCGGCGGGCTGGTGGCCGAACACGCGCCGCGCTCCATCCTGCCCGGCAACCGCAAGAAAACCCGTGAACTGGCGGAAGCCGTCAAGAATGTCGTCCGTCTGGTGATGGTCGATACCGAAATCGCTGTCTCGCTGCGCTTCAACGAATTGCGCCTGCGCCATGGCCGCGAACTGGCGGAACAGCGCGACAATGACCGCTCCGAAGCGGCGAAGTTGCTGGGCACAGCGCTGACGGCCTTTGCCGCAGGCGATTTGCAGGCCCGCATCGGCGGCGAAGTGCCGGAAGCCTATCGCGATGTTGCAGCGTCCTTCAATACGGCCCTGGAAACGATTGGCGCATCGCTGATCGCGGCGCAAAACAGCATCGGCGAGGCCGAGGCGCTCGGCGCGCGCTTTGCCGATATGGGCCGCTCCATGGCCGAGCGCTCCCGCCAGCAGGCCGAAGCCCTTGCCGAAACCTCCCGCGCCATCCAGACGATGATCGGGAACGTTGCTGAAAACGGTGCGCGCATATCGGCCACGGAAACGGCTGTTTCCCGCGCCCGCGAGGCGGCGGTCGAAAGCGGCAAGGCTATCGGCGAGGCGATTGACGCCATGTCGGATATCGAACAATCCGCCGAACAGATCGGCAGGATCATCGGCACGATTGACGAGATCGCTTTTCAGACCAACCTTCTCGCCCTCAATGCCGGCATCGAGGCGGCGCGCGCGGGTGAAAGCGGACGTGGTTTCGCTGTCGTCGCGCAGGAGGTGCGGGCGCTCGCCCAGCGTTCCGCCGACGCTGCAAGGGAGATCAAGAGCCTTGTCGGCACCACCAAGACGCAGGTTGAGGGCGGCGTGCGCATGGTCAACCGCACGCAGGACGCAATCGGCGGTGTCGTCCGGCAGGTCTCTGGCATCAACGACATGATCGCGGAAGTCTCCCGGCATACGGCCGAGCAGGCTGGCGAACTGCAATCGGTTGCCGCCGATATCGGCGAGCAGCAAAGGCAGGCCGGCCGGAACGCCGTCGATATCAGCGCGAGCGCCTCCGAGGCGGACGCGCTTCAAACCGTCATTCTCGAACTCGGCCGCACCATCCGCGAATTCCGCGTTGCCCGTCAGGTACAGGCGAGAGCGGCGTCCGGTGCGGACCGACAGGACACTTCATTTATGGCCCGTGCGGATAATCGCACGGATTACGGCCAGGATTACCAACAATTCAGACGTCAGGGAGTCATGTAATGGCAGCCAGAAAAGCAGCTGAGGCGACGCTGAAACTGTCACCGGTGCTGGATCTCAACGAAGCATCGGCCCTGCACGGCAAGCTGATGACGTTGAGGGGAGCACCTTTGTCGGTAGATGCCTCCGAGGTGGAGCGTATCGGTGCGCTTTGCGCCCAGGTCCTAATGGCCGGCGCGAAATCCTGGGAAGAGGATGGCAAGCCCTTCGGTTTTGCCAGGGTTTCCGATGCATTCGACAAGACGATGAAACTGATAGGCGTCGATATTGACCATTTGCTCCCCAAGGAGATGCAAAAGTGAAGAAAAAAGTTCTTACCGTGGATGATTCCCGGACGATCAGGAACATGCTCCTGGTCACGCTCAACAATGCCGGTTTCGAAACCATTCAGGCTGAAGACGGCATCGAGGGCCTCGAAGTGCTCGAGCAGAGCAACCCGGATGTTATCGTGACGGACATCAACATGCCCCGTCTCGATGGTTTCGGCTTCATCGAGGGTGTACGGCGCAACGAAAAGTATCGTGCGATCCCGATCCTCGTCCTGACGACCGAAAGCGACGCAGAGAAGAAGAACCGCGCCCGTCAGGCCGGTGCGACGGGCTGGATCGTCAAACCGTTCGACCCTGCGAAACTCATCGATGCCATTGAACGCGTAACCGCCTGATACGGGACATTTCACGATGGATATGAACGAAATCAAGGAAATCTTTTTCCAGGAGTGCGAGGAGCAGCTCGCGGAACTGGAATCGGGGCTTCTTAAATTGAATGACGGCGACCGCGATCCGGAAACCGTCAACGCCGTTTTCCGTGCCGTTCATTCCATCAAGGGCGGGGCGGGTGCCTTCGGTCTCGATGATCTCGTGGCCTTCGCCCACGTTTTTGAAACGACCCTCGACTGCGTCCGCTCCAACAAGCTGGAGCCGACACAGGATGTTCTGAAAGTCATGCTGCGCTCCGCCGACGTGCTGGCGGACCTGACCAATGCGGCAAGAGACGGCGGCAGCGTCGATGAAAGCCGCACCCGCGGCCTCGTCAAGGAACTGGAAGCGCTGGCAAACGGCGAAACCGTGCAGGTCTCCGCGCCTGTGGCAGCGCCGGCCGCAGTCAAGGCGCCGCAACCCGTCGCACCCAAGCCGACGGATGAGAGCGGTTTCGAGCCGATCCCGTTCTCCTTCACGGACTTTGCCGACGAAACCACACCGCTGATGGAAGCGCCGTCCTTCCAGATCACCTTCAAGCCGCATGCGTCGCTTTATTCGAAAGGCAACGAGGCGGCACTTCTCCTGCGCGATCTTTCGCGCATCGGCGAAATGAGCATCAATTGCGACATGTCGGAGCTGCCTTCGCTCGACAAGCTCGATCCTGAAGCATCCTATCTTTCCTGGACGGTTTCGATTGCGACCGACAAGGGCGAAGAGGGCATCCGCAGCGTCTTCGAATTTGCCGAATGGGATTGCGATCTGGAAATCGTGCCGGTTGTTTCGGATGCCGCAGACGACGCGGAAGAGCTTCCGATGATCCCGGTGCCGTTCGATCTTTCGGCCCTCGATAGCGGACCGGAAGAGCAGCCCGCTGTTGAAACCGCCACGGCTGAAGCGTCCTACGTTGCCGCAGCCGTCGAAACGGCAGTTGCGACGACGCAGATCGCCCAGAGCGTCAATGCGGCAATCGAAAAGCGTGAAGCTGCGGCAGCGCCTGCCGCAGCCCAGGCGAATGCCAACGCTGCCGCCAATGCGAGCGCCGGCCAGACCATCCGCGTCGACCTCGACCGTGTCGACCGCCTGATCAACCTCGTCGGCGAACTCGTCATCAATCAGGCGATGCTGTCGCAGAGCGTCATCGAGAACGATGCGAGCGGCACGTCTGCCGTCAATATGGGCCTCGACGAGCTGCAGCAGCTGACGCGCGAAATCCAGGATAGCGTCATGGCCATCCGCGCTCAGCCGGTGAAGCCGGTGTTCCAGCGCATGTCGCGTATCGTCCGCGAAGTCGCCGACATGATCGGCAAGCAAATCCGCCTCGTCACCGAAGGTGAGAACACGGAAGTCGACAAGACGGTCATCGACAAGCTGGCCGAACCCCTGACGCATATGATCCGCAACGCCGTCGACCACGGCATCGAAACGCCGGAAAAACGCGAAGCGGCGGGCAAGAACCCGGAAGGCACCATCAAGCTTTCGGCCAAGCACCGTTCGGGCCGTATCCTGATCGAGCTTCAGGACGATGGCGCGGGCATCAACCGCGAGCGCGTTCGCCAGAAGGCAATCGACAACGATCTCATCGCCGCCGATGCGAACCTGACGGATGAAGAGATCGACAATCTGATCTTCGCGCCGGGCTTCTCCACCGCCGACAAGATTTCCGACATTTCCGGCCGCGGCGTTGGCATGGATGTGGTCAAGCGCTCCATTCAGGCGCTTGGCGGCCGTATCAGCATCTCCTCGCGCCCCGGCCATGGCTCGACCTTCACCATGAGCCTGCCACTGACGCTCGCCGTTCTTGACGGCATGGTGGTGACCGTTGCCGGCCAGACGCTGGTGGTGCCGCTGACGGCAATCGTCGAAACCCTGCAGCCGGAAGCGAAGAACATTCATTCCTTCGGCGCGAACCAGCGGCTGATCTCCATCCGCAACTCCTTCTGCCCGCTGGTCGACGTCGGCCGCGTGCTGAACTTCCGCCCGACCCAGGCCGATCCGGTCGAAGGTGTCGCCCTTCTGGTGGAATCGGAAGGCGGCGGCCAGCGCGCCCTGATGGTGGATGCGATCCAGGGCCAGCGCCAGGTTGTCATCAAGTCGTTGGAAGCCAACTATACCCATGTTCCGGGCATTGCCGCCGCCACCATTCTCGGTGACGGACGTGTCGCGCTCATCCTGGATGTCGATGCCATCGTCAGCGCCTCGCGCGGACAGCCCCTGAAGCAGGAAATGTCGCTTGCGGCGACGGGTTGAAAGCGGATCATCCATGGCAGCACTTAATTTCAGCGATCAGCGCCAGTCTCCCGACGAGGTTCTTGCCAGCGGCGAATACCCGCTGACGAGACGCGACCTGTCGGAAATCGCGGCGATGATCTATGCCGATGCGGGCATCTATCTCAACGACACCAAGGCGTCGCTGGTTTATTCCCGCCTGTCGAAGCATATCCGCAATCTCGGCCTGTCGGGTTTTCGCGAATATTGCGCATTGGTGTCCTCGCCGGATGGCGCGCAGGCGCGGCGCGAAATGCTGTCGCACCTGACGACGAATTTCACCCGCTTCTTCCGCGAGAACCATCATTTCGAACATCTGCGTGACGAGGTCCTGCCGGGCCTCATCGCCCGGGCGAAGAGCGGCGGGCGTGTCCGCATCTGGTCGGCCGCCTGTTCCGACGGGCAGGAACCCTATTCCATCGCGCTGACCGTGCTTGCCATGTTCCCGAATGCGGCGGATTACGATTTCAAGATTCTCGCGACGGATATCGACCCCAAGATTTTGGCGCAGGCCCGGGCGGGGGTCTATGATGACAATGCGCTCGAAACCGTGTCTCCCGCCATGCGCAAGCAATGGTTCACGGAAGTCGATGCCGGCGGTCGCCGCAAGTTCCGCATCGATGACAAGGTCAAGCGCCTCATCACCTTCAACGAATTGAACCTGATGACGCAATGGCCCTTCAAAGGCAATTTCGACGTCATTTTCTGCCGCAACGTCGTCATCTATTTCGACGAGCCGACGCAGATGCGCATCTGGTCGCGTTTTGCCGGGCTGCTGCCGGAAGGCGGCCATCTTTATATCGGGCATTCCGAACGCGTCTCCGGTGACGCCAAGAACCTGTTCGACAATACGGGCATCACCACCTACCGCTTCACTGGTCACGCTTCGGGGAGGAAGGCATGAGCGCACTCGCACGGGTACTCGTCGTCGATGATAGCCCCACTATGCGCGGCCTGATTTCGGCTGTCCTCAAGGCCGATCCGGAAGTCGAGGTGGTTGGGCAGGCCGGCAACGCCATGGAAGCACGCGCGGCCATCAAGCAGCTCAACCCCGATGTCGTGACGCTCGACATCGAGATGCCGGAAATGAACGGGCTGGAATTTCTCGAAAAGATCATGCGCCTGCGGCCCATGCCAGTCATCATGGTCTCGTCGCTGACCCATCGCGGCGCGGATGCTTCGCTGGCTGCGCTTGAAATCGGCGCCTTCGACTGTGTCGGTAAGCCGGCGCCGGGCGATGCACGCCCCTTCGGCGATCTGGCCGACAAGGTGAAGGCCGCCGCCCGCTCGCAACACGCCGCCTACCGCGCGGCGCGCCCGGAAGCGGCGGCCGCGCCGCAGCCGGTCCCGGTCAGTGAATATCGGGCTGGGCGCAAGGTCGTGGCCATCGGTTCCTCCACGGGCGGTGTCGAAGCGCTGATCGCCGTGCTGCAGAAATTCCCGGCCAATTGCCCGCCGACCGTCATCACCCAGCACATGCCGCCGACCTTCACCAAGAGTTTTGCCGAACGGCTGAACCGCATCTGCGCCCCCGTGGTGGAAGAGGCGACAGACGGTGCACGTCTTCAGACCGGCAAGATCTATCTTGCGCCGGGCGGCGAGCGCCATTTGCAGATCGCCAACCGGTCCGCACCCTGCTGCCGGCTCGTCGAACGCGATCCCGTCAACGGCCACCGACCCTCCGTCGATGTGCTGTTCGATTCGGTGGCTGAGCTTGCCGGCCGTAACGCCGTCGGCGTCATTTTGACCGGCATGGGCCGCGATGGCGCAGCCGGGCTGTTGAAGATGCGTCATGCCGGCGCGCGCACCGTCGGCCAGAACGAAAAAACATGTGTCGTCTACGGCATGCCCCGCGTGGCCTATGAACTTGGCGCCGTGGAACAGCAACTCCCGCTGGCCTCCATCGGCGAAGAAATCCTGAAACTAACCACTGCCCGTAAAGAAGGTGCTGACTAATGTCTCTCGCAGAAAAGATCAAAGTTCTGATCGTCGACGATCAGGTGACCAGCCGGCTGCTCCTCAGCGATGCGCTGACACAGCTCGGCTTCAAGCAGATCACCGCCGCCGGTGACGGCGAGCAGGGAATGAAGATCATGGAGCAGCAGCCCCATCATCTCGTCATTTCCGATTTCAACATGCCGAAGATGGACGGTCTCGGTTTCCTGCACGCCGTCAGGGCTAACCCGACGACCAAGAAGGCCGCCTTCATCATCCTCACCGCGCAGGGCGACCGCGCGCTGGTGCAGAAGGCAGCCCAGCTCGGCGCCAACAACGTGCTGGCCAAGCCCTTCACGATCGACAAAATGCGCGCTGCCATCGAGGCGGTTTTCGGATCGCTGAAATGATTGAAGCTGCGGCCAAGCGCGTACATATCATTCAGGGCGAGTATAAGGTCGTCAGCGATCCCGATGTGGTGCTGACGACGATACTCGGTTCGTGCGTGGCCGCCTGTCTGAGAGACCCCGTTGCCGGCCTGGGAGGCATGAATCACTTCCTGCTGCCGGGAACGGGAAATGTGACCGGCGGAGATGCCACTCGTTACGGCGTGCATCTCATGGAGCTCCTGATCAACGGCCTCCTGAAGCAGGGGGCGCGGCGCGACCGGCTGGAAGCCAAGGTTTTCGGCGGCGCCAAGACGATTGCCAGCTTCTCCAATGTCGGTGAGCAGAATGCCATCTTCGCCATGCAGTTTCTCAAGGATGAAGGTATTCCGGTCTTAAGCTCCTCCACGGGCGGAGACCACGGCCGAAAGATCGAATTCTGGCCGGTCTCCGGGCGTGCACGTCAGCATCCGCTCAGCGGCGCGGAAACCCAGAAGACGGTTGCCATGGAAACGCGTCCGGTGCCGGCCCCCAAGCCAGTCGCCAACGACATCGAATTTTTCTAGTCACGGAGTTTCCAATGCAGCTTGCAGAGCACACCGCCGCCACTCCGTTCGAAGAAGCCCTGCCGGACGTTCTGATGCGCGTGGTATCGGAACTGCACGACGTCGCCTATCTTATCGAGCGCATCGAGCCGCAATTGCTTGAAGTGACCAGCGGTCAACTGTCCAGTGAAGGCGTCAAGCTGCTGCAGGGCATCGACCTTGCCGTCCAGAAAACCCGCGGCCTTGCGGAATTCATCGATACCATCACCGGTTCCATCCCCGGAGACTGGATCGTGGATGTTTCCACCGCCCTCAGCCTCGTCAAGCTGGCCGAAATGCAGAAGGCGCTCGGCGCGGCCTTCCGCCATGGCCATTCCCAGCCGCTCGACAAGGCATCGGGCGACTTCGACCTCTTCTAGAACTATTTCGGCCAGCGTTGCCGTCCTTCGCGGAATGCGGAGAAAGGCAACGCTCGCGCAAGCTTCGCACCCTATTGTCACGACGGGGCCAAAAGGTCTCGGACTCTATGAATGACGGTGCGGAACAGAATGAATCTGTTAAATCAAATCCCTCAGGTCTTAAAGAATGTCGCGGCGCTGGGGCAGACACGGCTGCTGATGCTGGGCGGCGTGGGCGTTGTGTCCATGGCCATCATCCTTGCCGCAGCTCTTTACGTGAACCGTCCCGCTTACGAGACCCTCTATGTGGGGCTTGAAAAAAGCGACCTTAACAAGATCAGCATTGCGCTTGCCGAATCGGGTCTGGACTTTCAGGTGGGGACCGATGGTTCCAGCCTTCAGGTTCCCGTCGGCCTCACCAGCAAGGCAAGATTGCTTCTGGCTGAGCGCGGCCTGCCCGACAGCGCCAATGCCGGTTATGAGCTTTTCGACAATGTCGGCTCTCTCGGCCTGACCTCCTTCATGCAGGAAGTGACGCGCGTTCGCGCCCTTGAGGGCGAGATCGGCCGCTCCATCCAGCAGATCGACGGCATTGCGGCCGCACGCGTCCATATCGTCATGCCTGACGTCGGCAATTTCCGCCGTGGCGAACAGAAGCCCACCGCATCGGTCATGATTCGCGCCAGTGCTTCGGCCGGCCGCAAGGCGTCCGCCTCCATCCGTCACCTCGTCGCCTCGGCCGTTCCCGGCCTTGAAGTCGACGATGTGACCCTGCTTGATTCGACCGGCCAGCTTCTCGCTTCCGGCGACGATGTCACCAATGCCGCCATGAACCGCTCGCTGACGCTGGCGCAGAATGTGCAGCAGGAAATCGAAACCAATATCGACAAGGCGCTGGCGCCTTTCCTCGGCATGGACAATTTCCGCTCCAGCGTCACGGCGCAGCTCAATACCGACAGCCGTCAGATTCAGGAAACCGTCTACGATCCGGAATCGCGCGTCGAGCGCTCCGTGCGCACGGTAAAGGAAGACCAGAAGTCCCAGGAAACGCAGCCGGATACGGCCGCGACCGTGGAACAGAACGTACCGCAGGCAGCACCCCAGGGCGGCGGCGGCGGTCCGCAGTCCTCCGACCAGTCGGCCAAGAAGGAAGAGCAGACCAATTACGAGATCAATTCCAAGACGGTAGCCACGGTCAAGAACGGCTACACTGTCGAGAAGATTTCGGTCGCGGTCGTCGTCAACAAGGGCCGGATCGCCAAGATGGTCGGCGAGCCCGCCGATCAGGCGAAGATCGACGCCTATCTTGCCGAAATGCAGAAGATCGTCACTTCGGCGGCAGGCATTTCCTCCGACCGTGGCGACATCGTCTCGCTGACGGCGATGGACTTCCTCGAAACGCAATTGCTGGATGAGGCCGCAACCGGCCCGGGCATCATGGAAGTGCTGAGCCGCAATTCCGCCGGCATCATCAACTCGCTCGCCTTTGTCGCGGTTGCCTTCCTTGTCGTCTGGCTCGGCGTACGCCCTCTGGTCCGCACGGTGACCGGCAACGGTGCCGCCGCAGGCCAGCTCAGCCAGGAGGCCGCCGGTCTCGAACTGCCGGATTTCTCTCCCGGCATGGATGCGGGCGCAGGCGGTCTCATGGAAGGTTTCGGGGCGGATTTCGGCTTCGACAGCACCGACGACCTTCTGGCGGGCGGCGATGGCGAGGGCACATTCAACCGCCGGGTTCGCGAAGGACCGGAACGCAGGCTCTCCCGCATGGTGGAAATCAGCGAAGAAAGAGCCGCCAAGATCCTGCGCAAATGGGCGGTGGAAAAAGCAGCATAATATCGAAAAGGCCGGTTTTACCCGGCCTTTTTTCCGTTTTTGGGCTTTTCACTATGCTTGGCGGGCGAGCCGTGGCAATCTCGTTTCAGGACAGTGTTTACAAAAAATTCAGCAACGATACAGTTTGCTGGGAATTGGCTGAGAATGCCGTTTATGGATTGAACAGCTTTTCAGTATGTTTTTTTAGTAATAGACGAGCAGGGAAATACGTGGAAAGGCTGGTGTCAGGTAATGGCAAATCCCAGTCCGTTCCATAAAATGAAGTGATTCGGTCTCCGGGGGCTTGCCGTCCCATTTTGGTAAGCTTCTCGAATGGAATGATTCCATCCCGAGGTATAATCTCCCACTGGGAGCAAGAGGGCGTAGGCGATTGAAAGTCGATGTTGATATCCGCAGGCTGTCTGCCAAGCCTATGGAGGGCATGGGTAAACCCTTGCCGCGCGATCAGCTTGCTAAAAACGTCGCAGCCACGGCTGCTGCCGGTAACGTTGCAGGCGCACTGGATCTGCTCGTAACCTACGCTGGCGCCTCGCATTATCTGCTGGCGCGGGATGATCTTCTCGAAGAAACCGGACTGAAATTCATCGTCACCTCCGACTGGCCTTTCGATCTGGTCCGCAGGCTTGGTGTCGAACTGGCCAACAGCCAGAACAGATCGAGCGAAATGGAGAAATGCCTTTCGCTTCTGCAGCCGCGGCTGCTCTTCCTTCCAGACGATGTTTCTGTCCCCTACGGCATAGACCGGCAATATTCGGCGCTGTCTTTCTGTGTGGGACGCATCCGGCTTTCGCTGCTGCTGCTGTTTCCCGAAGAAGCGGTGCCTTCGCCGGAAAGGCTGCGCGAAATCGCCCTGCTGACGGGCTATTGCGTCAGCTTCGGCATTGCCAGCGAAGCAAAAACCGTGCGCGATATCGATCTCACGGAGCGCGAGCTCGAATGCCTGTTCTGGATTGCGGAAGGCAAGACGAGCGATGAAATTGCGATGATCCTTGGCATTTCGCGCAATACGATCAATAATTACATTACAAGCGTGATGCGTAAAACCGCGACGAAAACCCGCTCGGAGGCAATTGCCTACGCCGTGCGCAACAACCTCGTATAATGGTCGGACGGATGGTACAGACGAAAGACAATGAGGGTTCAGGTCAGACGGGCATGTTTTACCGCAGCCCTGTCGTGACGAGCCGGTCGGATCTTTTTCCGAAGCTCGTCGCCATGCAGAAGCTGGTCGGCGCGCGCAATTTCGTGGTGACGAAGGCTGCGGCTTCCGGTTTCCCGAACAAGAAGAAGCTGACCTGCGAGCTGGAAAACTGGGGCATGAATGCCGCAGAGCAGAGCGCGCAGTTCATCCGCGCCGTCGGCGACATTCTTCTCGATCATATCGAGACATCGCTCCTGCCGGTCATCTGGCGCAACAAGAATGCCGGCGGCTTTGCCGATCTTCCCGATGTGCCCGCACTTCTGCGCCGTATCGAGAACGACACATTGCCCTATGCGGGGCTGGCGCTCCCGGTGCGGCTCGGCACCATCGGCAACGGTTACATTGTCTTCTGCGGCACCAACCTCGTTCTCGACAATGAGGTCGTGATCGAACAGCACATCAAATGCTGCGAGATCATGGTGGACATGCTGGCGCTGGACGAGCGCAAGGCGGCGCCTTCGGAAGCGCTGAGCGAGAGGGAAATCGCCTGTCTGCAACTGGCGGGGGACGGCCGTATCAGCGAAGAAATCGCGGTCAAGCTCGGGCTTTCCGTGCATACCGTAAACGCCTATCTCGGTTCGGCGACGATCAAGCTCGATTCCGTCAACCGTATCCAGGCGATCGCCAAGGCCATCCGGCTCGGTTATATCCACTGATGGTGGACGGGTTTTCCCGTCCCTCATAAGCCGGCAGGCGCCGGCCCGGCTTGTGCCCCCCTAAAAGGCGCTACCGACGCTTCGCGTTTTTTTAACAGTTGCCTACTAGAACTTTTATAAGTTTGGTTTTGGGGAACTGTTTCATGCACAACCGGCTCTTTAAGTCCGTTGCCGGCAAGGTCGTCGCGTTGACGATCGGCCTGATCACGCTCAGCGTGGCGGCAGTTGGTTTTTCGACCTACATTCGCTTGAAGGACAACATCATCACCACCGCGCTGCGTGATACGCACAGCGCAATGCGCAGCATGGCGATCCTTTACGAACTGAAGGTCGGCGGCGTCGCCCTCGAAATGGTGGATGGGGACCTCAAAAGTGTGGGTCGCGCCAGCATCGGAACGATGCGCGACAATGATCTCGTCGACCGCACCGCAGCCGGTAACGGCGGTATTTCTACCGTGTTTGAAGCCAAGGGCGGCGAGTTCATTCGCATGACCACCAATCTGAAGAACGAAAAGGGCGAGAGAGCAGCCGGCACCAAGCTTGCTACCGATCATCCCGCTTTTGCGAAAGTCTCCAAGGGTGAGGCCTATTTCGGCACCGCCACGCTGTTCGGCACCAGCTACATGACCGGTTACATGCCGGTTACGAACAAGACCGGCGCAACCGTCGGCATCCTGTTCGTGGGCGTTCCCATGGATGTCTACGATGCGCAGATATACAGCCTGCGCGACATGATGCTGATCTGCGGCGCGCTCGCCATGCTCGGCGTCGGATTGCTCGCCTATTTTGTCATCAAGCGCACGCTCCAGCCGCTTGGCAAGCTGACCGATGCGGTTAAGTCCCTTTCGGACGGCAATCTCGACACGCCGATCCCCTATGCCACTAACACCAATGAATTCGGCAACATCGCCCGTGCGCTGGTGATTTTCCGCGAGAATGCGATCGAGAAACTGGCGATTGAAGGCAAAAGCGCCGAGGAACGCTCCGCAGCCGAGTCCGAACGTCACCGCAACGACGCCGAGAAACAGGAGCTCGACGGGCAGATCGAGTTTGCGGTCAGCGAGATTGCTTCCGGCCTCGGCAGGCTCTCGCGTGGCGATCTGAGCCGCACGATCGAGACTCCTTTCGCTGGTCGTCTTGATCGTCTGCGCACGGATTTCAACGAATCTCTTCTCAACCTGCGCGATGCGCTGGGGCAGATCCGCGAGCGCACGCTCATCATCCAGCATAGCGGCTTTGAAATCGAGCAATCGTCGGTCGATCTGTCAAAGCGCACCGAAAATCAGGCCGCCTCGCTGGAAGAAACCGCCGCCGCCGTGGACGAAATCACGGTTACAGTCAGATCGTCGGCCGAGCGGGCGCGGGAGGCCAATGAGGCCGTGCGCATCACCAAGCAGAGCGCCGACAGTTCCGGTTCGGTCGTCAGCAACGCCGTCGACGCCATGGGACGCATCGAAGACGCCTCGCGCAAGATCGAGCAGATCATCGAGGTCATCGACGATATTGCCTTCCAGACCAACCTTCTTGCGCTCAATGCCGGCATCGAGGCGGCGCGTGCAGGCGAGGCGGGTAAGGGTTTTGCCGTGGTGGCGCAGGAAGTGCGCGAGCTCGCCCAGCGCTCCGCCGACGCGGCCCGCGAGATCAAGCAGCTCATCAACCAGTCGACGCATGAGGTCAGCTCCGGCTCGAAGCTGGTACAGGAGGCGGGCACGGTTCTTTCCGCCATCAGCCAGCAGATCGTTACCGTCAGCCAGCATGTCGAAACCATCGCGACGGCAACGCAGGACCAGTCCTCCGCGCTTCATAACGTCAACAGCTCCGTCAACCAGATGGACCAGATGACGCAGCAGAATGCGGCGCTTGCCGAACAATCGAGCGCGGCCAGCCGGGTATTGTCAGGAGAGGTGGAAGCACTGCTCGATCTGGTGCAGCGGTTCCAGATGGAACAGGGTTCGGCGACCGGCAGGGATCGCTACAATCAGGCGGCCTGATACGTCTGTTTTTTGAAGGTCAAAACCGCTCCCGGATCGCAAGGTCCGGGAGTTTTTATTCGGCCGCTGCCCGCACCGTACTGGATATCTGGTTGATATAGGCCCGCAGCGCTGCCGGTTTGACCGGTTTGTGCTGAACCGAAATCCCGTATTTTTCGGCATCGCTGCGCACTTCCGGGCTGCGATCCGCCGTCACCAGCAGGGCCGGGATCGTCTTGCCGTAAAATGTCCTGATGAGGCGGATGGCGCTGATGCCGTCGCCATCGTCCAGATGGTAATCGGCGACGATGACGTCGGGGGCTGCGGCCAAAGTGAGGAAGGGCTCCTCCAGCGTCGCCACGGAACCTGCGGGTAAAACCTCACAACCCCATCCCGTCAAGAGCAGCGTCATGCCCTCGAGGATTTTCGGCTCGTTGTCGATGCAGAGCACCCGGACGCCCTGAAGGCGGTCGCTGGCTGCCGGACTGGTTAACCCACTATCGGCTTTAGCCGGTACGAGGCGATCCGCCTCGCGCGGCAGGTGGATGCGGAAGGTCGTGCCTTTTCCCGGGGTGGAAATCAGCTGTACCGGATGGTGCAGCATGCGCGACAGCCGATCGACGATCGAAAGACCGAGCCCGAGGCCGGATGCTGTTCTTGCGCCCTCGTCCAATCGGGCGAATTCCTTGAAGACAGTGCGAAACTTGGAAGAGGGAATGCCGATACCGGAATCCGTCACCTGAATGACCACTTCGCCGCCCCGGCGGCGCGCACCGACGACCACCTTGCCCTTCAACGTGTATTTGATGGCGTTGGAAACGAGATTCTGTATCAGACGCCGCAGGAGATTGGGGTCGGAGCGGACCGTGAGCGAGGTTGGCATGACCACGAGGTCGAGGTTCTTTTCCTGCGCCATCGGCGCGAAATCGGTTTCGATGCGTTTCAGCAGCTCATTCAGCGGCACGGATGTCATGCGCGCCTTCATCGAGCCGGTGTCGAGACGGGAAATATCGAGAACCGCGCCGAGAATGGTTTCGACCGATTCCAGCGCCGAATCGATATTGTGGACGAGATCGCTTTCTCCCGATGCGCCAAGCCGTTCGACCAGCGAGGAGGAATAGAGGCGGGCAGCATTCAAGGGTTGGAGAATGTCATGGCCGGCGGCGGCGAAAAACCGTGTCTTGCCGATATTCGCCTCGTCGGCGGATGCCCTCGCTTCTGCCAGTTCCCGGTTGACGCGGGTAAGCTCCACTGTTCGCTCCGCCACGCGCTGCTCCAGCGTCTCGTTTGCCTGTTTCAGCGCCTGATCGCTCGCCACACGCTGGGTGATATCGGTGAAGGTGGCGACAATGCCCTTGTCCGGCATGGTGTTGGAGCGCACTTCGATGATACGCTCGCCGCCCGCCAGCACCAGAGAGAAGGGCAGGTCCATGGTCAGGAAGCTGGTAATCAGCTCATTCGTGTCGCCTTCGGGCATGTCGCCGCGTTCCTGCAGCATCGAAACGATATCCGTCAGCGGTACGCCGACCTGCCCGAATTGCTCGGGCAAATCCAGCAGCGTGCGGAAGCGCCGGTTCCAGATGGTCAGCTGCTGCGAACTGTCGAAAACCGCGATGCCCTGATCCATCTGGGCGAGCGCCGTTTGCAGCATGTCCTGATTATATTGCAGGGCCTCGCTTGCCTGATCGAGCAGCCATGCCGTGTCCGCGCTGGTATCTTCCGCCTTCTGAAGAATGATCGAAAGCACCAGGCGGGCGGAGGAGGAGCCGATGGCGCTGCCCAGCAACTGTTCGGAGAAATGGATCAACGCCATGTCCGCCGGCTGGTCGTCATTGAGTTTCCTGCCCGCCGTCTTTTCATAGGTCGCGAGTGACCGCAGCATGCGCTCTTCGCCGAGATAGCGCGCCACCGCGCTTTTGAGGTCGCCGACGCTGACACGGGTTTTCCAGCCGCGCGTGGCGAATTGCGATTTCGAATGGCGTTTGACGAAGATGCCGGACTGGATGCGCTCCACAGGCCTCGGATTGCGCGAAAGCGAGCCGAGCACGAAGGCAAGGCTGTTGACGAGCAGGCTGAGAATGACCGCATTCACGAACGGGTCGGCTTCCGGCCCATTGAACACCGTGCTGCCGGAAAACAGGAAGCCGAGAATATTCGCCGCGACCTCGGAATTATCCGGCCCGCCGAAGCTTGGCAGGAACAGCAGATAGGCCCAGACGAAAAAGCCGGAACTTAAGCCGGCGATTGCGCCGCGCGCATTGGCGCGCCGCCAGAACAGCCCGCCGAACAAGGCAGGGGCCATCTGCGCAATGGCGGCGAATGCGAGAAGGCCGATGGAGGCGAGGCCCGTGGCGCTGTCGGCGGCGCGATAATAGCCATAGCCCAGAAGCAGCACCGCAAAGATTGCCGTCCTGCGGATGTTGAGCAGCGTTTTGGCGAAGTCGTCCCGGTGCGGAGAACGGTTCAGGAGCTTCTGCCGCAGGAAGATCGGCATGACGATATCGTTGGAAATCATGATCGATAACGCCACCGAGGCGACGATCACCATCGCGGTCGCCGCCGAAAATCCACCGATGAAGGTGATCAGCGACACGACCGGCATTTGGTGATTGAGCGGCAATTGCAGCACGTAGAGATCGGCATCGCCATTGGCGCCGAGCGTCAGAATGCCGGCCAGCGCAATCGGCAGCACGAAGATGTTGATCGCGATGAGATAAAGCGGCAGCAGGAACCCAGCCATGCGCAGCTCTTGTGGCGTGCGGTTTTCAACCACGGTGACGTGGAACTGGCGCGGCAACAGGATGATGGCGAAGCCGGAAAGCAGGGTCATAACGATCCAGCGGCTGACGGGCGTGTGATAGGATATGGCCCGCATGGCCTGTTCGTTATCGGAGGCGAGCTGCCACAGATGCACGGGACCGTCAAAGAGCACGAACAGCACATAAAAGCCGACGGTGCACATGGCGACGAGCTTGACCAGCGATTCCATCGAGATCGCCAGAATGAGCCCGTCCTGATGCTCGGTGGCATCGGTGTGGCGGGTGCCGAACATGACGGCAAACCCCGCCATGACGATGGTGACGACCAGCGGCAGATCGAGGAAATAAAGATTGCCGCTGCCAATGCCGTAATCGCCGGGATCGACCATCGTCGCAACCGAGCTGGAAACGGCTTTCAGTTGCAGAGCGATATAGGGAATGGCGCCAACGAGAGCGATGATGGCGACGATCATTGCCACTGTGGAGTTCTTGCCGTAACGGGCGGCGATGAAATCCGCAACGGACGTCAGCTTTTCCGTTTTCGCCAGTTCGACGATGCGGCGGATGATCGGCATGCCGATGGTGAAGGCAAGTATCGGGCCGGTATAGATGCCGAGAAATTCCAGCCCCCTGTCTGCCGCAAGCCCCACGCCGCCGAAATAGGTCCAGGAGGTGCAATAAATCGCCAGGCTGAGCGCATAGACGAACGGACGCCCCTTGTTCGGAGCGTTTCTTTTGCGGCTCTTCCTGTCCCCATAGCTTGCAACCGCAAACAGCAGCAGGACATAAGCGAAGGCCGAACCGAATATGATCCACCCAGGAAGCACGCATCCTCCCTATGCAAGAATTCCCTGATATCAAGCATAGGCGAATTCCGCGCCGTTGAGAATGAGCGCGGTCTGAGCATAAAGTTCAAGGTGAGCGTGCAAAAAAGCTAATAAATGCAATCCCGCGGATTCCAAATGAAGCCCGTACCCTATATGGTTTGACCCGTAGGGACAGTCACATAGCTTCAGCTCGCGAAGCAGGAGAGAGGGACAATCTGAATGCTTAACGAATTTAAAACCTTCATTGCCCGCGGCAATGTCATGGATCTGGCCGTGGGTGTTATTATCGGTGCGGCTTTCAGCAAGATCGTCGACTCCGTCGTCAACGATCTCATCATGCCGATTGTCGGCGCGATCTTCGGCGGGTTCGATTTTTCGAACTACTTCCTGCCGTTGAGTTCCAACGTCAACGCCCCCTCGCTCGCCGCCGCCCGCGAGCAGGGCGCCGTCTTCGCCTACGGCAACTTTCTGACGGTTCTCATCAACTTCCTGATCCTGGCCTGGATCATTTTCCTGATGGTCAAGGGCGTCAACAAGCTTCGTGAGTCCGTTGAGCGCAAGAAGGTCGAGGAAAAGCCGGAAGCAGCACCGCCGCCGGAAGACGTCAAGCTCCTCACCGAAATCCGCGATCTGCTGAAGACGCGTTGATTGTCGCCATCGTCCCCGGCCTGATGTGTCGGCCCATGCGGCCGGCGATCTCCTGCCGGGGATGACCCATAAAGAAAATCCATGATCGCCTCACGGAATATCATGCACACGGCTGGTTCGATGCGATAAGAAGGCACCAAACGGAGTGTCTTTAATGTCCATTTTGAACAGTCTGAGTGCGCGCTCTCTGGCGGCTCCCGAGAGCGGCATTGTTGAAGTCGTGAATTATGCCCGGGGGCGGGACAATCTCCTGCCGCTGTGGGTCGGCGAAGGCGATCTGCCGAGCCCGGACTTCATCAATCAGGCTGCCATCGACGGGCTGAATAATGGCGAAACCTTCTATACCTGGCAGCGTGGCATTCCCGAACTGCGGCAGGCGCTGAGCCGTTATTACGAGCGCCATTTCGCAGCATCGCTGCCGCCGGAGCATTTTTACGCGACCGGTTCCGGCATGCAGGCCATCGTGCTTGCCGTGCAGGCGTTGACCTCGCCGGGCGACGAAATGGTCTATCTGTCTCCGACATGGCCGAATATCGTGGCTGCCATCGGCGTGGCGGGTGCGAAGGCGGTTCCGGTCGGTATCGATTTCCGCGACGGCCGCTGGGATCTCGATATCAACAGGCTGGAAAGCGCGATCACGGATAAGACGAAGGCGCTTTTCATCAATACGCCCTCCAACCCGACCGGCTGGACGGCGACGCTCGACAATCTCCGCGACGTTCTGGCTCTCGCCCGCAAACACGATCTGTGGATCGTCGCTGACGAGATTTATGCGCTCTATCATTATTCCGGCAGCCGTGCGCCGTCCTTCCTCGACGTCATGGAGCCGGAAGACAAGATCGTCTTCGCCAATTCTTTCTCGAAGAACTGGTCCATGACTGGCTGGCGCGTCGGCTGGCTTGTCGCCCCGCCGGCCATCGGTCAGGTCATCGAGAATCTCATTCAATATTCCACCTCAGGCGTGGCGCAATTCATGCAGCGCGGCGCGGTCGCCGCCCTCGATCACGGCGATGGTTTCGTCCGTGAGAATTACGAACGCGCTCTGACATCCCGCGACATTCTCTGCGATGCGCTCATCGCGACGAACCGTGTGGAAACCCTGAAGCCGGACGGCGCCCTTTACGCCTTTCTCAAGATTGACGGCGTAACCGACAGCCGGGCGACGGCGCTCGATATCGTCGACAAGACCGGGGTTGGTCTTGCGCCCGGCACGGCCTTCGGTCCGGGAGGGGAACTGTTTCTCCGGGCCTGCTTCCTGCGCAACCCCAGGCAGATAGAAGACGCGGCTGGCCGGCTGGCATCCTATATCCTCGGCAGGTAAGCGTCGGCTTTCCGTGCAATGGTTTCTCCTGCCGCGCCGGGATCGCGCTGCGGTAGGGAAATCGACAACAAAATCACAGCGAAGACCTAAAACTGCAACCCCACGGCGCAACCATCGACGTGGGGGATTTTCTGTGATATGCGCTCCTTGTTCCATTTATGAGAACATTTTCACTAATCGATAAAAAGCACTTCATTGTGCTAACCAATCGTAAGCCACCTTTTAAATGGGGCGGGGGATTGGTCGCGTATTCGCTGTGCAAGTAATCAATGATGAAGAATTATTGGCTTTGATGAGCTCAAGAAAAGCAAACAGGGAAGTAGTGTCATGGCTGTTCTGGTCACGGGTGGGGCCGGTTATATAGGAAGCCACATGGTGTGGGCTTTGCTCGATGCCGGGGAAGAGGTCGTTGTTGTCGACCGGCTTTCGACGGGGTCGCGCTGGGCTGTTGCGCCGGCGGCGCGTTTTTATCTGGGCGATGCGGCGGACCGCGCCCTGCTGGACCAGATTTTCGAAGAAAACCAGATCGAGACCATTTTCCACTTCGCGGGCTCTGTAAGCGTTCCTGAATCGATCAGCCAGCCGCTCGAATATTACGAAAACAATACGGGCACGACCCGCGCCCTCGTCGCTGCGGCGGTCGCCCATGGAATCCGCAATTTCATCTTCTCCTCGACAGCCGCCGTCTATGGAAACCAGCCCTTTGATGGCCCGGTTCCTGAAACCGCGATCCTCAGCCCGGAGAACCCCTACGGCCTGTCGAAACTCGCCTCTGAAATCATGCTGCGCGATGTCGTGCAGGCGCATGATTTCAATTATGTGGCGCTGCGTTATTTCAACGTCGCCGGAGCCGACCCGCAGGGCCGCGCCGGGCCTTCGCCCACGGGCGTGGCGAACCTCATCAAAGTCGCCTGCGAAGCCGCAACCGGTCGCCGCGACCAGGTGGAAGTTTACGGAACGGATTACCCGACCGCCGATGGCACCGGTGTCCGCGACTATATTCACGTCAGCGACCTGATCGACGCCCATATGCTGGCCATGGCGCATCTGCGCGCCGGTGGCGGCACCCGCACGCTTAATTGCGGTTATGGCGTCGGTTATTCGGTTCTGGATGTCCTGCAGGCGGTGCAGCGGGAATCGGAACGCGATTTTCCGATCATCCATTGTCCGCGTCGCCCGGGCGATATTGCGACCATGGTGGCGGATTCGTCGCGTATCCAGTCGGAACTGGGCTGGCGTCCCCGCTTCAACGATCTGGCGACAATTGTTCGCACAGCACTTCAGTGGGAGGCCAAACGTCAGGCCCAGCAAAGCGACAGGATTCCGCCGGTGCGGCGCAAGCTGGCTGCAATAGGCTGAGCGGCCTTCGCCTCACCGGACACGGTCTTTCTTGACGGACGCATAGAGCGCCGGCCGATGCGGTGGAGCGGCTGGGTTAAGCCAGCGATCCCGGTCAAAGAAACTGCGTGTCAGCTTCAATCCCGGCGATTGTTCGTTTGCGAGCAAAATCACGTTCAGGCGATGCGGCGCCGTCGGTTCCGGTTTCATGGAAACCGAAATACCGAAATGTTGTGCCTGATAGGGCTGCATCCGGCGTGCCGGCTCCAGCATGTCCGCCAGATCGGCCCAGCGTGTCTGTCCGATAATCATGGCGAGCGCTTCATCGAGCTTCGTCAGAACGGCCGCCCCGTCCGGTGTCTTGGGCGCAACGGCCTTCATCCTGATGGAGCGAATTTCTCCGGACGCTTCGCCCCTGATTTCAAGAAAGAGCGATGCCCGCTCGGCCGGGTCCGATGCGTTTCCTGCCGCAAGATCGGCCATGCATTCGAAATTGCGGATGTTGACCGGGCTCGCGTGCCAGCCCTGCGGGTTGGAGAAACCTGCGGCTGTAAAGCGCTCGCAAAGCTCCTTGCCGGAAACAACGAAATCGCGGGCAAAAGATGCTCTGTCGCCCACTTGCTCGAACTTCAGCAGATGCGGCGGCAGCGAGACTTTCTGGGTGGCGAGTTTCTGCCGTTTGACGGGCTTCATCTTCGGTGGCGTGGCGGATTGTATGGCGGGCGTCAGATTGAGATAGGCCAGCAGGCTTTTAAGGTGCTTTTTGTCATTGGCCAGCAGCACCGTTGCGCCTATGGCAAGGCAAACGGCCAGCACCGCAAACAGCAGCGCGCCATGGCTCACTCTCTTCTGCAAGCCTGCGTCCATCACAAGACCTTAAGGGGCTGGCGGAAAAAGGCGTCAGCCGGTTCTGATATGGTTTTTCGGGCTGTCGGCAACCCGGTGAATATGTGGTGCGAGCGGTTGCTCTGAAAATCTTATGCAATCACCGCCGAAGTTTCCGGCGGTGCAGGTTCTCATTCGGCGTTATTCTTGCCGCCGTCCTGTCCGCCGGCGCTGCTTTCATCGTCCGCAACCGGAATGGCGTAGGAGCCGTTCAGCCAGCGGGCGAGATCGAGCGAGCGGCAGCGATCCGAGCAGAAAGGATAGTCTTCGCGCGTCGAGGGCCGCCCGCATTCAGGGCATGGCTGGGATTTGCGAAGCGGGGTGACGTTTCCAGCGCCTTCGGTGGGGGACTTTGCCATGGCCTATCCTTCGAGCCAGCCCGAAGTCACCTCAAATCCTTCTCCGGAAAGAAGCGACATGGTTTCATAAAGCGGCAGGCCGACGACATTGGTATAGGAGCCGGTCAGTTTCTGCACGAAGGCGCCGGCAATGCCCTGGATGCCATAGGCTCCCGCCTTGCCGCGCCACTGGCCCGACGCGATGTAAGCCTCGATCTCCCGCGTGGAGAGGCGCTTGAAGCGCACCTTGGTCTCCGCCACCTTCTGCCGGATCTTGCCGCAGGGGGTCACAAGGCAGATGCCGGTATAGACCCAATGGCTGCGTCCCGAAAGAAGATGCAGCGCCGCCGAGGCCTCTTCCGTATATTCGGCCTTGCCGACGATGCGGCGACCGACGGCGACCACCGTATCGGATCCCAGAACATAGGCGTCTTTCCACGCCTGTTCGTTCTTCAGCGCCGCCTGCGCGGCTTCCGCCTTCTGCAATGACAGACGGCGGCAGAGCGTGCGCGGATGCTCGAGCTTGGCCGGCGTCTCGTCGATATCCATCGGCATCAGACGTGCCGGTTCGATACCGATCTGATGCAGCAGCTCCAGACGCCGCGGCGAGCCGGATGCCAGAACGAGCTTTTGTTTTGAATTGGTCATTGCGCTGCCCGGGCGTCCGATGCGGAAGGTGGATTACTTGAAGCGATAGGTGATGCGGCCCTTGGTGAGGTCGTAAGGCGTCATTTCGACCAGCACCTTGTCGCCTGCCAGAACGCGGATACGGTTCTTACGCATGCGGCCCGCCGTGTGGGCGATGATTTCGTGGTCGTTCTCAAGCTTCACGCGGAATGTTGCGTTCGGCAGCAATTCGGTTACGATGCCCGGGAATTCAAGGACTTCTTCTTTTGTCATGTAAGGGTTTTCTTCCTGTTGATAGTGCCGGACATATCGAGTCCGGGAAAATTGCGCGGAAACTACACAATCCCGGCACATTTGTGAACCTCTAAAGCATCGGCTTGAAAATCGCGATTGATTTTAACAGGCCGAGGCAGTTTTCAGTCTTTTGAAAGCGTATCCGCCACCGGCTGCTGCCGCCTCGGCAGTCGTTCCGAGATCAGCTTTGCCAGATGGTCCCGCACCTCGCGGTAGGCGTCGAGAATCTGCTCGCGCGTGCCTGTGATAACTGTTGGGTCCATGGTCGGCCAATAGACCACGTCCAGCGAATTTGAGCGCGTCAGTTCCAGTGCGGCGTGATGGGCTTCTGGCGTCAATGTAATGATCAGATCGAAAAAATCATCCTCGATCTCGTCCAGAGTGCGTGGTTTGTGCTTGCCCAGCGAAAAACCCTGTTCTTCCAGCACCGCATCCACGAATGGATCGCGCTCGCCGGCTCGCACGCCGGCGGACTGGATGTAGATGCCGGGCGCCACCAGCCGTTTGGCGATGACCTCCGCCATGGGGGAACGGATGGAGTTCATGCCGCACATGAAGAGGACCGATTTGGGCGCTCGTCCCTCGTTTGGCGCTGCGGCAGGATCGATCATCTCTAACCCCGCCAATAAAGCACGCAGACAAGGGTGAAGAGGCGGCGCGCCGTGTCGAAATCGATCCTGATCTTGCCCGAAAGCCGGTCCATCAGCGTCTGCGAGCCATCATTGTGAATGCCGCGCCGGCCCATGTCGATCGCCTCGATCTGGCTCGGCGTAGAGGAGCGGATCGCTTCGTAATAGCTTTCGCAGATCAGGAAATAATCCTTGATGATGCGGCGGAACGGCGTAAGCGACAGAATATGGGTCGCGACATCCTTCTCGTCTTCGGTGCGGATTGAAAAAACCAGCTTGGCGTCGACCAGCGATATATGCAGCCGATAGGGGCCGCCATCATGGCCGAAGGGTTCGAAGCTGTTTTCTTCGATCAGGTCGAAAATGGCGACGGCGCGTTCATGCTCCACGTCGGGCGTGGACCGGCCGATGCTGTCGTCCAGTACCACGTCGCAAAGCCGGAAATCGCCTGAAGCCATCGCTTAACTTTCCGGATTGAGGCGAATGGAGACGGAACGCGCATGCGCGTCCAGTCCCTCGGACCGGGCAAGGGTGATGGCCGCGGGCGCGAGCTGTCGCAGCTGCTCCGGTCCAAGCCGCAGGATCGAGGTGCGCTTGACGAAATCCAGCACCGAAAGCCCGGAGGAGAAGCGCGCCGACCGCGCCGTCGGAAGCACGTGGTTGGAGCCGCCGACATAATCGCCGATCACTTCCGGCGTATGGCGTCCGACGAAGATCGCGCCCGCATTGCGGATATGCGCCATCAGGGCATCCGGGTCATCGACGGCGAGTTCCAGATGCTCGGCAGCGATGCGGTTGGCGAGCGGAATGGCGTCGGTGAGCTTTTCGACCAGAATGACCGCGCCGAAATCGGCCCAGCTTGCCGCCGCCGTCTCGGAGCGTGACAGGCGCTTCAACTGCCGCTCGACAGCGGCTTCAACGGCCTTGCCGAGTTCGGCATTGTCGGTGATGAGGATGGATTGCGCACCACGATCATGCTCCGCCTGCGCCAGAAGATCGGCGGCAAGCCAGTCGGGATCATTGTCCCTGTCGGCAATGACAAGCACTTCGGAGGGACCGGCGATCATGTCGATGCCGACGGTGCCGAAGACCTGGCGTTTTGCGGCTGCCACATAGGCATTGCCGGGGCCGACGATCTTGGCGACCGGCGCGATGGTTTCCGTGCCGTAGGCAAGTGCGGCGATGGCCTGCGCGCCGCCGATGCGATAGATTTCCTCGACACCCGCAATACGCGCCGCAGCCAGCACCGCCGGATTGACCGCGCCGCCATTGGCCGGCACGACCATGACGATGCGCTCCACACCGGCGACCCTGGCAGGCACGGCGTTCATCAGCACCGAGCTGGGATAACTGGCCGTGCCGCCGGGCACATAAAGGCCAACGGCTTCGATGGCGGTCCAGCGCGAGCCGAGGCCCACGCCGATATCGTCCTCGTAAATATCATCCTTCGGCATCTGCCGCGCATGGTGTTTTTCGATACGCCGGGCGGCGAGTTCAAGCGCCTCGATGACGCTCTTGTCGACGGCGGCGAAGGCCGCATCGATCTCGTCCGCCGTGACACGCATCGAGACCTTGGTGAAATCGATGCCGTCGAATTTCTGGGAATAATGGGCAAGGGCCGCATCGCCGCGATGGCGGACATCGTTGATGATGTCGCGAACGGTTGCGTTGACGTCTTCGGAAACTTCTCTCTTGGTTGTCAGGAAGGCCGCGAATTTCTGTTCGAAATCCGCCGACGCCTGCTCCAGCCAGATTGCCACGCCATTACCCTTTCATTGTCCCCGCGGGCGATCCCGCGAGGTGCACGAACTTACCGCAGAAAAATTGCGGCTCTGGTATGTGGCATAAATCGAAACGGTGACGAAAGGCAACCGTTGCAGTGGCGCGGCGTGCTTATTCGCTGTCTGGATGATGCGGTTTGGCAGCCGTTTCCCAGGCGCCGCTCACATCGGTCAATTGCGCCTCGATGCATTCGACATCGAGCGCGATGGCGCCGCCACCCGAAAGCGTCAATTCCACGGCTCCATCAGGTCCTTCACCGTTCTGCACGAAGCGGATGGCGAGAAGCGACAGCACCTGTTCCCTGTCGGCGCGGTTGATGCCGTGCGAGCGGACGGCCGAGACGCGTTTCAGGAAAACGACGCTGCGGCAGCGTTCCGGCGGCAGGTTCTTTTTGTCAGTGCTTTCCCAGACGAAACGGTTGGCGGAAAGCGTGAACTGGCCGTGCTTCGGCTCGAAGGCAACATCCTTCAGCTTGAAGACACTGTCCTGCATATGCGTCGAGATGACGGAGAGATCTTCAGTATCCAGCGCGAGCAATTTCAGGCCGCTCATCTTTTTCTTCCTTCTTTTGCGGTGCGGACCGCTATTTCCATGACTTACATTGGAAATAGGCAGTCCGGGCTCACTCTGCAACGGTAGAAAACGGATGAGCGGCGAAGACAGGATCAATCGCTGACGCGTTCGACCAGCGCACCGCAGCGGGTGAGCTTTTCCTCAAGGCGTTCGAAGCCGCGATCGAGGTGGTAGACGCGCGAAACCATGGTTTCGCCTTCCGCCACGAGGCCGGCAATGACCAGCGATACGGAAGCGCGCAGATCGGTCGCCATGACAGGCGCGCCCTTCAGGCGGGAGACACCCTCGATGCGGGCCATCTGGCCGGAAAGCGAAATCTTCGCACCGAGACGGGCGAGTTCCTGCACATGCATGAAGCGGTTTTCAAAGATGGTTTCGGTGATATGCGAAACACCCTGCGAACGAGTCATCAGCGCCATGAACTGTGCCTGCAGATCGGTGGGGAAGCCGGGGAAGGGCTCGGTGACGATATCGACCGGCTGGATGCCGTTGCCGTTGCGCACGACGCGAAGGCCTGTCTCCGTCTCGCTGATCGTGGCGCCTGCGAGCCTGAGCGTGTCGAGCGCGTTGTCGAGCAGCGCTGCGCGCGTGCCTTCCAGCACCACATCACCGCCGGTCATTGCCACTGCCATGGCATAGGTGCCGGTTTCGATGCGATCCGGCAGAACGCGGTGGCGCGCGCCGGAGAGAGAGGTCACGCCTTCGATGGTGATGGTGGAGGTGCCGGCGCCTTCGATCTTCGCGCCCATGGCGATCAGGCATTGCGCCAGATCCACTACTTCCGGCTCGCGGGCTGCGTTGTGGATGACGGTGGTGCCGCGGGCAAGGCTTGCGGCCATCAGCATCACATGTGTCGCGCCGACGGAAACCTTCGGGAAGGTGTAAACCGCACCGATCAGGCCGCCCTTGGGTGCCGTGGCGTTGATGTAGCCGCCATCGATCTCCATCGTTGCGCCGAGCGCTTCGAGGCCCTCGATGAACAGATCGACCGGGCGCGTGCCGATGGCGCAGCCGCCGGGCAGGGAAACGCGGGCGCGGCCCTCACGCGCCAGAAGCGGGCCGATGACCCAGAAGCTTGCGCGCATCTTGGACACCAGCTCGTAAGGTGCGGTGGTATCGACAATGGTGCGGCAGGTGAAGTGCACGGTGCGGGAATAGGCCTCGCCCTGGCTTTCGCGGCGGCCATTGACGGAAATATCGACGCCGTGATTGCCGAGAATGCGGATGAGCTGCTCCACGTCCGCCAGATGCGGCACGTTTTCGAGCGTCAGCGTGTCGCTGGTCAGAAGCGATGCGATCATCAACGGCAAGGCGGCGTTTTTGGCGCCGGAGATGGGAATGATGCCGTTTAGCTTGTTGCCACCCGTAATTCTGATGCGATCCATGCGTCCCTACGGGCCTGTGCCCGCCTTTCTTTATCGTGCCTTGCGGAAAGGCGCGTCCTTAGACGAATTTCCGCGGCGTTTCAATTTATGCTTGGTGAATTCTCTATGAGGATGATTCGTCCGTTTTTGCGGCAGGCAGGCCAATCGTCTCGTCCTCTTCGCCTGCACGGCGCGCGCGAACCTGCTGTTTGCGCTTCAAAAGATTTTCACGAAGCTTCTTGGCCGCCCGCGCCTTGCGCTCCGCCTCACGCTGCCGCGCCTTTTCGCCAGGCCCCGCCTGCGGCTTGCCATCGGCCACCGGAGCGGATGCTTCCGCGGAAGAGCCGGCGGAAACCGCTGCCTTTGCCTGTTTGTCATGATGTTCGTTCATAGATTCAGCAATATCTGAAAAATGTATTTTTCAACAGGGGGCACGCTTTTTTGCCCCGCTTGGTGAAGAATATCGTTTTGCGACTTGCGCTCGTCAAAAACCTATGGCAATAGGCCGCCACGCTTGATGCTGAAGCAAACGCTTCGGCACCGGATGCTGCTATAGCTCAGGGGTAGAGCACTCCCTTGGTAAGGGAGAGGCCGAGAGTTCAAATCTCTCTAGCAGCACCATTTCTCTCCAAAGTTTCAAATGTTTACGCGGTTGTTCAACCGGTCGCCTGCAGCGGTTGATGCATGCGCGCGCCACGCATTTCGCGGCAAATGGAAAACCGCGCCCCTTGCGAAGCGCGGTTTCCATATCCGAATATTCTGTTGCTGCCAGAGCGGGACGAAACCGCCCGTAGCCATCGGGCGCCGCTTACTGACGGAATAGCGACAGGATATTTTCGGAACTGGTATTGGCGATGGAAAGCGACTGGATGCCCAGCTGCTGCTGTGTCTGCAATGCCTTGAGGCGGGTTGATTCTTCGTTCATGTCCGCATCCACCAGGCGGCCGATGCCGCTGTCGATGGAGTCGGTAAGCTTGGAAATGAAATCTTCCTGCAGCCCGATGCGCATCTTGATGGAGCCGAGCGCGGAAGATGCGCTGCTGAGCGACTGAAACGCGGTTTCGACATCGGTGAGAAGATTGCCGATGGTGTAGGTCGGCGGCGTTGCGCTATCGAAAAGCTTGAGATCGATGTCCCATACGGAAATGCCCGAGGCTACGCCGGCCTCTCCGATGATGCCTTTTGTGGTGTCGAGCGTTGCGGGCGTGCCGGTCAGGCCAAAAATCACATTGGGTGTTTCCGTCGCGGTCGTCGTGTCAACAAGGGTATAATCGGTTTTCGTAACGTTGACGGAACCGCTGCCGTCACGGACAAAGCCGGAAACGACGGTCTTTGCGCCGGTGCCGAGCAACCAGTTTTCACCGCTGAAAGATGCGCCCTGCGCAATCGATTCCAGCTGCTTTTTCAGCTGGTCGATTTCTTCCTGGATCTTCGTCTTGTCGACGCCCTCTTCAGTTGCCGCGACGATTTTCGATTTGATTTCTTTCACGACTTCGACGGCGCTTTCCATTGCGGAATAAGCGACATCGATCTTCGCAGCACCCAGTCCCAGTGCATCCTGAACCGCGGAAAGGGCCATGTTGTCCGAACGCATGGTGGTCGCGATCGACCAGTAAGCGGCGTTGTCGGAAGCCGTTTTAACGCGCAGCCCGGAAGAAACTCTGGATTGTGTCTCTTCGAGCTGGCCGCTGATCGCACGCAGTGTCTGAAGCGCCGACATGGCGGCGGTGTTTGTCAGAATACTTGTCATAATTGCCCCTCTGAGCTGGCTAAATGGGAAGGGACATTCCGGGATCGCCGGAAACGACAACGCGGCGTGATGCCTGTTAACCTCTTTTTCGTCTTGGTTAACGAGTCGTTTCGATGGCCTGATTTAGCGGTGATTTGGTTAATGAAGTCTTAATCAAGAAATTTCTAAATTTTGCAGTCAATTGCACAAACAAAAACCGCGCCTTTCGGCGCGGTTGATTTTTTCGCTTTCGGTCTTCGATTAACGGAAGAGCGACAGGATGCTTTCGGAGTTGCTGTTGGCGATCGAGAGAGCCTGAACGCCGAGCTGCTGCTGGGTCTGCAGGGCCTTGAGGCGGGTGGACTCTTCGTTCATGTCAGCGTCCACGAGGCGGCCGATGCCCTTGTCGATGGAGTCGGACAGCTTGGAAGCAAAGTCTTCCTGCAGGCCGATACGCATGGAGAGCGAGCCGAGCTTGGCTGCGGCGCTCGTCATTGCCTTCAGGGAGTTTTCAACCAGCGTCAGTGCTTCGGCCATGTTGGTGGCGCGGTCTGCGGCTGCATACTGGGTGATGTCCAGTGTGTAGACGGACTGGGCGGCGACGGTCGTGAACGTTCCGGTCGTGCCGAGAATACCGCTCGTGTCAGGGGCGCCCGTGGCGTCAACCGAACCGAAAAGAGTGTTGCCGGTTGCGGTGTTGTCGAGGGCGTATTTCGTGGTCGTGACGTTAACGGCACCGCCGGTGGAGCGAACGAAGCCAGCAACGACCGACTTGTCCGGGTCCGTGCCGGGCGTGGCAGCGCCGAGGGTCGAAGTGCCTACGAGCCAGTTTTCGCCGTAGAAGGATGCGCCCTGTGCGATCGATACGAGCTGGTTCTGCAGCTGATCGATTTCTTCCTGAACCTTGGTGCGGTCGACGCCTTCTTCAGTTGCCGTGACCAGCTTTGCCTTGATTTCCTTAACGACTTCGATTGCCGATTCCATACCGGCAGAAGCGGTGTCTACCTTGGCGGCGCCGAGGCCGAGAGCGTCGGAAACCGAGGAAAGCGCCATGTTGTCGGAGCGCATGGTGGTCGCGATCGACCAGTAGGCAGCATTGTCAGCAGCTTCGCCAACGCGGAGGCCGGAGGAAACGCGTGCCTGGGTGGATTCCATGTTCTGGCCGATGGTGCGCAGAGTCTGGAGCGCAGACATTGCTGCGACATTGGTAATAATGCTCGTCATAGTAGTGTGCCCCTTGAATGGCTGATTAAAGAAGGGACATTCCGGTTTCACCGGGAACGGCGCACAGCATCATGCCTGCTAACTGGCTGATTTTTAACGTTAGCTCGCCGTTTCGATGAGCTTAGGTAACGCCAGTTTGGTTAATGAATTGATAAGCGGGAAAAGAAAATCAGCATTATGAAAATTCAAAATTACAACTCTCGCGCGTGCGCGCGCGTATCCCGAAATATTTAAAAAAAAGATAAGGCCGCATCCTTATTCGGGATGCGGCCTGTCTGGTGCATTCGGTTCGATTCAGCCTATCGAACCTTTATGCTTTCTGCCCGGATATGCATTTGGTCAGCCCCCGAATGCATGTGGGAAGAAAATGGGTCCCCCAGCCCCGAAGGGCTATGAGAAGCTCAGCTCTTAGCGGAAGAGCGACAGGATGTTCTGCGAGTCGCTGTTGGCGATCGACAGAGCCTGAATTGCCAGCTGCTGCTGCGTCTGCAGAGCCTTCAGCTTGGTGGACTCTTCGTTCATGTCGGCGTCGACGAGGCGGCCAACACCCTTTTCGATGGTGTCGGACAGCTTGTCGGCGAAGTCGGTCTGCAGGTCGATACGTGCAGACAGCGAACCGAGCTTGGCGCCGGCGCTGGTCATCTTCGTCAGAGCGGTTTCAACGGAGTAGAGGGCGTTGTCGAGATCGTCGGTGGTGACGTTCATGTCGAGAACGGAGATCTGGGTGTAGGTCTTGGCGCCGACAGTCGTCGTCGCACCGGTGGCGTTCAGGATGCCGGAGTTGGCGTCGATCGTGCCGGGCGTAGCTTCCGTGTAAAGCATGGAGTTGGCGTCGAGAGCGTAGTCCGTCGTCTTGACACTGACGTTGCCGCTGGCGTCACGAACGAAGCCGGAAACAACCGTCTTGGTGGCGTTGGCGCTGGAAACGAGCCAGTTTTCACCGTTGAAAGACGCGCTCGTGCCGATCGACTTCAGCTGGTCGAGCAGCTGCGTGACTTCTTCCTGAACCTTGGCCTTGTCAACGCCCTGTTCCTTGGCGGCAACGACCTTTGCCTTGATGTCGGTGACAACCTTGATGGCGGCGTCCATACCGGCAGATGCGGTGTCAACCTTGGCAGCGCCCATGCCCAGTGCGTCAGATACTGCACCGAGAGCCTTGTTGTCGGAGCGCATGGTGGTCGCGATCGACCAGTAAGCAGCGTTGTCCGAAGCCGAACCAACCTTCAGGCCGGAAGAAATGCGGTCCTGCGTGGTCGACAGGTCGGAAGCAATGGAACGCAGGGTCGAGAGAGCGGCCATTGCGTTGGTGTTGGTGAGAATGCTTGCCATAATAAATGTGTCCCTTGTTTTTACGAGATACTGGAGTGGGGACATACCGGGTTTGGTATTACCGGTCGCAACGTTTCGGCTTCATGCCACTCGGTTCGGAAATGCTTAGTTTCAGAAACCAAACCCGCTGCGTGTAGAAAGAAACTCGCAGCGAAAAATTGCCCAATTATTAATTTGAGCGCCAAGAAATATTGGAAAATACTTATAGTTACTTTTTGATTTAGTTAAATGGTAATTTTTTTATTGAAAAATATAGTTACCAAGTCGCCATAAAAACTGGTAACCAAAACGTAAAAACGCGCAAAACCCGCGTAGCTGGGCACGCGGGGTTAAAAAACAGGGTTAACGGGTGTCAATCAGGCACAGAGGCCGTCAGTTGAACGATCTGACGAGACTGCCGACCAGCAGGTTCCAGCCGTCGATCAGCACGAAGAACAGGATCTTGAACGGCAGCGAAATCGAGGTCGGCGGTAGCATCATCATGCCCATCGCCATGGTGATGGTTGCGACGATCAGATCGATGACCAGAAACGGCAGGATGATGAGAAAACCGATCTCGAAACCGCGCCGGATTTCCGACAGCATGAAGGCGGGAACCAGCACACGGTAATCGACGACATTGTCGGTCATCACTTCCTGGCCGCGCTCGCGGGCGATGTCGACGAAAAGCTTCAGATCCTTGTCACGCGTATTGGCGTTCATGAAGGTGCGGAAGGGCTCGGCGATGCGCTGCACGGCTTGCTGTTCGTTGATCTGGTTCTGCAGAAGCGGCTGCACGCCGTCGGTCCAGGCTTTGTCGAAGGTGGGCGACATGACGTAGAAGGTCATGAACATCGCCATCGACAGCAGGATCATGTTGGACGGGGTCGAAGCCAGTCCCATGCCGGATCTGAGGATCGAAAAGGCGATCACGAAGCGCGGAAAGCTCGTGACCATGATCAGGATGCCCGGCGCGACCGAGAGAACCGTCAGCAGGCCGAAGGTGCGGATGATCCATGCCGCAACGGAGCCGTCTATCTGCGTGTTGAACAGATCGGACGGAAATTGCTGGGCACTGGCAAGACCCGGCAAGGCAAGGAGGACGGCGATGGTTACAAGAAATCGAATCATTCGATGACAAAGGTCCGGAACATGACCTTGGATACGCGCCCTTGAGAGCGCAGGTCAACTCGTTCCTGAATGTCATCCTTAAGATATTGAAAGCCGCGCGGCCCTTCCAGCTGCTGAAGGGAAACGGTACGGACATAGGCCATGATGTCCTGGTGTATTTCTTCCGCGAGACCCACCTCGACCGGCCCCTTGAACATCAGCGCCACTTCCAGCCGCACCCAGTTCGTCGAGGGATAGGCGAGGTTGGTGGTAATGGGATCGAGCTGGACGATGCCGTTCGCCTCGGCCGAGATTTTCTCGATGCCCTCTTCCTTTTTCTCGCCGTGTCCGCCGGCGGCAGCCGGGGCATGCGCCTCCGCGCCTGCGATCTTCGGCGCGATCATGCCGCCCACCAGCCAGCCGCCGCCCGCGCCGAGCAGGGTGAGGATCGCAACGCCTGCGATGGTCATGACCAGAGGGGAGGATTTTTTCTTGCCCTCAGCCTGTTCGTTTTCCATGGGTCAGTCCCGTTCCCGTGTGCCGAGGTCAGAGCGGCGAGAACAGGTCGACGACCTGTTGCCCGACCGGGGGCTGCTGCACTTCCGTCAGACGTCCGCGACCGCCATAGGAGATGCGCGCTTCGGCGATGCGCTCGTAGGAGATCATGTTCTGTGCATCGACATCCTGCGGCCTGACGATACCGCCGACATTGAGGATGCGGATTTCGTGGTTCACGCGCACTTCCTGCGAACCGCTGATGATGAGGTTGCCGTTTTCCAGAATGCCGGTCACCACGGCGGCCACCAGCAGCGTCAGCTTTTCAGAACGCTTGGTCTTGCCCTTTGCCTGGGTGTCGGTGTCGGAACCGTAATTGATGCTGGAATCCGCATCCGGCGTCCATCCCAGAATCTGAGCTTTGGCCTTCCAGTTCAGCCCACTGGAATTGGTGCGGTTGCGCTCGGTCTCGTTGTCGAAGTCGGCCTTGTCGTTGATCTGGATGTTGACGGTCAGGATGTCGCCGATGTTGAGCGCGCGCAGATCCTTGAACAGGGCGCCCTGGCTGTCGCTCCACAGCGAATAGCCGCTCGCCATGTGCTTCGGCTGCTTCGGATACATGCCCATCTGCGGCGTCTGGCTGAATTGCAGGCCGCTGCCGATCGGGCTCATCGCGGGTGCGTTGCCGATTTCCTTCAGGGTCTGGTTGTTCTGGCAGCCGGCAAGCAAGGCGAGCGGCAGGAGGAGGGCCGGAAGACGACGCGTGCTCATGAAGGATCCTTCGAAGTGTTTTTATCGGTTGCCTGCGACATGATGCCGGCGACGACGGCGGCCTTCTGCGCATCCATCTCGCTGAGGATGAGGCCCGACTGGCGCGGGGGCAGCTGCATGATGATGGCGGCCGCTATCTCCACATGCATCTTTTCGAGCTGCGGCGCGGCGGCATCGGCCTTCATCGTCTTGTAGATATCGACGAGATTGCTTTTCGCCTGATTGAGGAAATGTTCGCGGCGGGCCAGCCAGTCCTCATATTCCGCCTTGCGGTCTTCCAGCACGGCAATGCGCGCATTGACGTCGGACTGCAGCTTTTCCAGCTCCTGCTTTTGCAGCAGATAGCGCTGGTCGCGGGCCGCATCGGCGATGTTGGTGCAGAATTTCTGGATTTCATCCTGCGTGCTGAGTTCCGAAACCACGTTCTGCTGGCTTTCCGCGCCAGCAGCGGGAAGCAGGAAAAGCAGCGAGGCGACGGCCGCGAAGCGGACAAGGCCATTCGGGAAAGAGTTGTTCTTCCGAGTTTCCATCATTGCAGCACAAGCTCCGCCTGAAGGGCGCCGGCGGATTTGATGCCTTGCAGAATGGCGATGATGCCGTCCGCCTTGAGCCCGATGCTGTTGAGACCGGCAACCAGCGTGCGAAGGTCAGGCCCTTCGACGATGGCGACCTTACTGCCTTCCTGCAATGCCATGATATCCGTCTGCGGCTGAACGGCCGTCTGGCCGCGTGAGAAGGGCGCCGGCTGGATGACCTGCGGCGTTTCCGTTACCTGCACGGTCAGCGTTCCGTAGCTGACGGCGACGCGGGAGATGCGCACATCCGCGCCGATGACGATCGTGCCGGTGCGCTCGTTGATGACGACCTTGGCCGGCGTATCCGTTTCCACGGTCAGGTTTTCGATTTCCGCCATCAGCCGGGTCAGATCCGCGACACGGGGCTTCTGCACCGCGATTTCCTGCGAATCGCGCGGCTCGGCGATGGGATCGCCATAACGGGCGCGCGCAAACGCGTTGACGACATCCGCGACGCGCACCGCTGTCGAAAAATCGGGATTGCGCAATTGAAGGACCAGATTGACCGAATCCTTGAACTTGGACGGCAGTTCCCGCTCGATGATCGCGCCGTTTGGCACGCGGGCGGAGGTGGTGACGCCCTGCGTCAGCGTCGCGGCATCGCCCTGGGCGGAAAAGCCGTTGACGATCAGCGCCCCTTGGGCGACTGCGTAAATCTGCCCGTCCGCGCCGGAAAGGGAGGTCATGATGAGCGTGCCGCCGCGCAGCGACGAGGCGTCGCCCAGCGAGCTGACCGTCACGTCGACACGGCTGCCGGGGCTGGCGAAGGGCGGCAGATTGGTCGTCACCATCACGGCGGCGATGTTCTTGGCGTTCGACTGGCCGCCCTGCGTGGTGATGCCGAGATTCTGCAGCATCGCGCGCATGGATTGCTCGGTAAACGGCGAGGAGCGCAGGCTGTCGCCCGTGCCCTGCAGGCCGACCACGAGACCGTAACCGATCAGCTGGTTGTCACGCCCCGCCTGCAGCGATGCGATATCCTTGATGCGGGATGTATCCGCATGCGCTGCCGGAACGGAAAGGAAGGGCTGGGCCGAAAACAGAATGGCCGCGGCCAGAATACGAAGCACTCTCATTTCGCCATCACCTGAATGGTTCCGTCCTTCATGACCGTGCCGTTGACGATGACGCCGGAATCGATGTTGCGCACCCGCACGATTTCGCCGAGCGAGCCGTCGGTCATCGGCGTTCCCGAAGCCATCAGCGTCATGTTGCCGATGGTGAAGACGAGTTTGACGCTGGTGCCGCGCGTGACGAGCGAAGGTTCGCGCAGGGCGGCAACGGGGATCGTGCGTCCGGGAAGCAGGGTCTGCTTGGAGATCATGCCTTCCACTTCGCTGATATCGCTCGCATAACCCGAGGAAATATTGGGATTGGTCACTTCCACCGGCTTCACCTGTTCGGGCGTGATCGTCTCGCCCGGATAGATCGTGCGGGTGGGAACCAGCGCCATCGGCGCCTGGGCAAGAGCGGGCGTCAGGGCGCCCAGTGAAAAGGCAGACGCAAGGCATATACGGACGAGCGCCGTTCTGCTGCTGCTATGTTTCCGGCCAAACCTCATGTTCGCCTGCCTTTCCGTTCTTACTTCAGGTTCTTGCTGACAATCGAAGCCATTTCGTCAGCGGTGGTGATGACCTTGGAATTCATCTCGTAGGCGCGCTGCGCCGTGATCAGGTCGGTGATTTCCTTGACGGCGTCGACGTTCGAGCCTTCGAGATAGGACTGCTTGATGTAGCCGTAGCTCGGATCGTCGGGCACGCCGATGACGGCGTCGCCGGAAGCCGGCGTCTGGGCGAAGAGGTTGTCGCCGAGCGGCTTCAGGCCGGCTTCGTTGGCAAAGTTGGCGATGGTGAGCTGGCCGAGTTCGGTGAATTCCGTGGCATTGCCGATACGGGCGGTCACCTGGCCCGTGCGGGTAACGGTGATGTCCTGCGCATCGGTCGGGATATTGATGTTCGGAATGACGTTATAGCCGTCGATCGTCACGAGATTGCCGTCGGCATTCTTGTTGAAGGCGCCAGCGCGGCTGTAGAGCGTCGAACCGTCCGCCGCCTCGATCTGGAACCAGCCCTGGCCGATGATCGCCACGTCCAGCTTGTTGCCGGTCTCGATCAGGTTGCCCTGGGTGTGGATGTTGCGCACGGCCGAGGTCTGCACGCCGAGGCCGATATTGGCGCCTTCGGGCACGATCGCCTGGTTGGCGCGGTTCGGCACGCCCTGCATGCGCTCGGTCTGGTAAAGAAGATCGGTGAACTCCGCACGCGCGCGCTTGTAACCGGTGGTGTTGATATTGGCGATGTTGTTGGCGATGACTTCCAGATTGGTCTGCTGGGCGTCCATACCGGTGGCAGCGATGGCAAGAGCTCTCATGTCAATATTCCTGCTGGGCTAGATCTGCATCTTGGTAATGTCGAGATAGGCCGACACGATCTTGTCTCGGAGCGCGATGGCGGTTTGCAGCGACTGTTCGGCCGAAAGCATGGCGTCGACCACTTCACGCGTATTCGCCTTGCCCTGAATGCCTTCGAAGGAAGCGACTTCCGCCTTCTTCAGATTGTTCATCGCATCCACCGAGATATTGCCGAGAACGCTGGCGAAGCTTGCGCCCGTCTGCTGGGCGGGCGTCGTCTGCTCGCTGCCGAAAACGCTTTCCGTCAGCGAGGAAATGCCGCTTGCGCCGCGGGTGAGCGAAAGGGAACTGACTTGTTTGATACCGTCGATCATTGCGATGCCTTCAGAAGGTCGATTGTGGAGGCGACGAGGTCGCGTGTCTGGCGGATGACCTGAAGATTGGCGTCGTAGCTGCGGTTTGCTTCGCGCATGTCCGCCATTTCGATCAGGATGTTGACGTTCGGCATCTTCACCATGCCGTTGCTGTCGGCGGCCGGGTTGCCGGGATCGTACTCGTTGACGAAATCGCCACGGTCGACGCCGAGCTTTTTCACCGTCACGCGTTCCACGCCGCTGACGCGGTCGAGCTCGGAACCGAAAGTGATGGTCTTGCGGCGATAGGGGTCGGCGCCGGGGGTGTCGCCGGTCGATCGGGCGTTGGCGATGTTTTCGGAGACGATGCGCAGTCGCGTGGACTGCACTTCCAGGCCGCTGCCGGCAATCTTGCTCGCCGCACTCAAGGGATCCATGGCTTACCTCTTAACCGTCATCAGCATCATGCGATGGAAGGATTTGACGAGATTGGCGTTCAGCTCGTACTGCCGCTTGATCTCGCCGGTCTTGGTCATTTCTTCCGCAAGCGCGACCGAATTGCCCGATTCCTGCATGCCGATCTCGTTATTGACCGGGTTGTCGCGCACCGCGATATTGTCGCTGAGTGTGCTCTCGCCAAAGTGGGCAGGGTTGGTCCTCGCCATGCCAACCTGCTGGCTGGTGGCCTGCATGACCGCTTCGAAAGGGCTGACATCCTTGGCGCGGAACTTGGGTGTGTTGGCGTTGGCGATGTTGGTCGCCACGACTTCCTGCCGCACGCTCAGCCATTCCGCTTGGCGGGATGCCAGATCGAACAGTTGAATCGGTTGCATAGACTTCTCCATCTCGTATGGCCCGAACCTAAGGGGCTAATCTTGCGTCAGACTTGCGGAGAGGGGAGAAGGCGCGGAACGGCGCAAGACGCGGATATGGATGCGGCCTGCCAAAAACAAAAAAGGCGCGCCGGCAGATGCGGCGCGCCTTTCGGACCAGAGAAAAATCTTTTATTTTTCAGGACGATAGGTCTTGCCGGAAGACGTCTCTATCAGCCATTCGCCGTTGCGCTGTTCGATCTTCGTCAGCAACGCATTGTCCGGCAGGGTCGAACCGACCCTCACCATATACATGCCCGAACCGTCCTCGATCAGGGCGCGCCCGTTGGAAACATGCAGCAGACGGAAGGAGGTCTGGCCGGGGAACGGTTGGTCCTCGATTCCGGCTGCCAGATTGTTCTGCTTTTCCTTGCCGCCTGCGTTCACGGTCGCCGTCGTCAGCATGTCGGGCAACTCCGCCGGCGGCGGGGTGTCTTCCTTGTTGCGATTGGTCATGGCCATCGGCGAAACGCTGAAGACTTCCCGTGGGCCGGTATGGGGCAGATCGCGGGTGCGGTCGCCGCCCGCCACTTTCATGCCGAACTTTTCTTCGTTGAAGAAAACGTACCAGGGAAAGAAGGCTGCCGCGGCAGCAAGCGTAATGCCTGTCCATGCGAGAATACGGTCGGGCGTGAAGAAAGCGGGCTTGGGCAGCACGTCTTCATCATGGCTATCGTTGGTCCGTTTTTTCTTCACGGGTCAGCCTCTCGCTCTGGGAGTTACCTGCGGCTGACCGTTCTGCGCGCCGCTCCGCAAGGCGGTCGCCAGATCAGCATAGGCATCCTGCGCCGCCGGTTCGTTCGGCAGCTGCTTTAACGTTTCGTAGATGATCGGAACCTGCTTCACCGCCATGTCGAGATCAGGATCGGTGCCGGGCCGATAACCGCCGATGAGGCGAAGATCGCGAGTTTCCTCGAAGCGATGCACCAGCGCCTTGAGGCGCGACACCAGCTTCTCCTGATCCGGTGTCCAGGCCTTCTTGGCAAGACGCGAGATAGAGGCGAGCGGATTGATTGGCGGGTAACGGCCTTCTTCTGCAAGGCTGCGGTCAAGCACGATATGGCCATCGAGAATACCGCGCGTCGAATCGGCAATCGGGTCGTTGTGATTGTCGCCATCCACCAGAATGGAGACGATGGCGGTGATGGTGCCGGTGCCTTCCGCGCCCGGTCCTGCCCGCTCCAGAAGGCGCGGCAATTCGGTGAAGACCGAGGCCGGATAGCCGCGCGCCACCGGCGGCTCGCCCGAAGCGACCGCCACTTCGCGGATGGCATGGGCAAAGCGCGTCACGCTGTCGATGATCAAGAGGACATTGTCGCCCTGATCGCGAAAATGTTCGGCGATGGTGACGGCGGAAAGCGGGGCCATCTTGCGCAGCATCGGGCTTTCATCGCTTGTCGCAACGACGGCGATGGACTTGCTCATATTTTCGCCCATCGTGTCTTCGATGAATTCGCGCACTTCACGGCCGCGTTCGCCGACAAGAGCAATTACCACCTTGTCGAAGGCGTCTGCCTTGGCGAGCATCGACAGCAGCGTGGATTTGCCCACACCGGAACCGGCGAAAATGCCGAGGCGCTGGCCGAGGCAAAGCGGCGAGAAGATATCGATTGCCCGCACACCGGTCTTGAAAGGCGTTTCCACCCTTTTGCGCGTCATCGAGGGCGGCGCATTGTTGGAAATCGAACGGCGCTCGATGCCGGAGGCCAGCGGCCCCTGGCCGTCGATGGGTTCGCCGAGCGCATTGATGGTGCGTCCGCACCAGCTATCATCGGGCGAGACGCGGAAGGCGCCCTTGCGGATGACGGTGTCGTGAATGCCGATCGGCTCGCCGGGCTCGATGGGGCAGACATAGCAGATGTCCGGTTCCACGCGCACCACTTCGCCGAGATGAATGCCGGTCGCGCTGCGATGGGCGACGAATTCTCCGAGCCGCACATGCCGTGACAGGCCGGAAACCGTATAGTGCCCGGCGGCGATGGTGCGGACATGCCCGCCATGCGCCACCGAAAACTCCGGATCGGCATAATGCCCGGCCAAGCTGGCGAGCTGTGCAAGCTTCGGTGAAATGGCGTCAGCCGAGAGCATGGATTCCGGCATTGTCATTACTCAGTTCCTCAACGCGCGCCGCCAAGCGTCTTGATGCCTTCGCCGAAGGTCGATTCGGTATCGCGCATCAGCGAGGAGATGCTTTCAAAGGCGCGGTTGACCTGAATGAGCTGGGTCATCTGGGAAATGCCGTTGACGTTCGACTGTTCGAGATAACCCTGAACGACGCCGACTTCATGATTGTTGACCACCGGAACCGGCTGGGCCACCGGCTTCACGCCGCTATTGGGATGTCGCAGGAACCCTTGCGAGAAATCCGCCTGGAAGATGCCGAGGGTGGCGACGATGTTTTCGTTCTGCCGGATGGCGCCATCGAGACCGACGGTGATCGGGCCGCCATTCGGATTGAGCTGGATCGGGCCGCCGCCGGCATCGAGAACGGGATAACCGTTCGAGGAGATGAGCGCGCCGTCCGGACGCATGGTGAAGCGGCCGTCGCGGGTCAGAATCTGGCCATCGGGCGTATCCAGCGAAAACCAGGCGTCGCCCTTGATGGCGAAATCGAAGGAGTTGCCGGTCTGCTCGAAAGCGCCCTGACGGGTGGAGAGATAGTCGTTGCCCTGCGAAACGAAAGCCACCCTGGCATTCATGTCATTGTGGTTCTTGGCGACCATTTCGTCGAATTTCACTTCGGAGCCGCGGAAGCCGACCGTGTTCACATTCGCCATGTTGTCGGAAATGGTGGTGAGACGGCGCTCCAGCGCGATCTGCGAGGACAGGGCGACGTATAGTCCGGATTGCATATCATTTGCCTCCGAGTTTCAGGGAGTTGATGGAGATCAGCAGGTCCGGGGAAATGCCGTAGCCGCTGGAGGAGCCGAAAACGGCAAGAGGATCATAGGTCGTCGAGGGGTTTTGCATTTCCCACATGATGGTGAAACGCTCGAGCAGCTTGCCGACCTTTTCGGGATCCTGCAGATCCTTGATATCGATGGTTTTTTCGATGAGCGCCGCCTGTTTGTCGACATCGGCGGCGGCAAACTCGTCGGGAAGGTTGTAGGCCGTGCGAAACACCTGCGCGAGCGCATCGTCCGCCAGAAAGTCGAGGCCGGATGTAATGGTTGACGCCTTGCGTTCGAAATAAAGGGCAAGCCGGACGCCGTTATTGTCGTCGCCCGCTTCCTGTTCCAGCGTCTGGCGGGTGTATTTGCCGATGACGCCCGATTTGGCGGCCTCGGTGGAGGTCGCCGCGGCCCCCAGGCCGGCAAAATCCAGCGACTTCGCAAAATCCGCATAACGGCTGTCGGAGAGCTTGTTGGCGAAGGCGTCCTTGTCCGAGGTGCCTTCCGTCAGCACCTTGCGGATGAAGGCCTTCGCATAGGCCATATCCTCGAGCCCGTGCGCCTTCAGCGCGTAATTGTAAAGGCGCGTATCGGCCATGAAATCGTCGATGGATTTCACATCGCCGATCTTCGCGCGGTAATATTCGGTCTCGCGCGCCACGTCGGGCTGCTCCGACACCCGCTCAAGCGATTTGCCGATATCCTGACTGATCAGTCTGTAGCTGGTGTAGGTGGAAGTCACTGAACCGCCGCTCTCGTTTGATCCCGATCTCAAGGCGCACGTCCGCCTTTGCCGGCATAGTGCCGTGGCTTGCTTGTGCGAAACTGGCTGGAGGCGGCAGCGGGGGAGAGGCTTTGCGGACAGGTTCACGCAAGCCACATTTTTTAGACATGGGGGCATGGAACACTGTTCGGGCGTGGTCGATCAATGAATATTGTAATTGGACTTATAATCACCTTCGGCTGCATCATCGGCGGCTATATGGCGATGGGCGGTCATCTGGACGTGCTGGTTCAGCCGTTCGAATTGATGATCATCGGCGGCGCCGGTCTCGGCGGCTTCATCATGGCGAACCCCATGAAGGTCGTGAAGGACTCGGGCAAGGCGCTCGGCGAGGCCTTCAAGCATTCGGTCCCGAAGGAGCGAAACTATCTCGACGTGCTCGGCGTGCTTTATTCGCTGATGCGCGATCTGCGCACGAAATCGCGCAACGAGATCGAGGCCCATATCGACAATCCGGAAGAATCCTCAATCTTCCAGAGCGCGCCCTCGGTTCTGAAAAACAAGGAACTGACCTCGTTCATCTGTGACTATGTCCGCCTCATCATCATCGGCAACGCCCGCAGCCACGAAATCGAGGCGCTGATGGATGAGGAAATCGAGACCATCCTGAACGACAAGCTGAAACCCTATCACGCGATCACCACCATGGGCGATTCTTTCCCCGCCATCGGTATCGTCGCGGCGGTTCTCGGCGTCATCAAGGCCATGGGCAAGATCAACGAATCGCCGGAAGTGCTGGGCGGCCTGATCGGCGCCGCACTCGTCGGCACCATGCTCGGCATTATCCTGTCCTATTCGATCTGCAACCCGCTGGCGTCCCAGGTCAAGATCGTCCGCACCAAGCAGCACCGCCTCTACATCATCGTCAAGCAGACGCTGATCGCCTACATGAACGGCTCGGTGCCGCAGGTCGCGCTCGAATACGGCCGCAAGACCATCTCCAACTACGAGCGGCCGTCGATTGACGCTGTCGAGCAGGAGATGATGAACCCCGGCGGCGAAAACAAGGCGGCATGACGATGGCAAAAGCTGCAGCGCAACAAGCACCTGCCATCGACACCGCCCTTCTCGCAAAATTGACGGGAGGGTTGTCCGACCGCAAGACGATCGCCAAGATCGGCTCCGATATCGGCCATCTCTACAGCGAATTCCTGCCTGATATTTTCCACAGCGAGACCGGCATCGCAATCGACGTCGAATATGTCGGCTCCGAATCGGGACTGATGACCGACCTGATTGCCAATGTCGGGCGCAATGTCGCGGTTGCCGATTGTTCCCTGCGCAACTGGTGCCCCAATTTCATGATGACGGTCGGCAACGGCTTCGTCATCGCGCTCATGGAGCGCATGCTGGGCGCGTCGCCGGACATGATCGGCGAACCGGACGAGCGCAGCCTGTCCCATATCGAGCTCGACCTCGCGGCCATGGTTCTTGGCCGCATCGCTGGCGTCCTGCGCTCCGGTGTCAACGCGCCGGGCGGTTTTGAAGCGACCATTGAGCCGCCCTTCAATTCCAACGGAAAGAGCGCCTTCGACGAGATGATCGCCGGCCTTTACGGCGTGACCATCCGCATGAAGATCGTTATCGGCAAGGTATCCTCGGAGTTTTCTCTCATCGTGCCGCAGCGGCCGCTGCTCAAGACCTCAATCGTCGCGCCCAAGGCTTCAGCCCAGGCGCTGAAGAAGCAGGAAGAGTGGATGGAGATGATCTCGGAGCAGGTGAAGCGGTCGCAGGTCACGCTCGAGGCGCGCATCAAGCTTGAAACACTGACGCTCAGGACGATTTCCAAGCTGGTGGCCGGTGATGTCATCCCGTTCCAGGCTCTGAAGCAGGACGATATCGGCGTCGAGGTCAGCGCCAACGGTTCCAAGCTCTACAATTGCGAATTCGGCAAGTCCGGCGACCGCTACATGGTTCGGGTGAAGAACAATGTCAGCACGGACGACGAGATCTTACGACATTTGATGGGTTAAATCCTGCCTGGCCTTTTCGGGTTCTGGGCAGGCTGACGCAAGTTTCAAAGGGAATAATCAGCGCATGGCTACGAAGAAAACACCTGTGACCGATGATGCGGCGTTGCCGTCGTTTGAAGACGCCGGCGACCTCGACCAGGCTATCGGCGATCTGCGTGGCGTCCTCAAGACGGATGCGGAAGGTTCGCTCTCCGATTTCGGCGACTTCGGCGATTTCGGCAGCACGGACGAGGTCTCGACGGATACCGACCTTTCCGCTTTCGGTGGCGGAACGGCCGATTTTGGGATGGATGATTTTGCCGCCGCCCCGCAGGTTGCGGGGGTTAAGGCGCCGCTTGGCAGCGGATTGTCCGAAAACATGGAAATGATCATGGACATCCCGATCGATGTCCAGATCGTGCTTGGCACCAGCAGAATGCTCGTTTCGGGGCTGATGAGCCTTGAAGAGGGCGCAACGATCGCGCTTGATCGCAAGATCGGCGAGCCGGTCGAGATCATGGTGAATGGCCGCCGTATTGCGCGCGGTGAAATAACGGTTCTGGAAGACGACGATACGCGCTTCGGCGTAAAATTGATTGAAGTACTGAGTACGAAGAAAGCCTGATCCCTGTGGGGACGGAGAGGAAAGACCATGATGGACTTCGAGGATTTCGGTAACCCCCTGGCAGGGAAACCGTTGTCTCAGGCCGACAAGGCGGCCGCGGTGCTTCTTGCCATGGGCAAGGGCGTCGCCGGCAAGCTGCTGAAATTTTTCACGCAGCACGAATTGCAGATGATCATTTCCTCGGCCCAGACCCTGCGTGTCATTCCTCCCGATGAGCTTGCCCAGATAGTCGCCGAATTCGAAGACCTGTTCACCGAGGGAACGGGCCTCATGGACAATGCCAAGGCAATCGAGAGCATTCTCGAAGAGGGCCTCACCCCTGAAGAGGTGGACAGCCTTCTCGGCCGTCGCGCGGCCTTCCAGGCCTATGAAGCGTCGATCTGGGACCGCCTGCAGGAAGCCGAGCCGGAATTCGTCGGCAAGTTCCTGCTGCGCGAACATCCGCAGACCATCGCCTATATCCTCTCCATGCTGCCTTCTTCCTTCGGCGCTAAGGTTCTCCTGACCATTCCGGAAGAGCAGCGCGCCGATATCATGAACCGTACCGTCAATATGAAGGAAGTCAGCCCGACGGCTGCCCAGATCATCGAGAAGCGTGTGGTCAACCTCATCAACGAAATCGAGGCCGAGCGCAATGCCGGCGGTTCCACGAAGGTTGCCGATCTGATGAACGAACTGGACAAGCCGCAAGTCGATACGCTGCTCAGCTCGCTCGAGACGCTCAGCAAGGAAGCCGCAAACAAGGTCAAGCCGAAGATCTTCCTCTTCGACGACCTCATGTTCATGCCGCAGCGCAGCCGCGTCCTGCTGCTCAACGATGTCTCGGCCGATGTTCTGACGATGGCGCTGCGCGGCGCCACGATGGAAATCAAGGAATGCGTGCTCTCCAGCATCAGCCCGCGCCAGCGCCGCATGATCGAATCGGACCTTGCGGTGCCGCAGGCCTCGATCAACACCCGCGAAGTGGCAATCGCACGCCGCGCCGTCGCGCAGGAAGCGATCCGGCTCGCCAATTCCGGCCAGATCCAGCTGAAGGAAGCTTCCGCGGAGGAACAACCGGCCGCCGCTTGAGCGGAAGCCGGTTGATAACCCGCCCTTACGGCGGAAGCGGCCATTGCGATGGCCGGTCACGGACGCTAGTTTCGGGAATGACGGCCTGCCGGGATCGGCGGGCCTTTTTTTGATCCCGGAGACGTGCCTTGGCAGACGATCAGGACAAGGACAGTAAAACAGAAGCCCCGACGGAGAAAAAACTCCGCGATGCGGCGGAAAAGGGCAATCTTCCCTTTTCCCGCGAAGTGCCGATCTTTGCCTCCTCGCTTGCCTTTTATTGTTACCTGGTCTTCTTCCTGCCCGATGGCGCCGGTCGTCTTGGCGTCACATTGAAGGACCTGTTCGGCCAGCCCGAACAGTGGGACCTCAGCACCCGGCCGGATGCCCTGTCGCTATTGTATTTTCTCGGCACCTCGATGGCCTATCTGCTCATGCCGGCGATGATCATGTTCATCGTCTTCGGGCTTGCCTCGTCGTTTTTCCAGAACCTGCCGTCGCCGGTGCTTGAGCGGGTGCGTCCGCAATGGTCGCGCGTCTCGCCGGCGAAGGGCTTCACGCGCATCTACAGCAAGCAGGGTTTCGTTGAATTCGGCAAATCCGTATTCAAGATCATGATCGTCTCGGTGATCATGTTCCTTGCCCTGCGTGGCGATTTTTACAGCCTCATCGATCTGATGTTCTCCGATCCGCAGGTGATTTTCGTCCGCGTCGTCGAGATCGTCAAAAAGATGATGGTCGTTATTCTGCTTTCGACCGCGCTGCTTGCCGCCGTCGACGTTTTGTGGACGCGCCACCACTGGTTCAGCCAGCTGAAGATGACGAAGCATGAGGTGAAGGAAGAATACAAGCAGTCGCAGGGCGACCCCGTGGTCAAATCCCGCCAGCGCTCCATCGCCCGCGACCGTGCCCGCCGCCGCATGATCAACAATGTGCCGCGCGCCACACTCGTCATCGCCAACCCGACACACTTTGCGGTGGCGCTGCGTTATGTTCGCGAAGAAGGCGACGCACCTGTCGTCGTCGCCAAGGGTCAGGACCTTATCGCATTGAAAATCCGCGAGATTGCGGAAGAAAACAATATCCCCGTTTTTGAAGACCCGCCGCTTGCACGCTCCATGTTTGCGCAAGTCTCGGTAGATAGTGTGATTCCACCAGTCTTTTACAAGGCTGTGGCTGAGCTCGTTCACCGGGTTTACGCCATGAAGTCATCGAAAATACGGGTTCAATAAAACCAATGAAAAAATCCGCCTATTCCGAACAGCGGGAAATGATCGTCGCAGAGGCGATCAACCCGATTGCCACCGAACTTCGATTGTTAGACCCGGCCGACCTGATTTCGCTGCTTCGATTCGAGTGCTACGGCAGTATCGCCGACCTCGTTTCATCGGCTGCGGAGCTTTATTATCATCCCGGTACGATCAATTTCGGCGCCGGCGGCGAATATAAGCTCGAATGGGAAGGCGCGCCGGAGATCGTTCTCGATCTCGAACTGAAGCCGAAGGGCGCCACGGTCTATGCGCGATTGACGCTCGCCAACGAACATGCGGCGATTGAGATCAATCACGTCTCGTTTCAGAATCCTTCCGAAAATCCGGACGAGAACACCGAGTTTCTTCGTCAAAGCCTGACGGCTGCTCGATTCGTGCCCACCCGTCAGGGCGAAGCGGCTTAACCGGATCACCCGCTCCCCATTTCCGTCATGTCCGTTGCGCGCGCCGAAATCGCGGGCGCAACGGCCTCGTTCCGGTGCGTTTTAACCCGAGCTTGCCTGAAGCCTGCCGGTTTATGCGAAACCCGGCTGCGAAAGCGAGGAACGCCTTGCAAATCAGTCTCGTTGTTTGTTACCTATCGCATTAACGATTTGTTAACGAACGGCAGGTCGCGGTGGTCGGTTCAGGCCATTGCCGATGCGCATGATGCCCCTGGTCGTTGTCGGCACAGCGCCGGATTTTTTCTTAAATTTTGAGTTGGGTGGACCCCATGACCAGCATTTTGACCAATGCGGCGGCAATGGCCGCGCTGCAAACCCTGCGGATGATCGACAAGAATCTGGAAACGACGCAGGCGCGCGTGTCTTCAGGCTATCGTGTCGAGACTGCGGCGGACAACGCGGCCTACTGGTCCATTGCAACGACAATGCGCTCCGACAATAATGCGCTTTCGGCCGTGCAGGATGCTTTGGGTCTGGGCGCCGCCAAGGTGGATACCGCCTATGACGCGCTTGAAAGCACGATCGAGGTCGTCAAGCAGATCAAGGCCAAGCTCGTCGCCGCCTATGGCGTGGGTGCCGACCGCAGCAAGATTCAGGATGAAATAAAACAGCTTCAGGAACAGCTGAAGAGCATCTCCGAATCGGCCTCCTTCTCGGGTGAAAATTGGCTGCAGGCCAGTATCAGCAACGGTGGCACGCCTCCGGTTGAAGAATCGATCACCAAAAAGGTCGTTGCATCCTTCACCCGCACTGGCTCGGGCAATGTCGGGGTCACCACCGTTGACTACACGCTCGACAGCAGCACCGTCCTGTTCGACCTCAGTGGCGGAAAGCTCGGTATTCTCGACAAAAACGCCGTTTTCGTCAGCAAGACGGAATATGAAGTCACCCAGACCTCGACGACCGCCGGCACGGCGACGCAGGCGGGTTTTGTCGTACCGAAGCTCACCGACGCAGAAATCGGCGCGCTGAATGCCGCAACGACGGATACGAATACGGATCCGAATGTCTATAGCGACGGCACCGCCAATTATCTCCGCCTTGCCGAAAATGTATGGGTCAAGGTGACGGGGACGGATCCGTCGAGCGGCGGCACCACCGTTTCTCCTGCCTATCGCGACACCAGCAGCAACGATTGGTTTTACGATACCAGCAGCGGAGCGGCTTCAGCCGCTCGTTCCCTCGGCTTTTCCGTTTCCACCCTCGATCTCGGCAATCTCGATATCGTTGCCGCGGCCATGGGCGGTTTTGCCGGCGGCGGCACGACCTATACCGACGCAGACGCCATCGACATGATGATGTCCTTCGTCGACGGGCAGCTTGAGGCGATGACCAGCACGGCTTCCAGCCTGGGTTCGTTGCAGAGCCGCATCAGCATGCAGGACAACTTCGTTTCCAGCCTGATGGATGTGATCGACAAGGGCATCGGCCGTCTCGTCGATGCCGACATGAACGAGGAATCGACCAGGCTGAAGGCGCTGCAGACGCAGCAGCAGCTCGGCATCCAGGCGCTCTCCATCGCCAACGCCAATGCGGAAAATATCCTCCAGCTCTTCAAGTAACGGCTCTGGCCGGCGTGGGCGCGCGGGGATGAATTGGCGCAGGCTTCCTGATCGAGCCCGCCTTCATCCTCGCACAAGTTTGAACACCTAACGTCGGGTCAATATGGGGCGGATCGCATGGCGTGATCCGGCCGGGAAACATGGAAGAGACGGGCAGGGTAGCAAGGATGACGGTGGTGCCGCCAAACGGCTTAGAGCATTTCCAGGAAAAGTGGACCCCGGTTTTCCGTCCGGAAATGCGGCGAGGCTTTTGCGATTCGCGCGGGCAACGAAACATGTCTGGCCGCTTTCTCCTATTTTGCCGGGGGCAGGCATGAGCGCGTCCATTGCACGGTTTCTCAAGGACTTCGGTGAAGCGCAACCGCAACCGGCGGCGCAGACCTTCGGCGACCCGTTGGCCGATACGGATTTCCTGTCCGGTTTTGCCGATGGCGCTTCCGGTTTCGACGAATTTGCTCCCGTCGATGTGGAGAGCGAGAAACAGGCGGCCTATGACCGCGGCCGGGAAGATGCTACCCGCGAGATCACCGAGAAGATGCAGGCGGAGCGGGAAGAGCTGATCGCTGCCCATGCGGCCGAGCTGGAGGCCCTGCGTTCGGGACACCTCGAAGAAATCGCGTCTTCCCTGTCGCGTGGTCTGCGCGAGGGTATCGACGCGATTGCGGCCAATCTCAGCGAACAGACCGCCAATATCCTTGCTCCGGTCCTGACGGAAAAGCTGTCGCTCAAGGCGGTCTCGGCGCTGGCGGATGTGGTGCGTAGCGCCATGCCGGATGGCGAAGGGGTCACGCTTGTCGTGAAAGGCCCGAAAGATTTGTTCGAGCGGCTGAAGACGCAGCCGGGCTTTGAAGAAGAAACGATGAAATTTACCGAGACCACCGATATCGATCTTTCCGTCGAGTTGGGTGAAAGCGTGTTCGTGACGCGCATGTCCGCCTGGGCGTCCAGTCTTCGCAAGGTGATGAAATGAGTGAAGGCGAAAATCACCACCACGGTAAAAATGAGATCATCATCGTCAAGCGCCACAAGGGCGGTCATGACGGCGCTCATGGCGGCGCGTGGAAAATCGCCTATGCCGACTTCATGACGGCTATGATGGCGTTCTTCCTCGTCATGTGGCTGGTCAATGCCGCCAATGAGGAAACCAAGGCCTCGGTCGCCAGCTATTTCAACCCGATCAAGCTGTCCGATGAGAAACCCTCGTCCAAGGGGCTGGAAAAGCCAGTGGACAAGGAGGAGGGCGTCCAGAAGAAGGACCAGTCCAACATCCAGGCGGAAAAGGTCACCAAAGGCTCGGCCGCGGCGACGGGCGAAGACCTTACCTCGCAAACCGGTGAGCAGTCGAACTTCTCCGAAGCCGACTTTTTCGAAAATCCCTATTCCGTGCTGGCGGAAATCGCCCAGCAGGTGGGGCAGCAGGCCAATGTCAGCGCCAAGGGCGAGGGCGGCGCCGCCGATTCCGGCCCGGCGACGGGCGCAAGCGGCGGTGAAGCCTATCGCGATCCGTTCGATCCCGATTTCTGGACCCAGCAGGTGAAAATCACCCGCGCCGATCAGCCGCAGAAACCGGTTGAACAGCAGCAAGTCGCCGAGAACAAGCAGGAAGATGCGGCCGAAAACGCTCAGGCGGTCGCGCTCAAGGCGTCCGAGACACCGGCCGACAAGGTGGAAGACGGCAAACCGATGGAAGTCGCCGCCGTTGTGCCGCAGCAGCGCCCCGATGCGGCCGAGCAGGCAGCGCTCGCACAGCCAAAGCCGGACGAGCCGCACCAGGCAAGCGATGCAGAGCAAAAGGCCAGCGACGCCGACTGGGAAAAGGCCGACACGCTGCGCGAAGAGATCGAGAAGCAGATATCCGGCATTACCGGCAAGCTTTCCGAAGGTCTGGTGGTGACGCCGGCCGAAGGCGGATTGCTGCTCACCATTTCCGACCAGACGGAAACGCCGATGTTCAATATCGGATCGGCCGTTCCCCGGCGTGAAATGGTTCTGGCCATGGAAAAAATCGGTAAACTGCTTCAGGCGCGTGGTGGCAGCGTGGTGATACGCGGCCATACCGACGGACGGCAGTTCAAGGGCGAGGCCAATGACAACTGGCGGCTTTCCATGGATCGCGCCCATAGCGCCTATTACATGCTGGTGCGCGGCGGCCTGTCGGAAGAGCGGGTAAAGCAGGTCTCGGGTTTTGCGGACCGCAGATTGCAGGTGCCGGCGGACCCTCTGGCGGACGCCAACCGCCGCATCGAAATTCTGCTTGAGGCCGATCGGGGGTGAGTGTGACGAAAACCTCGAAACGCTGGCTTCTTCTTGCGGTGACGCTTTGCGGTCTCGGCTCCGAGCCGGGCAGGGCGTTTTCGCAGTCGCAAGACAATCTCATGCCCTATGCCATGCTGCGCTCCCTGCAATTCGTGCAGGATTCGGTCGCCATGGGCGATCATTCCGCTTCGGAAATGCAGCGGTTTCTACTCCAGACCATCGACGAGCGGCTGAAGAGCGCGCCTTCGGCGATCTTCAAGGATCCGCGCAATGTCGATGCGGCGCTCATCTATGCGATGAGCGGCGGCAATCCGGCCACGCTGGAACTGCTGGTCGCGCGCGATGTGGATGGCAATTTCGACAGCCGCGTTGCCGATATCCTGCGCAAATACCTCTCCGGCAAGGGAACGCTTGTCGCGCAGAGCATTGCGGCCATGGTGCCGGAATATCGCGGCAAGCGGATTGGCGCTTATCTGGCGCTGATCGGCGGCAATGTGACGATCCCGCGCGATCCGCTGGCGGCGCTTGGTTTTTACGATATCGCCCGGCTCGAAGCGCCGGGCACCATCGTTGAGGAGGCCGCATTGCGCCGTTCGCTCGCCATCGCGGTCGAGGACGGCGATGCGGCACGTGGCGTCGAATATGCGCAGCGTTATGCGCGGCGGTTCCTGCATTCGCCCTATGCCAGCCAGTTCGCGGACCTTCTGGTCTCGCTGGTGGTCAAGCGCGCCGATTCCATCGGGGAGGAGGCGATACAGGAAACCTTCGCCATGATGGATACAGAGAGGCAGAAGGAAGCCTATCTGCGGCTTTCCCGCCTCGCGGCGATCAGCGGCAAGGATTCGCTGGCGCGCATGGCGGCGTTGAAGGCGAAGGCGCTATCTCCTGCTCTGCCGGGTGAGCCGGAAGTACAGGCAAATCTCTATGAAAGCCTTTCCAACATCGGCACGCCCGATGTGGTGAGCGCAATCGAGACAATAGGGCAGATTCCCGAAGCGCAGCTTTCGGATCGGGACAGGGCCTTGCGGGAGGCGGCAAGGGCGATTGCCGAGCAGGTGGTTCGTCCTCCTTCCCCGCAGTCCGGCGTCGAGGCTGACACTGCGGCCACGAAGGACACCGGGCGGAATGCGCCCGAAAACGAAGCGAACGCTGCCGATGCAAAGAGCATATGGCGGGTCGAAACCCAGAAGGCTGACGATGAGGGCGACAACGTGCGGCAACTCGTGACGAGCGGTCGCAGCAAGCTCGATGAAATCGACAGCCTGTTGAAGAAAGGCGAGGGGGCACCATGATCGACGCAGCCATCAATGCGATAATGAATGCGCCGCCATCCGATCCGCGCGCCGGCACCGCCAGCGTCCGGGACGACGCCAAGGGCGGCAGTTTCGGCGATGCCCTTTCCACGGTTCGGGACGAGCGCCCGCCGCAGGCGCTGCATTCGCGGCATCAGCAGGACGAGAACCCTGCTGAAGAGCAGCAGGCGCAGCCCGATGGCGAGGCGGAAAAGATGGATGTCCCGGTCAAGCGGCCCGCAACATTTCTCAATGTGATCGTCAACGAGCATGCCGGCGAAGGTCGTGCCCAGAAGACGGTGGCCGAGTTTCAAAACGCCGTGAAAACGGCCCGCACAACGCCGGAAAACGGCAAGACCGGCAAGAAGCTCAAGGACGACGCCGACAAGGACGCCGAGGTGACGGACGATGCGATCGATCCGAAGCTGGCGGCACTGCAGCTGGTGACGGCCGATGCCGCCGATATGGCGACGGCCAAGACACCGCTTGAGGAAATTGCACAGGCGATTGCCGGCAAGGCCAACGCGGTGAAATCAGACCGTGCTGAACCTGTCCGGGGCAAGGTCGAGCATTCGGTCAAGGACATGCCGACAGGGATCGCACCAGCCGGTAACGAGGCGGGTTCTGCTTCGGAAAACGAGGGGGATGCCTCGGCATTCCGTTTTTCGTCTCCGCGCTCAGGCGCGGCGCGGGCTCTGGATATGAGCACCGTTCAGCGTGAAGGCCGTGTCGAGTTCGATGCACGCGAAAGCACCGGCAAGGCGACCGACACCATAACGGTTCTCGATTCGCGGCGGTTCATCGGCCTGGCGCCCTCGACCAACGCGTCGGCCCTGACCAGCCTGATCGTCAACGATCCGGAATGGGTGAGCGCCATGCAGCCCGGTTCGTCGCTCTCCAATGCGGCCGCCCAGAGCAGCACCGGCAAGGTTGTCCATACGCTGAAGCTGCACATGACGCCGATCGAGCTTGGATCGGTGACAATGTCGCTGCGTCTTGCCGGTGACGAGCTTGCCGTTCACATGACGGTGGAGAGTGTTGCGGCCTATAAAAAGCTGCAGGAAGACAGCAAGAGCATCCTCGATGGTCTCAAGGCGCAGGGTCTGACGGTCGATAACATCACCATCAGCATCGCTTCTTCCGACAAGAGTGACCAAACGGGCACACAAGGCAACAATCAGCAAAATCAGCAGGCGCAGCAGCAGGGTCAGCAGGCCGCCGCCGGGCGCAACCGTGACGAGTCCGGGGCACGGGGCGACCGGCAAGGCAATGGCGATAATTTGGGGGTGCATAATGAAGGCATGGATGGCGTTTCTGGCTCTGCCCGCTCTTCTGCTGACAATGGCGTCTACCTCTGAGAACGCGTCCGCTTCGGCAACGTCAGGTGTCTGTGAAAGAGAGATCCAGTCGGCGGCCCGCAAATATGGCGTGCCGGAGGGAATTCTCTATTCGGTGGGGCTGACCGAAACGGGCCGCAAGGGGCGTCTCGACCCCAACGCCATGAATATCGAGGGAAAACCGGTATTTGCCTCCTCCACCGAGGAGGCTTTGACCACTTTTGAAGCGGCGAAGCGCAACGGCGCCAAGCTGATCGACCTCGGATGCATGCAGATAAATCATTATTTCCATGGCGAAAACTTCGCATCCGCACGGGAAATGTTCGATCCGCGCCGCAATGTGGAATATGCCGCCATGTTTCTGCGCAACCTCCACAACAGGCATGAAACCTGGACCATGGCGGTCGCCCGTTATCATGCCGGCCCCAACAATGACCCGGCGCAGAAGAAATATGTTTGCCGTGTCATCGCCAATCTGGTGGCGACGGGCTACGGAAAATGGACCGCCAACGCGAAAAATTTCTGCGACGGTTAACAACCTGAAATTGCTTTAAGGCGCCGCGGGACTCGTATTTTGAAATGTGGCGATAGATTGATCGAAAAAAGGCATTTCAAGCGGTTTTTTCGGAATTTTGAAATTTCTACACAAAAATTTTGTACCATATATGGTTAATACCCACTATATATAGATCAAATCGGCACAAAATGGTTAATCAATTATTAATATCTATCGATGATTTCCTACAGTTGTCCCTGAATCGCCCGATTCGTACCAATGCCTCATTGGAAAACACCACACTGATTCGGAGGCGGACGAATGATCGTAGTGGTTGATGAGCGCGAGCTCGTTAAAGACGGCTATACATCTCTATTTGGGCGTGAGGGCATTCCCTCGACCGGGTTCGATCCGGTCGAATTCGGGGAGTGGGTCTCGACGGCGGCGGAAAGCGATCTTGCGGCTGTGGAAGCCTTCCTGATCGGCCAGGGCGACCGGAGCTTTTCTTTGCCGAAGGCGATCAGGGATCGCACGACGGCCCCGGTGATCGCGGTCAGCGACCAGCCCTCGCTGGAATCGACGCTGGCGCTTTTCGACAGCGGCGTCGACGACGTCGTGCGCAAGCCGGTACACCCCCGTGAAATCCTTGCACGTGCGGCGGCGATCCGTCGCCGATTGCAGGTCATCTCGAACTTCACCGATGCTGGACCGATCCGGGTTTTCTCCGACGGCCGCGACCCGGAAGTGGGTGGTGAAGTGTTCCCCTTGCCGCGCCGTGAGCGCCGCATCCTCGAATATTTGATCGCCAATCGCGGACGCCGCGTTTCCAAGGCGCAGATTTTCAATGCCATCTACGGCATCTTCGATGACGACGTCGAAGAAAACGTCGTTGAAAGCCACATCAGCAAGCTGCGCAAGAAGCTGCGTAAGAAGCTTGGCTACGATCCGGTCGATTCCAAACGTTTCCTCGGCTACAGCATTGATTGGCAATGATTTTCATTGACCCGCGTGGTCTTTTTCAAACGCGGTATTTCCGACAGCTTCACGCAAGCCAAACGCTTTACCTTCTCCCTGAAAGATGACCACGAGGGTTTTTGAATGAGTATTTTCGGCACTATGCGAACCGGTGTGTCCGGCATGAATGCGCAGGCGAACAAGCTGGGGACCGTGGGCGACAACATCGCCAATGCAAGCACCACCGGCTACAAGCGCGCATCGACGTCGTTCTCCTCGCTCGTTCTGCCCTCCTCGTCGGGCAGCTATGCGTCCGGCGGCGTGCAGTCCAACGTTCGCTACAGCATTTCGGAGCAGGGCAACCTCTCCTACACCACCTCCAGCACCGACCTTGCCGTTCAGGGCAACGGTTTCTTCGTGGTTCAGGACGGTGCAGGCACACCCTACCTCACGCGCGCTGGCTCCTTCCAGAAGAATTCGGAAGGTTATCTGGAGAATGCGGCAGGCTTCATGCTGATGGGTTACCCTTACGGCGCCAACCCGCCGGCTGCGGTCGTCAACGGCTTTACCGGCCTTGAAGCCATCAATATCAATGACTTCGGTCTGACGGCGTCTCCCTCCACACAGGGCAGCTTCCCGGCCAACCTTAATCGTGATGAGGCAATCGTTGCTGCGGGATCGCGCCCAAGTGCCAACGTCGCAACGTCGACGGTTGGCAGCAAGACGTCGCTCACGGCGTTCGACAGCGGCGGAGCCAAGGTTCTTTACGACTTCTATTACACGCGCATTGACAACGATGCGTCCGGCAATCCGCAGTGGGAAGTGTCCGTTTATCGTCAGGATCAGTCGACGGATGGCGGCTTCCCCTATACGGCAACCGCCCCGGCTACGCTCGTCAAGGAAACGGTCACCCTGACCTTCGATCCCGCCACCAACAAGCTCACCACCGGATCGGATAGCTCGATCACGATTAATGACAACAACAGCGGCGTGGCGCAGGCGATCGAGATCGACCTGTCGCAGATGACGCAGTTCTCCTCGAAGTTCACGCCTGGCACCGCTGTTCTGAACGGTAACGGCCCGAGCCAGATCAAGGACGTCGAAATCGGCAAGGATGGCCTGGTGACGGCGGTCTATCAGGATGGTGGTCGCCGCAATATCTACCAGCTGGCGCTAGCCACGGTGCCGAGCGTCGACAATCTCAGCCCGCAGAACGGTAACGTCTATCTGCCTAGCAACGAGTCGGGTGTCGTGACCATCGGCTTCGCGCAGACCGGCAGCTTCGGTTACATCCAGAAGGGCGCGCTGGAAGGCTCGAACGTCGATATCGCCAGCGAACTCACCGACATGATTGAATCCCAGCGTATCTACACAGCGAATTCGAAAGTCTTCCAGACTGGATCGGATTTGATGGACGTCCTGATCAATCTGAAGAGATAATACTTCTCACGAGGACAGATGAATGTCGCTCACGTCAGCAATGAATACTGCGCAGTCGATTTTCAATAATACAGGTAAGCAGACGGACGTTACCTCCAAGAACATTGCCAATGTCGGCAATGCTAACTACGTCAAGCGAACCGCCATTCTCGGCACGACCATGGCTGGAGCGAGTATCGTCTCCAACGGCCGTGCCCAGAATGAAAGTCTTCTCAGGCAGACGATTTCCAGCTCTTCTCTCGCTTCCGGCCAGAGTACGGTTCTGACCGGCCTTGAGGAAATGAAGAGCATTTTCGGCGGCAACGATTATGAGAGTTCGCCGGCCACCTATATGAAGGAACTGCTGAAGAGCCTGGACGCTTACGCCGCCAAGCCGAGCGATGCCGCTCTGGCCGCAACGGCCGTCACCTCGGCCACCGATGTTGCCAGTTCCCTGAACAAGGCCTCGAACGAATTGCAGGCGATGCGTCTGCGCGCCGACAAGGAAATCGCCCTTCAGGTCGACAAGCTGAACGGGCTGCTTGCGAAGTTCGAGGAAGCCAATAACGAGGTCAAGGCGCAGACGGCGATAGGCGGCGATCCAAGCGACGCTCTCGATCAGCGCGAGACGCTTCTGAAGGATATTTCCTCCATCATCGGCATCAATGTCGTCAATCGTCCCAACAACGATGTGGCGCTTTATACGACGGATGGCGCGACGCTGTTCGAAATCGTGCCGCGCAGCGTCACCTTCAAGACGCAGCCGGGCTATGATGCGACGACCACGGGCAACGCAATCTATGTCGATGGCGTAGCGCTGAAGGCAGGAAGCGGCAGCAACACGACGTCTGAGGGCTCGCTTCAGGGCCTGATGCAGGTTCGTGACGATCTGGCGCCGACGATGCAGAGCCAGCTCGACGAAATCGCCCGCGGCCTCATCACCATGTTTGCGGAAAAGCCGGCCGACGCGACCAGCGGCCTGCCGGATATGCCGGGTCTCTTCACCTACGGCTCGCCGGCGGCGACGACCATTCCGGCAGACGGGATTGTCTCTCCCGGGCTCGCAGCCAGCATTACCGTCAACCCGGCGTTAATTATTTCCAAAGGTGGCAATCCGGAATTGTTGCGCGATGGCGGTATCAACGGTACCGATTACGTGATCAATACCGCAGCGTCGGGGGGAACCGGTTTCTCCGAGCTGATCCGCAGCTATGTTACTGCTTTCGACGCGCCCATGAATTTTGCCGCGTCGACACGTATCGATACGAATACCAGCATCCTGAAATACGGCACCAACTCGATGGGGTGGCTCGAACAGGAACGTTCCGGCGCGACTTCTGCGAACGAAGCGAAAAGCGCGCTTTATGAGCGCTCCGCCACGTCCTATTCGAACAATACGGCGGTCAGTCTGGACGAGGAACTGTCGCTGCTCATGGATATCGAGCAATCCTACAAGGCCGCGACCAAACTGGTGACGACCGTTGACGAAATGCTCAAGTCCCTGATGGACATGGTGAGGTAAACGATGAAAACGTCATTCATTTCATCGCTGGCGATGCAGAACAGCATGCGCAGCACCATCCTCAAGGCTCAGCTCGAGATGACCAATCTCAATACCGAGCTGACAACGGGCAAGCACGCCGATCTCGGCGTGACGCTTGGCGCCAACACCGCCCGCAGCCTCGATCTCAATCGCGATATCGACCGCATCTCTTCGCTGGTGAGCGTCAATTCGATTGCAACGCAACGCCTCAAATCCTCGCAGACGGCGCTGGACGGCATGGCGCAGGCCGCACAGGAAATTCAGAAGGTTCTCGTCCCCAACACCAGCAGCGAAGCGCCGACGCTGACGACGGTTGCCAAAACCATCTCGAATGCCTTCAACAATTTCACCAGCTTCGCCAATACGGCGGTCAATGGCGAGTTTCTGTTCTCCGGCATCAATACGGATGTGAAGCCCGTCGATGACTATTTCGCTGAAGGGTCTACCCTGAAGGAAGCCTATGAGACCGAGCTGAACGCATTCATGGCGGCGCAGACGCCGGCGGTTGGCGACATTACCGGCCTGTCCAAGACCCAGGCCGAAGCCTTCATGACCCATATCGAAGGTGTGTTCAACGGCACCACGACGGTAACGAACCCGCCCCATAGCAGCCTGACGGCCGGCCAGAACTACGATTTCTGGACGACTTTCGGCTCCAAGGCGAGCGACACCAACATGACGAGCCGCATCAGCCAGAACGAGGTCGTGGAAACCTCCAGCAACAGCAATTCGCAGGGCATGCGTTATTTTGCACTGACGGCGATGACGGCGATGACCTTCCTCGACGAAAAGGTGGATAGCGGCGTTCGCGAAATGGTGGCGACCAAGTCGGTGACCAATATCGGCACCGCCATCAGTGGCCTGAACCAGCAGCAAAGCCAGCTCGGCCTTTCCGAAAGCCGCGTTTCGAAGGCCAATGATTCGCTGGCAGCCCAGAAGAAGATCATCGAAACGCATCTGTTGGATATTGAGGGGATCGATACCTACGAGGCGAAGACCCGCCTCGATCTGCTGCAGCAGCAGATTGAAATCGCATACAGCCTCACGTCGCGTCTGCAAAAAATGAGTCTGGTGAACTACCTCTGATGAACAGGGGTGGCGGCAGATAAAGGATACATGAATGTACCAGTTTTCCTACGCCGAAATCATGGAGGATGGTGTCGCCAACGCGAAGGATCGCGAGCGGCAGGCGTTGACAAAATCGATCGACCTTCTGGTGGAGGCAAGGGATTCCTCTTCGCAGCGCCACACGATCGAAGCGCTTTTTTACACTCGACGGGTCTGGATCCGCTTCATTGAGGATCTCAAGCAACCCGACAACCAGCTTGCCATGGAGCTCAGGGCCAATCTGATTTCCATCGCGATCTGGATATTGAAAGAGTGCGAACTGATCCGGAAACGTCAGTCGACGAATTTCCAGGGCATAATTGACGTGACAACCATCATCAGGGATGGACTTAAATGAAAAGTACACTTCGGATTTCGCTGAAATCGGGCGAAAAGATTTTTATCAACGGCGCGGTTCTGCGTGTGGATCGCAAGGTGGCGCTCGAATTCCTGAACGATGTCACGTTTCTGCTTGAAAACCACGTCTTGCAGCCCGATCAGGCGACGACGCCGCTGAGGCAGCTTTATTTCATCGCGCAGATGATCCTCATCAACCCGGAAGGGCGCGACCAATCCACCAACATGTTCCGCAAGTCGGTCAGCATGCTGTTGAACTGCTTCCAGCATGACGAGGTTCTGGCGGAACTCAAGCGGATCGACGGACTGGTTGCCTCGGGCAAGGCTTTCGAAGCGCTGAAGGCCATTCGCGGTCTCTACCCGATCGAGGAAAAAATCCTCAACAATCAGGAAATGACCCCCGCAACGATCGAGCAGATTCGCAAGGAGATAGCACCATGGCGGTAGATGCAGTCACTTCGGCAGCGTCAAATCCCTGGGCCAATGCCGGGGCGAGCAGCTCCGACGGCAGCGCGGCGTCGCTGAACTACGACAGCTTCCTGAAGCTCCTCATCGCCCAGATGAAGAACCAGGATCCGACCAGCCCGATGGATGCGGGCGAGCAGATGTCGCAGCTCGCAAGCTTCTCGCAGGTCGAGCAGACCATCAAGACCAACACCCATCTCAAAAGCATGCTGCAGGCGGAAGCCCTGACGCGCGCCTCCGATCTGGTCGGCAAGACGGTCAAGAGCGCCGACGACACCGTCACCGGCGTGGTGAAGGAAGTCGAGGTCTATTCGGACGGCGTTGTCGCCATCACCGAAGCTGGTGACAAGGTGCTGCTGCAGGCCGGCGTGACCTTCTCCAACGGCCCGATTACGAGTACATCTGATAGCGGAACCGATTCGGATAGCGCGACCGGTTCCTGACATTGAAGAGGCGGCATGACGCCGCCTTTCCGGATTAAGGATGCGACGATGAACGAGGCCGATGCGCTTGACATCATGCAGGCGGCTGTCTGGACGGTTCTCGTCGCGGCCGGTCCCGCGGTTCTCGCCGCCATGATCGTCGGTGTCGTCATCGCCTTCATTCAGGCCCTGACCCAGGTTCAGGAAATGACGCTGACCTTCGTTCCCAAGATCGTCACGATCATGCTCGTGCTCGGCGTCGCCGCGCCCTTTGTGGGCGCGCAGATATCGCTCTTTTCCAATCTCGTCTTTTCCCGCATCCAGTCCGGCTTCTGACGCCGTCCGCTGCGGATGCCACCTTCGCGCAAGCTTCAGCCGCTAGGGATAGGCGCAAAGCATCGGGCCGAATTGCGTGCGCTTTTCGAAAACCGTTGTTACGGAACCGTGCGGCGGCTTTTCCGTCGCCCTTCTCATGAAGAGACAGGACGAATTTATGGCGCAACCACCAGTCATCTCCCTGCCCAAGGTCAGTCCGAGCACGCGTGACATCGGTTTCGCACTGGGCATCGTGGCGATCCTCTGCGTTCTCTTCCTGCCCATTCCGGTCATGCTGGTGGATATCGGTCTGGCCTTTTCGATTGCGCTTTCGGTCCTCATCCTCATGGTGGCGCTCTGGATTCAGCGGCCGCTGGATTTCTCGTCCTTCCCGACCGTGCTGCTGATCGCGACGATGATCCGCCTGTCGCTGAACATCGCGACGACGCGCGTTATCCTCTCCCACGGCAATGAAGGGCCGACGGCGGCGGGCGGCGTGATTGCGGGCTTCTCCAGCCTCGTCATGTCCGGCGATTTCGTGATCGGTCTGATCGTCTTCCTGATCCTGATCACCGTCAACTTCATCGTCATCACCAAGGGTGCGACGCGTATCGCCGAAGTCGGCGCACGTTTCACCCTGGACGCCATTCCCGGCAAGCAGATGTCGATCGATGCGGATTTGTCCGCCGGCATCATCGACGAAAAGGAAGCGCAGCGCCGCCGTCGCGAGCTGGAAGAGGAAAGCTCCTTCTTCGGTTCGATGGACGGCGCCTCGAAATTCGTGCGTGGCGACGCCATTGCCGGCCTCATCATCACCGCGATCAATATTTTCGGCGGCATCATCATCGGTTATTTCCGCCACGGCATGCCCATCGGCGAAGCGGCCGACGTTTTCGTCAAGCTTTCGGTCGGTGACGGTATCGTCTCGCAGATCCCGGCCCTGATCGTATCGCTGGCAGCCGGCCTTCTGGTCTCGCGCGGCGGCACCGCCGGCTCGACGGACCAGGCGGTCGTCAATCAGCTCAGCGGTTATCCGCGCGCGCTGATGGTCTCGGCCATGCTGATGGGACTGCTCGCCATCATTCCGGGCCTTCCCTTCCTGCCCTTCATCTTCCTCGGCGGCATCATGGCCTTCGGCAGCTGGTATATTCCGCGCCAGGCGGAGGCCGAAAGCGCGCTGCGGCGTCAGGAAGAGGAGAACAAGGTTCTCCAGACCACCGAGGCGGAAAAGGATTCGGTCAAGCAGGTGCTGAAGACGGCCGAGATCGAACTGGCGCTCGGCAAGCAGGTTTCCACCCGCCTTCTCGGGGCGCATCAGGAACTGGCCTTCCGTGTCGGCAAGATGCGCAAGAAATTCGCGACCCAATACGGTTTCGTCGTACCCGAGATCAAGGTTTCCGACGACATCATGATCCCGGAAAAAGCCTATCAGATTCGCGTTCACGGCACGACCATCGCATCCAGCAACCTGCGCGTCGGCGACGTGCTGGTCGTGACCGGGGCAGGGCGCAAGCCGAGCATTCCCGGCGACGAAATCCGCGAACCCGCTTTCGGCATGCCCGCCGTCTCCATTCTTGAGACCTTCACCGAGGATCTGAAGCGCGAAGGCTTCCATCCGATCGACAACGTCTCCGTGGTGCTGACGCATCTGAGCGAAGTCATCCGCAACAACCTGCCGCAGCTCCTGTCCTACAAGGACGTCAAAATCCTCATCGACAGGCTCGATCCGGAATACAAGAAGCTGGCCGACGAGATTTGCTCGTCGCACATGTCCTATTCCGGCCTGCAGGCGGTGCTGAAACTGCTGCTCGCCGAGCGCGTCTCAATCCGCAACCTGCATCTCATTCTCGAAGCGGTCGCCGAACTTGCGCCGCATGTGCGCAAGACGGAACAGATCGTCGAACATGTGCGGGTGCGCATGTCGCAGCAGCTCTGCGGCGATCTTGCCGACAATGGCGTGTTGCGCGTCCTGCGCCTCGGCAACAAATGGGATATGGTCTTCCATCAGGCGCTGAAGCGCGACCAGAAGGGCGAAATCGTCGAATTCGACATCGATCCCCGCCATCTTGAGGAGTTTTCCGAGCAGGCATCCAAAGTTATCCGTGAATTCATGGATCGCGGCCTGCCCTTTGTCCTTGTAACCTCGCCGGAAACGCGGTCCTATGTGCGCATGATTATCGAGCGACTCTTTGCGACCCTGCCGGTTCTTTCGCATGTGGAACTGGCCAAGGGTCTCGAGATCAAGATTCTGGGCGCCATTTCATGATAACCGACCCGCAGGGGACAATCATTGCATTGTTCCTTGCCATCTGCCGTATCGGCGCATGCTTCATGACCATGCCGGGCTTTTCAAGCTCGCGCATTTCGCCGCAGATTCGCATGCTTCTGTGCGTCGCGGTGTCCATGGCGCTTCTGCCCGTGCTGTGGGACACGATTTATCCGAAAGTTTCCGGCGCAAGCCAGGGCACGGTCGTCGGCCTCATCTTCACAGAGGTCGTCATCGGTTCGATGTATGGCCTGATCGCGCGGTTCTACACCCTCGGTTTCCAGTTCACCGGTGCGCTCATCGGCGCTTCCATCGGTCTCAGTGCGCCGGGCGGGGCCGATGTGATCGAAGACGTGCAGGAAAACCAGATATCCAACTTCATCACCTTCGGCGGCCTGCTGGTTCTGTTCATATTCGATTTCCACCACATCGTCCTCAAAGCGCTGGTGGATTCCTACACCGCCACGCCGGTCGGTGCGCTGATCAGCGGCCAGAAGATGCTGATTACGCTGACCGACACGCTCAGGGCCTCTTTTTCGATCATGCTGCGTCTTGCCAGCCCCTTCGTGATTTACGGCTTGATGTTCAACGTCGCGGTCGGCCTCATCAACAAGCTCGCGCCGCAGATTCCGGTCTTCTTTATCTCGACACCCTTCGTTCTCGCGGGTGGTCTTTTCATGCTTTACCTGTCGGTCGCGGCCCTCATCCGCCAATTCGTGGATGGTTTCGGGCCCGTCTTCATCGGCTTTTGATCGGGGGAAATGCGATGGCTTCGGACAAGCGCTCGGCCAAACTCAAGCGTCTGGTAACCGTCCAGCGGCATATGGAAAAAATGGCCGAAGTGGAACTGGCCGATACCACCCGCACACGGGCGGAAGTTGCGCAATCCATGGAGAACGTGCTGGAAGCCATGAGTTCCATGGAACCGGTGCATCAGACATTTTCCCGACACTATTCGGACCGCTACGGCCGTCTCGTCGTCCAGGACCGCCAGCTTGAAGGCGTTCAGCAGTTTCAGGAAAACAAGGTCCTGAAGGAAAAGACCAAGGCTGACCGGCTGGAGGACAGGATGCACCTTGCGCGCGATCTTGAGGACCGCGAGGCCGACGATAATGCAATCTATGATTTGTTAGAAATTACGAATGTTTCCCACACACCAGCCTCCAGCAAGGTTGGCGATCCATAGTCTGTCCTATTGTTGCATCGCGGGCGTTTTTGACGACGTCTCCGGCGATGTTTCTTGATGGAGCGGATGCGCCGGCTTTCTGTGCCGCCCATTCGTCAGCTCGGGAGATCTGGACGTGGCGATATCGGTGATAAGTGATCTGGTGATGGATGTGGTTCGCGCTGCGGACCCCCAGGAAGTTCAGGTCGCCCAGGAAAAACTCAAGGCGAACAAGGCGGCTTTTGCCGCAACCAGCCTTGCCGATGCCGGCAAGGGCTTTGGCGCCGCGGTCGACATGCTGGATGGCGCCTCCTCCAAGGCTGGTCTCGGCGACACCAATATTCGCGCGGCCCGCACCGAAATCCCGGAAACATACCGCAAATATGAAGCCTCGGTGCTCCAGACCTTCGTGGCCAACATGCTGCCGAAAGACAGCGAGGAAGTTTACGGCAAGGGCAATGCCGGCGAGATCTGGAAGAGCATGATGGCCGAACAGTTTGCCGACACGATTTCCAGAAATGGCGGCGTCGGCATCGCGGAACAGGCTTACAAGGATGCGCTTCGGAAGGCTGAAAGCAAAGGCATTACCGACGTATCGATGAATGAAAAAGACAATAATGCTGCAATTCGGATGGTGGCGGAGTTCGAGCGGCAGGTCCTCGGCGTTTCCAATGAGAAAACGGACGAGGCTTGAGAATGAAAAACCTTAACGAGGAGACAAGCATGGACCTTATGTCGAACGACCACCGTATCCAATCCGTTCTCGGCCGCCTTGAGATGATCATCGACAACGAGAACGACAATATCGGTAAGGACCCCCAGTTCGACTTCAAGGTCTCCAACGCCCACAAGAGCCGTTGCCTCTATGAGCTGACGATGCTGTTCCGCGATACCCCGCGCGAGGAAATCGCCGCCGGTTACATGGAGCAGGTCAAGGGCATCAAGTCCAAGCTCGCCACCAATGCCAGCCGCGTCGAGGCGCATCTGAATGCGGTTCGCGCGGTTGCGGACCTCTTGAAGAACGCCATTCAGGAAGCCGATACGGACGGCACCTATTCGCAGGAACAGTTCATGTACGGCGCAGCCTCCTGATGTTGAAGCTTCTTCTCACTGGCGTCTGGGTTTGCGCCGTCACGCTCGGCGCGGTGTATTTCTCCGTCCAGTTGGCGACGGCGCCCGCGCCGGATGAGGCGGGGGCGAAAAAGGCCAATCTGCAACTGGTCAAGGGCGAAAGCATCACGATCCCCGTCATCAATGACGGCGGGGTAAACGGCTATTTCCTCAGCCGTATTTCGCTGCGCGTCGACAAGACCAAGATGGCGAAGATCGAGCTGCCGGCAACGCAGCTGATGACCGACGAACTGTTCACGCTGCTTGCGGGTTCTTCCATGGTCAATATCGCCAATATTTCCACCTTCGATCCCGAAGCCTTCAAGCAGCGCATCCGCGAGGGGCTGAACAAAAGGCTCGATGACGAGGTGGTCGAGGACGTGCTGATCGAACAGCTCGATTATCTGTCGAAAGCCGACATCCGCGAGCAGAACGGCAATGGCACGCCCCGTTCGGTCAAGCTCGTCGAGGGCGAGAAGGCCGAGGCCGGCAAAGAAGCGGCGCCAAGCCACTGACGACCAGCAGGCGAGGGGCGTCGGCCGGATAGGGTATGCGGAGCATCCTTCTGGTTAATTGTCTCTTGCCGCATCCCCAGGCATTCTAGAGATTGCTTTCAAGCTAAATTCAACCTGCACCTGTATAACAAGCCCATGAACCACGATCCCGCAGACCATGCATTGGATCGGTGGCGATGGGTTTGGCATTTGGGGGTTGGCAATGAGTTTCGCGTCAGGTTTCGCGCGGCCGGAATCGCAACGGAATATCCACGGACTGCGCGTCTGTGATCTCGACTGGAATGGGGCGCTGGAATTGGTCAGCGGCAGGGCGTCTGCCTGTGAAGGGCACACGATGCTGTCCTTTCTCACCATCGAGAAGGCGAAGCTTTCGCTCAAGGACAACGCCTACCGGCAGATTCTGGAAAGCTGCCTGCTTCTGCCGCAGGGCAAGGCAATGAGGCGCGCCGCGCGCAGCGAGAATGGGGAGCCTTTGCCTGCGCCCATCGACGGCGTCGCCTTTGTGATGGCGCTTCTGACCTATATGGCCGTGCCGAAGCGTATCGGTGTGGCGGGAGATGATGCGGCGCAGATCGGCGAGGTTCTCGCCAGATTGCGGGCGCACGCGCCCTGGCACGATTTCGTCATGCTGAACCGCGATGCATCGGGCGTCAAGGTGGATATTCTGCTGGCGGGAATGTCGAAGGAAAACCAGGAGACATGGCTGCACCGCACCGTCAGCCGTGAGAATGCACGGGTCACCATCGCGGTTGGTCCGCTGTTCAAGGTCCTGTCTTCGGAAGTGGCCGGCATGCCGGAAATTTTCCGCAAGCTTCACATGAGCTGGCTCTACAGCCTCTGCGCCGAACCCTGGCACATCGCGCTCGGCAAGAGCTGAGGCCGTTCTCGCAGGCGTTGCGTTAACCATTTGTTTGCCACGATCCTTTAACCTCTCGTAAGGTTTTGACAGTCGCCCGTTGCGGGCGGCACCGAGGGCGGCAGACGGCTTCAGATGGTTGATGACAATCCGGACATGATGGCGATCCGCCCTGACGAGGATGATGTCGCTGTGCCCGTATCGCAATGGCGCAGACATTGTCGGCGGCTCCTGACGTCCGGCTGCATCGCCGCCGCCACCGTTGCCGGGGCTGCCCTTCCGCTTCTGCTGGTCGATTCGGGCTTTCGCGGGTATGTTTCGCGGGCCCGGATCGAGGTCTCCCAGACCGCTTACGATGCCCCCGATGCTGCCCGTTTTCTCGCGATGGCGCGTCGTACCCTGCTTTCACCCTCCGGGCTCGACCGTATAACCGCCGATCTCAAGCTGAAGTCCGCCGATATGGTCGGCGTTCGCAATCAGGGTGAGCTTGGCCTGCTTTTCGACCTTCTGACCGGCGCGGATGCGCGTCCGCTATCCGAGCGTGAGGCGGTGAACGGTGCGGTGGGCGAAGCGATCCGGCTGGAACTCACTCCGGATGAAAATACGCTCATCGTGACCGGCAAGGCCGCAACGCCGGAAACCGCCATGCGGCTGACCGATTACCTCTCGATGCGTGTGATCGCCGATGGCAAGGCCGGCACCATGACTCCTGCCATGCGCGAGACGGAGAGGGCGCGGACAAGGCTCGATGAGGCGGAAGCGGCGCTAAACGGTTTCCAGATGCGCCACGGTGACGCCGTGATGGCCGAGGCGCAGCAACTCGAACAGCAGCTGCGCGACGTAAACGACAGTCTGGCGCGAACCACCCGGCAGCAATTGGCCATTCAGGCCGATCTGACGGCGGCTTCGGCGCTGAAGCCGAATGATGTCTTTGCGAAGCCTCTGCCGGCCGGCGTGGGTTTTTCAGCGCTTGAGGATATCAGGCAGAAACACTCGACCGCCAGCATGGCGCTTGCTGCGGTTTCGGTCGATTACGGCCCGAAACACCCCCGCCGCATCGCCGCCCAGAATGCGGTGGATGCCGCACAGGCGCTTGCCGCCCCCGCATTGCGGCAATTGCTGGAAGGCCTGCGGGCGGATGAAAAGCGCATCTCTCAGGAGATCGCGACCGCCAATGGCGAGCAAAAGAAATACCTCGACCGCCTGAACGAACTCGGTGTCGCCCCCGGCGAGTTCTCCAGATTGCAGGGCGAACTGGAAACGGCGCGAAATGTCTATCTCGAGGCAAGCGAACGCCGCGACCTCTCCGCCTCCGCCACGCCCGCGGTCGAGACCCGTTTGGTGAAAAAGGCCGCCCCCGGCGAGTTGACCCGCGATCTGACGCAAGCTGCCATGCTGGCGGGCGGCGGCGCCTTGATCGGCCTGATGGGCAGTCTTTATCTCCTGAGCTACCGTCGCCATGATGAGGAAGAGGAGGGCGCATTGCTCAGCGAAGAGGGCGCGCAACTTCCATCCTCCGTCGAGCCGCCGGTCGAGTCTCTGCAGATTTCCGAATTCGAACCGATCGAGCCCGCTGTGTTCGACGATCTGCCGGACGTCGCCGCAGAGGACATCAAGCCGGAGGAAGACGGCTTTGCCGATTATTACGGCGAGGCCGTCAATGACGACGACGACATGCCGCTGGACGAGCGCGTGCGGCAGGTCCTGATGGGCAACCGCACGGTCAGGAGTGCTGATCCGGCCTCTTCCGGACTTCCACCGCTTCTGGCCGAAGCCTTGGCCGGGGACTTCGACCATGCCCAGGCCGAAGCCGAGGAACTGATGGAATTGCGACGCGAACTGGCGTTCCTGAGAGAGCGTCTTGCCGATTACGCCGATCGCCGCGAAGACTACCGCAAAACAGCCTGAAAACGCCGCATTTTCGCTTGCATTCCTGCGAAGGGGGCACCATACGGAGCCTACGTAACCCAGCAGGAGCAGGACGCATGGCAGTTGTGATTGACGGGAAGGCGAAGGCGGCTTCGGTAACGGAGGCGGTCCGCAAATCGGCAGAAGCGCTTGAGGCGGAAAAGGGCGTAAAGCCCGGTCTCGCGGTTGTCATCGTCGGAAACGATCCGGCCAGCCATGCCTACGTGAACTCCAAGAGCAAGATGGCCAAGCAATGCGGTTTCAACTCCATCCAGCACACGCTGCCGGAGGAAACCACGCAGGCCGCACTCCTCAAGCTGGTCGGCGAATTGAATGCCGATGCCTCCATCCATGGCATTCTGGTGCAGCTTCCCCTGCCGAAACACTTCAATTCCGATGAGATCATCCAGTCGATCCTGCCGGAGAAGGATGTGGATGGCTTGAGCGTGCTGAATGCCGGTAAGCTCGCGACCGGCGATCTCGCAACCGGTCTCATTTCCTGCACGCCTGCCGGCGCCATGCTTCTGGTACGTGGTATTCACGGCGAAGACCTTTCCGGCCTCAACGCCGTGGTCATCGGCCGCTCCAACCTGTTCGGCAAGCCCATGGGCCAGCTTCTCCTGAATGCCAATGCCACGGTGACGATGGCGCATTCCCGCACCAAGGATCTGGCCGGCATCTGCAAAACGGCGGATATTCTGGTCGCGGCGGTCGGTCGCGCGGCGATGGTCAAGGGCGACTGGGTAAAACCCGGCGCGACGGTCATCGATGTCGGCATCAACCGCATTCCGGCGCCGGAAAAAGGCGAAGGCAAGTCGAAGCTGGTGGGCGATGTCGCCTATGACGAGGCGAGCGCCGTCGCCGCCGCTATCACGCCGGTTCCCGGCGGCGTCGGCCCGATGACGATCGCCATGCTGATGGCCAACACCGTCATCGCCGCACATCGCGCGCTGGGTCTGACCGCGCCAAAGTTTTAATCCTGTTGCGTTCAATCAAACTACACGGCACAGCGATTTTTGTGCGCTGCGCCCTCACTTCCGTCATTCCGGCCTGGAGCCGGAATCCAGCCGACGCGCGTCTGCGCGGCGAGACGACTCTTTTCAGCCCAAGGACTTGGGCTGGCTGGATACCGGCTCAAGGCCGGTATGACGGCCGGGGGATTGAGGCCAGACTTTACGCTTTCGGAGCCGGCCCCGTCGAGGCGCGCACCACGAGTTCCGCCTTCCAGAGTTCCTGATGCGGTTCCGTGTGGTTCAGCTTGATGCGATTGATCAGGCGTTGGCCCACGCGCACCCCGGCCGCCCGGAGTGATGAGCGGGTGGTGGTCAGCGGCACGGAGAAATTATCGGGCTTCAAAAGTGGCAGCACGTCGTCATGGGCGATCAGCGAAATATCCTTGCCGGGTTTCAAGCCCCGCTGGTTGAGCGAACGGATCGCGCCGAGCGCAAGCGCGGTACTGGCGCAAAGGATGGCGGTCGGTTTTTCCGGGCGTGACAGCAACGCTTCCATGCCGAGATAACCTTCCTCATCGGTCATGCTGCTGTGTCTCTTGTTGTTCGCATGCAATGTCAGGCCATTTGCCGAAAGCGCGTTTTCGACCCCGAGACAGCGCCGGTAGGTGAAATCATAACCCTCCGGGCCGTTCAGAAGCCCGATCCGCGTATGGCCAAGCTGGAGGAGAAGCTGGGTCGCATCGCGGAAGGCACCCTCATTGTCCACGTCGAGATAGGGATAATCCTCCTCCACGCCAACGGAGCGGCCATGCACGAGGAAGGGCAGGGAGAGCGATTGCATCATGGCGATGCGCGGGTCGTTCTTCTTCATATAGGCGAGATAGATGCCATCGACGCTGCCGCTTGCGGCGAGCCCCCGCAGGGCTTCGCGCTCTTTTTCCGGCTCGGTCGGCATGATCACGAGATGAAAGCCGCTGCGTGATGCCTCCTCACCGAGACCGCTCAGGAATTCGCCGAAATGCACGTCGGAACGGTGATGCTCGCCAATCGGCATGACAAGCCCGATGGAGCCGACCTTACCTGTCGCCAGCCGTTGCGCGGCCGCATTCGGGCGATAGCCTGTCTTTTCGGCAGCCTCCATGACGCGGCGGCGCGTCTCGGCGCTGACCTCGGGATAGCCGTTGAGCGCCCTGCTGATGGTCGTCTGCGAAATGCCCAGCAGTTGCGACAGCTGTTTCAGGTTCATGTCTGTCATTCCTCCATGCGCGCGCCCGGGAATACGGCAAAGCCTCTCCTCAATTCCCAAAGCGCTTTAGATTTTTACCAGTCTCCACCGTATTTCTCAATCGAAAAGGATAGCCGCCTTCCGAATTAAATATGACTATTCATAGGGCGCTGCAACGTTTCCGCAGAAAGAGCCTCTTGACTCCGTCTTAATGACAATGAGATGAATAGGCAGCCAAAGCGCTTTGATTGGAGAGGACGCTTTGAGCCTTTTATGTGATGGGAGGTAAATCACATGCAGAAGACTCTTTTGGCGACGGCCGCCGTCATGGCTTTGCTGTCCGGTGCGGCCTTCGCCGCCGACCTGAAGTTTGCACCCGGCGGCGACGCCAAGTTCAACTGGAAAAGCTACGAGGACTTCAAGGCGGCCCATGCCGATCTGAAAGGCCAGACGCTGACGATTTTCGGCCCGTGGCGCGGTGAAGACGAGGCCCTGTTCCAGTCGGTGCTCGCCTACTTCGCCGATGCGACCGGCGTGAACGTCCGTTATTCCTCGTCGGAAAATTACGAGCAGCAGATCGTCATCGATACGCAGGCGGGTTCGCCGCCCAATATCGCCATCCTGCCGCAGCCCGGCCTTCTGGCCGATCTGGCCGCCAAGGGCTTCCTCGTGCCGCTCGGCGAAAAGACTGCCGACTGGGTCAAGGAAAATTACGGCGCGGGCCAGTCCTGGGTCGACCTCGGCAGCTACAAGGGCAAGGACGGCAACAAGGCCTATTTCGCCTTTCCCTTCAAGGCGGACGTGAAGTCGCTTGTCTGGTACGTGCCTGAGAACTTCGAGGAAGCGGGCTACAAGGTGCCCGAGAGCATGGAAGACCTGTTCAAGCTGACGGACCAGATCGTTGCCGATGGCGGCACGCCCTGGTGCATCGGTCTCGGCTCCGGCGGGGCAACCGGCTGGCCGGCAACGGACTGGGTGGAAGACCTGATGCTGCGCACCCAGCCGCTCGACGTTTATCAAAAATGGACGACCAACGAGGTCAAGTTCACCGATCCGGCCGTGGTCGAAGCGATCAACGAATTCGGCAAATTCGCCAAGAACGAAAAATATGTCAGCGGCGGCGTCGCGGCGGTGGCCTCCACCGATTTCCGCGACAGCCCCAAGGGCCTCTTCGACATTCCGCCGAAATGCTATCTGCACCATCAGGCGTCGTTCATTCCGTCCTTCTTCCCGGAAGGCACCAAAGTGGGTACGGATGCGGATTTCTTCTACATGCCGACTTACGCGTCCAAGCCTGATCTCGGCAAGCCGGTTCTCGGCGCCGGCACGCTGGTCACCATCACCAAGGAAGCGCCTGCCGCCAAGGCTTTCGTCGAATTCCTGCAGACCCCGATCGCCCATGAGGTCTGGATGGCGCAGTCCAGCTTCCTCACGCCCTATAAGGGTGTGAATGTCGAAACCTATGCCAATGAGCAGATGAAGCGACAGGGCGAAATCCTGACGACCGCGACAAGCTTCGGCTTCGATGGTTCCGACCTGATGCCCGGCAAGATCGGTGCCGGCGCATTCTGGACCGGCATGATCGATTTCGTCGGCGGCAAGTCCGCCGATCAGGTCGCGAGCGATATCCAGAAGGCCTGGGACGGCCTGAAGTAAAGATATCGGATCAGGCCCGGCGGTTTGCTGCCGGGCCCTTACCAAGGGCGCTGCCCCGACGACCGCATAAATCAGCGCGGCGCGGAGAGGATCAAGGGAGGGAACATGGCTCAACAACTCGTTTCGGCCATCGGCGTGATGGTGGCGGGGGTCTTTGCCTGCGCTGCTTATTACTGGCTATCCGACAAGGTGCTTCAGGCGATCTTTCCGGTCCGCTCGGGAGACGTGCTGCAGGCATCCCGCAACCTCAATCGCCGCGCGGCGGTCCGGCCCTGGCTGTTCATCGGCCCGGCTTTGATCCTCCTGCTGGTCTATCTGGTCTACCCCGTCATCGCCACGCTGATCCTGTCCTTCTATGACCGGACCGGCAGCGAATTCGTCGGTCTTGCCAATTATCGCTGGGCGTTTTTCGATGCCGGTTTCCGGCAGTCGATCTTCAACAATATCCTTTGGCTCGCCGTCGTTCCGGCCGCCTGCACCTTTTTCGGCCTCGTCATCGCCGTCATGACCGACCGCATCTGGTGGGGCAATATCGCCAAATCCATCGTCTTCATGCCGATGGCGATCTCCTTCGTCGGTGCCTCCGTCATCTGGAAATTCATCTATGAATACCGTGCCGAAGGGCAGGTGCAGATCGGCCTCTTGAACGCCATCGTCGAGTTTTTCGGCGGCAATCCCGAAGTCTGGATTTCCATGCCCTTCTGGAACAATTTCTTCCTGATGATCATCCTCATCTGGATCCAGACCGGTTTCGCCATGGTCATCCTGTCGGCGGCGCTGCGCGGCATCCCTGAAGAAACCATCGAGGCGGCCGTCATCGACGGGGCCAATGGCTGGCAGATCTTCTGGAAGATCATGGTGCCGCAGATCTGGGGTACCATCGCCGTCGTCTGGACGACGATCACCATTCTCGTGCTCAAGGTCTTCGATATCGTGCTGACCATGACCAACGGCCAATGGAACACCATGGTCCTCGCCAATCTCATGTTCGACTGGATGTTCCGCGGCGGTGGCGACAGCGGCCGAAGTGCGGTCATCGCGCTCATCATCATGGCGGCCGTCACCCCCATCATGGTCTGGAACATCCGCCAGGCGAACCGTGAGATGGAGGGCCGCTGAGATGAATATTTTCAAACGCCTTCGCCGCGTCGGCCTGCCGCGCCTCATCGTCCATGCAAGCGTTCTGGTGGTCGTGCTGCTCTGGCTCCTGCCAACGCTCGGCATTCTCGTCAGCTCGCTGCGCGACAAGGACCAGATCACCGTGTCGGGCTGGTGGACGGCCTTCTCCAGTTCAGAACAGACCTCGGCAGTGCGCCTCGCCGATGCTTCCGTGCAGAAGCAGGATGGCAGCCGCTATGTGATATCGGGCAATGTTTTCGAAAGCGGACAGGGCGGCAAGGTTGCAGCCTTCGGCGTTCGCGTACAGGAGCCCACGGCGTTCAAAGCCGGCGAGGCGGCCGATATCGGTGACGGCGAAACATTGCTCGTCAATACGGACGGCACCTATGAATACAGCAAGGCATCCAGCTTTGAAGGCTCTCGCGGCAAGCGCGTCTATATTTCCGTCGCGACGCCGCCCGTCTTCACGCTCGATAATTATCGCACGGTCCTGACCTCGGAAGGCATCGGCCAGTCCTTCGTCAACTCGCTCACCGTCGCCGTGCCGGCGACCGTCATCCCGATCCTCATTGCCGCCTTCGCCGCCTATGCGCTGTCATGGATGAGCTTTTCCGGCCGCAATCTGCTGATTGCCATGGTAGTGGGCCTTATCGTCGTGCCGCTGCAGATGTCGCTGATCCCGCTTCTCAGGCTCTATAATGAAATCGGCACCATCTTCGGCGTGCCATCCAAGACCTATGCCGGCATCTGGCTGGCGCACACCGCCTTCGGCCTGCCGCTCGCCATCTATCTGCTACGCAACTATATTTCCGGCCTGCCGAAAGAGATCATCGAAAGCGCCCGTGTCGATGGCGCGAGCGATTTTGAAATATTCGTCAAGATCATCCTGCCGCTCTCCTTTCCGGCGCTCGCCTCCTTCGCCATCTTCCAGTTCCTGTGGACCTGGAATGACCTGCTCGTGGCCATGGTCTTCCTCGGCACGCAGAAGGACGAGCTGGTGCTGACCGGTGCGCTCAATGCGCTGCTCGGTTCGCGCGGCGGCAACTGGGAAATCCTCACCGCCTCGGCCTTCGTCACCATCGTCGTGCCGCTCTGCGTTTTCTTCGCTCTTCAACGTTATCTCGTGCGTGGCCTGCTCGCAGGCTCCGTCAAGGGAGGCTGATTATTCCATGAACGCCCATACCAGACAGGACACTTCCATGACCGCTTCGGTGACTTCCGCTTTGACACCCAACAAGGACTGGTGGCGCGGCGCTGTTATCTATCAGATTTACCCGCGCTCCTATCAGGACTCCAATGGCGATGGCATTGGCGACCTCAAGGGCATCACCGACCGATTGGCGCATATCGCCAATCTGGGTGCCGACGCGATCTGGATTTCGCCCTTCTTCACCTCGCCGATGAAGGATTTCGGTTACGACGTCTCGAATTATGTCGATGTCGATCCGATGTTCGGCACGCTTGCCGATTTCGACGGCCTGATCGCCGAGGCCCATCGCCTCGGTATCCGCGTCATGATCGACCTCGTCATGTCGCATACCTCGGACCAGCACCCGTGGTTCGTGGAAAGCCGCGCCAGCCGCAGCAATCCGAAATCGAACTGGTATGTCTGGTCGGACAGCAAGCCGGACGGCACGCCGCCCAATAACTGGCTGTCGATCTTTGGCGGTTCCGCCTGGCAGTGGGATCCGACCCGCATGCAATATTACATGCACAACTTCCTGACCTCGCAGCCTGACCTCAACCTGCATAATCCGGAAGTGCAGGAAGAGCTGCTGAACATCACCCGTTTCTGGCTGAAGCGCGGCGTCGACGGTTTCCGCCTCGACACCATCAATTTCTATTTCCACGACCTCGAGCTGCGCGACAACCCGGCGCTCGCGCCGGAGCGCCGCAACGCCTCCACGGCTCCGGCGGTCAATCCCTATAACTTCCAGGAGCATCTCTACGACAAGAACCGCCCGGAAAACATCGCCTTCCTGAAGCGCTTCCGCGCGGTGCTGGACGAGTTCCCTGACATCGCCGCCGTCGGCGAAGTCGGTGACAGCCAGCGCGGCCTCGAAATCGTCGGCGAATATACATCCGGCGATGACAAGATGCAGATGTGCTACGCCTTCGAATTCCTCGCCCCCGATGCGCTCACTCCGCAGCGCGTCGCCGATGTGCAGGCGGATTTTGCGAAAGCCGCACCGGAAGGCTGGGCCTGCTGGGCTTTCTCCAACCACGATGTCGTGCGCCATGTCAGCCGCTGGGGCGAGCATGTCGAGGACAAGGACGCCTTCGCCAAGGTGCTTTCGGCACTCTTGATGACGCAGCGCGGTTCCGTCTGCATCTATGAGGGCGAGGAGCTCGGCCTCACCGAAGCGGACATCGCTTTTGAAGATTTGCAGGATCCCTACGGCATCCAGTTCTGGCCGGAATTCAAGGGCCGCGACGGTTGCCGCACGCCGATGGTGTGGGATGCCGGTCATGCCCAGGCGGGCTTCTCGACGTCGGAAAAGACGTGGCTGCCCATTCCGGCCGAGCACAAGCAGCGCGCCGTCAGCGCCCAGCAGGGCAACGGGGCCTCGGTGCTGGAACATTATCGCCGCTTCCTGAGCTTCCGCAAAAAGCATCCCGCTTTTGCCAAGGGCGGCATCGAATTCCAGCCGGTTGAGGGCGAAGTGCTAAGCTACACCCGCACACTCGGCAATGAAACCGTGCTTTGCCTCTTCAATCTGTCCGCAACGCCGGCAAAGGCGACGCTGCCGGAAGGGAACTGGGAGGTTCTCGAAGGCCACGGCTTTGCAGGCGGTCTTGAAGGCAGAAGCGTAGAACTTCCGGCATGGGGCGCATTCTTCGCCCGTTACGCCTGACAGATGAGGGAGGAACACCCATGACAAGTCTCGTTCTCAAGGATATCCGCAAATCATACGGGCAGGTGAAGGTCCTGCACGGCATCGATCTTCAGATCGAACAGGGCGAATTCATCGTTTTCGTCGGTCCCTCGGGCTGCGGAAAATCGACGCTTCTGCGCATGATCGCCGGCCTGGAGGAAATTACCGGCGGCGAGATGTTTATTGACGGCCAGCTCGTCAACGAAATCCCGCCCTCGCGGCGGGGTATCGCCATGGTGTTCCAGTCCTATGCGCTTTATCCGCATATGACCGTCTATGACAACATGGCCTTCGGCATGAAGATCGCGAAAGAGAACAAGCAGGAAATCGACCGCCGCGTCCGTGCCGCCGCCGAAATCCTGCAACTGACGCAATATCTGGAACGTTTGCCCAAGGCTCTGTCAGGCGGCCAGCGACAGCGTGTTGCGATTGGCCGCGCCATCTGCCGCAATCCCAAGGTCTTCCTGTTCGATGAGCCGCTTTCGAACCTCGATGCGGCGCTGCGTGTCGCCACCCGCATCGAGATCGCCAAGCTCAACGAGCAGATGGCCGATACGACGATGATCTACGTCACCCACGACCAGGTGGAGGCGATGACGCTGGCGGACCGTATCGTCGTTTTGAATGCGGGCCGTGTGGAACAGGTGGGTGCGCCGCTCGAACTTTACGAAAGGCCGGCCAATCTTTTCGTGGCGCGTTTCATCGGCTCGCCCGCCATGAACATCATCGCTGCAAAGATCACCGAAACCGGTGAGAGGACCTCCATCGAACTTGCCGGCGGCAAGACGCTCGCCGTTTATGTTCCGACGCCCGCAACCGAAAAGGGCAAGGCTGCGAGCTTCGGTGTCCGGCCGGAAGATCTGAGCATCGTCACCGGGGACGATTATCTTTTCGAGGGAAAAGTCGCGATCGTCGAGGCGCTCGGCGAAGTGACGCTGCTTTATCTCGAAGCGCCCAAGGGGCAGGAACCGATTATCGTCAAGGTGCCGGGCATCGTTTCCGTCGGCAAGGGCGAAACCCTGCGTTTTGCGGCACCGCAGGAAAAGCTCCACCTCTTCGACGCCGAGGGCAAGACCTATCGCAGCTAATCGCCGTCGATACCGAAACCATGCCCCGGAACCTCCTCGTTCCGGGGTTTTTGCTGACCTTTTTACCGCTGTGGAAAAATGTCAGAAATGTCCCGCTTCCGGTCTGTTTAAGCCTGCGCTGATATGAATTGTTAAAGACTATGACCTAGTCTCAATCCATTGATCGAGCATGGGAGTCTGGGCGTGCAGAGCGGTACGGGTGTCATCAGGAACCATTACCTGAGCAAGGAAGAATCCTTCATGTATGACCGCGAAAGCCGGTTTCGCATGGAAGATACCATGAACGCCGCACGCATCGAATATACCGAAAAGGCCGTGATGCACATGGCGGCGCGCCGCTGCGATGTCATCCGCATCTCCCAGACCGAAGCGGTGCTGGCTCTGCTGACGAAATATAACCTGCCGAACCAGTTCTATCTCGATATTCCCGACGCCCGCATCACCAAGATCGGCTGCGTGATGTTGCGCGTCAACGCCAACAACACCATCCACGTCCGCTTCCTGCGCATGCTGACGCAGAAGGAACTGGACCGCATTTTCGTGTTCAGCACGCATCCGGCGCATAGAGACCGGAAGCTCGATATCCGGTCGTTCTGAAGGCAATGTGATGAAGTGGGCTTAAGAGAGCCCACCCAGAACCGTCTGCTTCAACTTCAACTCTGGCACTTCCGTGAAGGCAAGATCGCTGCGGCCGAAATATTTTTGCTGATTGATGGCGGACCAGTCGTTGCAGACGAGTTTGTAGCGCTGTTTCGTTTCGGGCTTTTCCGGCATGGCGTAAAGATAATCGCCGGTGCGCGCGGCGAGCGGAATGTCGCCGTGCTGGTTGCAGCGCTTGAGGATTTGGGCAAGCGCCGCGCCATCCACTTCCGTCACCATCAGCGTGCCGTCGAAACGCACCGAGGCATTAAAATCATAGCGGCGAATATCGCCATCAGGCAGGCCCGCGCCCAGCGAGGTATGGGCAATGAAGCCGACATCCGCGCCGGTTTTTGCGGCGATGAGCTGCGCCACATGGCGGCCCGCCTCATCGACGTTCATCGCCTTCGCGCTTTTACCGACGATGGCCCGCTCTTCCGCCGTCAGGTGCTTTTCGAGCGTCTGCTCGATCAGCGTTTTGAGAGCCGGGGAGGCAGGCGCATTGAGGTCGATCGCGACCGTTTCCATGGCAGCCGCCTTGCCGGGTGTCGCAATGGTCGCAATCGTCATGGAGGTGCACCAGGAGCCGGTGTGAATATATCGGGTCGCGCCCTGTTCATGCACGAAGTTCAGGTGGTCATGGCCGCCGATCATCAACGTGCCGTCCGGCAGCAGGGGCAGGATATCGCGGTCGGCAACGACACCGGCATGGCTCATAACGATGTTGATCGCACCCGCCTTGACGATGCCGGGAAGATTGGCCTTGGCCCATTCGACCGGCTGCGGAATGTCGAGCGTCTCGCGCGTCGTCTTTGGATAGGTGTTGATCGCGTTGGTGGCGAGACCCGTAACGACGACTCTCTGTCCGCCGACATTCACTTCGGCGCTACCAGGAGCAAAAGGCTTTCCGCTGCGCTTGTCGACGATGTTGGACAGCACGGTGATGCCGAGCGCCTGGGCGCGGCTTACGAAATTGGCGAGATCGTTGTCGATATCGGGCTCATGATTGCCGATATTGACGACGGTGGGGGCGAGCTTTGCGAGCGCCGCCAGGAATGTCCATTCGATTTCCCCGGCAGACCGTGTGGCCACCGCATTGCCGATTTCGAAAAGGTCGCCGTTCAGCAAGACGATATGGGGCGCCTTGTCGGCGGCGATGCGCGTTTCGATGGCTGCGAGAAGCTGGCCGATACGCTCATAGGCCGAATGCAGGTCGGAGATGACGATTGCACGCAGCGCCACGTCCTGCGCTAGCGCTGGCTTTGCCGCTACCATCAGCGGCAACAGGGCGGTGCCCGCCATAAGCTTCAGCACATCGCGGCGTTTGCTTGAGAATATCGTCATGTCAGGCCCCATCATCCGAAACTATACCGCCGTCCCGCGGCCGGCTGAGAAGGCCCTAACGGGCGATCATCACAGCCGCATGACAAGTCTGACGTTTAAGACATGGGAAATAAAGCGGTTTCTGCACCAGCTCTCGGCGATGAGAGGTGCATTCAGGCGATACCGCAAAGTGGGGTTGAAAGGCGAAAGCCGCACCCGGCCTTCGCCCATCAAAAATCAATGGAACAGAACGCTGGCGCCCTGATCGGCCGGACCGGCATTGCGGCGGAAGGGGGCGAACAACTCGCGGCCCATGCCCCATTCATTGCCGGAAAGATCGGCCCGCGCCGGTTCGCGTTTCGCCAGTTCGGCGGCGGAAACCAGCACTTCCAGCGTGCCTGAGATTGCGTCCAGACGGATGATGTCGCCGTCGCGGATAAGCGAGATCGGGCCGCAATCGGAGGCTTCCGGCGTGACATGGATGGCGGCCGGCACCTTGCCGGAAGCGCCGGACATGCGCCCGTCGGTCACCAGCGCCACCTTGAAACCGCGATCCTGCAGCACACCGAGCGGCGGTGTCAGGCGGTGCAGCTCAGGCATGCCATTGGCCTTCGGCCCCTGGAAGCGGACGACGGCGATGAAATCGCGGTTGAGTTTGCCGTCCTTGAACGCGTCCTGAAGCTCCTGCTGGTCGTGGAACACGATAGCCGGCGCTTCGATGATGTGACGTTCCGGCTTGACGGCGGAAATCTTGATAACCGATTTGCCGAGATTACCGGTCAGCATCTTCAGACCACCGGTTGGCTGGAACGGGGTCTCGATGCTGGAAAGCACCTTCGGGTCGTGGCTCTGCTCGGGGGAGGGCTGGCGGACAACCGCGCCCTTCTCGTCAAGCATGGCATCCACGGTATAAGCCTCGAGGCCCTGTCCGAAGACGGTGCGCACATCGTCATGCACGAAGCCCTGTTTCAAAAGCTGCTTGATGAGGAAGCCCATGCCGCCGGCGGCGTGGAAATGGTTCACATCGGCAAGGCCGTTGGGATAAACGCGGGCGAGCAGCGGCACGACGTCGGAGAGATCGGAAATATCCTGCCAGGTGAGGATGATGCCGGCGGCGCGCGCCATGGCGATCAGATGCATTGTGTGGTTGGTGGAGCCACCCGTCGCATGCAGGCCGACGACGCCGTTGACGACGGATCTTTCATCGATCATCTCGCCTGCCGGGGTGAACTCGTTGCCCTGCGCGGTAATCGCCAGCGCACGCTTGGCAGCTTCACGCGTCAGCGCATCGCGCAGCGGCGTGCCGGGATTGATGAAGGAGGAGCCGGGCATGTGGAAACCCATGATCTCCATCAGCATCTGGTTGGAATTGGCGGTGCCGTAGAAGGTGCAGGTGCCAGGACCATGATAGGATTTCGATTCCGCTTCCAGAAGCTCGGCGCGGCCGACCTTGCCTTCGGCATAAAGCTGGCGCACGCGCGACTTCTCGTCATTCGGCAGGCCGGATGTCATCGGGCCTGCGGGAACGAAGACGGCGGGCAGATGGCCGAAGGCGAGGGCTGCGATGACGAGGCCGGGCACGATCTTGTCACAGACACCGAGATAGACAGCGGCGTCGAACATGTTGTGCGACAGGCCGATGCCGGCCGCCATGGCGATGGCGTCGCGGGAAAACAGCGAAAGCTCCATGCCCGGCTGGCCTTGGGTCACGCCATCGCACATGGCGGGAACCGCGCCTGCCACCTGCGCTATGCCACCCGCTTCTTTTGCCGCATCGCGGATGATCGCGGGGAAGGTCTCATAGGGCTGGTGCGCCGAGAGCATGTCGTTATAGGCGGTGATGATGCCGAGGTTTGGAACCCGGTCGCCGGCAAGGATGTCCTTGTCGGCGGGGGAACAGACGGCAAATCCATGCGCAAGATTGCCGCAGGAAAGCACGGAACGGTGAACGCCCTTCGAGACCTGCAGCCGCAGCCGCTCGAGATAGGTCTCGCGGTAGGGCTTGGAACGTTCGACGATGCGGGCGGTGATGGCCTGAATGCGGGAATCGGCGGACATGGGCGTTCATCCTGTTCGTTGGTCGGCAACCGGCGTTCCGGGAGGTGAACGGCCGGTTGTCGTGTTTCAGTCTTCATGTCTTCGGGGCGCTTTGTCGCCGGGCCGCAATCGCGGCGGTGGCGTTCGGCTTATGGCGCCCAGTATATATCCACGGGCGTTTCTGCCCGGTTCAGCACGGCGCGGATCGGCATTTCATCCTCATCCTCGCCCGACTGTGCCTTCTCCAGCGTCGCCTTCTTGGCAGCACCTTCGATATGCAGCACCAGAAACCCGGCATCGTGCAGGCTGGAGAAGTTGAAGGTCAACCGCTCCTCTCCCGCATTCTCCGCCGCCATGGTCAAAACGCCGCGCGGCTCATCGAGGTCCAGTGCTTCGTAGAGATTGTCTCCACCGGGGAAGAACGATGCCGTATGGCCATCCGTTCCCATGCCGAGAATGACGACATCGAACGGGTCGCAGATCGCCTCGGTCTTGACGGTCGCAAGCGTCGCGGCATCCTCCGGCGAGGCCGCCGGCTGGAACAGCGGCACGAAATAAGCCGACTTCGCCTTGTGCTGCAAAAGGTTCTCGGCAACGAGACGATGGTTAGAGCGGTCGCTTTCCGGCGGCACGAAACGTTCGTCCACCAGCGTCACGCTGATATTGGGCCAGTCGAGATCGTGTTTGGAAAGCGCCTGAAAGAACAGCTTGGGCGTCGAACCGCCGGAGACGGCAATGCTTGCCGCACCGCGATCCTTCGTTGCCGCATCAAGGCGTTTGGCAACCTCTGCCGAAAGAGCGGTTGCCAGTTCGGCGGCGGTGTCGAAGACGTGTATCGTTTCGCTCATCGCCGGGCCCTCAATCGGCATCGTGCCAGGTGCGGCCGTCGCGCTCGATCAGCGCGATGGAGCCGCTCGGACCCCAGGTGCCGGCGGTATAACCCTGCACGCCCTGTCCCAGATCTTCCCAGCTCTTGAGAATGGGATCGACCCAATCCCACGCCGCTTCCACTTCGTCGCGGCGCATGAACAGCGTCTGGTTGGAGCGGATCGTATCCATCAACAGACGCTCATAGGCATCGGGGCTGCGCACGTTGAAGGCTTCGGCAAAGCTCATGTCCAGCGAGACCTGACGCAGGCGCATACCGCCCGGGCCGGGGTCCTTGATGAGCAGAGACTGCTTGACGCCCTCATCCGGCTGCAGGCGAATGACCAGCTTGTTGGCCTCGATCTTGCCGGCCGCATCGTCGAAGATCGAATGCGGGATCTGCTTGAAGGTGACGACGATTTCCGAAACGCGGGTCGCAAGGCGTTTGCCCGTGCGGATGTAGAAGGGAACGCCGGCCCAGCGCCAGTTGGCGATTTCAGCCTTGATGGCGACGAAGGTTTCGGTGTTGGAAACGCCGCCTTCCAGCTCTTCCAGATAGCCCTTGACCGGGCCACCGGCGGAAGCGCCGGCACGGTACTGGCCGCGAACCGTCTGCTTTTCGACGTTGCTGGTGTCGATTGGCTTCAGCGAGCGCAGAACCTTGAGCTTTTCGTCACGCACGGCTTCGGCATTCATCGATGCCGGCGGTTCCATGGCGACAAGGCAAAGCAGCTGCAGGATATGGTTCTGCACCATGTCGCGCAGCGCACCGGCCTTGTCATAATAACCCGCGCGGCCTTCAAGGCCGACCGCTTCGGCAACGGTGATCTGCACATGGTCGATATGGGCGGAATTCCACAGCGGCTCATAAAGCGCATTGGCGAAACGCAGCGCCATCAGGTTCTGCACCGTCTCCTTGCCGAGATAGTGGTCGATGCGGAAGATCTGCTCTTCCTTGAAGACGTGGCCGATGGTGTCGTTCAGTTCCTGCGCGGAAGCCAGATCGCGGCCAATCGGCTTTTCAACGACGATACGGGTCGAGCGGGTGATGAGCTTGTGCTCGCGGATCTTGTCGGCGATATCGCCGAAAATGCCGGGCGCGACGGCCAGATAGAAGGCGCGCACGCGCTCCTTGCCCTCGTCCAGCAGCTTCTTCAGCACGTCCCAGCCATTATTGCCCTTGGCATCGACTGGCACGTAGAAAAGCCTGTTCAGGAAGGTGGCGACCTGCGCATCGTCATATTCGCCGGCCTTCAGGTGCTCCTTCAGCGCGTCCTGCGCGAATTTGCGATATTCCTCGTGGGTCATGACCGAACGCGACGCGCCAATGATGCGGGTCGGCTCCGTGAACTGGCCTTCGACCTGCCGGTGATAAAGGGCCGGCAGAAGCTTGCGCTCGGCAAGATCGCCCGTGCCGCCGAAAACGACACAATCAAAAGGTTCAACAGGAATGATCTGACTGCTCATATCGATTCTCTCGATCTTCAAAGGTTGGGGCATCAATAATCTAATCGATTTAAAAATGCCAGACTCAGTTATGTGAAATTATGAATTTTGCTTCCGCCAACTCGTCCGCCGCCGGCAACAGTCTGTAAACATTGGCCTAAAACCTGTCTCGCAACGCGTACCACGAGAGCGCGAGGAAAAGCAGCGGCGCGCGCAGCGACGCCCCGCCGGGAAAAGAGGGCACCTTCAGCTGCGCGAAGGGCGCCAGCATGTCCTTTTTGCCGAGAACGAGATCGGCATAGAGCTTGCCGCAATAGTTCGACAGCATCACCCCATGGCCGGAATAACCGCCGATGGAGGTGACGCCCGGCATGACGTCGCGCACGAAGACTTTACGCGGCAGGGTAATGCCGACGGAGCCGCCCCAGGAATGGCTGATCTCTATATCTTTCAGCGCAGGATAGATTTCCGCGATCTGCCGGCGGATATGGCTGGAAATATCGCGCGGCGTATCGGCCGTATAGGCCTCACGCCCGCCGAACAGCAGCCGGTTATCGGCCGTCTTGCGAAAGTACCGTACCACGAAACGGGAATCGGCCACCGCTTCTTTGCCGGGGATGATATCCGGATAGGCATCAAGCGGTGCGGTTGCGCCGATGAAGGAACGGATCGGCATGATATGGGCTGCCGTTACCGGTTCCAGATTGCCGATATAGGCATTGGTCGCGATCAACACCCGTGGCGCGGTGATCGCGCCGAAAGGGGTCTCGATGATCGTCTTGCCGCCCACTTGCCGGATGGATTTCGCAGGCGTCATTTCGTAAATGCCGGCACCCGCATCTTTCGCCGCTTTTGCCAGCCCCACCAGCAGCTTCAGCGGGTGGATATGGCCGGTGCCTGTATCGCGTGTGCCGCCGAAATAATGGGTGGAGCCGACGCGTTTGCGTGCTTCTGCACGTTCCATGTAGGAAATATGCGGATAGCCATAGCGATTATTCATCGCATCGACACTGCGGCGATAATCGTCCTCGTAAGCGGCCTTGTGCGCCACATAGAGCTGCCCGGGAAGATATTCCATGTCGATGCCGCGGCTGACGGCGAAGCCGCGCAGGTAGTTTTTGGCGTCCTCGGCAATGTCGAACAGCAGCTTGGATTGCTCGAAGCCGATCTCTTCTTCCATCTCGTCGGGGAAGGAACGCTGGCCGGTGCCGAATTGCCCGCCATTGCGGCCGGAAGCGCCATCGCCGAAACGATGCGCCTCGATGAGGGCGACCGAGATGCCATTTTCGGCGAGGTTACACGCGGCCTGGAGGCCGGTATAACCACCGCCAATGATCGCGACATCAACCTGCTTCGACCCGTCGAGAGCCGGATAGTCCGGCCGCTCTCCGACGGTTGCCTGATACCAGGATAGTCCCGGCGCAATCGGGCTCTGCCATGTCATGCTTTAAGAACCCCTCACACGTTGAGAAGCAGGAATTCCCGCTCCCAGGGGCTGATGACCTGCATGAAGGTCTCGAATTCCCCGCGTTTCAGGCCGGCATAAAGGCCCACGAATTCATGGCCGAATACCCGGTCGAACTGCTCTTCGCCTTCCAGCAGCGCCACGGCCTCCAGGAGACCACGCGGCAGTTCGATGGAGCCTTCATTGGCCGTATCGGCGGTGGGTTCGGTCGGCTCGATATTGTTGACGATGCCGAGCCAGCCGCAGCCGAGCGAGGCGGCAAGCGCGAGATAGGGATTGGCGTCCGAACTCGGCAGGCGGTTTTCGACACGCCGCGCCTGCGGGCCGGAAATCGGCACGCGGAAGGCGGTCGTGCGGTTGTCGTAACCCCAGGCATTGTTGACCGGGCAGGCCATGTCGGGCGTCAGGCGGCGATAGGAATTCACATAGGGCGCCAGCATGACGAGCGCATTCGGAACATAACGCTGCATGCCGCCGACGAAAGAGAAGAATTCTTTCGAAGGGCTGCCATCGGCATTGGAAAAGATATTGCGGCCGCTGTCGATCTCCACCACCGACTGGTGGATGTGCATGGCCGAACCCGGCTGGCCCTGCATGGGCTTGGCCATGAAGGTGGCGTAGATACCGTGCTTCAGCGCCGCTTCGCGGATGGTGCGCTTGAACAGGAACACCTGGTCGGCGAGCTCAATCGGATCGCCATGGCGCAGGTTGATCTCCAGCTGCGCCGGACCTTCCTCATGGATCAGCGTATCGATCTCAAGGCCCTGCTTTTCTGAGAAATGGTAGATGTCGTCGATCAGCTCGTCGAATTCGTTGATGCCGGCGATGGAATAGCTCTGCCCGCCGACGATGGAACGGCCGGACCGGCCCTTCGGCGGATGCAGCGGATAATCCGGATCGTCATTCATGGCGACGAGGTAGAATTCGATTTCCGGCGCCACGACCGGCTTCCAGCCCTTTTCGGTATAGAGCGAAAGCACGTTCTTCAGCACGTTGCGCGGCGTGTAGGGTACGAAATTGCCTTCCGCATCCACCACGTCGCAGATCACCTGCGCGGTCGGGTCCGTTTCCCAGGGCACGACGGAAAGGGTGGAAAGATCTGGCACCAGCTTCAGGTCGCTGTCGCGCGGCTCGTAACGGAAATTCGCGGTCTCATCGGGATATTCGCCGGAAATCGTATGGCGGTAGAGCGCGGATGGCAGGGCAAGCGAGGTATCGCCCGTGAACTTCGCCGTCGGCATCATCTTGCCGCGCGGAACGCCGGCAAGGTCGGGCGTGATGCATTCTATGTCTTCTATCCCGCGCGCCCGCAGCCATTGCGCGGCTTCGCGCCAGGAGGAAACGCCACGGGGGGAGGAAAGGTCGAGGGGAGGTGTCTTTGCCATGGTTGCCTGTTTCTTCGGGCGGAGCATGGTTTTCTTGGCGGGCATGTATCACCGGGTCTGTGTTTCGACTGGCGCCATCATAACCGTAGTTTGGCAATTGGCGAGGGGGAAAGCGCCATTGACAACGGGCGGCACTTCGAAAAGAGGAAAGGAAACGGATCGGATGGAATGATGACAGAGAAATGTGACGTGCTGATTTTGGGGGCGGGCGCCGCGGGCATGATGTGCGCCATCCGCGCCGGCCAGCGAGGCCGCTCCGTCGTCATTCTCGACCATGCGAAAGCGCCGGGCGAAAAGATCCGCATCTCCGGTGGCGGTCGCTGCAACTTCACCAATATCCATGCCGGGCCGAAGAATTATCTCTCCGCCAACCCGCATTTCGCCAAATCCGCGCTCGCCCGCTATACGCCGCGCGATTTCATCGCCCTTGTCGAAAAACACCGCATCGCCTGGCATGAAAAAACGCTCGGCCAGCTCTTTTGCGATAACAGCGCCAAGGACATTATCCGTATGCTGCTCGGCGAAATGCAGGCGGTGAATGCGAAGCTGCGGCTCGAAACCTCAGTCTCGGCCGTCACCCATGATGGCGGGCGTTTTCGCGTCACGACATCCGCCGGCGTCATCGAAGCGGAAAGCCTCATTGTGGCGACGGGCGGCAAGTCGATCCCGAAAATGGGCGCGACCGGTTTTGCCTATCAGATCGCCGAACAATTCGGCCTCAAGCTCATCGAGACCCGTCCGGGCCTGGTGCCGCTGACGCTCGATCCCGCAGCGCTTGAAAGGCTGAGCCCGCTTGCCGGTGTCGCGGTCCCGGCAGAAGTTTTCCACGGCAAGACCTCGTTTGAGGGAGCGCTGCTCTTCACCCATCGCGGTTTGAGCGGACCCTCGATCCTGCAAATCTCCTCCTACTGGCGTGAGGGCGATACGATCCGCCTCAAGCTGGAACCGGCGCGCGATATAGTCGCCTTGCTAAAGGAAGCGAAGCAGAAGAACGGCCGACAGTCGGCCCAAACGGCTCTTGCGGAAATCCTGCCGAAACGGCTGGCCCAACATGTGGTCGAAAAATCAGGCCTCACCGGCAATCTTGCCGATATGTCCGACAAGGCTCTGACGACGTTAGCGAATGAGGTGCAGGACTGGCAGATCAAGCCCGCCGGCTCCGAAGGCTATCGCACGGCGGAAGTCACGCTCGGCGGTGTTGATACGACCGGCCTCGATTCCCGCAGCATGGCGGCGAAATCCCTGGCCAACCTCTATTTCATCGGCGAATGCGTGGATGTGACCGGCTGGCTGGGCGGCTATAATTTCCAGTGGGCCTGGGCGTCTGGGCAGGCGGCAGGCGAATTCGCGTGACTGTCTCTGGCCATGGAGTAAGTTCGCAACTTTCTCCTCCGTCATACCGGCCTTGAGCCGGTATCCAGTCAGCCCAAGTTTTTGGGCTGAAAAGACTACTCTCGCCGCACAGACGTGCGTCGGCTGGACCCCGGATCTAGTCCGGGGTGACGGAGTATGATGAGGCCTGTTCGCCAAACTTGCTGGCTGAGTTTATTGTCCCTCTTCGCCCTTTTTAACAACCTGTTAACGGGCCCGGAGTCATCCTGACCAAATGCCAGCAAAGCCGGATCGCATTGCGCTCCCGCTGCACATGATGTCCTGCTGGAGGCCCTCAACAGGGCATGGGTCGGTTGAGTTTTTCGTCAGGAACCCGCGCATGAACAGATCTGCACATCGCCGCCCTCGCGCCATTGCCATCGTCCGCACTGACAACGAGAGCCGTCAACTGGCTTTTCGCCTGAACCTCATCGCAGCCGGTGCTCTGGCAGCTCTGATCGCTCTGTTTCACTGATCCGCGGCTCTTTGCCTTCATCCGGCTTATAAGCGCGCTGAAAAGCCGCCACGGCCGAGATGCCTGCGCCATATCGGCATAAAATTTCTCTTCTTGTAGAATGGCTTCGCGCCGTGTGCGCGGCTGCTGGTTTTCGATGATCGTCCGGGCTGCAAAAATCGCGTGCATGTCGCTCTCCTTCTAATGCGGAGGGCCATGATGCACGCCGTTTTTTGATTTATCTGCGCAAGAAAATGCGCTACGTTTTTCATCGATGAAAAACGTCACCTGGGATTCCTATCAGCTTTTCCTCGATGTGTCACGCAGCGGCGGCCTGACGGGTGCTGCGTCGCTGACGGGCTTGAGCCCCGCGACGGTGGGACGACGCATGGTAGAGCTGGAGGAGCGTATCGGCAAGGCGCTGTTCCAGCGCAGCCAGACGGGATACGCCCTGACGGCAGACGGCCGAACGCTGTTCGACCGGCTTCAGGCGATGGAGAATGCGGCGAGGGACATCGAGGGATGGCAGAAGGCGTCGTCGGCCTCGTCTGTCGTGCGCATTGCCGTCGGCACCTGGAACGCCTGGCTGCTGACCGGGAATTTTTCCGCCATCTGCACCGACCGCGACGATTTCCGCATCGACCTTTTCATTGCCGAACAGAGGGCGTCTCTGGCCCATCGCGAAAACGATATCGGCATTCGCGCTTTCGAACCGCAGGAAAAGAACCTTGCCGCCATCCGGACGGGGGAGGTGGCCTATGCGCCCTACAGGCTGCGCAACGCAGCCGTTTCCGTCGCCGACCGCTGGCTCGCGGTGGCGGAGGAAACCGCCATTTCAACCTATCTGCGCTGGCCGCATGAAAATCGTAACAACGAGATCGTGGTAACGGTGAACCGCCCGACGGCGCTTCTCGATCTGGTGCTGGCCGGGGCGGGGGTCGCGGTGCTTCCGTGTTTCGTGGGTGATGCGGATGCGCGGCTCGCTCGGGAAGGCGAAGAACTGGAGAGCCTTCGCCACAATCAATGGATCGTCATGAACAATGACGATCGCCACCGCCGTGATATCAGGACGGTGGCGGATCGGATGACCCGTCTGATCAAGAGCCATTCCGATCTCTATGCCGGGCGCAAGAGCCGCCCGGCATAGAAAGGAGGCCGTTTCAGGCGGCCGCACTTCCCTGTGCGACGATGACGGGGATAAGCAGATCGCCCCAGTTGCCGCCGCCGCCATGGTGGCGGGCCGAGCGGACCAGCTCGACGGAAACACCGGCCTCGACGGCTTTCATGACGGCCTGATTGAGGCGGTGCAGATCATTGGCCAGCATGCGGATGGCGGCCTGCTGATCCTGCGTCATGGCGGAGGACTGCTCCTCGGCGCGTTCCTTGACGTGGGTCTTGATGGGGTTATGGGCATTCATGGCATTTCTCCTCTCATTATTGGTTGGGGTTCTTGATCCGGTTTGCAAGCCCTTCCCGTCACCGGGAAGGGCAGTTTTTCGATTTTATTCGGCCGCCGGGCGGAACTGGTCGTGCTCGGTGGATTCCTTCATGGCGGTGGTCGAAGACGTGCCGCCCGAGATCGCCAGAGACACGGCGTCGAAATAGCCGGTGCCGACTTCGCGCTGGTGCTTGGTGGCGGTGTAGCCATTGGCCTCGGCTGCGAATTCCGCTTCCTGAAGCTCGGAATAGGCCGCCATCTGCCGATCCTTGTAGCCGCGTGCCAGTTCGAACATGCCGAAATTCAGCTGGTGGAAACCGGCAAGCGTGATGAACTGGAACTTGTAGCCCATCGCGCCCAGCTCGCGCTGGAACTTGGCAATCGTCGCGTCGTCGAGGTTCTTTTTCCAGTTGAACGACGGCGAGCAATTGTAAGCGAGTTTCTTGCCCGGATGCACCTTGTGCACGCCCTCGGCAAACCTGCGCGCCTGTTCGAGATCCGGCTTGGAAGTCTCGCACCAGATCAGGTCGCAATAGGGCGCATAGGCCACCGCGCGGGCGATGCAGGGCTCAAGACCGTTCTTGACCTGATAGAAGCCCTCGACGGTGCGGCCGGCATCGTAATCCACAAAGGGGCGGTCGCGCTCGTCGATGTCGGAGGTCAGAAGCTTGGCGGCCTCCGCATCCGTGCGGGCGATAACCAGCGTCGGTACACCCATGACGTCAGCCGCAAGCCGCGCCGCCGTCAGGTTGCGGATATGCGCCGCCGTCGGGATCAGAACCTTGCCGCCGAGGTGGCCGCATTTCTTTTCCGATGCCAGCTGGTCTTCATAATGAACACCCGCAGCACCTGCCTCGATAAAGGCCTTCATGATCTCGAAGGCATTGAGCGGCCCGCCGAAGCCGGCCTCGGCATCGGCGACGATCGGCGCGAACCAGGTGTCGACCGAAAGGCCCTTGCCCTCCGCCGTCTCGATCTGGTCGGCGCGTTGCAAAGTGCGGTTGATGCGCTTTGCAAGCTCCGGTGCGGCATTGGCCGGATAAAGCGACTGGTCAGGATACATGGCCGACGCCGTATTGGCATCCGCCGCAACCTGCCAGCCGGAAAGATAGATCGCCTTCAGTCCGGCGCGAACCATCTGCATGGCCTGGTTGCCGGAAAGCGCGCCGAGCGCGTTGACGAAATTTTCCTCGTTGATCAGCTTCCACAGTCGGTTCGCGCCCATCTCGGCCAGCGAATGGCGGATGTCGACGGAGCCGCGCAGCCGTTCCACGTCGGCGGCGGTGTAGGTGCGCTCGATGCCGTCGAAACGTCCCTGCGGTGCGCCCGGAACAAGTTTGTAAAAATCCGTCATACTTCTCTCTCCCATGATAAATGCGGTTTCCTTACCGGGCCGTCTTTCAACATCATATGGCGCCGTTTGATGTGACTACATTTACATTTTTCGAGATTTGAGTGCCAGAACAAACATAAAAACAGTGACTTGAAAGAGGTTATCCTGTAGTGTGCGTGACAGGCGGGGGCTGTAAAATTGTAAATTTTGTAAAATTCTTTCGCCCGCAGAGTTTGTAACAGCTTTGTATGAGTTCGCAGGCACGGGGAGGTGAGGCGGTGTCGGAAAACAAGATTTTTGCAGGCCCGCGCGTGCGTCGCATTCGCAACGGTCTGGCGCTGACGCAGACGGCCATGGCCGAGGCGCTGGCGATTTCGCCGTCCTATCTCAATCTCATCGAGCGCAACCAGCGGCCGCTGACGGTGCAGCTGCTTTTGAAGCTTGCCTCCGTCTACAAGGTCGATCTGGATGACTTGCAGGGTGAAAGCGCCGGTTCCGCCGGGCAGCTGCGTGAGGTCTTCGCCGATCCCTTGCTGGCCGGTGAAGTGCCGTCGCCGCAGGAACTGATCGAGGTTGCCGATGCCGCGCCCAATGCGGCAAGCGGTGTCCTAAAGCTTTACCGGGCCTATAGGGAGCAGGCGCAGCGCCTTTCCGACCTCTCCGATCTTCTGGCGCGGGAAGGGCATGAGACGGCGCTCTCCTCCACCCGTCTGCCGATTGACGAGGTGCGCCACGTCTTTGAAAACCGGCCGGCCTATTTCCATGCCATCGATGCGGCGGCGGAAGAACTTCACAAACACCTGTCGGCGGGCGACGATCTGGCCTCCGGGCTGAGGGCATGGCTTCAGAAAAACCACGGCATCGTGGTCCGCACCCTGCCGGTTCATGCCATGCCGAACCTCAGGAGGCGTTATGACCGCCATTCCATGCGGCTGTTTTTATCCGAACGCCTGTCGCAACCGGACCAGCTCAGGGAAATGGCGATGGAGACCTGTCTTCTGGCGCTTCGCGAAGAAATCGGGACGGAGCTTGAAGGACTCGGCCTGAAAGGGGAGGAGGCAAGGCGTATCGCCCGCTTCGAACTGGCGCGTTACGCCGCCCATGCGTTGATGATGCCCTATGGCGCATTCCTCAGCGCCGCCCAGCGGGCGAAATACGATCTCGAGGTTTTGCGGTCGCGCTTCAACGTTTCTTTCGAACAGGCAGCCAACCGTCTTGTCAGCCTGCAACGGCCGTCAGCCGCGGCGATCCCGTTTTTCCTGATGGAGATCGACAATGCCGGCAACCGTTTCCGCCTTGCAGGGGCCGGCGGTTTTCCAAGGGCGCGTTTTGGCGGCCTCTGTCCGCGTCTCAACATCCATGCCGCTTTCGCCCAGCCGGGACAGGTGCTGGTGGAGGCGGTGGAGATGCCGGATGGCGACGCGTTTCTCACAGTGTCGCGCACGCTGGAAGGTCCTCAGGCGGGTTTCGGCGAAAGGGTGAGGCGTACCGCCGTGCTTCTCGGCTGCGATCTCGCCCAGGCCGGAGAGACCGTCTATGGCCCGGCCGCTTCGGGTGCCGCGCCCGTCGCCGTCGGGCCTTCGTGCCGGCTGTGCGAAAGGCAGGGCTGTCTGTCGCGGGCGGAAGCGCCGCTGACGCGACCGCTGGGGCTCGATGAAATGGTCACCGGTCTCAGTGTTTTCGACTTCCAGTAGGTGTTTCCATTCGCTTTTTCCCGGCCGGCACACATTTGGTTGAAAATGCTGTGCTGCACATTTCCCGCTTGCTCCCTTCTGTTTTCCTTTCTAGTCTCTCCCAAAAAAGGGGATCACGCTCCCATCGTGAGGATGCGTTAACAGGAGACATCATGAAAAACCGTTCTCTCCGCCTGACCTTGGCTCTCACCACCGCGCTCGTTGCAGCAGGCTCGGCAATGGCCCAGGAGAAGGTTGTCCACGTCTATAACTGGTCGGATTATATCGACGAATCGATCCTTGCCGATTTCACCAAGGAAACCGGCATCAAGGTCGTCTATGACGTTTTCGACAGCAACGAGCTTGTGGAAACCAAGCTTCTGGCCGGCAGCTCCGGTTATGATGTCGTGGTGCCGACCGGGCCCTTCCTCGCCCGCCAGATCAATGCCGGCGTGTTCCAGAAACTCGACAAGTCCAAGTTGCCGAATCTGAAGAACATGTGGCCCGAGGTTTCCGAGCGTCTGGCGAAATACGACCCCGGCAACGAATATGCCGTGAACTACATGTGGGGCACCACCGGCATCGGTTACAACGTTGCCAAGGTAAAGGCGGCGCTCGGCGATGTTCCGGTCGACAGCTGGGATATTCTCTTCAAGCCGGAAAATGCCGAAAAGCTGAAATCCTGCGGCATCAATATTCTCGATGCGTCGGACGAGACCTTCGCCATCGCCATGAACTATCTCGGCAAGAATCCGGATAGCAAGGAAACCGCCGATCTCGAGGCGGGCGGCGACGTCTACATGAAGATTCGCCCCTATGTGAAGACCTTCAACTCCTCCGCCTACATCGATGAGCTGGCGAACGGCGACAGCTGCATCACCATCGGCTGGTCCGGCGATATCCTGCAGGCGAAAAGCCGCGCCGAGGAAGCCAAGAACGGCGTCGAGGTGAACTACGTCATTCCGAAGGAAGGCACCTATATGTGGTTCGACAACCTTGCCATCCCGGCGGATGCCAAGAATGTCGAGGAAGCCCACGCCTTCATCAATTATCTGATGCGGCCGGAAGTCATCGCCAAGGCTTCCAATTATGTTCAGTATGCGAATGGCAACCTCGCCTCGCAGGCGCTGATGGATGAGGCCGTCGCCAAGAACCCGGCGGTTTATCCCGATGCCGAGACGCTGAAGAAGCTCTTCACCATCTCGCCCTACGGACCGAAGGAACAGCGCGTCCTGAACCGCGTCTGGACGCAGATAAAGACCGGCAGCTGACACTTCCGCCCGCTGGTTGAGGAACGGCCGGCGGGCCTGTTTCTCTGATCCTTTGCCGGCAGGTTCCGTTACCTGCCGGCGCTGCCCGCCTCAAAGCATCGGACCGAAAGTCGGAAAATCCGATGCTCAAATCTACACGACCAACGGGATTTGAGGGTAGGGTGAATGGCGAAAACTCTGGGGCCGGTCAAACGCAAATTTAGCCCTTGGGACAATCCCGATGCGGTGCCCTTCATCCGCTTTGAAAACGTCACCAAACGTTTTGGCGATTTCGTCGCCGTCAACAATCTGACGCTCGATATCTATGAACGCGAATTCTTCTCGCTGCTCGGTCCCTCCGGCTGCGGCAAGACCACGCTGATGCGCATGCTGGCCGGTTTCGAGGAACCGACCGAAGGCCGCATCCTGCTGCAGGGCAAGGATATTTCCGGCGTGCCGCCCTATAAGCGCCCCACCAACATGATGTTCCAGTCCTACGCGCTTTTCCCGCATATGTCGGTGGAAAAGAACATCGCCTTCGGTCTCGAACAGGACGGCCTGCCAAAAGCGGAAATCGCCTCGCGCGTCGAGGAAATGCTGCGGCTCGTCAAACTCAGTGAGTTCGCCAAACGCAAGCCCAGCCAGCTTTCCGGCGGCCAGCGGCAGCGCGTGGCGCTCGCCCGGTCGCTTGCCAAGCGGCCGAAGGTGCTTCTGCTGGATGAACCGCTCGGCGCGCTCGACAAGAAGCTGCGCGAGGAAACGCAATTCGAACTGATGGACATCCAGACCAATCTCGGTCTCACCTTCCTCATCGTTACCCACGATCAGGAAGAGGCGATGACGGTGTCGGACCGGATTGCGGTGATGGACAAGGGCAATGTCGTGCAGGTGGCGACGCCGGCCGAGATTTACGAAGCGCCGAACAGCCGCTACGTGGCGGATTTCATCGGCGATATCAATATTTTCGACGCCAATGTCGTCGCCAATGCTTCCGATATTGGCAAACCGGGTCTGGTGACGCTGGATTGCGAAGGGCTGAAGGTGGCGGTGGAGCAGGAATGCGCCGCTGCGACCGGCAGCCAGGTGGCTTTCGCCATCCGCCCTGAAAAGGTCCGCATCTCGCTCGATCAGCCCGCCGATAGCAGCATCAATTCCGCCTATGGCGAGGTCTGGGATATCGGCTATCTCGGCGACTTCTCCGTCTTCATCGTCAAGCTTGCCGATGGCCGCGTCATTCGCGCCGCGCAGGCGAATGTCTCGCGTCTCGTCGATCGCCCGATCACCTTCGGCGATATGGTGTGGCTGAACTGGAAACCGGATTCAGGTCTTGTCCTGACACGCTGAGGGAGGCTTTCATGGCGATCACCACTCCCGAAAACCGGCAAAGCCCCTGGCGCTGGCTGGTCGTCGCGGTTCCCTATTTCTGGCTGCTGCTATTCTTCGCAGCACCGTTTTTCATCATCTTCAAAATCTCGCTGTCGGATACGGCGATCTCCATGCCGCCCTATACGCCGGTTTTCGAAGGGTTTTCGAAGCTCGGCGCCTTCTTCTCCGAACTGGATTTCGAAAATTACCTCTTCCTGACGGAAGACCCGCTTTACATTGACGCCTATCTATCATCGCTGCGCATCGCCTTCATCTCCACCTTTCTGCTTTTGCTGATCGGTTATCCCATGGCGCTCGCCATGGCGCGCGCGCCGTCTTCCGTTCGTCCGACGCTGGTGATGCTGGTGATCCTGCCGTTCTGGACCTCGTTCCTGATCCGCGTTTACGCCTGGATCGGCATTCTGAAGCCAGAAGGCCTGCTGACGGTGCTGTTCCAATGGCTCGGTCTTCTCGGGCCGGACCAGCAGGTCAATATCTTCCGCACCGAGACGGCGATCTTCATCGGCATCGTTTATTCCTATCTGCCCTTCATGGTGCTGCCGCTCTATTCGGCGCTGGAAAAGCTCGACAATACGCTGCTGGAAGCGGCCGCCGATCTCGGCTGCCCGCCATGGAAGGCCTTCTGGAAGATCACCTTCCCGCTGTCGTTGCCGGGCGTCGTTGCCGGCTCGATGATCTGCTTCATTCCGATAACAGGCGAATTCGTCATTCCCGATCTGCTCGGCGGCGCCCAGACGCTGATGATTGGCAAGACGCTGTGGACGGAATTCTTCGGCAACCGCGACTGGCCCCTGGCATCGGCCGTCGCCGTTCTGCTTCTGCTGTTGCTGGTGGTGCCCATCGCCATCTTCCAGAACCAGCAGAAGAAGGTGGGGTGAGGCCATGAAGCGCGGAAAATTCGACATCACCGTCCTCACCCTCGGTTTTGCCTTTCTTTATATCCCGATCATCATCCTGATAGTTTATTCCTTCAACGCCTCGAAGCTCGTTACCGTCTGGGGCGGTTTCTCGCTGCAATGGTACCGCTCCATGTGGTCCAACCAGGGGCTGATGGATGCGGCCTGGGTGACGCTGCGTGTCGGTATCCTCAGCGCCACCATCGGCACCATCCTCGGAACGCTGGCGGCGCTGTCGCTGACGCGGTTCGCGCGGTTTCCGGGCCGGGTGCTGTTTTCCGGTATGATCTATGCGCCGCTCGTCATGCCGGAGGTCATCACCGGCCTGTCGTTGCTGCTGCTCTTCGTGGCCGTCGGCGTGGATCGCGGTTTCTGGACGGTGGTTATCGCCCATACGACTTTCACCATGTGTTACGTGGCGATCGTCGTGCAGTCGCGGTTGCTTACTTTCGATCGTAGTCTCGAGGAAGCCGCGCTCGATCTTGGCTGCCCGCCGGTCAAGACTTTCTTCCGCATCACCCTGCCGCTCATCTTTCCCGCCGTCATTGCCGGCTGGATGCTGGCCTTCACCCTGTCGCTGGACGATCTGGTGATCGCCAGCTTCGCCACCGGCCCCGGCGCAACCACGTTGCCGATCAAGATTTATTCGCAGGTTCGCCTCGGTGTGACGCCGGAAATCAACGCCATCTGCACGATCCTGATCGGGCTTGTCACCATCGGCGTGATTGTTGCCTCCATCGCTTCCAAACGCACCGAATTGCAGCGGATGCGCGACGAACATGCGGCGGCGCGGAACTGATCGAATATCCTGCGTCGATTTTTACGCGTTACTGTTGAAATCGCGAGAAAAGTAGAAACTGTTAATTTAGTTTCGGCGCTTTACGGTCTCAGAATAGGAATTTTCGTCGGTAATTGATCGATTTTGGTTTTAACCGCTTGTTAATAGGAGTTGGCGGAAAGTAAACCCAACGCAGGGCCGTCAAATTTTTGATAGCCGGGACTGATAATTTCCATCTGGCGAGATTGTCCCCCTTTCTCTCGTTGAAAAGCACAACTCATCCAGGCGGCCGCAAGGCCGCCTTTCTTTTTGCCGCAAAGGCCCGTGCCACTCAGCGGTTTTCTGGATGATCCATCGATTTCGAGACGAGAAGCACGGGAATAAGCCCGGCAATGATGATGATGATCGCCGGCACGGCCGCATCCTGCACCCTTGAACGCGACGCATCCTCATAAACCAGCGTGGCCAGCGTGTTGAAACCGAAAGGCCGGAGCAGGATCGTGGCCGGAAGTTCCTTCATGGATTCGATCAGGACGAGCAGAAAAGCCGTCAGCGCCGCGGGCCGCATGTTGGGCAACAGCACCTTGAACAGCGTCTGCGCCCGGTTGCGCCCAAGCGTCCTCGAGGCCATGTCGATATGCGGCGAAAGCTTCTGAAAACCGGCATCGAGCGTGCCTTCCGCCATGGTCATGAAGCGCACGGCGTGGGCATAGATGATGGCGAAGGCGGTGCCGGAGAGCAGAAGCCCGGTGGAAAAGCCGAAATGTGCGCGGATAAAGCCATCGACGCCATTGTCCAGACTGGCGAGCGGAATGAGCACCCCGATGGCGAGCACGGTTCCCGGCACGCCATATCCCATGGAGCCGAAGCGGGCGGCCACCTTCGAGGTGCGCGAGCGCTCGGTGCGGATGGCATAGGAAAACACGAAAGCGGCTATCAGCGTCACGAAGGCAGCGGAAAGCGAGACTTCGAGACTGTGTCCGAGCGCTTTCAGAAGCTTCGGCGCAAACAGCGCATCGAGCCTCCTCGCGGCGTAACCGCCCAGCACGATGACGGGAATGAAAAAGCCGCTCGCCACGGGAACGAAGCAGAAAAGGCTTGCACCCCAGCGCCGCCAGCCGGTGAGCGCCTTCAGCCGGTGGCGCTGCGCCATGCTTGTCGCTTTCGGCGCGCCAAAGCGCTGTTTTTCCCGCGCATTGCGTTCGATGACGATCAGCGCACCGACGATGACGAGGATGACGGCGGCGATCTGCGTCGCATTGGCGAGATTGCCGCGATTGAGCCAGGTTTCGTAGATGGTGAAGGTCAGCGTCTGGACGCCGAGATATTCAACCGCGCCGATATCGTTCAGCGTTTCCATCAGGACCAGAGAAAGCCCGATGGCGATGGCCGGCCGGGCCATCGGCAATTGCACGGAGAAAAACACGTTCAGCGGTTTTGCGCCGAGCGTGCGGGCCGCTTCGGCCGCAAACCGTCCCTGCATGGAAAAGGCGGCGCGGGCCGAGAGATAAACGTAAGGATAGAGGACCGAACTTAGAACGATCACCGCACCGCCGAGTGAGCGTATGTCCGGAAACCAGTAATCGCGGATGCTGTGATAACCGAAAGCGGCGCGCAACGCGCTCTGCACCGGGCCGGTAAAGTCGAGAAACTCGCCGAAAGCATAGGCGGCGAGATAGGAGGGGATGGCGAGCGGCAGCACGAGTGCCGCGGACAATAACCGCCGCAGCGGAAATTCGAATGTGGTGACAAGCCAGGCGCAGACGATGCCGAAAAAAGCCGTCGTCGCGGCCGTCATCCCCAGGAGCAGGAAGGTGCGAAACCCGGCGCGCGGCAGGACATTGGCGAGAAGATGCTGCCATCCTTCCGTGCTGCCGGTCAGCGCCAGCCAGAAAATTGCCAGAATGGGCATGGCGGCAATGGCCGCGACGATGACCGCCGTGATGGGCAACACCGAGAAGCGTCTTGTTGCCGGAAGGGAAACCGTCATGGACATGCCAGTCTACTGTCGTGCAAAGGCCTCAACCGGCGACCATCGTGTCGGCGGCCTCCGCATTGCTACGCCCGCATGGCCTCAGTTGGCAAGAACCCGCTGCGACGGAAAGGTGATTTCCACCAGCGTGCCTTCATTCGGCGTGGAGGTAATGGAGAAATTCGCCCGGTTGGCGTCCACCATGGCCTTGGTCAGCGGCAGGCCGAGCCCGGTGCCGTCGCCGCGCACGCGCTTGCCGGAGGAGGCCACCTGCCGGAACGGCTTCATGGCCTGTTCCAGTTCCGCCCGGGTCATGCCAATGCCGGTGTCGCGAATGCGCAGCGACACGCTGCCATTGGCCTCATAGGCGGTGGACACCACGATCTGGCCGCCGGATGGCGTGAAGCGGATGGCGTTCGACAGGATGTTCAGCACGATCTGCTTGATCGAGCGCAGGTCGGCAACGATCTGCGGCACGGATTGCGCAAGTGCGGTGCGGATGATGACGCGCTGGTTATTGGCCTGCGGCTGCACCAGCGAGACCGCCTCGGCCACCGTTTCGTTGAGCGGCACGGCGACGAAATCCACATCCATCTGCCCGGCCTCGATCTTGGAAATATCGAGCAGATCATTGACGATATCGAGCACATGCCGGCCGGAACGGCCGATATCATTGGCATATTCCACATAACGCGGATGGCCGATCGGCCCGAAACGTTCGGTCGCCATCATGTCGGCAAAGCCGATGATGGCGTTGAGCGGCGTGCGGATTTCATGGCTGACGCGCGCCAGGAAGTCGGTCTTGTGGGCATTGGCGGTTTCCGCCGCCCGCTTGGCGTTGCGCAGTTCTTCTTCGGTGCGCTTCCACTGGGTGATGTCGCGGATAACCGCGCAATAGCCATGCGAGGATTTTAGCCGGCCGATGGTCATGAACAGCGGCAGGAAGCCGCCGGATGCTTCGCGGCCGATCACTTCGCGGCCGTCATTCAGCACGCTGGCGACACCGTTATTGGCAAGGCCGGAGAGATAATCCAGCACGGCGCGCTGGCTCTCATGGGCAAAGAGCGTAACAAAAGGCTTGCCGGCGATTTCACCATTGTCATAGTTGAACAGCGCGCTGGCGGAACGGTTGAGCGAGCGGATTTCGCCTTCGTCTCCCAGAAGCACCACGCCGTCGGTGGCCGTTTCCAGAATGGAATGCAGCTCCTCCACTTCGCCCTGCAACAGGGAGAGGCTGCCTGCTTCCGCATTTTCGGCATCGCCGGCAGCAATATTTTCGTTGGCGGCCGCAACCGGCGCCTGCTTTTCCTCAAGCGGCACCAGCGAAAGCATCAGCGCCTTGGTTTCTTCCCAGCGGATGGATTGCAGCCGGGCCTTGACGGGAATGATGTCGTTGTCAGAGCTGACGACCACCATGCCGCCTTCGTTGTCCGGCATGTCCTCCAGCTCCTGCCGCTGCAGCAGCGCTTCCAGACCGCCCACCTCTTCGAGTTCGGCGAGAGAGCCATAGCCCGTCAAGCGCAGGAAATCCGGGTTGGCGTGGATCAGCCTGTCGCCGGCATGCACCAGAAGCGCCACGGGCATCTGGTCCAGCGTCTCGGCCGTCAAGGCATTCGCGGGGCGAACGGATGGGCTGACCATGGCGGCGGCAATATCGGCCGCCGGCCGCTCGTCAGCCGCAGGCTCCTGCTTTTCGTCGGAACCGCTTTCATCCGCCGCTGCGTGAATGGCAGCAGGCTGCTCGCCACGAACATAGTCGGCGAAAAGATCGTCTTCCTCCGCCGGTTCGGTTTTCCTGTCGTCATTTTCCGTATCGGAAGGCGCGCTTTCCGAAGCATCCGCATCGATATCCCGCTGGATATCCTGCATGGTCGGCTCAGCGGAAATGGCTTCCGCATCCGTTTCCCGGTCTTCTTCGGAAGCAGCATCCGCCGGCGCAAGGGCCCGGCCGATTTCGCGGAAGGCGGCCTGCTCGCCTGCGGTCAGCCCCTCGCGGGAGCGCGAGCGGCGCTCCTCCAGATGGACGACCTTGTCGGAATAGTCCGGCTCCAGCGCGGGTGCTGCAACCGGCGCTTCGAATTCCGGCGGGGTATAATCATGGTGCTGTTCTTCAGCCGAATGCGCGGCCGCCGCATCGGCCTCCGTTGCCGGGACCTCGTCCTCAGCGATGGAACCGGTGTCTTGCGCCGCGTCGTCATCCTCATCGATAAAGGCCAGCAATTCGTGGCTTTCATCCTCAATAGTGGGCTGCGGCAGGGCTTCCGCCGGATCGGCTTCTTCGCCGTTGAGGAAGGTCAGGCCCGTGGCATGCGGGTCTTCGGCGGCATCGGCAAGCCGCACGATGCCGAAACCGCGGAAACCGTCGAATTCGCGTGAGCGCGTATAGGTGGGCAGGGCGGCAAGATCTATCGGCACCATTAGCGATGTGCCTTCCACCGGCCAGTAGATCGTCTTGCCCGACCATGTGTCGCGCCGGCCGAGAAGCTCGCGGATCTTGCCGTCGGGATCGAGATTGAACAGGGCCGCGACATCGGCAAAGCCCATGCCTTCCACCGCAGCCGCCTTGGCGCCCACAGCCTCTGCAAATTCATGCGAGATCGAACTGAAGCGTCCTTCCGCATCGATTTTCCAGACGAAACGGGAAGCGCGCGCACCGGCATTGAAAACAAAAGGCTGTGCTTCTGCGCCAGCGCCGATGTCCGTCTCCTCGGTCTCCGTTTCCGCCGTTATCTCCTCATCCGCCGCAGGAGCAGCGTCTGACGGCGCGGTTTCGACGATTTCATCGTCCGTGACTGCGTTTTCTTCGGCAGGGGCTTCGGCGATTGCCCGCTCGGTCAAGGGGGCGTTTGCTTCATCCTCATCGAGTTCGAAAAGATCGGCGATGTCGTCGGTCATCGCCACATGTGCAGCGGCGTCGGCATCCTGCGCGGAAAGCGCCGCCGGGGTCTCCGCTCCGATTGCCGGCAATGAGAGAAGGCTGTTCTCATCCTGCTGCGCTGCCACTTCTTCTTCGGGATCGGCCGGCAGTTCCTGCACCTCTTCCACATCCTCGATGCCAGCGACGGCATCGAGCACGGAATCGAAGGAGGTTGCAGCGGCAACGGGCGCGACCTCCGCAACCGGCAGGGCGGCCTCGGCGGCGGCTGGCGTTTCCTGTGGCCTGTCTTCTGCGAAACCATTGACGGGATCGAGTGTGCCCAGCGCGGTTTCGACCACGAACATCAGGTTCAGTTCGGGCGATGCCGCAATCTGGCCGGTGGCGGCGGGCAGGTAACCCTTGCCGGTCGGCACCGGCCGCTTGACGAGATGGCCGGACTGTCCGGCTGCCATTTTCACCAGTGTCCGTGCCGTGTGCGGCGTGATGCCCAGCGACGAAAAGCCGGGCGAGGCGGCGACAATCTCGTTCTCGCCGTTCAGAACCGCCATATGGATATCGGGGTCGTCGAAACCTTCGATCATGCGTCTGGCGCATTCCGCCGTGTCGGGTGCGACTTGGTCGGTGAGGGCGGAAAACAGGATGGCGGGCTGGCCGGGTTCGGCCTCGATGATTTCCGCGCGCGCCGTAACGGCAAGGCTGCGGAAACCCGACGTAATGCGAATGGTAAACGGCAGGCTGTCGCCTGCTTTGGAAAGCCGCGCCGCCGTGGCTGCCAGTTGCCGGAAGGTCACGTCCTGCGGTTTCGGGCCCTGTTCCAGAAAATCATAAACCATCGGCGTGCCGAACAGCGCCGCACCCCGGCCATTGGCCCAAAGGGCGTTTTTAAGGTCGAGCGAGAACAACGCCATGGCCTCGCCACGCCCGAAACCTTCACGCACCCGTTCATGCACTGCGATATCGATAAAGGGATACTGGACGGCGGGCATGTCGAAACCTATTCTGGCACTACCGGACCTTGCGGGCTTTTCGGCTTCCTCATGAAGCTCTAAACGTAAACCCGCCGAGGCATCACGTTAACAGAATTTTAAATAACTTCACAGCGCGGTCCGGTCCACCATCCGCCGGATGAATCGCCAAATAGAGTTAACATCAACAGGCCGCTGCGGCCTCTTTATGTCAGCCCGGCCCCTTGAAAAGCACTTGCCTTTCTCAGCCTTTTTTCGCAAAATTCGAACAGGCACTTGCAAATGGGGAAAACACCTTTTATGTCACCCCCCGTGACGCCGCTTCGGCGTTTCATGTGCGGTTGTAGCTCAGTTGGTTAGAGCGCAGGTTTGTGGCACCTGAGGTCGGTGGTTCGACCCCACTCAACCGTACCATTCCCCTCTCCCAGTAAGTTATGCGTCACAAGGACTTTCCGGGAGAGGGGAATACTTTACCAGCCCCATCCGCGCAGGCCCCTCCCGATTTCCGAAAATCCTCAAAATTATTGCCATGTCCGTGGTGGTTCCCACGCAACCTTGGTGACGTGTGAGCTTTGCGACACGCCGCCCGGCAAAAACCATTTGGCTAAAATCGCTTGCGCTGGTATTGTCCGCCCAACGAAACCTTATGAAAGCCAGCAGCATAGCGTCTACGCTTGTGCGCGGCGAAATGGACAAGACAGTGATCGACCCCGGAAACGGCTCAAAGCCGTCGGAACAAGGGGCGTCGGTGGCGAACAAAGGGAAAGCGAAGCGATCCCGTCGTGGCAAGAAACACAAGTGTGACGGTCAGCCCCGTGACGCTGCTGTGCTGTCGCATGATGTTGCCGCGGATGTTCCGGCCGGTTCCTCCTATGCATCGGCTCTTGAGCCGGATGCCGAGCCGCGCAAGAGAAAGCGCCGCAGGCGCTCTCGCGGCAAGGGTGCTTCTCAGCAGGCTGCCTCAGCTTCCACCGTGCCGGCGCAGGCTCCAGCCGCAACAGATGCTGCCAATCCATCCGCCGTGCCGCCAGGCGCAGGGCGAAAGTCGCGCCACCGCAAGCGTGGTCACCGCGATCCGCGCAGCCGCGATCCACAGGGCCGTCCGCTGGTTCCCACCCATGCGCCGAAACACGTCGGCAAGCAGAATGGTCGCGCCAATGGGGCCGGGCAGGAACCGCACCGGCAATCCGAAATATCCGCTCGCCACGCAGGCCGCCAGCATGAACATGGCCAGGAGCCGCCGGCGGATATGTATGCCGCGCTCGATCTCGGCACCAATAATTGCCGGCTTCTGATCGCGCAGCCGACGCGGCCCGGTCAGTTTCGGGTCGTCGATGCCTTTTCGCGCATCGTCCGGCTGGGCGAGGGGCTGGTGTCGAGCGGCCGGCTGTCCGACGACGCCATGGATCGAGCTGTCGAGGCTCTGAAAGTCTGCTCCGCGAAACTCTCCGGTCGCCCGATCAGGCGCATGCGGCTCATCGCCACCGAGGCCTGCCGCGCGGCGTCGAATGGCGAGGAATTTCTGGCGCGTGTCACGCGGGAAACGGGCCTGAAGCTCGAAATCATCAGCCGCGAGACGGAAGCCCGCCTTGCGGTGTCTGGCTGCGCCTCTCTCGTTGGGCGCGAGGCGCGTTCGGTCGTGCTGTTCGATATCGGTGGCGGATCGTCGGAAATCGCCGTCATCAAGGTCGGGGAAAATCGCTCGAACCGGCTCGCCAATCACATCACCCACTGGACCTCGTTGCCGGTCGGTGTCGTCACGCTCTCGGAACGCCATGGCGGGCGCGATGTGACGCCGGACGTCTTCGCCGCGATGGTGCGGGAAGTCGAAGGGTTGCTCGATGCCTTCCATTGCCCGCCTCTCGCGCCGCAAACCCATCACGAGGATTTTCATCTTATCGGAACTTCGGGCACGGTCACGACGCTTGCCGGCGTCCATCTCGATCTGCCACGATACGATCGCCGCAAGGTGGATGGCCTCTGGCTTTCCGATGCAGAGGTTACGGCGATGCAGGACAAGTTGCTGGCATGGGATTTCGCCGGCCGCGCCGCCAATGCCTGCATCGGGCCTGACAGGGCCGATCTGGTTCTGGCCGGCTGCGCCATTCTCGAGGCCATTCGCCGCCGCTGGCCGGCACGCCGTATGCGCGTGGCGGATCGCGGTCTTCGCGAAGGCCTTTTGACGGATATGATGGCGGATGACGGCGCATGGCGGCGCAACCGCATTCGGCGCATGCAGATGACACGGCAGGACAGGACGGAAGGTTTGACATGAGCAAGGCGCCGACAAGCAACAACCGCACCGGCCGCAAGATCGGCCAGAAGGTCAAGAAGACCAAGCTCAAGGCCTCGTCGCGCCGCTGGCTGGAACGTCATATCAACGACCCCTATGTGCAGCGCGCCAGGCTTGAGGGCTATCGCGCCCGCGCCGCCTTCAAGCTCCTGGAAATCAACGACAAGCACCAGATCCTCAAAGGCGCGCGCCGCATCATCGACCTTGGGGCGGCACCTGGAAGCTGGTCGCAGATCGCTTCGAAGGTGACGGATTCCACCGAGGACGATATTCGCGTTGCCGCCATCGATTTCCTCGAGATCGATCCCATTCCCGGTGTGAAAATCCTCCAGCTCGACTTCCTCGATCCCTCCGCGCCGGAAAAGCTGATGGAGGCTGTTGGCGGCACGCCCGATCTGGTGCTGTCGGACATGGCCGCGCCCACCACCGGTCACCAGAAGACCGACCATATCCGCACCATGCATCTGTGCGAAGTCGCGGCCGATTTCGCCGTTCAGGTGCTGGCGGAAGGCGGCCACTTCCTTGCGAAGACCTTTCAGGGCGGCACGGAAAAGGCATTGCTGGATATGCTGAAGAAGAACTTCAAGCAGGTTCTGCACATCAAGCCGGCGTCCTCACGCTCGGAATCTGTGGAAATGTTCCTGCTTGCCAAGCACTTCAAGGGCCGCAAGGGCGAGCCGACCGACGCATCCGAAGCCGAAGAGGCTTCCGAAGACTGATCACTCCGCCGGTTGTGAGACCTTGCCCCGGTGGCCGGAGACGGCCGCCCCGGCATTGCCGTCCATGCGGATGATCGGCACGATGGCGAACAGCGATACCAGCGCCACGATGGTGAAGGCGATGTGGAAATCGGCGAGCTGCAGGTGCGTGCCGGACATCATGCTGCTGACTTCCAGAATGGAGGCGGCGAAAGCCACACCCAGCGCCAGGCTGATCTGCTGCAGCACCGACGCCATCGAAGTCGCCTGGCTGGCCTGACTGTCCTCGATATCGGAATAGCTGAGCGCGTTCGATCCGGTGAAGAAGAAGGACCGGGCAAATCCCGCTGTTACAAGGAAGATCATGATCAGCGGATAAGGCGTTTCTGGAGTGAAGAAGCTGTTGGCGAGCGTGGTGCAGGCGCCGACGATGCCGGCCCCGATCAGTGTCGAGCGGAATCCTGTTGCCGCAAATACCCGCTTGGCCATGAATTTCGTGGTGATCGCGCCGATTGCGCCGGCAAAGGTGATCATGCCCGACTGGAACGGGTTAAGCCCGAAACCGATCTGCAGCATCAGCGGCATCAGAAAGGGTATGGCGCCCGTGGAAATGCGGAAAACGGTGCCGCCGACGGACGCTGCCCGGAAGGTCGCGTTCTGGAATATGCGAAAATCGAGAATGGGGGCGGGGTGGCGCGCGGCGTGGCGCAGATAAAGAAAACCGCAGATGAAACCGATGATCGTCGAGGCGATGCCGATGGCGGGCGGCAGCGCGGGCAGGCTGACGACGGAGAGGCCGAACACCACGCCGGAGGCGGCGATGCCTGACAGCACGAAGCCCTTCCCGTCCATCGGCGGCGGGTTGGTGGTTTCGATTTCCGGCAGGAAGATCGTCGAGAGCCAGATGCCGATGACGCCGATTGGCACGTTGATCAGGAAAATCCAGTGCCATGAAAAATAGGTGGTGATGAAGCCGCCGATGGGTGGGCCGGTAAGCGGTCCCACCAGCCCCGGAATTGTCAGCAGCGCCATGGCGGAGACGAGTTCGCTGCGCTTGGTTGTGCGCAAAAGCACGAGGCGGCCAACGGGCGTCATCATCGCCCCGCCCATGCCCTGTAGGAAACGCGAGAGCACGAATTCGAACACCGAGGACGACACCGCGCAGCAGATCGACCCCACCACGAAGACGCCGATGGCGAAACGGAAGATTTTCTTCGCGCCATATTTGTCGGCCATCCAGCCGCTGATCGGAATGAAGATCGCCAGCGCCACCATATAGGCCGTCAATGCGAGCTTGAGCGTGATCGGGCCGACATGAAGGTCGGCGGCAATTGCCGGCAGCGAGGTGGCGATGACGGTGGAGTCCATCTGCTCCATGAAGAGAGCGACTGCCAGGATGAGGGGAATGATGCGGTTCATGAGGCTGCCTGCGGCTTTCCGCTGCGACAAAGGATATCGCCGTTCCTCCTACGCCTGATAAGCGGGCTTGCCAACACGTTAATTATCAATTTCTCAAGTTCCGATCAAACCTGCGTGAGGCCGGTTTTCTTGCAACTTTATCGCTCTATTGTCCGTTGGCATGGTTCAGTTGGCGATCACGGCCAGTTGGCGATATCGGGAGAAAGATGATGACCCAATCCTTGAGCATGAGCAGACGCGGCCTCATCGGTGCGGCGGGCGCAAGCGTTCTCGGTGCGCCGCTGTTGATGGCGCGCACGGCAACGGCCCAGACCAGCCAGCCGCAAACCTCCATGGAGATAGAACACGCGATGCCGCCTGAAACCAACCGCTTCAAGCTCGGCAATTTCGAAGTACTGGTGGTGAAGGATGGCGCACGCGCGGCTCCCAATCCCGGCGAGACCTTCGGGACCGATCAGTCGGCGGAGACGGTCGGAAAATTGCTGGAAGACAATTTTCTGCCGAAGGAGCAATTCGTCAATTCCTTCTCGCCGGTCCTCGTCAATACCGGCACGGATCTCGTGCTGTTCGATACCGGTTTCGGTGAAGCCGGGCGCGGTGCGGGCAATGGCCGGTTGATCGAGGGCATGGCGGCGGCCGGTTATACGCCGGAAGATGTGACCGTGGTGGTGCTGACCCACATGCATGGCGACCATATCGGTGGGCTGATGGAAAAGGGTGCTCCGGCTTTTTCCAAGGCGCGCTACGTGTTCGGCCAGGCGGAATATGATTTCTGGACGAATGAGAAACGTGTCGGCACGCCTGCGGAAGGCGGTCACAAGGGCGTTCTCACGAACGTCAAGCCGCTGGCGGAAAAGGCGACCTTCATCGGCGACGGCGCCAGTGTCGTATCCGGGATTACCGGTGTGGCGGCCTTCGGTCATTCGCCGGGTCACATGATTTTCCGTGTCGAATCGGAAGGCAAACAACTCATCCTGACGGCGGATACAGCCAACCATTTCGTCCTTTCCCTGCAGAAACCAGACTGGGAGGTGAAATTCGACATGGACAAGGCGGCAGCCGCCGCGACCCGCAAGAAGGTCTATGACATGATCGCCACCGACCGTCTGCCTTTCCTTGGGTATCACATGCCTTTCCCGGCGGTCGGTTACGCCGAAAAGCTGGATACCGGCTATCGTTTCGTGCCGAAATCCTATCAGTTCGACATCTGATATCTGCTGCAATGCAGCAACAAAGAAAGCCCGGAAGGCAATTCCGGGTTTTTTCTATTCCCTTCCTGTCATGAACGTGTTACCAGCCCTCGCCAACTTCCAAGCAATCCTTGCAGGGCGCCGGGGTGAACTTTTCGTTCCGGAACGGCCACGCATTTTCAGTATGAAGGAATTTGGTCATGGCACGCATCATTCAAACACCCACTGGTTTGGACGCTCTCACATTTGACGATGTGTTGCTGCAACCCGGACATTCCGAAGTCATGCCGGGACAGACGAATATCGCCACGCGCATTGCCCGCGATATCGATCTCAACCTGCCGATCCTCTCTTCCGCCATGGATACGGTTACCGAAGGCCGCCTCGCCATCGCCATGGCGCAGGCCGGCGGCATCGGTGTCATCCACCGCAACCTGACCCCCATCGAGCAGGCCGAAGAAGTACGGCAGGTGAAGAAGTTCGAAAGCGGCATGGTCGTCAACCCGGTCACCATCGGCCCGGATGCGACGCTTGCTGAAGCACAGGCCTTGATGAAGGCGCATGGCATTTCCGGTATTCCGGTCGTTGAAAACGGCGGTTCCGGCGGCCACAAGAACGGCCGTCTGGTCGGCATTCTGACCAACCGCGACGTGCGCTTCGCCTCCGATCCGCAGCAGAAAATCTACGAACTGATGACCCGCGAAAACCTGGTCACGGTCAAGGAAAGCAGCGTCGATCAGCAGGAAGCGCGCCGCCTGCTGCACAAGCACCGCATTGAAAAGCTGCTGGTTGTGGATGCCAAGGGCAACTGCGTCGGCCTCATCACCGTCAAGGATATCGAGAAGTCGCAGCTGAACCCCAACGCCACCAAGGATGCGCAGGGTCGCCTTCGCGCCGCTGCCGCCATCAGCGTCGGTGCTGACGCCATCGAGCGCGCCGAGCGCCTCATCGATGCCGGTGTCGACCTTCTGGTCGTCGATACCGCGCATGGCCATTCGCAGCGCGTGCTGGATGCCGTCTCGCAGGTCAAGAAGATGTCGAACTCGGTTCGCATCATCGCCGGCAATGTCGCCACCGCCGACGGCACCAAGGCGTTGATCGATGCCGGCGCCGATGGCGTCAAGGTCGGTATCGGCCCCGGCTCCATCTGCACCACCCGCATCGTCGCCGGCGTCGGCGTTCCGCAGCTCGCTGCCATCATGTCGTCGGTTGAAGTCGCCAATGCGGCTGATATCCCCGTCATCGCCGATGGCGGCATCAAGTTCTCGGGCGATCTGGCCAAGGCAATCGCCGCCGGCGCTTCCGCCGTCATGATCGGCTCGCTGCTGGCCGGCACGGATGAAAGCCCGGGCGAAGTGTTCCTCTACCAGGGCCGTTCCTTCAAGGCCTATCGCGGCATGGGCTCCGTAGGCGCCATGGCGCGCGGCTCGGCAGACCGTTATTTCCAGGCGGAAGTACGCGACACGCTGAAGCTCGTTCCGGAAGGCATCGAAGGTCAGGTTCCCTATAAGGGCCCGGTTTCCGGCGTCCTGCACCAGCTGGCCGGCGGCCTCAAGGCCGCCATGGGTTATGTCGGCGGCAGCAACATCAAGGAATTCCAGGAGCGCGCCACCTTCGTTCGCATCTCCAGCGCGGGCCTGCGCGAAAGCCACGCCCATGACGTGACGATCACCCGCGAAAGCCCGAACTACCCCGGCGCGGTTTGATCTTTCGAGGCGAATCCGTAAAAGGATACTGAGTATTTGGCGCTCCCCGATTCATGCCGGATCGGGGAGCGTTTTCATGATTGGAGAAGAAAGCATGTCACCCACGACCGCAATGTTCTGGCCGATGATCGCCCATGTCTTTCTGGTCTTCTGGCTTTACGGGCTTCTGATCGTCCGGCGCAACAAATACACCTTCAAGGATCGCGAATCGGCGATCAAGCTGCGCGACCGGGGCGAAGAGGCGCGCGAAAGCCATCTGGTGAACCGCAACATCGCCAACCAGTTCGAATTGCCGGTGCTGTTTCACATCGCCTGCCTGCTGCTCTACATCACGGATGCGGACAATATCGTCACCGTCGTTCTGGCATGGCTGTTCGTGCTCTCGCGTTATGCCCATTCCTATGTCCACGTCACCAGCAACCGCCTGCGTCAGCGTGGCGCATTGTTCGGCATCGGCTTTGCGCTGGTCGTCTGCCTGTGGGCGTGGCTCGCCATATGGTTGGCGCTGGAGTAAATCAGCACCGTGAGGTTGCCTCATAAGTGAGACAATCCCGCCTTGCAAAATGCTCCGATTTGCGATGGGTCAATTCCATGACGCCCCATCCCCGTTAATCTCTGCCTGCCGTCGAGGATTCCAGGCGAGCAGAGATTAGGGAGTATGTCATGGCTAAGACAATGAAGGCAGCCGTCGTCCGCGCGTTTGGAAAACCGCTGACCATCGAGGAAGTGGCGATACCGGATCCCGGCCCGGGTGAAATTCTCATCAACTACAAGGCGACGGGCATTTGCCACACCGACCTGCACGCCGCAACCGGCGACTGGCCGGTCAAACCCAACCCGCCCTTCATCCCCGGCCATGAAGGCGTCGGTTATGTCGCCAAGATCGGCGCTGGCGTCACCGGCATCAAGGAAGGCGACCGCGCCGGCACGCCCTGGCTCTACACCGCCTGCGGATGCTGCATTCCGTGCCGCACGGGCTGGGAAACGCTGTGCCCGAGCCAGAAGAATTCCGGCTATTCCGTCAATGGCAGCTTTGCCGAATACGGCCTCGCCGATCCGAAATTCGTCGGCCGCCTGCCGGATAATCTCGATTTCGGCCCGGCCGCACCGGTGCTCTGCGCCGGCGTTACCGTCTATAAGGGGCTGAAGGAAACCGAAGTCAGGCCCGGTGAGTGGGTGGTCATTTCAGGCATTGGCGGGCTTGGCCACATGGCCGTGCAATATGCCAAGTCCATGGGCATGCATGTCGTTGCCGCCGATATTTTCGACGACAAGCTGGCGCTTGCGAAAAAACTCGGAGCCGATGTCACCGTCAATGGCCGCGCGCCAGATGCGGTGGAGCAGGTACAGAAAGCGACGGGCGGTGTCCATGGCGCGCTGGTGACGGCGGTGTCGCCCAAGGCCATGGAGCAGGCTTACGGCTTCCTGCGCTCCAAGGGCACCATGGCGCTTGTCGGCCTGCCGCCGGGCTTCATCTCCATTCCGGTGTTCGACACGGTGCTGAAGCGCATCACGGTGCGCGGCTCCATCGTCGGCACGCGGCAGGATCTGGAGGAAGCGCTGACCTTTGCCGGCGAAGGCAAGGTGGCGGCCCACTTCTCCTGGGATAAGCTCGAAAACATCAACGATATCTTCCACCGCATGGAAGAGGGCAAGATCGACGGTCGTATCGTCGTGGACCTCGCCGCCTGATGTGAAAATCCGGAAGCGGCGCTCACGTAAATGTGTGGCGCCGCTTGCCCCCGCCTCGTTCCCCACGGGGCGATCTGCGCTATCCTCCCGCATCCGTGCGTTCAAGGAGGATAGAGCGATGGACAAGCCCAAGATCACGCAGGCCATGATCGACGCTTACGATGAATATACCCATCTCAGCCTCGATCGCCGCAAATTCATGGAAAAGCTCACCGTACTGGCCGGGTCTGGTGCAGCGGCGGCGGCCATCGCTCCGCTTCTTTCGGCCAACAGCGCCCGTGCGGCGGTTATCGCGGCCGATGACGACAGGATCGTCGCCGAGGAGGTGACCTATTCCGCCCCCGGTGGCGAGATGAAGGGTTACCTCGTTACGCCGAAATCCGCTTCCGGCCCCATCGGCTCGGTCATCGTCATTCATGAGAACCGTGGTCTGAACGACCATATTCGTGACGTGGCAAGGCGGGTGGCGCTCGCCGGTTTCCGCGCGCTTGCGGTCGATTTCCTATCCCCGCAGGGCGGCACGCCCGCCGATGAGGAGAAGGCACGGCAGATGTTCAGCGGTCTCGACATGGACGCGACCGTCGCCAATGCCGAAGCGGGCCGGGTATGGCTCGCGGCCCGGCAGGGGGCGAATGGCAAAGTGGGCGCGGTCGGTTTCTGCTGGGGCGGCGGGCTGGTCAATCGTTTCGCCACCAAATCGGCAGGTTTAAATGCCGGCGTCGCCTATTACGGCCAGCAGGCCCCGGCGGCCGATGTATCAGCCATCAAGGCGCCGCTGCTTTTGCACTATGCGGGTCTCGATGAGCGCATCAATGCCGGCATCGACGCCTATAAGAAGGCGCTGGAGGAAAACGGCAAGACCTTTGAAATCTTCGTCTATGACGGCGTCAACCACGCCTTCAACAATGACACGTCCTCGGCGCGCTACGATAAGACGGCTGCCGATCTCGCCTGGGGCCGGACGACGGAGTTCTTCAAGAAATATCTGGCGTGATGGGGGGGGCGGCGGGCGTCTGTTCTGTTCCTTGGCAAGGGAAGGTGGAGAAGCTCTGGATATTGTCAATTGATAGCGGACCGAAGGCGTGTGGAGCTTCACCCCCCTCTGCCCTGCCGGGCATCTCCCCCTCAAAGGGGGAGATCGGCAAGAGGCCCTCTTGTCGCTTCATTCTCAAGCTTCAAGATGGACGAGACATCGCCGCAGATCGATCTCCCCCCTTGAGGGGGAGATGCCCGGCAGGGCAGAGGGGGGTAAGCCCCACGCACCTCTGGTCCGCTGATCTAAACGCCCCCAGCCCCACGCTTCAAATGCTCGTCGAGCCTCGGCATGATCTCCACGAAATTGCAGGGCAAGTGGCGATAATCGAGCTGGGCTTTCAGAATGCCGTCCCACGCATCCTTGCACGCACCCGGCGAGCCGGGCAGCACGAAGATGAAGGTCGCGTTCGCCACGCCGCCGGTCGCGCGTGACTGGATGGTGGCGGTGCCGATCTTGTCATAGGAGATGCGGTGGAAGAGGGCGGAAAACCCATCCATGCGCTTTTCGAACAGCGGCTCCAGCGCTTCGGGCGTCACATCGCGGCCGGTAAAGCCGGTGCCGCCGGTGGTGATGACCACATCCACGCCTTCAGCGAGCGTCCAGTCGCGAACCGTGCCGGCAATCGCTGCCCTGTCATCAGGCACGATGGCGCGGGCCGCGAGCCTGTGGCCCGCTTCCTCCAGCCTTGCGACGAGCGTATCGCCGGATTTGTCATTCTCCAGCGTGCGGCTGTCCGAAACGGTCAAAACCGCAATGCCAAGGGGAATGAAGGGTCTTTCGCCTGCCATGGCCTTATCCTCGAATGCCGGAGCATCGGACCGAAAAGTGTATTGCGGTTTTCGGAAAATCCGATGCTCAAACAAAACTGGGAGCGGCGGGCCCGCCGCTCTAATCTTCAAATGGTCCGCGTCGCCTGAAAATACCAGCCGGGGCGTTTCCTCCGAAGCGATGTTTCCGCTTTCCTGGCCGCTTCAAGGGAATGAAAAATCCCGAAACAGGTTGCCCCCGAGCCAGACATGCGCACAAGCGCAGCACCTTCCTGCGACAGTAACCCAATGATTTCCCCGATCTCCGGCAGAAGCGCCTGAGCTGGCGGTTGCAGATCGTTACGGCTTTGCGCGAGAAAATCCATCCAGCCGATTGTCGCAGAGGCGGGCAGGGGCGCATTGGTCTTGGTCTGCAATCGCCGGAAAATCTCCGGCGTCGAGACCGCCTTCAGCGGATTGGCGAGAACCATCACCAGTTCCGGCAGATCGGTGAGCGGTTCGATGTCCTCGCCGATGCCGCGCGCGATCAGGGATCGGCTCTCAAGGCACATCGGCACATCCGCCCCGAGCGTCAGCGCCATAGATGCAAGCGTATCCGGTGCGATCCCGGCACGCCAGTGCCGCAAAAGGCCCCGAAGCGTCGCCGCCGCATCCGCCGAGCCGCCGCCGATACCGGAAGCCACCGGCAGGTTCTTTTCAAGATGAATGGCGACCGGGGGTGCAGGTTGCCCTGTCGATGCAAGCGCATCGCGCAACAGGTCCCTGGCGCGGGTGACGAGGTTATCGCCGCCATCGCCCGCGCGCAAAAGATCGCCGAAAGGGCCTGAGATGGAGAAACTGTCGGCATCGGCGTCGCGAATACGGATCGTGTCGCCGGCTTCGGTAAAGGTCACCAGCGTTTCGAGCAGGTGATACCCATCCGCTCGCTGGCCGGTCACATGCAGCGCCAGATTGATCTTCGCCGGGGCCGCCTCGATGGTCTCTGTGGCCCCGGAAACGTCATGCCCGCGCATGCGGCGTCAGGATTTCTTGTCCGGAGTGGCAGCCGGTGCCGGTGCCGGAGGAGCCGGTGGCACCGGCGCGACTTCCTTCTTGGCGGTATTTTCGGCGTCCTTTTCCACCGGCGGCAGGCCGTTGGCGATCTTTTCCTTCACCTTGGCCTTGTCCACGTCGTCGCTGTCGCCGATCAATGCGCGGTTCCACTGATAGACCGCCTCGATCTTGCGGCCGACCCGCCAGTAGGCGTCGCCCAGATGGTCGTTGATGGTCGGATCGCCGGCTTTCAGTTCGATTGCCCGCTCCAGCTCGGTCACGGCCTCATCGAAAGCTCCGAGGCGATAATGCGCCCAGCCGAGCGAGTCGACGATGTAGCCGTCATTCGGCCGAAGCTCGACGGCGCGGCTGATCATCTTCATGCCTTCATCGAGATTAATGCCCTTGTCCACCCAGGAATAACCCAGATAGTTCAGAACCTGCGGCTGTTCCGGGTTCAGCTCCAGCGCCCGCTTGAAATTCGGTTCGGCCTTGTCCCATTCCTTCAGCCGCTCATAGGCGATGCCGCGCTGGAAGAAAACGGACCAGTCGGATTTCTGCGGCACGGAGCCGATGACCTCGATGGCCTTGTCGTAGTTCTCGGCCATCGCCTTGTAGTCCTTGGCGTCCGAAAGCACGCTGCCATAGGCGAGATAGGAACGAATGTCCTTCGGATCGGATTCGAGCAGGGATTTGAGGTGCTTGCGCGCCTCATCCACCTTGCCGGTCTGCGCAAGCGTCAGTCCGAGCTGCAGCTCGGAAATGCGATACATCGGCGAATCCTTCGGCACCTCGCGGTAGAAGGCAATGGCGCGGTCAGGCTGTTTCAGCGCTTCGGAAAGGCCGCCGAGAAGGATGAGCGTATCCGGGCTCTTCGGATCGAGTGCGCGCGACGTCTGCAGATAAAGCGTCACGATCTCTTCGGCGCCTTCGCGGTTCAGCGCGCCGGCGATGGAGAACATGACGCTGGCGGCACCTTCAACCGCATTGGTGATCTGCTGTTCCGGCTTTTCACCGTTTTCGATGGACTGGCGAAGCGCCTTCAGCGGCGCGTAATTCGGTGCGAACGTGTCTCCGACTGCAATCGCATCCAGCGCCTTTTGCTTGTTGCCGGCGGAAGCCTCCAGCCGGGCAAGCGCCATCACAGCGCGCATATAGGTATCGGAGGCGGTTGCCCCGCCTTCGCGGTCCGTCACCGCTTCGTTCAGGCTCTTGCGGGCGGCTTCATTGTTGCCGGAAACAAGGGCGATGGCCGCCGCATTGTATTTCTGGAAGATCGAAATCCAGCCCGGGCCCTTCATATTGTTGACCAGCGCCAGCGCTTCCTTCGGCTTGCCGGAACCGGCACGCGCCCACGCGGTCAAAAGCGTGTTGACCATGCGGTCGAGATCGTTCGGACCGGTATATTTCAGAATCTTCTCGGCCTTGGCGAATTCCTTATCCTTGATGGCGTCGAGACCGCGCACGATGGTCGTCACGCGCTCCACCGAGGTATCGTCCTTCATCGAATCGGCGATCTTGGCGCCGGCCTCGAAATTGCCGCTGAGAAGTTCGGCGATCATCAGCCGCTGGCGGATTTCCGTATTGGCCGGATCGAATTCCAGCGCCTTTTTGTAAAGCAAAATCGCGGTGGGATAATCCTGATCGACATCGGCATTGCGCCCGGCGAGGAAGGCGCCGGAGAAGGTGTTGACCTTGCCGGGATCGAACGTAACGGCTTTGTCTTCCGGTGTCGCCTTCGTATCCGCAAAGCCGGGGCTTGCACCCGCGCCGATTGCGAGAGCAGCGGCAAGAGCCGCGCTGCAGAGAAGACGGAGTGCTGGTTTACGCCGCATGAGGGAACCTTTGCCTTTGTGCAGAAGCACGGAAAAATCAGTTTCCATTGTTGGTCACGATAGAATGGCTTTTTTGAAGCAGCCCCGCAAGAAATTATGGCCCCGGCCACAATCACGCCTTGCGGAGAAGCTGGCCCGGAACATTGGGCGGATGGTCTTTTCCATCCGCCTTTCGCCCGGCCTCTAGCGTCAGTTCAGACGCTCGATGCAGAAGTCGATCACTTCCAGAAGCGCATCTTTCCAGGGGCTCTGCGGCAGCGGTGCGAGCGCATCGCGGGCGATGGTGCCGTAGTGCGTGGCGCGGCCGATCGTATCGCCAAGACCGTTGTATTTGGTGATCAGGCCCAGCGCCTTTTCAAGGTTCTCGTCGCTGCTTTCACCCTTCTCGATGGCCTTGCGCCAGAAGGCGCGCTCATCCTGCGTGCCGCGACGATAGGAGAGGATGACCGGCAGGGTGATCTTGCCTTCGCGGAAATCGTCGCCGGTATTCTTGCCAAGATCGGCGGATTTTCCACCGTAGTCCAGCACGTCGTCAACGAGCTGGAAGGCGAGGCCGAGATTCATGCCGTAGGATTTCAGCGCGCTGCGGGTCGCCTTGTCGGTCTTGGCGACGATGGGGCCGACTTCCGCCGCCGCCGCGAAAAGGGCGGCCGTCTTGGCGCGAATCACCTGCAGATAATCGTCTTCCGTCGTTTCCATGTTCTTGGCGACAGAAAGCTGCAGCACCTCGCCCTCGGCGATCACCGAGGCGGCGGTGGACAGCACATCGAGCGCATCGAGGGAGCCGACATCCACCATCATGCGGAAGGCCTGACCGAGCAGGAAGTCGCCGACGAGAACGCTCGCCTGGTTGCCCCAGATGGTGCGGGCGGTGGATTTGCCGCGGCGCAGATCGCTTTCATCCACCACATCGTCATGCAGAAGCGTCGCCGTGTGCATGAATTCGACGCTGGTGGCGAGCTTGATGTGATTATCGCCCTCGTAACCGAACATCGAGGCGGAGGCGAGCGTCAGCATCGGCCGCAGGCGCTTGCCGCCGGAAGAGATGAGGTGGTTGGCCACCTCGGGTATCATCTGGACATCGGAACCGGCCTTGGAAAGGATAAGCTGGTTCACCCGTTCCATATCGGGGCGGGTCAGGTCGACAAGCGGCTTGACGGATGCGAGTTTGTTTTTGCTTTCTTCAAGCGGTATGACGACGCCCAAGGGACAGGACTCCAGTTCGAATTTGAATTCGACAATAAAAACTGACGCCTTGCGCGGCAAGGGGCGAATTGCCGCTAGCCATTCAAAAAGATGGGAATTTAAGGTCTATCCATGCGTGAACTGATCCGTACCAACGATGCCGTGCTGCTCTCCTTCGCCGAAAGCCTGATGAAGGATGCCGGCATCCATTGCCTCATCGCCGATCAGGCGATGAGCATTCTGGAAGGATCGCTCGGTCTTTTGCCGCGAAGGTTTCTGGTGGAGGAAGATCGGGCCGATCAGGCCCGCCGCATTCTCATCGATGCCGGGCTCGGCGACGAGTTGCGCAACGAAGAGGCTTGAGCGGCGGTGGGCGACGGCATTTCCGAAACGATCGACGCCTTTCACCGGGGCCGGTTTCACGTCATCCAGCCGAAGGGCAGGGGACACCGGGCCGGCATGGACGCCATGCTTCTGGCGTCATTGGTGGCGGATGAGCGTGCCTGCCGGATAGCCGATCTCGGCGCGGGCGCAGGTGCCGCCGGCATGGCGGTTGCGGCGCGGCTGGAAAAGGCCGAGGTGACGCTGTACGAACGCTCGCCGGAAATGGCGCAATTTGCCCGACGCAGCCTCGAACTGCCTGAGAATGCTGCATTTTCTGCGCGCGTCAGCGTGCGCGAAGCCGATGTGACGCTGCGGGCGAAAGCACGCGCCGAAGCGGGGTTGCCCGACGAGCATTTCCATCACGTCATCATGAACCCGCCCTATAACGATGCGGGCGACCGCCGCACGCCGGATGCCCTGAAGGCCGAAGCGCATGCCATGACCGATGGCCTGTTCGAAGACTGGATCAGGACCGCAGGCGCGATCATGGTGCCGGGTGGTCAGCTTTCCCTGATTTCAAGGCCGCAATCGGTGGCGGAGATCATCGCCGCCTGCGGCAGCCGTTTCGGCGGCCTCGAAATCACCCTCATTCATCCGCGCCCTGGCGAGGATGCGGTGCGCATGCTCGTCACCGCCATCAAGGGTTCACGGGCGCGGCTGTCCTTCCGTGCGCCGCTCATCATGCATGAGACCCGCAGCCATGCCTTCACCCCATTCGTCGATGACCTGAACAATGGCCGCGCCGCCTATTCGCGTAATGTAAGGGCAATCCGGCCGGCGTCATAAATATCGCCGTTCCGCCGGCCGCAAACCATTGTGTTTTCCGGGGCGATACATACATCCCTGACGAACGGATAAATGCTGCGAGGATTGAGTAGTGGGTTTTCTGAAGTATCTGGTGCCGAAACGCTTTCGTAAAAAAGAGCTCGTCATCCCGGTGGTGCGCATGCACGGCGCGATCATGGCCGGCGGCAACCAGTTCCGCCCCGCCCTCAATCTCGCCTCCTATGCGCCGCTTCTGGAAAAGGCCTTCGCCGTCAAGGATGCCCCGGCCGTCGCCATTTCGCTCAACTCGCCCGGCGGTTCGCCGGTGCAGGCGCGCATGATCTATAACCGCATCCGCCAGCTCGCCGAGGAAAAGGAAAAGAAGGTCCTGATCTTCGTGGAGGATGTTGCAGCCTCCGGCGGATACATGATCGCGCTTGCCGGCGACGAGATCATCGCCGATCCCACCTCCATCGTCGGTTCGATCGGCGTCGTTTCCGGCGGTTTCGGTTTTCCGGAAATGCTGAAGAAGATCGGCGTGGAGCGCCGTGTCTATACGGCCGGCGAGAACAAGGTCATCCTCGATCCCTTCCAGCCGGAAAAGGAAGGCGATATCGATTACCTGAAGTCGCTTCAGGTCGAAATCCACAATGTTTTCATTGATATGGTGAAGATGCGCCGCGGCTCGAAACTGAAGGGCGACGAGGCGATCTTCTCGGGCCTGTTCTGGACCGGCATGCGCGGCCTCGACCTCGGCCTGATCGACGGGCTGGGCGACATGCGTGAGGTTCTTCGCCGCCGTTACGGCACCAAGGTCAAGCTGCAGCTCGTCAGTGGCGGTCGCACTCTGTTCGGCAAAAAGGTGCCGGGCGTCAATGCTGCTCTGGACGTGAATGCCGAAAGGCTGGCCGCCGGTGCGGTATCAGGGCTTGCGGAGGTTGCCGAAGAAAAGGCATTGTGGTCGCGTTTCGGTCTATGATGTCTCAGGAATAAAGCCTTATGGCGCAGCTCATTACAATTATTCTTCTGGTGGTGGGATCCGTCATCCTTTACCGCCGCTTCGTCCGCGATGCGGAAAAGCTCTCGGCAAAATCGAAACAGCGCGAGAAGGAACGCGAGACCGGCGCCATCGGCACGCTGATCAAGGACCCGGAAACCGGCGAATACCGCGTGAAGCGCGAGGATGAGGCGTAATTTTCCTGTAACGCAGAATTTGCTATAGTCGCTTTCGAGTAAGGAGGCTGTCATGCGTGTCACGAAATGGGGCGATAGTCTTGCGGTCCGCATCCCGGCGGATGTCGCGGAAGCCTTGCATATCAAGGAAGGCGACGAGGTGGATGTCGTTGCAGCAACCGATGCGGTTGTCAACGCGACGACTGACGAAGAGCGGCGACAGGCGCTTGAAAAAATTCGTTCCCTGCGATGGACATTGCCGCCGGACTATAAATTTGATCGTGACGAGGCTAATGAGCGTTGAGCAAGGCGCCCTTCGTTGACACCAATATTCTGGTCTATGCTTCGACCTCCGACCCGCGCTCCGAGGTGGCCAATACGATAATATCGCAGCCATTCGTTATCAGCGTCCAGGCACTTAACGAGTTTTCGGTTGTCGCGCGTAAAAAATTGCGAATGGAATGGAGCGGTATACGTTCCGCTTTGGAAGATTTCAGAACGGCGGCGGCGCAGATTGTGCCGCTGGACGTTGGTCTGCACATGGACGCGCTTGATCTTGTGCAGAGATACAATGTTGCTTTTTACGACGCCTTGATGCTGGCGGCAGCGCTGAAGGCGGAAAGCAATGTTTTCCTCTCCGAAGACATGCAGGATGGCCTCACCGTCGAAGGGCGAATGAAGATCGTCAACCCGTTCACCGCCCCTCTCCACGCATAAAACCTTGACCCTCACGCCATGCCGTGGCACGTGTCCGCATCCGAAGTAAGTCAATGCTTACTTGTCCTCCTAACGCCGCGATGACTGCAATGACCGATGTTCCCGACCATATGAACCCGAAGCGTTCTTTTCAGGCGCTGATCCTGACGCTGCACAATTACTGGGCCGACAAGGGCTGCGCGGTGTTGCAGCCATACGATATGGAAGTGGGCGCGGGTACGTTCCATCCGGCAACCACGCTACGCGCGCTCGGTCCCAAGCCATGGAAGGCCGCTTACGTGCAGCCCTCACGCCGCCCGTCCGATGGGCGTTACGGCGAGAACCCCAACCGTCTGCAGCACTATTACCAGTATCAGGTGATCCTGAAACCAAACCCCTCGAACCTGCAGGAACTCTATCTGGGTTCGCTGAAGGCCATCGGCCTCGACCCTCTGCTGCACGATGTGCGGTTCGTCGAAGACGACTGGGAAAGCCCGACGCTCGGCGCCTGGGGCCTTGGCTGGGAGTGCTGGTGCGACGGCATGGAAGTATCGCAGTTCACTTACTTCCAGCAGGTCTGCGGCATCGAATGCTCGCCGGTTGCGGGCGAGCTGACCTATGGTCTGGAGCGTCTGGCCATGTATGTCCAGGGCGTCGATAATGTCTATGACCTGAACTTCAACGGCCGCGAAGGTGAAGAAAAGATTTCCTACGGCGACGTGTTTTTGCAGGCCGAGCAGGAATATTCCCGGCATAACTTCGAGTTCGCCGATACAGCCATGCTGCATCGCCATTTCATCGACGCCGAAAAGGAATGCCAGGCGCTTCTCGCCGCCGGCGCGCCCGGTGACAACGACAACCAGCGCCTGCACAAATGCGTTTTCCCGGCCTATGACCAGTGCATCAAGGCCAGCCACGTCTTCAACCTTCTGGATGCACGCGGCGTAATTTCGGTCACGGAACGCCAGAGCTATATCCTGCGCGTGCGCACGCTGGCGAAAGCCTGCGGCGAAGCCTTCCTGCTGACGGATGCGGGCGGGCTGAACTGGAACAGGGCCGCCTGAACGTTTATGTAAGGCGGGGCAACAGTCTAACGTGCGGACGCCACTACGGTGTCCGCGCCTCTTGAGGAGGGGTCGGGAATGTTCATCACGCTGGCAGTCATCGCGGCAATCGCGCTCTATGTCGTCTTCATCTATAACGGGCTGGTCAAGGCGCGGCAGATGAAGGAAGAGGCGTGGTCGGGCATCGACGTGCAGCTGAAGCGCCGCGCTGATCTCATTCCCAATCTCATCGAGACAGTGAAGGGTTACGCGGCGCATGAAAAGAGCACCTTCGAGGAGGTGATTGCCATGCGCAACCGGGCGCAGGCCGTGCCGGCGGGCGATGTCGAGGGTCGTGCGCAGGCGGAAGGGCTGCTGTCGCAGGCGCTCGGCAAGCTCTTTGCGCTTGCCGAAGCCTATCCCGATCTCAAGGCCAATACGAATTTTCTGGAATTGCAGCGTTCGCTGGAAACCATCGAAAGCGAAATCCAGATGTCGCGCCGTTATTACAATGGCGCCGCCCGCGACCTCAACGTCAAGGTGGAAAGCTTCCCCTCCAATCTGGTCGCAGGCCAGTTCGGTTTTGCCAAGGCGCCGTATTTCGAGATCGACAACCCGGCCGACCGCGCCGTGCCGACTGTGAAATTCTAAGCGCACTGTTCCCTCGGCGGCTTAAGACCTCCCGTTCAAATTCCGATAATCCGGCTCTTCGCTGCATTCTTTGACAAGACGACAATCATGATCGAACTGACCATCACCCCGCCCGACCATCCGCTTTCCGGCAAGGTCGAGCCGCCCGGCTCCAAGTCCATCACCAACCGCGCGCTTCTCCTGGCTGGTCTTGCCAAGGGCAAAAGCCGGTTGACCGGCGCACTGAAAAGCGACGACACGCTTTATATGGCCGAAGCCCTGCGTGAGATGGGCGTTAAGGTCACCGAGCCAGATGCCACCACCTTCGTCGTGGAGGGTACTGGCGTGTTGCAGCAGCCGGAAAAGCCGCTTTTCCTCGGCAATGCCGGCACCGCCACACGGTTCCTCACCGCAGCTGCCGCACTTGTCGATGGTGCCGTCATCATCGATGGCGACGAGCACATGCGCAAACGCCCGATCATGCCGCTGGTAGAGGCCCTGCGCTCCCTCGGTGTCGAGGCGGAAGCGCCGACCGGCTGCCCGCCCGTCACCGTCTGCGGCAAGGGCACGGGTTTCCCGAAGGGCAGCGTCACCATCGATGCCAACCTCTCCAGCCAATATGTGTCGGCGCTTCTGATGGCCGCCGCCTGCGGCGACAAGCCTGTCGATATCCTCCTCAAGGGTGAGGAAATCGGCGCCAAGGGCTATATCGATCTCACCACATCGGCCATGGAGGCTTTCGGTGCGAAGATTGAGCGCGTCAGCAACGCCATCTGGCGCGTGCATCCGACGGGCTATACGGCCACCGATTTCCACATCGAGCCGGATGCCTCCGCCGCCACCTATCTCTGGGGCGCGGAACTGCTGACCGGCGGCGCGATCGATATCGGCACGCCGGCCGATAAATTCACCCAGCCGGACGCCAAGGCCTATGATGTCATGGCCAAGTTTCCGCACCTGCCCGCCGAAATCGACGGCTCGCAGATGCAGGACGCCATTCCGACCATCGCGGTTCTGGCCGCCTTCAACGAGACGCCGGTGCGTTTCGTCGGCATCGCCAATCTGCGCGTCAAGGAATGCGACCGTATCCGCGCCGTCTCGCTCGGCCTCAACGAAATACGTAACGGTCTGGCACATGAAGAGGGCGACGACCTGATCGTGCATGCCGATCCGGCCCTTGCAGGCCAGACGGTCAAGGCCTCCATCGATACTTTTGCCGACCACCGCATCGCCATGAGCTTTGCGCTGGCGGCGCTGAAAGTCGGCGGCATTGCCATCCAGAATCCGGCCTGCGTCGGCAAGACCTATCCCGGTTACTGGAAGGCGCTTGCTTCGCTCGGCGTCGACTACACCGAAAAGGAAAGCGCTGCCGAGCCGCGGCACTGAGCCATTGAGGAGGGACCGCCCGTGAAGACCATCGCCGCAAGACTTCTCGCGCTGTTCGTCTTCCTGGGCGCGGCCTTCCCGGCCTTCGCGGATGAATTCATCCGCTCCTACCATTCCGTCATCGAGCTGGCGGCGGATGGCAAGCTGACGGTGACGGAAACCATCACCGCCCGCGCGGAAGGGCAGAACATCAAACGCGGCATCTTCCGCGATTTCCCGCTTTATGCGCTGGATGCGAATAACCGCCGCACCAAGGTGGATTTCAACGTCGTTTCGGTGGAGCGCGATGGCGCGCCGGAAAACTGGCGCACCGAGAATATCGAGGGCGGCATCCGCATCTATACCGGCAGCGCCGAGCGTTTTCTGCCGACCGGCGAGCACATCTTCCAGATCACTTACACCACCGCCCGGCAGATTCGTTATTTCAGCGATTATGACGAGCTGACCTGGAATGTCACCGGCAATGGCTGGCAATTCCCCATGGGCGAGATTTCCGCGACCATCACTCTGCCGGAGGGCGTGAAGGCAACGGATACCGACGTCTTCACCGGGCCGCGGGGTGCGAAGGGCAAGGATGCGCGCATCTTGAGCGAAGGTAACGAGGTATTCTTCGCCTCCACCCGCCCGTTTACGGTTGGCGAGGGCATGACGGTCGCCGTCAAGCTCCCCAAGGGCGCGATTGCGGCACCAGACACCTCACAGGAGGCGGGCTGGTGGCTGCGGGATAATCTCGCCATCCTGCTTTCGGGCGGCGGGCTTTTCGCCGTGCTGCTTTATTACCTGCGCGCCTGGTTCGCCGTCGGCCGCGATCCGGCGAAGGGTGTGGTCGTGCCGCGCTGGGATGCGCCGGAGGGGCTTTCGCCGGCTCTGGTCAATTACGTCGATAATCGCGGGTTTTCAGGTGCCGGCTGGACGGCGCTCTTTGCCTCGGCTCTTGATCTGGCGGTGAAGGGTTATGTCGTTCTGGAGGATTTGAAGAACGCCATCGTCATCCGCCGCACGCAAAAGGCGACGGCCGACAACCTGCCGACCGGCCAGAAGACGCTGCTTGCCTCCATCGGCAGTCCGGGCGAGACTTTGACCATCGACAAGGCCCATGGGACGGAAGTTGAAAAGGTCGGAAAACAGTTCCGCGCGGCGATAGAGAAAGAACATCGCGGCAAATATTACCGCAGCAATGCCGGTTACACCGTGTTCGGCATCTTCCTCAGCATCGCCCTCATCGTTGCGACGTTGATCTTCGGCGATCTGGATGAAAGCGCCATTGCCGCCGTGCTGGTCTTCGGCTTTTTCGCCTTCTTCTTCAGCATCCTGTCGATCGGCATCGGCCGCCAGTTTTCGCGCGGCGCACCGCTACGCAAGCGGATAGGCGGCATTGTCATGCTGGCTTTTGCCGGTTTCGTGGCCTTTTCCGCCATTGGCGGCATCGCCACACAAATCCTGCTGGATGTGACGCATGACACCAAGTCGCTGGCACTGGCCGCCATCGGCGGCATCGTGCTCACCAACGCGCTGTTCCTGTTCCTGATGGGCGCGCCGACGCCGCTCGGCCGCAAGCTGATGGATGGCATTGAGGGCCTCCGAACCTATCTGACGCTGGCGGAAAAAGACCGGATGAACATGGCCGGCGCGCCCGCCATGTCGCCGCAGCATTTCGAGACGTTGCTGCCCTATGCCGTGGCGCTCGGCGTTGAAAAACCGTGGAGCCGCACCTTCGAGGCATGGCTTGCAACGGCCGCTGCCGGTGCCGCTGCTGCAAGTTATGCGCCCGGCTGGTATGCGGGCAGCAATTACGGAACCTTTGGCGACAGGATCGGCGGCTTTTCCACCTCCATGGCCAATACCATCGCCTCCACCATTCCCCAGCCTGTCAGCTCGTCCGGCTCCAGCTTTTCGGGCGGTGGCGGCGGCGGTTTTTCCGGCTCCGGCGGCGGGGGCGGTGGTGGTGGCGGCTGGTAACGCCCGCCGGCGGTAATTTAACCGATAGCTGGTGACTTTTGCCGCTGGTCTTGCTAAGTCCGCGACACTCTTTTGCAACAGATTAAAGTCCTTATCCCATGCCCGATCTTCTGCTTGAACTTCGCTCCGAAGAAATCCCTGCCCGCATGCAGCGCAAGGCGGCGGGCGATCTGAAGAAACTCGTCACCGATGCCTTGGTGGAGAGAGGGCTGACCTATGAGGGTGCGCGCGAATATTGGACGCCGCGCCGCCTGACGCTGGATATTCGCGGCCTCAACGCCCGCTCCGCCGATGTGCGCGAGGAAAAGAAGGGCCCGCGCACCGACGCCAATGAAAAGGCCATCGAGGGCTTTCTGCGCGGCGCCGGCCTCAACGACATTTCGGAAGCGCAGGTCGTTTCCGATCCGAAGAAGGGCGATTTCTACATCGCCATCATCAACAAGCCCGGCCGCCCGGCGGAAGAGATCATCGCCGAGGTGATGCCTGGCATCATCCGCTCCTTCCCCTGGCCGAAATCCATGCGCTCCGGCCCCGCCTCCATGCCGAAGGGTTCGAGCTATGCCGGTATCGAAGGCAAGGGTTCGGAAAGCCTGCGCTGGGTGCGCCCGCTGCAATCCATCGTCTGCCTGTTCGGCCCCGAACATGACGAAACGCAGGTCATTCCTTTCGCCATCGACGGCATCGTCGCCGGAAACGTCACCTATGGCCATCGTTTCCATGCACCCGGCCCGATCACCGTGCGCCGTTTCGAGGATTATGTCTCGAGCCTCGAAAAGGCGAAGGTCGTTCTCGATGCCGAACGCCGCAAGGATATCATCCTGCACGACGCCAAGGATCTCGCTTTCGCCAACGGTCTTGAACTGGTGGAAGATGAAGGCCTGCTGGAAGAAGTCTCTGGCCTCGTCGAATGGCCGCAGGTTCTGATGGGCACCTTCGAGGAAGATTACCTGCAGATCCCGGCGGAAATCATTCGCCTCACCATCAAGACCAACCAGAAGTGTTTCGTCACCCGCAATCAGGGTGCGGAAGAGGGTCTTTCCAACCGCTTCATCCTGATCTCGAACATCGAGGCAAGCGACGGCGGCAAGGAAATCATCCACGGAAACGGCAAGGTCGTGCGCGCACGCCTGTCCGACGCCCGTCATTTCTGGACCCGTGACCAGGGCGATCTGCCTGATCTTGAGACGCTGAAGGACTCGGCCGCGAAATTCGGCCTCGACCTCAATAAGCCGCTCGACCAGCGCATGGCCAAGCTCGATGCGCTCAACGTGACCTTCCATGCAAAGCTCGGTACGCAGGGTGAGCGCGTCGCCCGTATTCGCGAACTGGCAAAGGCGCTGGCCCCGGTTGTCGGCGCCGATGCCGATCTGGTGGACCGCGCCGTTGTTCTGGCGAAAGCCGACCTGCGCACCGAAGCCGTCGGTGAATTCCCAGAGCTTCAGGGCCTGATGGGCCGCAAATATGCGACGCTGCAGGGCGAAAACGAAAGCGTGGCTGCCGCCATCGAAGACCATTACAAGCCGCAGGGTCCTTCCGACCGCCTGCCGGCCGACAAGGTGGCGATCACGGTCGCTCTGGCCGACAAGCTCGATACACTCGTTGGTTTCTGGGCCATCGACGAGAAGCCGACCGGTTCGAAGGACCCCTTCGCGCTGCGCCGTGCGGCGCTGGGTGTGGTCCGCATTCTGCTTGAGAAAAACGTGCGGCTTCCGCTGCTGAGCGTTGCGAAGGACCCGGACCTTCTCTCCTTCTTCCATGATCGCCTGAAGGTCTATCTGCGCGACCTCGGCGCGCGTTACGATCTGATCGACGCCGTTTTGACGCCGGAATCCGACGATCTGCTGATGATCGCCCGCCGTGTTGAGGCGCTCACCGCCTTCATCACCGGCGAGGATGGCCGCAACCTTCTGGCAGGCGCCAAGCGCGCCACCCAGCTTCTGGCTGCCGAGGAAAAGAAGGGCACCGTGGTGGCCGATGGCGTTTCGGAAGAGCTGTTGAAGCTCGATGCCGAAAAGGCGCTTTATGCGGCGATCAAGACCGCATCTGCCGACGCTGCGAAGGCTGTTGCGGGCGAGGATCTCCGCTCTGCCATGCAGGCGCTTTCGACGCTTCGTGCGCCGGTCGATAAGTTCTTTGAGGATGTGCTCGTTAATGACGAGGATGTCGCCATCCGTGCAAACCGTCTGGCGCTGCTGAAGGCTATTCGCGAAGCGACCGGAACAGTTGCGGATTTCTCGAAGATAACGGGGTGAGGGGTTTCGGGGTAGACGTACATGTCAGTGTGTGCGGTTCACCCCCCTCTGTCCTGCCGGACATCTCCCCCTCAAGGGGGGAGATCGACCCGTGGCAACCTCTCAGCCACATTGAACGTCTAGGGAAGAGCGGTGAGCATGCCCCTTGCCGATCTCCCCCCTTGAGGGGGAGATGCCCGGCAGGGCAGAGGGGGGTAAGCTGCGCCCGCGACCTTGCAGGATGACCCCATTGACCCACACCCCCAAAATCCTCATCAGCGCCTGCCTCCTCGGCCAACCGGTCCGCTATGACGGCAGAGGTAAACCCTTCGCCCACCCGGCGATAGACCGCTGGCGAAGCGAGGGCAGGCTGGTCACGATCTGTCCGGAGATGGCGGGCGGCATGCCCGTGCCGCGGCCGCAGGCGGAAATCGAAAATGGTGCCTCCGGTGTCGATGTGCTGGAGGGCCGCGCCCGTGTGCTGGAGGTCAGCGGTGGCGATGTCACGGTGCAATTTATCGCCGGCGCGGAAAGGGCGCTGGCCTTCGCCAGGGCCAATGGCTGCACATACGCGCTTCTGATTGACGGCAGCCCGTCCTGCGGGTCGGTTGCGATCTATGACGGTTCGTTTTCTGGCGTCAAACACGCGGGCAACGGGGTGACGGCGGCGCTGCTCGAAAAAGCCGGTATTGCCGTATTTTCACCTGCCGATATCGACCGGCTGGATGCGCTGACCCGTTAGAGTGTTTTGGCGCATTTCCGGACGGAAAACCGGGTTCCACTTTTCCTGGAAATGCTTGAAAAGAAAACGCCGGAGTTTCCCCCGGCGCCGGTGTTCATCGATGGTCCTGGGGCGTATCACCCCGCCATGCGCATCTGCTCTGCCATGCCATGAAGCTGGTGGCCGGAGGAGACGCGGAAGCCGCGGATGAGGTTCAGCAGTTCCTCGGTGTCCACGGCCAGCGCCTCCGCCGAAGCCGTGGTTTCTTCCGCCATCGCCGCATTGTGCTGGGTGGCGACATCCAGCTGGTTGAGCGACGAGGAGATCGAGCGCAGCGTCGTATCCTGTTCGGCGGCCGAATGGGCGATCTTACTGACGATCTCGTTTGCGGATTTGATCTGGTCCGAGATGCGTTTCAGCGCATCACCGGCCTCGCCGACGAGGCGCACGCCGTTTTCCACCTGGGCGGAAGAGCGGGCGATCTGGTCCTTGATCTCCTTGGCGGCGGCGGCGGATTTCTGCGCCAGTTCGCGCACTTCCTGCGCCACCACGGCAAAGCCCTTGCCGGCCTCACCGGCACGTGCCGCTTCCACACCGGCATTCAGCGCCAGAAGGTTGGTCTGGAAGGCGATGTCGTCGATTACGCCGATGATGTTGGAAATCTGGTCGGAAGACTGTTCGATACCGCTCATCGCGGTGATCGCCTCTTCCACCACCCGGTCGCTGCGGATGGCTTCGGAGCTGACGGTGGTGACGCGCTTGGCGGCGTCGGCCGCCCCTTCCGCCGTCTGGCGCACCGCAACCGTCAATTCATCGAGAGCGGCCGAGGTTTCTTCCAGATTGGCCGCCTGCCGTTCGGTGCGCTGCGAAAGCTCGTTGGAAGCCTTGCGGATTTCCTCCTTGGAGCCGCCGATGTCGATGCTCTTGGAATTCACCTTGGCCATGGCGGCGTCGAGATGGATCAGGGCCTCGTTAAAATTGGCGCGCAGCGCCGCGTAGCGATTACCGAGATCGCCGCAACGCACGGTCAGATCGCCGCCCGCCAGCTTTTCCAGCGCCTCGCCGATGGTGGTGACGACGCGCGCCTGCAATTCTGCCTCGTCGCGCTGCATGTCGAGATTGCTCTGGCGCTCCGCATTGAGCTGCCGCTGCTGTTCTTCCTCACGGCGCTGCATGGCATGGCGCTCGCGCACCTTGTCCTGAAGCGAGGCGGTGGCCTTCGCCATCATGCCCACCTCGTTGGTCAGGCCGGTATGGGGAATGGCGAGCGAGACGTTTTCATTGGCCACTTCACCAAGCGCACGGTGGATGTCGCCGAGCGGCTTTGAAATGCCACGGATGACGTAGAAGGCTGCGGCAAGCGCCAGCACGAAGATCAGCGCGCCGATCGACAGCGCCTTCATCACATCGCCGCGAACCTGCGCGTTCAGATCATCGATGTAAACGCCCGTCACGACCACCACCTGCCAGGGCTCAAAGGCAAGGGCATAGGAGCTCTTGGCGTAGTCATTGCCTTCCATGCCGGGCTTCGGACCGTAAAAATCCGTCTGGCCGCCGCCATTGCGGCCAAGCCGCACCAGCTCGTCACGATAGGCGAAACCCTTGCTGTCCGGCTTGCCCTTGAAGCTTTCGCCGACGCGCTTGGCATCGGGATGGAACTTCATCGTCACGTCGTAATCGTAACCAAACAGATAGCCGTCCGGCGTGAAGCGCATGGCGCTGACGGTGGCGTAAGCCTGTTTCATGGCCTCGTCGCGCGAAAGCGTTCCGGCCTTTTCCTTGTCGTGGAAGGATTGCAGGATAGAGATTGCCGATTGCACCTGCGTCCGCAGCATGCCGTAGCGTTCCTCATAGATCGCGTCGGTGGCGGATTTCAGCTGGTAAAACGTCGCCACGGCGAAGGCGGCCATCAGGGCCACCACGAGAACGATCAACTGACGGGAAATGGAAAGGTTCTTCATGGGCGCTCACAAGCGTTTGGGATCGCGCGCCTGAAAACGCCGCGCGGTACCGATGTTTCGGAGAAGGGAGAGGCGCATGATGCGCGATAAAAGGGCCCAAAAGCGCGTGTCCGCGCCGTGGCCTCATTCTGTGCTGCATCGCACTATAGACGCACTTAGCGGCTAAAAATTTGAATAAATATTTAATTAGCGAAAGCTTTATCAGGCCCGACAGGTAGAATATGCGGGAGAAAAAGCAATATTCCCCGCATGGTTGCGGCGCCATTTCGGGAATGCAGCGATGACGCGATTATTTGACCTTCGTCATGAAAGACGTCATCGGCCGGTCAATTGCCGCGCAATTGGAAATCCGGGAACTGGGGGGCGGCGATCACCGAGGCGCTGGCCGGTTCGGCTGCGTTTTCGGTGGAAATTTCCTTGACGGCTGCCGTGGTCGTCGTCACGTCGATACCGGCCGATGTCGAAACCGTCTCAGCGGGATGTGCCACGGGTTCTGCGTCGTCATAGGTCGCGATGGCCGTGCTCGGGGTTTCCGCCATCCATGCCGGATTGGTGCTGACGAAGGTAACGGGCGCGCCGCCAAGCCAGGCTTCGGTGCGCAGCAGGGTGCGCTTGCCGTCGACTTCGCGCATTTCCGTGTGCTGCGTGCCCGGCTCAATGGAGGGAACGGCGTAACCCTGCGCCACGGCTTTGCCCTTCATGGGCTTGCAGCCCGCGCAATCGCGACGAATGAAGCTGCCGTTGGCCACATGCACGCCGTTTATATATTCGATGGAAGACGCCATCGCCGACCCGCCGGTCAGCGCGACAATCGCTGTCAGAAAAAGACGACGCATCGAAAAACCCCCGAAATGACGGCGCGGCCTCGTGATCGAGACGCAATGCGCCCTTCAATGTTCCGGCGAGTATTACCGATGTTTCGTTTCCATCGGGTCAGCAAACTTGGTAAAAATTGAACGAAATATTCGCGCCCAATCCCGTTTGCCTTAAGGATCAGGCCTTTTCGCGCGCGACGGCCTGCCAGCCGATATCGCGGCGGCAGAAGCCGTTTTCCCACTCCACCTTGTCGGCCAACGCATAGGCGCGGGACTGCGCTTCCGTGACGGTCTTTCCAAGGGCGGTAACGTTCAGCACGCGTCCGCCCGTCGCCACCAGCCCGCCGTCCTTCAGCGCGGTTCCGGCATGGAACACCTTTGCCTCTTCGCTCGCCTCGGGAATATGGGCGATCGGCGTGTTCTTGTCATAAGCGCCGGGATAACCCTTCGAGGCGAGAACGACAGTCAGCGCCGCATCGTCGCGCCATTCCGCCTCAACCTTGTCCAGCGTGCCGGTGGCGGTGGCATAGAGGATCGGCAGCAGATCGCTTTTCAGGCGCATCATCAGCACCTGGCATTCGGGATCGCCGAAACGCACGTTATATTCGATGAGTTCAGGGCCCTTGGCGGTAATCATCAACCCGGCGAAGAACACGCCGGAGAAGGGATTGCCATCCTTGGCCATGCCCGAAATCGTCGGCTCGATGATTTCCTTCATGGTGCGCTCCACCATGGCCGGTGTCATCACAGGAGCGGGGGAATAGGCACCCATGCCGCCGGTGTTCGGGCCGGTGTCCCCATCGCCGACCCGTTTGTGATCCTGCGCGGTGGCGAGCGCCAGTGCGGTCTTGCCGTCGGAAAGGCAGAAGAAGCTGGCTTCCTCGCCATCGAGGAAGGCCTCCACCACCACTTCGGCGCCGGCCGCGCCGAAAGCGCCGTCGAAACAGTCGTCAATCGCGGCAAGCGCTTCCGCTTCCGTCATGGCCACGGTCACGCCCTTGCCTGCGGCAAGCCCGTCCGCCTTGATGACGATGGGAGCGCCCTGGTGACGAACATAATCCTTGGCCGGTTCGACGGTCTTGAAACGCTGGTAGGCGCCGGTCGGAATATCGTAGCGCGCGCAGAGATCCTTGGTGAAGCCCTTGGAGCCCTCAAGCTGGGCGGCGGCTTTCGAGGGGCCGAAGGTGGCGATGCCGGCGGCGCGCAGGTCATCCGCAAGACCCGCAACCAGCGGCGCTTCCGGACCGACGACGACGAAGTCGATTGCCTTTTCCTTGGCAAAGACGATGACGGCCGCATGGTCTTCCACGTTCAGCGCCACCAGCGTCGCATGGTCGGCAATGCCGGGATTGCCGGGGGCGGCATAAAGCTCATCGAGCAGGGGAGACTGGGCGATTTTCCACGCCAGCGCATGTTCGCGTCCGCCGGAACCGATCAACAGAACTTTCATGGTCAATATCCCTGCAAATTCGCCAGTAACCTTGTGTCAGGGGCGTTAAGGGCAGGGGGGCGAAAGGTCAAGGAGAAAGCGCCGCAAATGCCCGTCTTTCCCTTGAAGGCCGCCTTTCCTGTGGAATCGTTGCCGCCTCTTGTTGTCACGCCACAATCAGACATTATGTTCGCCGCTCCAGACGTGAAAGCAGAGAACCCCCAAGAGTCCCCTATGACCGCAGATAATGCCCGCCTCGCCTCGCTCATCGCCACCGAAATCAACGCCCGCCCCGATCAGGTAAAGGCGGCGGTGGCGCTGCTGGACGAGGGTGCAACCGTTCCCTTCATCGCCCGTTACCGCAAGGAAGTGACGGGAGGGCTGGACGACACCCAGCTTCGCACGCTTTCGGAACGTCTTGTCTATCTGCGCGAACTTAATGCGCGCCGCGCCTCCATCGTCGATTCCATCACCGGTCAGGGCAAGATGACCGATGAACTGATGGTCAAGATCATGCAGGCGGGCACCAAGGCGGAGCTGGAAGACCTCTATCTGCCCTATAAGCCGAAGCGCCGCACCCGTGCCGAAATCGCCCGCGAACGCGGTCTCGGCCCGCTGGCGGAAGCCATCTGGGAGAACCGCGCCGCCGATCCGGCGAAACTGGCGGAAGCTTATGTTCAGGGTGAGGTGGCCGATGTGAAGGCGGCACTGGAGGGCGCGCGCGACATCGTGGCGGAAACCATGACGGAAAATGCCGATCTGCTCGGCCGCCTGCGCGATTACATGCGCCAGAACGCCACCTTCCGCGCCAAAGTCGTGGATGGCAAGCAGGCGGCGGGTGAGAAATTCTCCGACTATTTCGATCATTTCGAGCGCTGGGCGACGGTGCCGGGCCACCGGGCGCTGGCCATGCTGCGCGGCTGGAACGAGGAAGTGCTGACGCTGACAATCGATGTCGATGCGGACGATCCCTCACCGGTCAAACCCGCACAGCGTACCATCGCCGCCGCCTTCGATATCCGCAATGCCGGCCCCGCCGATCAATGGCTGATGGAAGTGGCTGGCTGGACGTGGCGGGTGAAGCTTTCCATGTCGCTCTCGCTCGATCTGATGCGCGAATTGCGCGAGCGCGCAGAAGAAGAGGCGATCCATGTTTTCGCCCGCAATCTCAAGGATCTGCTGCTGGCAGCCCCCGCCGGTTCCCGCGCCACCATGGGGCTCGATCCGGGCATCCGCACCGGCGTCAAGGTGGCGGTGGTGGATGGCACCGGCAAGCTGCTTGATACCACGACGGTCTATCCCTTCCCGCCGAAGAACGATGTGCGCGGCACGCAGGCGGAACTTGCGGTCCTCATCCGCAAGCACAATGTTGAGCTGATCGCCATCGGCAATGGCACCGGCAGCCGCGAGACGGAAAAGCTGGTCGCCGATCTTCTGGCGCAGATGCCGGCTTCGGGGGCAAAGCCCACCAAGGTCATCGTCTCGGAGGCGGGCGCTTCGGTCTATTCCGCCTCGGAACGGGCCGCCGCCGAATTCCCCAATCTCGATGTCTCGCTGCGCGGCGCCGTCTCCATCGCCCGCCGCCTTCAGGACCCGCTGGCGGAACTGGTGAAGATCGAGCCGAAATCCATCGGTGTCGGTCAGTACCAGCATGACGTCGATCAGGGCCGTCTCAGCCGCTCGCTCGATGCTGTGGTGGAAGATGCGGTGAACGCCGTCGGCGTCGATCTCAATACCGCCTCTTCGCCGCTTCTGGCGCGGGTGTCCGGTCTTGGCAGCTCGATTGCCGATGCCATCGTCGCCCATCGCGACCAGACCGGCCCCTTCGCCAGCCGCAAGGAATTGCTGAAGGTACCGCGCCTCGGCCAGCGCACCTTCGAACAATGCGCCGGCTTCCTGCGCATCCCGAACGGCAAGGAGCCGCTGGATGCTTCCTCGGTTCACCCGGAAGCCTATGGCGTGGCAAAAAAAATCGTTGCCGCCTGCGGCCGCGATTTGCGCTCGCTGATGGGCGACAGCGCCGCGTTGAAGGCGCTCGATCCGAAGAAGTTCATCGACGAGCAATTCGGCCTGCCGACGGTAAAAGACATCATCGCCGAACTGGAAAAGCCCGGCCGCGACCCGCGCCCGAGCTTCAAGACCGCGACCTTCGCCGAGGGTGTGGACGAGATCACCGATCTGAAACCGGGCATGCTTTTGGAAGGCACCGTCACCAATGTCGCCGCCTTCGGCGCTTTCGTGGATATCGGCGTGCATCAGGACGGGCTGGTGCATGTCTCGCAGCTGGCCGATCGTTTCGTGAAGGATCCGCATGAGGTCGTGAAGGCGGGCGATGTCGTCAAGGTGCGTGTCGTGGAAGTGGATGTGAAGCGCAAGCGCATCGGTCTCACCATGCGCAAGGATGGCGGCGAGGCAGCGCCGCAGCCGATGCGCGAGAAGGGCAATGCCAGCGCCATGCGGCACGCGACATCCAAGCCGAAGGAGCGCAACGAGGGGTCGCAAACCGGTGGTGCGCTTGCCGCCGCTCTGGCTGAAGCCATGAAGCGACGCTGACCTGCGGTTGAAATGATTTTTTACCAAAAAGCCTCGCCGCACACCCCGGCGGGGCTTTTTGCTTGATGAAATCGTTCAATTTTTTTGAAATAAGACTATCTTGAAACTTGTGCCGAAAGGAATACGGTCAGCGAAATTGATAAGTGAGACTTAGCAATTGGGGGTGCCATGGCGTCGTCTCTGCATGTTCTTCTCGAAAAGATAATCAAGACCGGTGATCTCACCGTCAACAGCCCGGGCGGCAGCCGCACATTCGGCAACGGCGCGGGAAAAAAGGTGGTTCTGGACTTCACCGACGAAGCCGCCATGCAGGAGATCGCCGCCGATCCGGCGCTAAAGCTGGCTGAAATGTATATGGAAGGCCGGGCGAAGGTCGCGGAAGGCGACATCTACGATTTCCTTGCACTGGTGAAGGGCAATACGCTGAGTGAGGCGCTGTCCTTCGGCATGATCTGGCGCGGCATGGCGCGCATCATCGCCGCCCGCATCAAGATGCATCTGCCGGTCAACCACAACAAGAGCAACGTCGCCCATCATTACGATCTGAGCGCCAAGCTGTTCGATCTCTTCCTCGATGAGGACTGGCAATATTCCTGCGCCTATTTCAATCCGCCCGGCATCAGTCTCTATGAAGCGCAGGTCGCGAAAAAACGGCACATAGCCGCCAAGCTGATGACCGAGCCGGGCCAGAGCGTGTTGGAAATCGGCTCCGGCTGGGGCGGCATGGCGATGTATATTGCCGAAAGCGCCGGTGCGGATGTGACCGGCATTACGCTCAGCGAAGAACAGCTGCGCGTTTCCCGCGACCGCGCCGCCAAACGGGGCCTTGCGGCAAATGTCCGTTTCGAATTGCAGGACTATCGCTACCTGCCGGCTTCGAAAAAATACGATCGCATCGTCTCCGTCGGCATGTTCGAACATGTCGGGCCGACCCATTATCGCGATTATTTCGACAAGGTGGCGGAGGTGCTGGACGATAAGGGCGTGATGGTGCTGCATTCCATCGGCCAGCCCTATCCGGCGCTGGCGACCAACCCCTTCATCGAAAAATATATTTTCCCCGGCGGGTATATTCCCTCGCTTGCCGAGGTGCTGCCGGCCATCGAAAAATCGCGGCTGCTGGTGAAGGATATCGAAATCCTGCCCATGCATTACGCCCATACGCTTCGCCACTGGCGGGAGCGTTTCGTGGCGCGCAGGGCAGAAGCGGTAGCGCTTTATGACGAACGCTTCTTCCGCATGTGGGAATTTTATCTGGCGGGGTCGGAAATGGCCTTTACCCACGAAAACTTCCACATTTTCCAGATCCAGATCGCCAAGGATCGCGATGCCGTGCCGCATAGTCGCGACTACATTGCGCAGAACGAAGCGAAGCTGCTGGAATTCGAGAAGACGCGCACGCCGCTGGAGAAGGTGACGTTCTGACGAGGGCCCAGTGACGGTTAATGGAATGGAAAGACAATCCCTCTAATTCTACGGACACCTGTCTGTATTGCGTTTCTGGGGTTCTTTCATGTTCAAGCCATCAGCGGCAGCCGCCGCCTGTGTCCTGTCGCTTTTTGCCGTGGGCAATGCCCATGCGGAAGGCTGGTTTTCCGGCGACTGGTATCTGAAGCTCGGCGGCGCGGGTTTTACCGCACCGAAATATCAGGGCGACAACAAGAATGAATTCGGCTTTTCGCCCATCATTTCGCTCGGCCGCCAGGGCCAGGGCGCGCGTTTCACCTCGCGTAACGACAGCGCCTCGATTTCGCTTCTGGACAATGGCCCGATCAGCATGGGTCTTGCCGGAAAGCTGGTATCCCCGCGTGACGAGGGCGACTCGTCCGATCTGAAGGGCATGACCCGCATCAAGCGCGGCGGCGAGCTTGGCGGTTTCGCTGAGGCCTATCCGACCGACTGGCTGCGCGTTCGCGGCGAAGTCCGTCAGGGCATTCGCAGCCATAGCGGCGTGGTCGGAGATGTTGCCGTCGATGCCTTCACCGATATCGCCCCCGGCATCCAGATTTCTGCCGGTCCGCGCGCGACATGGGTGAGCAGCAAATACAATGAGCGTTATTACGGCGTAAGCGCCGCGCAGACGGCTGCCGGCGCGCCATCGCCCTATAGCCCGGGCGGCGGCCTGCATTCCGCCGGCATCGGCGCTGCCATCACCTGGAAAGTCACCGAAAACGCCGAAGTCGGCTCGTTTGCGGAATATCGCCGCCTGACCGGTGACGCCGCCGACAGTTCGCTAGTGCGCGAGCGCGGCTCGAAGAACCAGTTCATCATCGGCGTTCAGGCGAGCTACAAGTTCAATTTCTCGCTGCCCTGATAAATAGCCGAGATATCGTCCTGCAAAGCCCCGTGGCGAAACCGCTGCGGGGCTTTTCCGCGTGTGCGGCCGGGTGCTGAAATCCATTCCGATTTTCCTGCCGATGCTGTAGAACCATCCCATGGTTCACCACAGCGATTTGTCAGATCGCGTCTCCGACGCGCCATCCAATAATTGGGTCTATCGGATTTTGCCGAGGCCCCTCTGGCCCTATGCGCAACTGGCCCGGTGGGATCGCCCCATCGGCTGGCAATTGCTGATGTGGCCATGTTTCTGGTCCGCAGCCCTTGCGGCAAATGTCGCGATGGCGAGCGGCGGCTTTTCCTGGGCGACGCTGATCTGGCATCTGGTGCTGTTCTTCATCGGATCGGTGGCGATGCGCGGCGCGGGCTGCACCTATAATGATCTGGCCGACCACAAGATCGACATGGCCGTGGCGCGCACCCGTTCGCGGCCGCTGCCTTCCGGCCGCGTGAGCCGGTCGCAGGCCAAGCTCTTCATCGTCCTGCAGGCGCTTGCGGGGCTTGTCGTGCTCCTGCAGTTCAACAGTTTCGCAATCGCCACCGGCATATTCTCGCTGATCTTCGTGGCGATCTATCCCTTCGCCAAGCGCTTCACCAACTGGCCGCAATTTTTCCTCGGCCTTGCCTTTTCCTGGGGTGCGCCGATGGGCTGGGCGGGACAGTTCGGATCGATCGCCTGGCCGGCTGTCCTGCTTTATGTCGGCTCCATCGCCTGGACGATCGGTTATGATACAATCTACGCCCATCAGGACAAGGAAGACGACACCGCCGTGGGCATCGGTTCAACCGCCCTGCTGTTTGGCGAGAATACACATCGCTGGCTGGTTTTCCTTTATGGCACAGCCCTTGTCATGATGTTCCTGTCGTTCTGGATCGCGGGGGTTAACGTCATTGCCTATAGCGGCCTTGCCGCTGCGGCCATCATGCTGTTCCGGCAGGTCTGGGTGCTTAATATCGACGACGTCGATCAGTGCCTCGTGCTGTTCAAATCCAACAACCGCGTCGGCGTGCTGATTTTCGCAGGCCTCATCCTGCCGCTCCTGCTGGCGTAAGCCTGTGAAAACACGAAATGAAAAAGCCCGGCCGCGTCATCCGCGCCGGGCTTTTTGATTTGTCTGGCTGAAGATTATCAGCTGCGGGCGATGATTTCCTTGCCCTCGATCTTCATGCTCATGCCCAGCGAACCGGTGGAGCGGCGAACGAGGAAGCGGGGACGGCGGTCCGCGAAATAGGAATGGCGGCGGCGCGGGCGGGTATTCTGGGTGCGCACCTTGCCGAGATGTTCTTCCAGCGGACGGGCGACGCCATCGGCTTCCACCATCAGCATGGGAATACGGTAGGCCTCGGACCAGCTGCGCCAGTCGGCGGCGATATCGCAGAGATCGTGGGCGACGAGAAGCGGAACGCAGAGATCCGGATCGTCATGGTGCAGCTCCAGCGTCACCGTTACCTGTCCGTCGCCATGGTCGATGGCGCGGGCGGCAACGCCCTTGAAGGCGCGGGCTGGCAAAGCGAAGGACAGAGGCAGGCCGGAAGAGGAAAGAACCTTTCTCAGAACGGCGCCCCGTTCATCGAGGGTGACGGCGACATCGCTCGCGCCGTTGCCTTTTCCATAAGTGACCTGTTGCGGAAAACGTGCCGGGTCGAGTCTGAGAGTGGCGACGGCCCAGTCGGGCTTCAGAACGGTCTTGGTCATGTTTATTCTACCCTTGTTTTACCTGAGAGCCGGTTTCCGGTCTTCTCATCGGGACTTTTCGTCCTCTGATGTCGGGAGAATATCCGCCGCCTGTTCGAGACTGCTTAAAAATCGCGGTTAAGAAAACTTTGCATTCCCAAATGGTTAGCAAAACACACTGTGGCATGGTTTCGCTTAGGTAAAAGAGATCGGGACAATGCGGTTTTTATCCCGGCCGAAATTGTGCTCTTTCAAGCTCCGGGCAAGGCGTCTCCCGCACAGTCAGGCAAAGGCTTGCCGTGCGTCCCGATGGAGGCGCGATGGGTGGATTGAAAACCGGAGCATTCGGCGTCTGAAGCGACGCGCGGGTCTCCAAGGGGCATTCGGATGGTATCGACTTATCTCAGCTACGACCTGATCAACCGCGATATGAAGGCAAGCCTGTCGCGCGTGTCGCAGCAGGGGCTCATCGAGCGGCAGACGACATATTACAAGGAAAACATCGGCAATGTGAAAAGCGTCGATGAGTTCCTCGACAATTACCAGCTCTATTCCTATGCCATGGATGCCTTTGGTCTCGGCGAGATGACCTATGCCAAGGCCTTCATGAAAAAGGTGCTGGAAAGCGATCTGAACGACCAGAACAGCTTCGCCAACAAGCTCACCGATGAGCGGTATCGGGAATTTGCCGCAGCCTTCAACTTCACCACATCGACGAAGACCGTTCAGACGGAAGCGCAGCTCGACAAGATGATCGGGCTTTACGATACGTCGATAACCGATCTCGATGACAGCCTTGCGGAAGAGACCCGTTATTACAAGGCGATCGTCGGCACGGTGACCAATGTCGACCAGCTGCTGCGCAACGACCGCACCCGCGCCTATATCTTTCAGGTCTTCGGCATCGATGAGAAGACCTATTCCTATGCCCATATCAAGGGATTGATGACGAGCGACATCAACGATCCCGACAGCTACATCAACCAGAAATACGGCGCGGCCTATAATGACGCGGTCGAAAAACTGACGATGAAGGGCAATATCGAACTGCACGCGCAGGTCACCGCCCGGATTACCGCAATCGACACCGAACTCGCCGGCACCGGTTTGACGGCCGAGGAGCGCACGGCGCTGGAGGCGGAAAAGGTGACGCGCCAGGACCAGCTGACCCAGCTCGAGGCGGTGTTGCCGCCGCAGGATGAGTGGGAAGCGAAGCTCGCCGCCATCAAGGCCGAGCAGACGACGCTCACCAGCACCGTGACGCAATATAACAAGATGGCGCAGCTCGCCACCGCCTTCGAGTTCAAGAACGACGGCACGGTGACCGCCGGTCAAGCGCAGACGGCGGATAATCTCAAGGCCCTGACGGATGCCTATATCGGCAGCGCCCCGCGCGTGACGCCGACCGTCGCCACGCTGAACCGCGATTATTTCGAATCGAAGATCGGTTCGATCAAGACGGTAACCGAACTGACGTCGGATACCCGGCTTCTCAACTATATCAGGACGGCCTTCGACCTGAACGACCTCACAGTCGTCACGGCAACGATCCAGAATATCCTGACCAGCGATCTGAGCGATCCGAGCAACTACATCGCGACCGTTGGCAAGAATGACAAGCGTTATATTGCCTTGAGAAATGCCTTCAATTTCCAGACCGACGGAACGCTGGCAGCCGGCACGACACCACAGACGACGGCACAGACCGCGACCACCACCAGCGGTTATATGACCTATTATAACGACAAGGATGATGCCGCCGACGAGAAGGCGCTGAAGCTGTTCAAGAGCGATATAGCCAGCGTCACATCCGTCAAGGATTTCATCGACAGCAGCGCGGTCTATACCTATGCGCTGAAAGCCGTCGGCCTCGATCCGGCCAAGGTGAATTCTGCCGATATTCGCAAGGTGCTCACCAGCGATCTGCAGGATAAAAAGAGCTTCGTCTACACGCTGAAAGACGAGCGTTATGTCAAGCTGGCGGAGCTGTTCAATTTCGCCTCCGATGGCAGCGTCGGAACACCGGTTCTGGCGCAGTCGGAAATCGAGATGCAGACCATGTCGGCCGACTACATCAAGAAAAAATCGGCTTTCGGCACGGAAAAGGACAAGGAAACGGCGAAGAAGGAATCGGAATATTTCACGGCCGAGATGCAGAAGATCAAGACGCTCAAGGAATTCCTGAGCGATGATCGCCTGACGAAATTCGCGATGGAATCGCTCGGCATCGATCCCGAAAGCGTGACGAAGGAACAGCTCGAAAAGGCCTTCACCTCGAAGCTCGATGACAAGGACAGTTACGTCAACAAGGAGATGGATCCGGTCTTCCGCCGCCTCGTCACCGCCTTCAACTTCAATACCGACGGTACGCTTCTTCACGAGGACCGCAGCCTGATCCAGACGCGGCGCGGCCTTTACAAGACGCTGGACAACTACCTCACCCAGACGCTGGAAACGCAGGCGGGCGAAGAAAATGCCGGTGTGCGCCTGGCGCTCTATTTCCAGCGCATGGCGGCCGGAACGACGTCCTATTACTCGATCCTCGCCGACACGGCGCTCCAGAGCTTCATCAACACCACTTTCGGGATTCCGGACGAACTCGCCAATGCCGAGGTCGATACGCAGGTGACGATGATGAAGAAATATTTCGACATCGAGGATTTTCAGGATCCGGAAAAGGTCAAGAAGCTGGTCGCCCGTTTCACCATCATGTACGACAATCAGCAGAACACCACCGATCCGATCATGACGCTCTTCAACGGCAGTGGTTCGGTGGGCATCAGCGCCGATACGCTGCTGGCGGTTGCCACGCTGCGGGCGCGGTAACAGAGAAAGCGCGGACGAGCGACGGGAGGAGCGGGGTTAGCCGGCTTGAGGCTGATGACAAAGCCTCACGCATAGGCGACGCCATCCCCGGGTATTTGTACTATCCTCTTACCACCCCGGCAGCATGTGCCCGGCGCGCAGGCGTGGCATCTTGGGGTAGGTCTTCACATCGCTGTCCATTTCGTCGGCAACGCTCATCGGCGAGATATTGTCGAGGCAGGCAGTGATGTGGTCGGTGATGGCGTTCACCAGCGAAGGGGAGAGGCCGGGCCGTTTCATCAGGCCGATCTGCACCGGCGGCAGGGGCGGGAAGCCGTCCGCGGCGGTCAGAACCTTCATGCCGGTGCGCAGCGCCGATTCCGGCAGCACCGAGACGGCCATGCCCGCCAGCACGGCGGCGGCGACGACGGTGGAAGACCAGCTCGTGAACAGGACCTGATAGTCACGCCCATCGGCATCGAGTGCCGAACAGGCAAGCTGGCGCCAGTGGCAATCGCGCCGCCCGACGGCGAGCGGCACGGGTGCATCGTCCTTCAGCGGATGGTTGGCGGAAGCGACCCAGCAGAGCGGTTCGGTGCGCACCACATCCGAGGAGCGCGCGCGCGGATTATGGGTGACGAGCGCGATATCCAGCTCGCCGCGCGCCATTTTTTCGGCAAGGCTGACCGAAGGTTCGCAGACGATATAAAGCTCGACATTGGGATGGGTCTTGGCGAAGCGCCCGATAATCTCCGGCATGTAGCGGTCGGCATAGTCATCGGGCGTGCCGATGCGCAGCATGCCTTCCAGCCGGTTGTCGTCGAAGGCGGCGATTGCCTCGTTATTGAGGCGGATGATGCGGCGGGCGTAATTCATCAGCTTCTCGCCCTCCGCCGTCAGGCGGTTGCCACGCCCGTCCTTGGCGAAAAGCTGCTTGCCGATCCGTTCTTCCAGCCGTCGCATCTGCATGGAAACGGCGGATTGCGTCTTGAAAACGCGGTCTGCGGCCTTGGTGAAGCTGCCCGTATCGACGATGGCGATGAAGGTATGCAGCTGATCTATGTCGAGAGGTGCGGACATGGATGGTCATCCATCAGAATGATTGATGCCTCACATTAGAAACATTCGTTGGACTGATCAATAGTCTTGCGACATTTTGACACCCAGCAAATCAATATCAACCCCGGGCCGGTGAAACGTCAGGCCCTCAACCCGAGGCAGCTTCTCGCGCGTGGTGCGCCGGGGGCGGTGCCGCATCGTGCCGTTACGAGAGGATAAGTGTCATGCGCACGGCAGAACGGAGAATGGAACTGGAACTCGCAACCTCCAGGCAGAACGATACGCTTCGTCGTGTCGCCAGCCTCTTTGCTTTCCGCGTCAAAACGTTCTTGCAGCGCATCTACAATCGTATCGTGGCCAATGGTCTCACGGAACTCGATGACCGCCTTCTGGCCGATATCGGTCTGGCGCGCTCGGATGTGAGGGATGCGCTCAATACCGGCCTGCTCGAGGATCCGACCGCGCATCTGACCCGCGCCGCACGCAACCGCGCGGTGACCCGGTTCAAGACCGTTTAAAGCATTTCGAGGAAAAGCGGGCCCCGGTTTTCCGTCCGGAAATGCGCCAAAACGTTCCAGAATGTTCGGGCAATTCCGGCAGACCTCCAGCCGCCGGAATTGCTTTCGAACGGAAAAGTTTTCCCCGCAGGGTGATTTGCCAATAGCCCTGCCTTTGCCCGGTGTCAGGCCCCTCAGCCGCGCCGGGCTTTTTTAATGGCGTCGCAATTTTAGCGGCACTGCCTCAATACTGATATTCTTCGAACACCGGCAGCACGGAGCCACCCCAGCGACCGTTGTAAAGCGCAAGCAGGTCTTCGGCGAGCGTGGTCTTCTTGGCAAGAACTTCATCCAGCGACGACAGGAACACGGTCTCGTCCTGGCCTTCGCCGTTCAGGCGCTTGCGGTTTTTGAGGCCGGTGCGGGAAATGTCGAGCACCTCGCGGGCGAGACCGAGAAGCGGCTTGCCGGCGATCTCGGCGGAAAGACCCTTGGCCGGAACGGCATCGCGAAGGGCGATGACCTCGTCGAAGCTCCAGCCGGCGGTCAGCGCATCGGCAGCGGTCAGCGCCTCGTCATCGTAAAGAAGGCCGACCCAGAAAGCGGGAAGGGCGCAGATGCGTCTCCACGGGCCGCCATCCGCACCGCGCATTTCCAGAAAGCGCTTCAGGCGCACATCCGGGAACAGGGTGGAAAGATGGTTCGTCCAGTCACCCATGGTCGGCTGCCAGTCGGCGATTTCACCCTTCAGCGCACCGTTCATGAACTGGCGGAAAGTGACATGGGTGCAATCATGATATTTGCCGTCGCGCACGATGAAATACATCGGCACGTCGAGCGCCCATTCCACATAGTCCTTGAAGCCGAAGTCATCGCTGAAGGTGAAGGGCAGCACGCCCGAGCGGCGATTGTCGGTGTCGCGCCAGATATCGCCGCGCCAGGAAAGAAGACCGTTCGGCTTGCCTTCGGTGAAGGGCGAGGAGGCGAAGAGCGCCGTTGCCAGCGATTGCAGCTTCATGGAAACGCGCATCTTCCGGCGCATGTCCGCTTCGGAGGAGAAATCGAGGTTAACCTGAATGGTGCAGGTGCGGTACATCATGTCGAGACCCTTGGTCCCGACCTTCGGCATATAGCGCGTCATGATCGCATAACGCGATTTCGGCATGCGCGGCGTTTCGTCGTAGCTCCACAGCGGGCTACCGCCGATGCCGAGGAAACGGATGCCCATCGGCTCGGCCACTTCGCGCAGCGTCGCCAGATGCTGGTTGGATTCCTTGCAGGTCTGGTGCAGGTTTTCGAGCGGCGCGCCCGACAGCTCGAACTGGCCGCCCGGCTCGATGGAAATGGCGCCCATGCCGTGCTGCTCGCCAAGGCCGATGATGTTTCCGCCGTCCATGATCGGCTCCCAGCCGAGCTTTTCCTGCATGCCCTTCAAAAGTGCTGAAATGCTGGCTTCGCCGAAATAGGGAACGGGACTGTTATCCTCGCGGAAAAACGCGAATTTTTCATGTTCGGTGCCGATGCGGAAGTCGGCTTCAGCTTTGCAACCGCCCGCCAGATAATCTGTAAGCTCCGTGACGGAGGAGAGGGGGGTCTGGTCGGTCGTGTCGCGTGCCATGGCTTACCTTGTTATGACGTCTCTGTTGCGGCGAGGCATATGATTGGCAGATAGGGCCGGATCGTATCCGGAGGCAAATGAATTTCTTTTAAAGATGCATGAAGCGCAATGGGGCCATTCAATTCCAGTCGCCGATCGCCGCCTGAATGACCGCGAGCGCAGCGACGGCGGCCGTATCGGCCCTCAGGATACGCGGCCCCAACGGAATGGGGGTAACGAAGGCAAGGCCGCGCAGAAGCTCCCTTTCTTCCTCGGAAAATCCGCCTTCCGGGCCGACCAGCAGGGCAAGTTTGCGCTCCGTGACGGCTTGCAGGATCGGCAGCGGATTTTGCCCCGCATCGCCTTCGTCGCAATAGATGATGCGCCGGTCGTGGGGCCAGGTTTCGAGCATATCCCTCAGTTTCACCGGCTCGGCCACCTCGGGCAGGGACAGTATGCCGCACTGCTCGGCGGCTTCGATGGCGTTGGCGCGCAGTTTTTCGGTATTGTGGATCTTGCCCTGAACATGCTGCGTCATCACCGGCTGCAACAGGCCGGCGCCCATCTCCACCGCCTTCTGCACCAGATAATCCATGCGCCCGACTTTCAGCGGCGCGAAAAGATAATGCAGGTCCGGGGCGTTCGGCTGGGGCCGTGTCTGCTCGAGGGGGACGAGCACGATCTTCTTGCGGCTCGGAAAGGCAAGTTTCGCTTTCCATTCGCCATCGCGACCGTTGAACAGCAGGATTTCCGCACCGTCGGTCATGCGCAGCACATTGGCGAGATAGTTGAACTGTTCCCCCGTCGCCTCCTGCGCGACGCCTTCGACAAGGCTGGCTTCGATATACAGGCGTTGCATCCGGAAATTGGCGCGCATGGGATTCTGTTTCTGGTTCAGAGAAAGAGGGACGACATGAGCCAGTAAAGCAGCGCCGCAAGCGCTGCACTGGAAGGAACGGTGACCAGCCAGGCGGCGATGATCGTCATGAAGTGGGAGCGGCGGACGAGATAACGGCGGCGTATCTCGGAAGGATTGTCGGCATATCTTTCGGACCGGCGGGGCCTGCCGTCACCAGCCTGAACGAGCTCCTGCCGTCGCCGCGACGATTGCGTGTACCATTCGCGGAAGAAACCCACTCCAAACACCGCGCCGATTGCCGTGTGGGTGGTGCTGACCGGCAGGCCGAAGCGTGAGGCAACGAGCACGGTGAGCGCCGTGGCCACGGAAACGCAGAAGGCGCGCATCGGATTGAGCTTGGTGATCTGCTCGCCGACGAGACGGATGAGGCGCGGGCCATAAAGAAGAATACCGCAGGAAAGCCCGAAGGCACCGACCAGCATTACCCACATCGGTGCGCGGGCGGATGTGCTCACCGCCTCGTCATGCAGGGCCCGCACGATGGCAACAACGGGCCCGATGGCATTCGAAACGTCGTTCGCCCCATGGGCGAAAGACATAAGGCCGGCGGCGAGAACCAGCGGCCACTGGAACAGGATTCGAAGCGACTGGTTGCGGTTTTCCAATCCTTCCGATTGTTTGCGGATGATCGGCACGCAGAGCCGCCAGACCACGAGCCCGGTCACCAGCCCAGTGAGGCTGGCATGGCCAAGCGACACATGCATGAGCTGCCGCAATCCCACCCAGATGAGATAGGCCATAAAGACGCCCGCCATCAAACCGATGAGAACCGGAACCCACAGTCGGGCGGAGGTGAGCTTGTCCTCGCGGTAAATGATGAATTCCTTGATGAAAGCAAGGATGGCGACGGCGATGATGGCGCTGATAAAGGGTGCCAGAACCCATGCGAAGGCAATGCTGCCGAGCGAAATCCAGTCGACCGCCTTCGCCCCATAGGCGGCCATTCCCGCGCCCGCAACCCCGCCCACCACCGTATGGGTGGTGGAAATCGGCGCCTTGGTCCATGTCGAGATATTGACGAGAAGGCCGGCGGCGAGAAGCGCCGACAGCATTGCCCATGAAAAGGCGGTCCTGTCGGGAATTGTCTCGATATTGATGATGCCGCTGGAGATGGTCTCGACCACATTGCCGCCGGTGATCAGCGCGCCGGCAATCTCGCAGATGGCGGCGATGATGAGGGCGGCGGCAAGCGGCATGGCTTTGGCCCCAACCGCCGGGCCGACATTGTTCGTGACGTCATTCGCGCCGATATTGATAGCCATATAGGCGCCGATGGCGACGGCGGCGATGATGATGACCGAACCCGCGGTGCCGGTGACGAAGACGCCGGCGAAGATGGCCGCCAGGACAACGAACATGAACCCCGCGCCAAGGCCGGCAAGCTGCTGCGTGACATGCAGCGTCGCCTCTTCGACACGGGTAATCTTGTCGAGATCCTTGTCGAGCGTCGGTTTCATATTCGATGGCGGCTTGATTGCCATTCAGACCTCGTTTGCCAGCATTCCCTTTCGTCCGGCAGTGTCGCAGGTTGAAGGCAATTTTACAGAAAGACTGTTACATCTCGCACATCTTTCCAAAAGGAAAGACGATAAAAGCCATGTTGGAAAAACAAACTGCACATTGCCACGTTCGGGGCGGGCGCGCTATTTCGAATGCGTCATCCGTTTGTCGAAAGCGTGCATCAGTGCTTTCAATTCCGGCTCGTTGACGCGTTTTCCCGCTTCCTGGGGACTGACCCATTCCAGCCGTCTGGATTGCTTTTCGGGAAAGCTTTCCTGCATCTCCGAAACTTCGAGCAGATGCACCTGAACCCTGCACGGTACGTTGACGCCGCTGTTCAGCTTTTTCTCATATTCGTAATAACCGAAGGGCGCCTTTTCCACCGTGCCTTTGACACCGGCTTCCTCATAGGCTTCCTGCTCGGCCACCGCATGGGCCTTCTTGTTGGCCATGGGCCAGCCCTTGGGAATGACCCAGCGTCCCGTATCCCGGCTGGTCAGCAGCAACACTTCCGGCTCCGGATTCTTCTTGGACAATCGATAGCACAGCGCCGCATATTGCTGTCGCGGCGGTCTGCGCAACATCAAGCCAACATCTGTCGCCAATCGATTCAAAATCTTCAATCCGGATTGATCCTTTTTTGCTGGGTAGTGACAATTGCTAATATAGATGTGCCGTAAGTTCCGCCAATCCCCTTTCACCCATAACCCACTACTGTCTTCACGCTGATGAAGCCTGCGGGCAAAGGTGGGCATGGTAGATATGCGAACAAAGCTGCGACCGGGTGGTTCCCCGGCCGGACAGCCGATGCGGTAATACCCTCTCCGCCCGCCTTCAAGCATACGGATTGCAAAGCCGCTATGAATTGTAGCCGGGGCTGTTTTTAGTCCGGGGTTAATCCCCAGTGCCGGAGGCCTTCGACCACACCGTCCGCCTCCTTCGCAGCCGAGTGAAAGAAGCGCGTATCATGATATGTCAGCGAGACGAGCTCCGGCAGGGCATTGCCCACGATCACGCCGCGAATATTCTTTAGCTCAAACATCGCCCTATCATTGCCAGTATCGCCTGCAACCACTGATTCGTCGAGGCCGATCTGTAGTTGTCCACATAGCCATGTCAGCGCGGCACCCTTATCGGCGGCTTTCGGCAAGACGTCGAGGTCGCGGTCGCTGGAATAGACGATACGGGCATCGATATCGGCCGCCACAAGTGCGGCCTCAATCTCTTCGAGCGCGGCGTCATCGGCGTCATGCAGGAACCAGCTCGATTTCAGGCCGTGCTGGTAACGCTCTTCCTGCATCGTCACACCGGGAATTCCGGCCATGACCTCGGCAATCTTCTGGGGGTCGAAACCGGTGCCGAGAGACTGTGTATAGGCGTCTGCCAACTCGCCTCGCTCTTTCGCGTGCAGCATGGTGCCGACCCCGCCGATGATGTAGTCGGGCTGCGGCAGCGGCACCTCTTCGATGAGCGCAAGCTGGTCGTCGATCAGCCTGCCACTATTGAAAACCAGAAGGGGACGTTGACCCTCCGGCAACGAATGCCAGAAATCGCGGAACCGGCGCGTGGCGTCGTTATCGCCGACGACGGTTCCGTCGAGATCGGTGGAAAAAAGGCGAAGCGGTCTCAATCGCCGTCGTTCCATGGTTCGGCCCAATCGGCTTCTTCCAGAACCGGCATCATGGTTCTGCCTTCCACAAGGGCGAGAAGCTGCTGGGCAATGCCGGTCCATGTGAACAGGCTGCGCGCCTTGTGCGCCCCCATGCGGGAAAGCCGCCCGTAAAGTCGCTCATGCTTGAACGGCTTCATCATGGTGATGCCGAGGTCTTCCTTGTCGAAAGGATCGGCAAACAGCGCATGGCGGCCATAACTGACGGCCCGGAACAACCCGCCATGAATGGTAACGACGGTTGGTGTGCCGCTCGCCATCGCTTCGATAGCGGTCATGCCGAAGGGCTCGTAACGGCTGGAAAGCACGAAGAGATCGGCCGCGCGATAGATGTCCGGCAGGTCTTCATCCGCGACATAACCGGAAAAAGCCACCTTATCCTCTAGGCCGAGCGCTTTCACCCGCTCCTTCAACTGGTTGAGGATCGTGGTTTCCTGCTCGTCCATATTCTCGCCGCCGACCGCCAGATGCAGCCGGGCTTCCGGTTCGCGTTCGGCAAGCACGGAAAAACCGTCGATCAGCAGGTCATAACCTTTGTTGGTCGCAAGGCGTCCGAGCGCCAGCACCGTCTTGCCCTCGAAACCGAAACGCTGCCGGATCATCTGCCGCGTCGCATCGGAAACAGGGAAGAAACGGTTGTCGTCATAACCCGGCGGGATCATGTGGATGTGCTTGCGCTTCAGACCGTAATCCTCGATCAGAACGTCGAGCTGCACCGGCGTCGTGGCAATCACCATATCGCAGCTGCGATAGATGATCAGCTCGTGCTGGATACGTTCCCTGAAGTTGAATTCCAGTTCGAACGTATCGGCCTTTTCCGGATAGTCGGTTTCCATCTGGCGCTTTTTCCAGATGCCGAGCGAATGCGGCGTGTGCAAATGTGGGATTTTCAGCGCTTCGGAAAGCCGCTGGCCGGCGACGCCCGCATCCCAATAATGGCTGTTGATGAACGAATAATTCAGGTCGTTTTTCTTGATGAAGCGCAGCGCATTTTCGCACCATTCCATCAGGTGACGGTGCAGATATTCCTTGGGAATGAAATCGCGCCCGCCGCAGGGAATGCGCACCACGCGGACGCGCTCATCGACCTCATCGAATTCCGGCTGGTCTTCGAAGCGGCGGGTGTAAAGATCGACAGTATAACCGAGCTGGCCGAGTTTGCGTGCAAGCTCAAGCACATAAACCACCTGTCCACCGGTGTCCGCAGCGCCCAGCGGCGGGTGCGCGGCGACATAGCCATGCGTCGATATGAGAGCTATCCGCGGATAGCGTTCAGTTTCGCTCGTGGTCGTCATGGGTCCCATCTTGGTAAATTTTTCCAATTAACCCGATAAAAAGACCAAAGAGCACAAAAGGTTCCATCAAAATCTGAAAAAACCGGGTGCCGCATTTCGCCGGATGGCGTTTTCAGGGGCTGCGCTGCTGTTGCCTCAGGCGCGAAATCCGGTCCCATTCCCGCGCCTGATGTGCCTTGGATGTCGTCTCCACGATGAAGTCGATATGGGCCTCCGCCGCCGCTCTTGCCGCAGCCGCATCGCCGGCGGCAATCGCATCGTGGATGGCGATATGTTGCCTCAGCACCTCGTCATGGGCGCCGGCGACGGTGAAGATGAGATGGCGATTGTAGAAGATGTCGTCGCTTAGAAGCCGGTAGCAGGAGCGTAACGTATGCATCAGCACGATATTATGCGCCGCTTCGCCGATGGCGTTGTGAAATTCCACATCGCCCGCAAGCTCTTCTTCGAAACGGCCCGCCTCATGCGCTTCCCGCATTCTGTCCACGATGGCGGCGAGGTTGCGCCTGTCCGGCTCGGTCGCGCGCTGTGCGGCAAGTTCGGCGGTCATGCCTTCGATATAGCGGCGATATTCGAGGAAATCGCGCGTCGCCCGGCTGTGGCGGGTAATCAGCGCGCTCAAGGGGTCTGAAAAGACCGGGCCGACAATATCGGCAACATAGGTGCCGCCGCCATGCCGGCTGGTAAGGAGGCCACGGGTCTCAAGCTCCTTCAGCGCTTCCCGCAGGATCGGCCGCGAGACATCGAGGCGTTGCGCCAGTTCGCGCTCGCCGGGCAGCCTGTCGCCATCGCGCAATATGCCGTCGAGGATCAGTTCCTCGAAACGTAAGATCACCTCCTGCGATGTGCGGCTGTGCTCGATGCGCGCAAAAAGCGTTTCGTCCATCGCAGAAGTCTCCGGCGAAATCCCGCCCCGTATTTCGATGGGGGCAAATTATCAGCGAAGCATCGTACTGGTCAAATATTCTATCCAGTTACACGCCTCGTCCGTGCCATGCCTGCGGCAACACGGCATCTGCCTTTTCGAATTGGCTTTTGTTAATGCAGCGGCAGGACAGGATAGCGGATTTTTCCGCCAGGTGGATCAAAACAATGACAACGGCTTCGATTGCGGTGTTTTCATCGCGATCAATGCTCTAATAAAACCGGCGCAACAGGCGGGGACGATATCGCAATGGCCAAGGGTAGATTTGCTTTCGCAAGCGCGCCGGAAAGATCGCTGGCGCTCGGGGAGGTTCATGCGCGACCGACGGTGCTTCTCGCACCCTCGCGCATCATCGTCCAGCTTGCCTTCATGATGGATGGTGGTTCGGCCGTGCATCACTCGGTCATCGCGGAAATGTCGCGCAGCCGCGGTGTCGCGCCACCGGAGCGCGATGCCCGCCACCATGCCATGCCCTGGGGGCAGGGGACCTTGCGCTGGGAGCGGCATACCGAATTTTCGACCTGGTTCTGGGATGGCCCCGCGCCGGAAAAATTCGGCGGCGAGATTGCCGGCGATCCCTTCGGCGACGGCTTTTCGCCGCCCGGCTCGCTGATCTCGGGCGTGCGGCTGGAAATCCGCCCGGAAAATGGCGTGGCGTCTCAGGCGGAGACGATCTTCGAGCCGACCAGCCTCTGTCACAGCGACGTGCGCGACGGTCAGGCGGCGATCCTCACCGATTTCCGGCAGGATCGCGACGGGTTGACACAGATATTGGTGATCGACCGGGGCTTGAGCGATTACAGCCGCGGCGCGCTGGTGCAGCGGCTGTTGGATATCGAGACCTATCGCACCCTTGCCATGCTCGGCCTGCCGATGGCGCAGACGCTCTCGCCGGAAATCCGCCGTATCGAAGATGGCCTGACGGGTATCACCCAGCGCATGAAAAACGGCGCGCGCGACGAGGCCGATGCGCTGCTGGCGGAAATGACCCGCCTTGCGGCCGAACTGGAAGCCAATGCCGCGCTCAGCCTCTATCGTTTCGGCGCCAGCCGCGCCTATGACGGCATCGTGCGCGAACGTATCCGGGCGCTTGCGGAAACCCCGGTGCAGGGCCACGAGACCATGGGCAGTTTTCTGGAACGGCGCATGGCGCCCGCCATGCGCACCTGCCAGTCGGTGGAGGAGCGGCAGGCCAACCTGTCGCGCAAGCTCTATCGCGCCACGGCGCTCGTCCGAAGCTGGATCGATGTGGAACTGGAGCGGCAGAATACGGTGTTGCTCAACACCATGAACAAGCGCGCCGCCATGCAGCTTCGCCTGCAGCAGACGGTCGAAGGCCTCTCGGTCGCCGCCATTTCCTATTATGTTGTGGGCCTCATCGGTTATCTCACCAAGGCGATCAGCCATTATGTGCTGCCGCTCGACCCCGCCGTCGTCACCGGCATCTCCGTTCCCTTCGCGGTCCTCGGCGTCTGGTGGGTGGTGCGCCGCATCCGCCGCTCCCATGCCGAGGGCGGGCACTGAGGGGTAATCCCATCTCCCTCAACCCTGCTCCCAATAGGGTGAAGGCCCATAAAGCCCGGCCAGATAATCGATAAACAGCCGCACTTTTGCAGGCAGGAACTGCCGGCTCGGATAAACCGCCGAGAGCGTGACGTTTCGCGATCCCTCATAACCCGGCAGAACCTGCACCAGCTTGCCGCTGCGCAATTCATGGCCGATATCCCAGGTAGAGCGCAGCGCAACGCCGAGCCCCGATATTACCGCCTCGCGGATCACCTCGCTGGAATTGGTGATGAGCATCCCCTCCGGGCGAATGCTCATCGCGCCGCCCGGTCCTTCCAGCCGCCAGACATCGTTATTATGAGCCGGCAGGCAGCGGTGCTTTTTCAGATCCTCGATTGTCGCCGGCATACCATGGGCCGCAACGTATTCCGCCGAAGCGCAAAGCACGCGGCGCACTGGCGCGAGCCTGCGGGCCACGAGGCTGGAGGAATTCAGATCGGCGATACGGATGGCCAGATCGTAACCACCCTCGATGATGTCGATGAATTCGTCGCTCAGCACCAGATTGACCGAAAGATCAGGATGCCGCTCCATGAAACCTTTCAGATGCGGCGCGATATGCATGCGCCCGAAGGATGTCGGCGCGGAAACCTTCAGCGTGCCGTTGACCGTATTGGCGCGGCCGGACACGAAATCCTCGGCCTCCTCCAGCCCTTCCAGCACGGCAAGCACCCGCTCGTAAAAGCCCTGTCCCGCTTCGGTCAGCGAGATTTGCCGTGTGGTGCGCTGGAAAAGCCGCGCGCCGAGTTTTTCTTCCAGCCGCTTGATGCGTTTGGAAATGACGGCGGGCGAATAACCAAGCTCCCTTGCGGCCAGCGACATGCTGCCGGAGGCGGCAACGCTTGCGAAGACTTCCAGATCGCCCAGATTCGTCATAGTTGCCCTCAATTGTTTCCAGAAAGGAAAAAATCCATAACATTTGATTGCGCCGTTTCAAAGTGGTAAAGAAAGAATACCAGTTGGCGAAATGGCATGGAGGAGGGGCGGTGACGCAGCCGATCAAGTTTCTGGAGTCGCGCGCGAAAGTCGTCGCAGGCCGCGACCGCATCATAGCGGACCTCAAGGATATTCTGGCCGCGGACTGTCTTGTGCACGAGCCGCGCGAACTTGTGCCTTTCGAGACCGACGCCTTCGTTTCCTATCGCCGCCTGCCGCTGGCCGTGGCGTTGCCGAAAACGACGGAAGAGGTGGCGGCGGTGATGAAATATTGCCACCGTTACGGCATTCCGGTCGTGCCGCGCGGGGCTGGCACCTCGCTCTCCGGCGGCGCCATTCCGCAGGAAGATGCGGTGGTGATCGGCCTTTCGAAGATGGCCTCGATCCTCGAACTGGATTTTTATAATCGTACGGCGCGGGTGCAGGCGGGCGTCACCAATCTTTCCATTTCCGATGCGGCAGCTGCTGAAGGTTTCTTTTATGCGCCGGACCCCAGCTCGCAGCTTGCCTGCACCATCGGCGGCAATATCGGCATGAATTCCGGCGGCGCACATTGCCTGAAATACGGCGTTACCACCAATAATCTGCTCGGTGTGAAAATGGTGCTTGTCGATGGCACAGTGCTGGAACTGGGCGGCAAGCACCTCGATGCCGCCGGCTACGATCTGCTCGCCCTCGTCTGCGGCTCGGAAGGCCAGCTCGGTATCGTGACGGAAGCGACGGTGCGGCTGATCGCCAGACCGGAAGGCGCGCGACCGGTGCTGTTCGGCTTCGAGACGTCGGAGGACGCCGGCTCCTGCGTGGCCGATATTATCGGCGCGGGCATCATCCCGGTCGCCATCGAATTCATGGACAAGCCGGCCATCGAAATTTGCGAGGCCTTCGCCAAAGCGGGCTATCCGCTGGATGTCGGCGCGCTGCTGATTGTCGAGGTCGAAGGCTCCGAGGCGGAAATGGACGCAATGCTGGCTGACATCGTGGCGATTGCCCGAAAACATGGCGTGAAGACGGTGAAGGAATGTCAGTCGGCCATGGAGGCGGCGGCGATCTGGAAAGGCCGCAAATCCGCCTTCGGCGCAACCGGCCGCATCGCGGATTACATCTGCATGGATGGCACCGTGCCGCTCTCCCAGCTTTCCTACGTGCTGAAAAAGACGAGCGAAATCACCGACCGCCTCGGCCTGCGCGTCGCCAATGTCTTCCATGCCGGCGATGGCAACATGCACCCGCTCATCCTGTTCAACGCCAACGATCCGGAAGATGCGGCCCGCGCCGAAGAGGCCGGCAATGAAATATTGAAGCTCTGCGTCGATGCCGGCGGCTGTCTGACCGGCGAACATGGTGTGGGCATCGAAAAACGGGATTTGATGGGCCACCAGTATGGCGAGGCCGATCTTGCCCAGCAGATGGCGGTGCGTGCGGCTTTCGATGAGGGCTGGCTGATGAACCCTTCCAAGGTGTTTCCGCTGGAGGGGAGGGGATGATGGGTGTGAGTTTTGTGACGATGGTGGGTGTGGCTTACCCCCCTCTGCCCTGCCGGGCATCTCCCCCTCAAGGGGGGAGATCGATATGCCGCCCTCGCTCGTTTCATTGGCAGGGTGCCATCCGCTTGTCGATCTCCCCCCTTGAGGGGGAGATGCCCGGCAGGGCAGAGGGGGGTGTCTCTTGCTCCGAGCGCAGTGTTTCCCACACAAACGTCGCTATCCCATGCCCGGAGCCCGCCACCCCATGCTGACCCCCTACGCAGAAATCCAGGTCGCCGACATCATCCGCGACCACGCAACCCGAAAAGCCGCGCTGAAAATCATCGGCGGCAACACCCGCTCCGGTTTCGGCAATGCTGTCGTAGCAGATGAAGCACTCTCTTCCCGCGCGATGAACGGCATCGTCTCCTACCTGCCCGCCGAAATGGTCATGACCGTCAAGGCCGGAACCCCGCTCGCAACCGTCAAAGCCGCCCTTGCAGAAAACCGCCAGATGATGGCCTTCGAGCCGATGGATCACCGCCCGATCATGGGCACCGAAGGTGAACCGACCATCGGCGGCGTCTTCGCCGCCAATGTTTCCGGCCCCCGCCGTTATGTGGCCGGTGCGGCCCGCGACAGCCTGCTCGGCATCCGTTTCGTCAATGGCAGCGGTGAGGTCATCAAGGCCGGCGGCCGGGTGATGAAGAATGTCACCGGGCTCGATCTGTCGAAGTTCCTGGCCGGGTCTTTCGGCACGCTCGGTTTCCTCACCGAAGTCACCTTCCGCGTGCTGCCGAAACCGTCGGCGGAAAAAACCGTGGTCGTTTCCGGTCTCGACGATGAAGCGGCGACGCGCATCATGGCGGCGGCGATGGCGATGAGTGTCGAGGTTTCCGGCGCGGCGCATCTGCCGGAAAGCGTTCGTTCCCGTTTCATCGATGGCGGATTGCCGGACGGCCCGGCGACCATCCTGCGGCTGGAAGGGCTTTCCGCCTCGGTGGAGGCGCGCACGGCCAAACTCCTTTCCGTCATGGACCGGGTCGGGCCGTGGGCGCTGCTGGAGGGTGAGGAGAGCAGGCTTTTGTGGCGTCAGGTGCGCGATGTCGCGCCCTATGCCGGACAGGCGGCGAAGCCCTTGTGGAAAGTATCGGTCGCGCCTTCGGTTGGTCATCAGCTTGTCGCGGCGCTGCGCATGGAAGCGGGCATCGACGCCTTTTACGACTGGCAGGGCGGCCTCATTTGGATGCAGATGGAGGCGGACCCCGAGGCGGATTTGCTGCGCGGCGCGATCCGGGCGCTTGGCGGCGGCCACGCAACTTTGGTGAGAGCGAGCGATGCGGTGCGCGCCACGGTCGCTGCCTTCGAGCCGCGCCCGGCGGCGGAAGCGCTGCTTTCTGCGCGTATCAGGGAGAAGCTCGATCCGGCGGGCATCTTCAATCCCGGCAAGATGGCCGTAACGATGGAAGGGGCCGTCTGAACCATGCAAACATCCTTCACGCCCGAACAGCTGGCCGATCCGCATGTGGCGGAATCCGAAAAAATCCTGCGCAAATGTGTGCATTGCGGCTTCTGCACCGCCACCTGTCCCACCTATGTCACGCTCGGCAACGAGCTGGACAGCCCGCGGGGCCGCATCTACCTTATCAAGGATATGCTGGAAAACAGCCGCCCGGCGGACCGCGAGGTCGTCACCCATATCGACCGCTGTCTTTCCTGCCTTGCCTGCACCACCACCTGTCCCTCCGGCGTGGATTACATGCATCTGGTCGATCATGCCCGCGCCCATATCGAACAGACATACAAGCGCCCCTTCATGGATCGGCTGATCCGCAATCTTCTGGTTGCCGTCCTGCCCCATCCCGCCCGTTTCCGGCTGGCGCTGCATCTGGCCCGGCTGGCGCGGCCTTTCTCGGGTCTGCTTGCCAAAGTTCCGGCGCTGAAGCCGCTGCAATCCATGCTCGCTCTCGCCCCCGCCGCCGTGCCTGCGGCCTCCGCATCAACCCGTCCGGGAGAGCGGCCGGCCGAAGGCGAAAAGCGTGGGCGCGTTGCGATCCTCACCGGCTGCGCCCAGCCGGTGCTCGATCCCGGTATCAACGAGGCGACGTTGCGCCTGCTTGCGCGGCTCAGCATCGAGGTCGTGGTGCCGAAGGGGGAGGGCTGTTGCGGTTCGCTGGTGCATCATATGGGCCGCGAGGAAGAGGCGCTCGCCTCGGCAAGGCGCAATGTCGATGTCTGGACGCGCGAGATGGAGAGTGGCGGTCTCGATGCCATCATCATCACCGCTTCCGGCTGCGGCACCACCATCAAGGATTACGGCCATATGCTGCGGCTCGATCCGGCTTACGCCGAAAAAGCCGCGCGGGTCTCGGCTTTGGCGAAGGACATCACCGAGTATCTCGCCACTCTCGATCTGCCGCAAGGGCAAAGCCAGGGTCTCACGGTCGCCTATCATTCGGCCTGCTCCATGCAGCATGGCCAGAAGATCACGCTTGCGCCGAAACAACTCCTGAAGGCGGCGGGTTTTACTGTGCGCGATCCGGCGGAAGGGCATCTCTGCTGCGGCTCCGCCGGAACCTACAACATCCTGCAGCCGGAGATTTCCGCCAAACTCAAGGCGCGCAAGGTGAAGAACATCGAGGCCACCCGGGCGGATGTCATCGCCACCGGCAATATCGGCTGCATCACGCAGATCGGAACCGGCACGGATATGCCTATCCTGCACACGGTGGAGCTGTTGGACTGGGCCTATGGCGGGCCGAAACCGGCGAGGCTTTTGGTTTAGAAACGTCCCGTGGTACTTTCGACTGCGCAGTACCCGAGGCAGCTTTCGCGCACGCACTTTCGGCATCCGTCATGCCGGGCTTGACCCGGCATCCAGCCGGCGCGCGTCGGCGCGACGAGAAGAGTCTTTCCAGCCCAATGACTTGGGCTGACTGGATTCCGGCTCATGGCCGGAATGACGAAGAAAGAGAGCGTCGTCCACGCGGCACGCTTTGCGCCATATCTCTTAGAACTTATACGCCACGCCGAAATTCACCGCATTGGTGATGATATCGGTTTTCAACGAGCCGCCATTGTCGATATCGACGTCGACGAAAGAATAGGTGCCCTTATATTCCACGAAGGTCGACCAGTTGTCGGTGATGCGGTAGCTGAGGCCGGCCTGCGCCTGCAGGGTTGCGCCGCCGAACTGATATTCGAAGGTCTTGCCCGAGGGACGGTACACTTCCACATGCGGCACGTTGATGCCGACGCCGGCGCCAACGTAAGGGGTGATGGGCAGCGATTCCAGCGGAAAGCGGTAGAGCGCGTTCAGCGTCAGTAGGTTCAGGCCGTCGGTGAATTCGAAATGCGACCAGCCGGAGCGGGCAAGCGTCTGGTCGTCGGCATAGACCTTGTCATGGGTGAAATCGAGCGAAATACCGAAATTCCGCAGCTGGCCCTCATCGAACCAGTAGGTGCCGCGCACGCCCCAATAGGGCGGATTGGAAAACGACTTGCCTTCCCATCCGGCCCGGAAATCCGGCCCGTCGGAGACCTTCACATCGCTGTGCGGCGCGCTTTGCCAGCCGCCATAACCGGAAATTTCAAATTCGCCCGCGATTGCGGCAGAGAAGGAAACGCCGCTGAACAGCAGGGCGCAAACAAATAAACTATGGCGCGGCATGAAGTGAATCCAGATTGATATCAGTAATTCACCAAACCGTTTTTTGATAACATTTGAATGACAGAAACGAAAAACGGGCGGCCGATTGACCACCCGTTTTAAGACCGTTCCATCATCCCCTGAGAGAGGTCCGGCTCCTGGCGTCCCCCGCCAAGTTTCATTCCAATGAAGTGAGCCGGATTGTACCGCCGCAAGGCGGCAATTCAAGCGGATACGCCGCCACACCGGCCCTGAAGCGGCCGGAATGGCTGAACCGTTGCCATCATATCACTATGACCTTGGTTCCGACGTTGACGCGCTCGTAAAGATCGGTGACATCCTCGTTGCGCATGCGGATGCAGCCGGAGGAATTGTTGCTGCCGATCGTCCACGGCTGGTTGGTGCCGTGGATGCGATAAAGCGTGGAGCCGAGATACATGGCGCGCGCGCCCATCGGGTTGGCCGGGCCGCCTTCCATGAAGGCCGGCAGATAGTGTCCCTTCCTCGCCTCGCGGCTGATCATTTCCTTCGGCGGGGTCCAGCTCGGCCATTCCGCCTTGCGGGTTACCTTGTGGGTGCCGGCCCATTCGAAACCGGGCTTGCCGACGCCGACGCCGTACCGCCGGGCCTTGCCATCGGCGAGCACGAGATAGAGGAAACGGTTCGGCGTATCGATGACTATGGTGCCGGGTTTTTCATTGGTCGGGTAGGTGACGATCTGCGGCAGGAATTGCGGCGCGATCTGGGTGCGCACCGGCGCGTTGGGGCGTACGGCGGCATTCTGCACCCGTGCCGGGCGCTGCGATGTGAAGCCGGAGCTGGGGCGCTGCGGCATGGCGGCCTGGCGCTGCTGGAAGAACGGCTGGCGTGCGGCAGGCGCGCGCGGATAAACCACGGGCCGCACATTGCCGCGACCGCCGAGCTGGGTGACCCAGGGCGCGGAAAGATCCGGGCTGACGACGACGGGCGGGCGCTCGCGATAACGCTCATTGGCCATGGCGGCCGGGGCGGCAAAGGTGGAAACGAGGCTCAGCGCCAGAAAAACGGACTTCATCGTCATCGGGTGGACTCTCTCTGCGGGATGTCGCAACTATGGATTTGCGGGACTGTTCGCCCGCTTTGCCGGACACGTTCGCACCTCGACGCCAGCGAATCGTAAATGGCTGTTCATTAAAAAGCGCTTGATTAGGGAAAGCTGGATTTAAGGTTAGCACCCGGTTTTGAAACGTGGTGAATGAGTGGTAAGTGCGCAGTCTGAACCGGTCACGGGCGGGAGCGGAAAAGGGTGGTTGCGAAATGAATGAAGCCGGACTTGAAACAGGCGCGGATGGCCTTGTGCGGTGTTTCTGGCAGCAGGGGCTTGCGGATTACAGCCGTTATCACGACGAGGAATGGGGTTATCCCGTCACCGACGATCGCCGCCTTTTCGAGAAAATCTGTCTGGAAGGTTTCCAGTCCGGCCTTTCCTGGCTGACGGTTCTGCGCAAGCGCGAGGCGTTCCGTCTCGCTTTCGCCAATTTCGAATTCGAAAAAGTGGCGGAATTCGGAGAGGCCGATATCGGGCGTTGCCTTGCCGACAAGGGCATCATCCGCCATCGCGGCAAGATCGTTTCGACCATCAACAATGCCCGCCGCGCCATGGAGTTGCGCGATGAATTCGGTTCGCTCGCCCGTTATTTCTGGGGTTTCGAACCGGCCGCCGCAGAAAGGCCGCAAAGGCTGGACTATGCGACGTTAAGGGCCAACCCCACCAGCGCCGCCTCCATCCGTCTTTCGAAGGACTTGAAGAAGCGGGGCTGGAGTTTCGTCGGCCCGACGACCGTCTATGCATTCATGCAGGCCATGGGTATGGTCAACGACCATATCGAAGGCTGTCATTGCCGCCAGCCGATAGAGGCCATGCGGCGGGAGTTTGTACGTCCATGAAGATAACCTCCCTTCTTCTGGCTCTCACCATGACTGTGGCCGCCGTGCCGCATCTCTCCTTCGCGGAGGGCCGCAATGTCGACGGTATCTGGCTCGATGACGGCGAAAGGCTGAAGCAGGTGGCGCTGCCGCCGGCCGGGCCGCTGAAGCTTGACGGCTGGACGCGGCGCGGGCGCGGCGATGTCTATCGCCTGAAGGTGAAGGCCGGGCAGACGGTAAAGATCGAGCTTGCCGCCTCCAGCGAATTCGTGCTGATGGCGGTCTTCGATTTTTCAACGCCGGATGAGGACGCGATCTTCTTCAGCGATTCCGAAGGCAAGGTCGCAACCCTGACGCCGAAGGCGGATACGGAGTGGCTGATTCGCCCGACGCTCATCCTGGGATCGCCGCGCCGCGGTCTCGGCGCACATTACACGCTGACGGTCAGCACCGGGAAATAACAGCCCGCCTTTTGCTTAGGCCGCCTGGGTCAGCACGATCAGGCCGAAGCTCAGAACGCCCAGCAGCACCAGCGACAGGCTGGCGGCGACGATGACCTTGCCGCCGGCATGGCGAAGGCTGCGAATATCGACCGAAAGGCCCAGCGCCGCCATCGACATGATGGTGAGGATGTTGGAGAGCGAGGCGACAGGGCCGATCAGAGCCTCGGGAATGAGGCCGAAGGACCGGGCCATGATCATCAGCACGAAGGCGATGATGAACCACGGAACCATCTGCTGCAATCTCAGGCGTTCCGTGCCGGACTGGCCATGGATGACGGAGAGGGCGGCGATCACAGGCCCCAGCATCAGCACGCGGATGAGCTTGACGATGGTGCCGGTCTGCACGGCGATTGCGCCGAGCGGGGCTGTAGCGGCCAGAACCTGCGGCACGGCATAGACCGTCAGGCCGGCAAAGATGCCATATTGGGTGGCGTCGAGACCCAGAAGCTGCGGCAGGAACGGCATCAGCAGCACGGCGGCGACGCCGAGAACGGCCGTGAAGGCAATCGAGGCGGCGACATCTTCCGGCTTGGCGCCGATGGCGGGTGCGGCGGCGGCAATCGCGGAATTGCCGCAGATGGAGTTGCCGCAGGCGATCAGCGTCGCAAGCTTGGGCGGCAGACCGAGCATCCGCCCGGCGGCATAGCTGACGATCAGCGACAGCGCCACGATCAGCGCAATGCCGCCGATCAGCAAACCGCCGGCACCTTTGAGGATGGAGAGGCTCAAGGATGCGCCGAGAAGCGCCACCGCGATTTCAAGCAGCGTCTTGGCGCTGAATTTGATGCCGGCCGAGGCAACCGCGGGCAGAGACACCAGCGAACGCAGCAGCGTGCCGATCAGAATGGCGAGCACCAGATCGCCGAGCCATGCATGGCCTGCAAGCCGCACCTGAAAGCGCTCCGCCAGAATGGCGGCGCAGCTGACCGCCGCGCAGATGAGAATGCCCGGCAGAAGCGGGGTGAGCCAGCGAAGCGAAAACTGAAAGGGATGAGCGAGGGTGCGATGTTGTGCCATGGCCAGACAATGCCGTAGCGACCTGTTTTATTCTATCAAATAATATGGCATATATTATTCGATAAAATCGAATGAAAAGCCATGACCTTCGAACAACTCCGCATCTTCATCGCCGTTGCCGAACGCGAGCACCTTACAAGGGCCGCCGAAGCCATCGGTTTGACCGCCTCCGCCGTCAGCTCCGCCATCAAGAATCTCGAGGCCTTTTATAATGTCGAGCTGTTCCATCGCGTCGGCCGCAACATCGAACTGACGGAAAGCGGCCGGGCGTTTCTGGGCGAAGCGAAGGCGACTCTGGCGCGTGTGCGCAATGCCGAATTGATTCTTTCTGAAATGGGCGGGCTGACGCGCGGCGAAATCACCGTCTGCGCCAGCCAGACGATTGCAAGCTACTGGCTGCCGCCGATCCTGATGCAGTTCAAGAAGCTTTATCCGGGCGTGACCGTGCGGCTCGATATCGGCAATACCAAGACGGTTACACAGGCCGTGCTTGACGGTCTGGCAGAGGTCGGTTTCATCGAAGGCAGGATCGATGAGCCGGCTTTGATGGTGCAGCCGGTCGTCTCCGACAAGCTGCTGGTGGTCACCGGTTCGGCCCATCCCTTCGCGGATGGCCGTTATCTCACCGCGCTCGATATGCTCTACGGCACCTCATGGGTTCTGCGCGAACAGGGCTCTGGCACCCGCTCCGCCTTCGAGGCGGCGGTGCGGCAGATGGGGGTGGACCCCGCTGAACTGTCCGTCATGCTGGAACTGCCGTCCAATGAGGCGGTGGTAATGGCGGCACGCTCCGGCGGCGCGGCCACGGCAGTTTCTGCCTCCGTCGCCTCGCTATTTCTGCGGCAGGGGCTGCTGGTCCGAGCCGGCATCGATTTGCCTGCCCGCAACTTTGCTTTGCTGCGCCACAAGGAACGCCATACCAGCCGGGCGGCCATGGAGCTGGAGCGCCTCAGCCGTGCGGCCTCGGAGGACTACAAGGCCGGTCTTGCGGGGTTGTAACCTTGGGGGAGGGAGCGCCAGCCGGCGCTCCCCGTTTGACACTAGCGGTCGTCACTTGCCCTTGGACTTCAGCCAGGCCTTCATCATGGCGATCTCGCCTTCCTGCGCCTTGATGACCTCTTCGGCCAGCTTGCGGATTTCCGGGTCCTTGCCGTATTCGAGCTGGACCTTGGCCATGTCGATTGCGCCCTGATGGTGCGGGATCATGCCGCGCACGAAATCGACATCGGCATCGCCGCTATAATCGATGGCCATATCGCCATGCATCTTCTTGCTGGCTTTCATGAAGGCCTTGGTGGAAGCGCTGTCGCTCATAGTGCCTTTTGACATGTCATGTCCGGCATGGCCGCCCGCTTCCTGTGCGAGAACGGGCATGGCGAGAGAGGCCGCAAAAGCGGCGGCGAGCGTAATGGTCTTGATAGACATGGATTATCCTTCCTGTGTCTGACGGATTTTTCGAAGACGGGTCTGAAAAAATCTGGGGTCAGGCGCGGGGAGGCGGTAGCGGCGGCGCGGAAGCCTTGCCGTGAAAGACGATGCCGCGCTGCGGCTTGGGATAGTCAAAGGTCACCCGGCCACTATCGGCGAAGATAGTTCGCGGAACCACGATCAGGCAGGCGGCGCAGGAACCGGGATGTGCGGCATCTTCACCATGCGGGCAGCAACCGCCCGTGCCCCCTCCGTGAGCCCCATTCTCCGCATGCGCCCGAGACACTTGGTCCCGATCCGGGGCTCGATGCGAATGGGCACCGTCATGTTTCATTGGCACTTGCGAGGACGCTGCCATGCCCTTGGCTATCGGCATGCTCATCGCCATCTGCGCCGGCATTGCGCCGTATAGCAGGCAGGCAAGGAACATCAATGTGCGGACCACCTGGGACATGGCGTGAATTTACTGCTGGAATTATGGAATAAGCATGACGATCAGGTCAGTTCACGCGCGATGACGTGATGCACGATGCGATAATCCCTGCTTTCCTCGCCAAACGGGGCAAGCGGCCATTCCCATGCGGCGGCGGGGGCGGGAAGCTCGATGCCATGCAGCAGGTCTTCATGCTGGTGCAGGTTGCCGTCTTTGCCGATCACGTCGAAGGAGGTGTCCGTTATCAGGCAGGCCTTGCAGGGCAGGCCAGCCAGCGCTTCTAGATGGGTGTGAATGAGCTTCGGCAGAAGATCGTCCGGGGCATCTGCGATCTTTTCCCGCTCCAGCCGGTGGCGTGCGCCGGTGCCGATCTGTGACAGGAGATTGGCCGATACCACGAGATCGAGATAGGGCACCCGCCGCAGGAAATCGAGCGGTTCCGCCGGCCGACCGGCGAGAACATCGTCAAAGCCGGAAAGATCGCGGTTGGCGATGCGGACATTCTTTTTGGCATTGAGGCGCAGCTTCGCCTGCACGCTGGCGAGATGCACCAGATCGACCAGCACGACCGTATCGAACATCGCCACCAGCGCATCATAGGGCACATCGCGTAACAGGCCAGACCCCAGCACGACGGCCGTTCGCCGCTGCTTCAGCTTTCTGGCCGATTGCAGCACGAATTGCCGGCTGTTGTTTTCATGCTCCGCCCAGGCTTTGGCGCAGCGGTTGGCGCGCGCCCAGAGGTTGACGGAATAGCGGATATGCGGCCGGAATTCTTTCGGCGTGACCGCGCGCGTGGCGGCATATTGCAGGGCTTCGAGGATCATGAATGCCTAACGGTAGATTTCACGGCGATGGCCGATTTCGACCACCAGCACGACGAGCTTGTGATCCTGTATATCGCAGATGATGCGGTAATCGCCCACCCGGTAGCGCCAGAAATTTCCGAGTTCGGAGCCTTGCAGGGCGGCGCCGGTCTGGCGTGGATCATCCAGTGCCGCCAATCGTTCATGCAGAAAACTCCGGATTCGCTGGCGCATTTCCGGATTTATCTTGCGCATCTCTTTCTGGACAAGTGTGTGATATTCAATTGTCCAGATCACGCCAGAACTCCTCGGCGCTTACAATCTTCGATTCTCCACGTTGGATGCGCCGCGTCGCCTCCTCCGCAAGATAGAGATCCTCCATATCTTCGATATGTTTCTCGATTGCCTCGCGGATGTAATAGGCGGATGTGCGGCCGGTGCGCTCGGACAGCGCTTTCAGCCGCTCATAGGTCTCGTCCGGCAGGCGTATGGCCGTCTGTTTGCTCATGGGTCGCGTCCTTCCCGATCCGAATTGGGATACATGTATCCCATATAGCACCGCTTGGCCGCAGCGGCCAGTAAAACCGGAGCCTTTGCGGCTTGCCGCACCGGGCTTCATCCTCTAATACACCGGCATAATTTCAGGAAAATATCGGATCGGCATCATGAGCGAAAAAGTAAAAAAGCCTCAGAAACTGAAAGCCCGCCTGCCGCGCGGCTTCGTGGATCGCTCGGTTGCCGATATTCATGCCACCAACGAGATGATCGAGAAGATCCGCAGGGTCTATGAGCTTTACGGCTTCGATCCGGTGGAAACACCGCTGTTCGAATATACCGATGCGCTCGGCAAGTTCCTGCCCGATAGCGACCGCCCGAACGAAGGCGTGTTTTCGCTGCAGGACGATGACGACCAGTGGATGAGCCTGCGCTACGATCTCACCGCGCCGCTCGCCCGTCATGTTGCGGAAAATTTCAACGAAATCCAGCTGCCCTACCGAACCTATCGCGCCGGTTACGTGTTCCGCAATGAAAAGCCCGGCCCAGGCCGTTTCCGGCAGTTCATGCAGTTCGATGCTGATACGGTGGGCGCCGCCGGCGTGCAGGCCGATGCCGAAATGTGCATGATGATGGCCGATACGCTGGAAGCGCTCGGAATTCAGCGCGGCGACTATGTCATTCGCGTCAACAATCGCAAGGTGCTCGATGGTGTACTGACTTCCATCGGTCTGGGTGGTGAACATAATACCAATAGAAGACTTGGTGTCTTGAGAGCGGTCGATAAGCTCGACAAATTCGGAAAAGAAGGTGTTAGACTTCTACTCGGAACTGGTCGAAAAGATGAAAGTGGTGATTTCACCAAGGGTATGGGGCTGGATGATGACCAAATTTCTCGTATCTTCAAATTACTAGACGTAAGTTTCGGTACCCACGAACTTGGTGGTCTCAGCATTTCAGGTCTAACTACAGATATTCGTGGCGGCGTATATTTGGATCAAATGCTGTCAGATGGTCTCGGCGAACTCAATGACATACAGCAACTGGTCAGTTCGGCTGGTTATGGCCCGGATCGTATTAGAATTGACACCTCCGTCGTTCGCGGCCTCGAATATTACACCGGCCCGGTCTATGAGGCCGAGCTGAGCTTCGACGTCACCAATGAAAAGGGCGAAAAGGTCGTGTTCGGCTCTGTCGGCGGCGGCGGCCGTTATGACGGCCTCGTTTCGCGCTTCATGGGCCAGCCGGTTCCGGCCACGGGCTTCTCCATCGGCGTGTCGCGCCTGATGACGGCGCTGAAGAACCTCGGCAAGCTCGGTCAGGTCAAGCCGCTCGCACCGGTTCTCATCACCGTCATGGATGGCGATGTGGAAAGCATGGGCCGTTACCAGCGCTTCACGCAGGCGCTGCGCGCCGAGGGCATCCGCGCTGAAATGTACCAGGGCAACTGGAAAAAATTCGGCAACCAGCTGAAATATGCCGACCGTCTCGGCTCGCCCATCGCCATCATCCAGGGTGGAGATGAACGCGCCGAAGGCGTGGTGCAGATCAAGGATCTGATCGAAGGCAAGCGCCTGTCCGGCGAGATCGAGGACAATGCCAGCTGGCGCGAGGCGCGTGTGGCGCAGGTCAGCGTGCCGGAAGCCGAGCTGGTGGCGAAGGTCCGCGAGATTCTGGCCGCGCAAGCTGAAGATTTGGCGCGGGCGCAAGGCAAGTAACGTGGTGTCAGCCGCTTACCCCCCTCTGTCCTGCCGGACATCTCCCCCTCAAGGGGGGAGATCTGCAAGCGGCCGGCGCGGCGTACTCCTATTGATCTCCCCCCTTGAGGGGGAGATGTCACGAAGTGACAGAGGGGGGTATCTAGCGGCGTATACAGGAAATATCCCATGCCCCTGATCGACATGCCGGAATTTTCCGGAGAGCTACTGGAAGAATTCGCCGCGCGCCGCACGAGCCGCGTGAACACGCCCGTCATCCAGCCCGCCGAACCGTTTCTGGATATGGCCGGCGAGGATTTGCGCCGCCGTATCTTCATGACGGAGAGCGAAACGGGTGAGAGCCTGTGCCTGCGCCCGGAATTCACCATTCCGGTCTGCCTGCGCCATATCGAGACGGCGACCGGCACGCCGAAGCGTTATTCCTATCTCGGCGAAGTCTTCCGCCAGCGCCGCGAAGGTGCCAACGAGTTTTATCAGGCGGGCATCGAGGATCTCGGCGATACCGATATTGCCGCCGCCGACGCCCGTGCCGTCATTGACGCCACCGGCATTCTGCAGCGCCTGCTGCCGGGCCGGGCGCTTGCCGTCACGCTGGGCGACCAGCAGGTGTTCGAGGCGGTGGTTGCCGCCCTTGGCCTGCCGCTCGGCTGGCAGAAGCGGCTGGTGCAGGCATTCGGCGATATGGCGCAGCTGGAAGCGCTGCTGGAAAGCCTTGTACATCCTAAGCCCATGACCGGGCTGGACGCGCGGGTTGCCGGCCTTCTGGCAACGGGCGACGAGACAGTGCTGGTCGATTATCTCGATACGGTGATGCAGGAGACCGGCTATTCCACCAATGCCAGCCGCTCGCCGCAGGAAATCGCCCGCCGCCTGCGGGAAAAACTGGCGCTTGCCGCCACGCGCCTGCCGGATGAAAGCTTCGCGCTGCTCAAGCAGTTCCTGGCCCTGAAGGCGCCTCTGCCGCAGGCCTCGCAGGTTCTGGCGGATTTTGCCGCAAAGGCGAAACTGAAACTGGATAGCGCGCTTTCCGCTTTCGATAAACGCGTCGCAGCGCTTGGCAATGCCGGTGTCGATCTCGAAACCGTCACCTATGGCGCGGCCTTCGGCCGTCCGCTCGATTATTATACAGGCCTCGTTTTCGAAGTGGTGGAAGCGGGCGGAGACAGTGTGCTGGCCGGTGGCGGCCGTTTCGACCGGCTGCTGACCCTGCTCGGCGCACAGGAAAAAATCCCGGCCGTGGGCTTTTCGCTCTGGCTGGATCGCATCGAAACGGTGCGCGGGAGCGACAAGCCATGATTACCATCGCATTGCCCTCCAAGGGCCGGATGAAGGAAGACGCCTCCGCCGTTCTGGAACGCGCCGGGCTGAAAGTCGCGGCTGTCGGCAATGACCGCTCCTATCGCGGCCGCATCGAAGGGCGCGACGATATCGAGATCGCTTATCTCTCGGCTTCCGAGATCGCCCGCGAGATCGGTGCCGGCACTGTGGATTTCGGCGTGACGGGAGAGGACCTCGTACGCGAGGGGCTGACCAATGCCGATGCGCAGGTGGAGTTCTGCGCACGCCTCGGTTTCGGCCATGCGGATGTCGTGGTCGCCGTGCCGGAAATCTGGCTGGATGTGGACAGCATGGCCGATCTCGGCGATGTCGCTTCGGAATTCCGCGCCCGTCATGGCCGCAGGCTTGCCATCGCCACCAAATATTGGCGGCTGACGCAGCAGTTCTTTTCGCGCCAGCACGGCATTCAGCTTTATCGCATCGTTGAAAGCCTTGGCGCGACCGAGGGTGCGCCGGCCGCAGGGCAGGCGGATATCATCGTCGATATCACCTCGACCGGCTCGACGCTGAAGGCCAACCACCTGAAAATTCTCTCCGACGGCATCATCGTCCGTTCGGAAGCCTGCTTCGTGCGCGCCCGCAAGCCGGAACATGACGGCGATGCGGCGGTTCAGGAGATCGCCTCGCGCATCAGGGCTGCGGTCTGACGACGTAAAAAAAAAAGCCGCCGGAGCGATCCGGCGGCTTTTTTATTGGTCGATCCATTTGGCTTATGCGTGGGCCACAGCCGCACCGCGCTTGGCGTCGACGGAGTAGGCGCCGGGGCCGAAGGCGGCAAGCAGGATATAAGCGCCGGCAAGTGTGATGTTCTTCACCATCATGATGCCGTTCAGCGTGTTGATCCAGCCAAGAGCCGGCTCAGGCCAGCCGGGTACGGCAACGGTGCCGCTGTGGAACACCAGACCGGTGAAGACGCAGAAGACGGCAAGCGCCCAGGCAGCGATTTTGGTCTGGAAACCAGCGAGAATGGCAAGACCGGCAACGAGTTCGAACAGGCCTGCAATATAGGCAAGCGCGGTTGCAGCGGGTAGGCCGGCACCAGTGATCATGCCGGCCGTACCGGCCGGATCGACGAGCTTGCTGAAGCCCGAGGTGATGAAGATGAAGGAAAGCAGAATACGGGCGATGAGAACGAGAACGTTCTGGCTGCTGGACATGGATATCTCCGGTAAATAATCGGCGTGTCGCCGGTTGAACTGCAATGTCTGGAGATATCAATGACCGAAAATCATCCGCCCATAAAGATGAACAATAGAAGACAAATCGTCTTCATTTTGTGAACGGTGCTGGGCGTCTGTCCCGCTATGTTCAGGCGGCGAAGCGAATATCCTCAAAGCGCGGAAACAGGAAAAGCCCTGATATGCGCCCTTGCTGGCCGTCTTCGAAGCCGGAAGATTCTCCCATGCAGATGACCGGCTGCCGCATCGCCGGCAAGATGGAGAGGCCGGATGAAAAACAGAAACGTGAAGGTGCGGTGGAAACCTGCTCGAAAAGTTCCAGAACACGGGCGTGGTCAGCGCGGTCGTAACAGCGGACAAGGCTGAGCAATCCGCACTCGCCTGGCGGCAGGCCGTGCATGAACGATGCGTGTTCGCCGAGCCGGATGACGCCACTGGAAAGATCGCTGCTCCACTCCTCCGACATGAAGAAATGCGACAGGGTCCGGGGATCGGGCGTGGCTGTTACCGCCGCAGGCAGAGCATCGTTGCGTCTTGATATTTCAAACAAATCGCGCCCCCGCATGAACACGTGCCAGCGCCGCCACTTCAAGCGCCACTGCCAGGTTGAACCTTTACCGCCACCCGCAGTCGAACGTATTTGCCAGGCATCGAAACCCCTTTCAATGCTGGCCGCCCCGTCGCGGAACCCTTACGGGGGGTGACTTATAGTTTATTTTCCCCTACCTACAACAACCAGACAGTGAGAAAATCAAAAATATTATGTATTTCTTCTTCAAAATCGCGAGACATGCGAAAAAGCACAACTAAATAGCGCACTTATAAGCCGGTCCGAGTGGAAATCGGCCCCGTATGGGGTGGTGATTCGCTCTTGGATGTGCCCCATTATTGCATGGGGTTGCAAAAATAGCCGGATAAAATCACGCCTGTTCCAAAACGGGACAATACACGAACCCTTCCGCGTCGGCCTTCAGAATTATGCAACCTGTTGATTTCATGAGGCATCTCTTGCGAGAGCGTCGATAAGGTGCGCCGCCTTCCGTCAATCACACAGGCGCGGCAAAGAAAAAGGGCGGTCCGAAGACCGCCCTTTCTTAATTCCGGTGACAGGACCGATTAGAAGTCCATGCCGCCCGTCGGGCGCGCTTGCGACGCCGGACCCACCTAAAGGGCATGGGCGACAAAGAAAAAGGGCGATCCGAAGACCGCCCTTTCTTATTCCGGTGGCAGGGCTGATTAGAAGTCCATGCCGCCCGTCGGGCGCGCTTGCGACGCCGGACCACTTAAAGGGCATGGGCGGCAACGAAAAAGGGCGGTCCGAAGACCGCCCTTTCTTAATCCGGAGACAGGACTGATTAGAAGTCCATGCCGCCCATGCCGCCGCCCGGCATTGCCGGCATCGGAGCGTCCTTCTTCGGAAGCTCGGCGATCATGGCTTCGGTGGTGATCAGCAGCGAAGCAACCGAGGCTGCGTTCTGCAGAGCCGTACGAACAACCTTGACCGGGTCGACGATGCCGAGCTGGATCAGGTCGCCATATTCACCGGTCTGGGCGTTGTAGCCGTAGTTGTCTTCGTTCTTCTCGAGGATCTTGCCGACAACGATGGAAGCTTCGTCACCTGCGTTGTCTGCAATCTGGCGAACCAGAGCCTGCAGGGCGCGGCGGATGATGTTGATACCGGCTTCCTGGTCGTCGTTTTCACCCTTTGCGGTGATCTTCGTGGACGAACGCAGCAGGGCAACGCCGCCGCCCGGTACGATGCCTTCCTGAACAGCAGCGCGCGTCGCGTTGAGAGCGTCGTCGATGCGGTCCTTCTTTTCCTTCACTTCAACTTCCGTCGAACCGCCAACGCGGATAACGGCAACGCCGCCAGCGAGCTTGGCAAGACGTTCCTGCAGCTTTTCGCGGTCGTAGTCGGAGGTGGTTTCTTCGATCTGAGCCTTGATCTGGGCAACACGACCTTCGATGTCGGACTTCTGGCCGGCGCCGTCAACGATCGTGGTGTTTTCCTTGGAGATCGAAACCTTCTTCGACTTACCGAGCATGTCGAGGGTAACGTTTTCGAGCTTGATGCCGAGGTCTTCGGAAATGACGGTACCACCGGTCAGGATGGCGATGTCTTCCAGCATGGCCTTGCGGCGGTCGCCGAAGCCGGGAGCCTTGACGGCAGCGATCTTGAGGCCGCCACGCAGCTTGTTGACGACGAGCGTTGCAAGGGCTTCACCTTCAACGTCTTCAGCGATGATGACGAGCGGCTTGCCGGTCTGAACGACGGCTTCGAGAACCGGCAGCATGGCCTGAAGGTTCGAAAGCTTCTTTTCGTGCAGGAGGATGTATGCGTCTTCGAGGTCCGCAACCATCTTTTCCGGGTTGGTCACGAAGTAGGGCGACAGGTAGCCGCGGTCGAACTGCATGCCTTCAACGACTTCGAGTTCGGTTTCAGCGGTCTTGGCTTCTTCAACGGTGATGACGCCTTCGTTGCCGACCTTCTGCATTGCTTCAGCAATGTCGAGACCGATCTGACGCTCGCCGTTTGCAGAGATCGTGCCGACCTGTGCAACTTCTTCAGACGTGTTGATCTTCTTGGCCTTGGCCTGAAGGTCCTTGACGACTTCAGCAACGGCCAGATCGATACCGCGCTTCAGGTCCATCGGGTTCATGCCGGCAGCAACTGCCTTGGAACCCTCGCGAACGATGGCCTGGGCCAGAACGGTCGCGGTGGTGGTGCCGTCGCCGGCGATGTCGTTGGTCTTGGAGGCAACTTCGCGAACGAGCTGTGCGCCCATGTTCTCGAACTTGTCTTCCAGTTCGATTTCCTTGGCGACGGAAACGCCGTCCTTGGTGATGCGCGGAGCGCCGAAGGACTTGTCGATAACGACGTTACGACCCTTCGGGCCGAGGGTTACCTTCACTGCATCAGCAAGAACGTCGACGCCCTTGAGCATCTTTTCGCGTGCTGTGCGGCCGAATTTTACTTCTTTGGCTGCCATTTTCAAAACTCCTGGTTTCGAATGGCCGGACCGGGTCCGGCTTGAAATTTAAGGAAACGATGGGTCGACTGAAATCAGCCGATAATGCCCATGATGTCGGCTTCCTTCATGATCAGAAGGTCTTCGCCGTTGAGCTTGACTTCGGTGCCCGACCACTTGCCGAACAGAACGCGATCGCCAACCTTGACGTCGAGAGCGACGACCTTGCCGGCCTCGTCACGTGCGCCGGAACCGACGGCGACGATTTCGCCTTCCTGCGGCTTTTCCTTGGCGGTGTCGGGAATGATGATGCCGCCCTTGGTCTTTTCTTCGGACTCAACGCGACGAACGACGACGCGATCGTGAAGCGGGCGGAAATTGGTGCTTGTCATTGTCTAATCCCTCGATCAAATGACTGCGCGAGCTTTTGGAACTCGCCTGATGGGTGTTAGCACTCTCCTTTATCGAGTGCCAGCGGAACCGAGATAAGGAGGGCTTCTGCCGGAGTCAAGAACGCCCTGTCTGAAAAATTTCATGGCTTATGGTTATCAGCGTTCCATGACAGAAATTTCCCATGCGCGGACGGGCGCGGCGACGTCGTTCTTTTTGCCCGTTGCGGCCGCATCGCATCTAAGGGGCATTTGTGTTCATGCTGCGTCAGGCGGGCCAAGACCGGTCTGGCGGCGCTTTTTTCCTTGCCATCGGCGTCCCGCTTTGCGATGTGACGCTCACCCTCTTCTCGCATCCGGAAAGCATCTCATGGCCCATCGCATTCTCACTCTCGGCGAAATTACGGCTGGGTTCGACGTTATTCTTTCGGATGTCTGGGGCGTGCTGCACAATGGCGTCAGCGCTTTTCCGGATGCGGCGGTTGCGTTGCGGGAAGCGCGCGAGGCCGGCAAGACGGTGGTGCTCATCACCAATTCGCCGCGCCCCGCTCCCGGCGTCATCGCCCAGCTTCGCGTTCTCGGCGTGCCGGATGAGGCCTATGACCGCATTATCACCTCCGGTGACGTCACCCGCGGCCTGATCGCGGAAGGCCCGAAAAAAGTATTCCTGCTCGGCCCGGAACGCGATCTGCCGCTGCTGGACGGTCTCGATGTCGAGCGCGTCGGCGAGGCGGAAGCGCAGTCCGTGGTCTGCACCGGCTTTTTCGATGACGAGACGGAAACGCCCGAGGACTATACCGAAATGCTCAAGGGCTTCATTGCCCGCAACGTGCCGATGATCTGCGCCAATCCCGATCTGGTGGTGGAGCGCGGCGAGCGCATCATTCCATGCGCCGGCGCCATGGCCGCTTACTACGAACAGCTCGGCGGCGAGGTCCGCATTGCCGGCAAGCCGCATGCGCCGATCTATGAGGCCTGCCTTGCGGCGGCCAAAGAAGTGCGCGGCGCCTTCGCCAAGGATCGCGTGCTCGCCATCGGCGACGGCATGCCGACGGATGTGAAGGGCGCGATTGCGAGCGGTCTCAACCTTCTTTATATCAGCGGCGGAATTCACGCCGCCGAATATACGCTGAACGGCCAGACGGACGAGGCGCTTCTCAATGCCTATCTCAAGGGGCAGGGTGCTGCTCCCGGCTGGTGGATGCCCCGTCTCGCCTGAGGACGTCTTGCCTCAAGGAATAGCTGGCGCAGGAATGGATCGATTGCCATGACCGTTTTTCACCGCAATGAAAAAAAGGAACCGCTGCCGGAAGCTCTTCGCGGCGGCGTCATCGCCATCGGCAATTTCGACGGCGTGCATCGCGGCCACCGGGCTGTCCTGGATCGTGCCCTGGAGCTGGCGGACGCCCGTGGCGTTCCCGCGCTGGTGCTGACCTTCGAGCCGCATCCCCGTTCCGTCTTCCGTCCCGATACGCCGGTTTTTCGCCTCACGCCCGCGCCACTCAAGGCGCGCATCCTTGAGGCCATCGGTTTCCGCTCCGTCATCGAATATCCCTTCGACCGGGAATTTTCGCAGCGCTCGGCGGAGGAATTCGTCCAGTCCATTCTGGTCGACTGGCTTCATGCCAGCGCTGTCGTCACCGGCTTCGATTTCCATTTCGGCAAGGGCCGCGAAGGCGGCCCGGCGTTCCTGATGGAGGCCGGCAAACGCCATGGCTTCGACGTGACGCTGGTGGATGCCTTCCGCGACGAGGGCGCGGATGTCGTCTCCTCCAGCCGGATTCGCTCGCTTCTATGCGAAGGCGATGTGGCGGGCGCCGCAGGCCTGCTCGGTTATCGCTTCACGGTGGAAAGCGAAGTCATCGGCGGCCAGAAGCTCGGCCGCACGCTGGGTTATCCCACCGCCAACATGGCGCTGGCGCCGGAAACGGAACTGAAAGCGGGCATCTATGCCGTGCGGTTCCGCCGCCCGGACGGGTCGATCCGCGATGGGGTGGCAAGCTTCGGTTACCGCCCGACCGTCACCGAAAACGGTGCGGCGCTGCTTGAAACATTCGTCTTCGATTTTTCCGGCGACCTTTATGGCGAGGTCTGTTCGGTCTCCTTCTTCGGGCACCTGCGCGACGAGCTGAAATTCGACGGTCTCGATCCGCTCGTCGCCCAGATCAGGCGCGATGAAGAAGAGGCGAGGGCGATGTTATCGGGCGTGCGCCCGCTCAGCGAACTGGACGCCAGGATCGCGTTCTGACCGGGTAAGGCCGGTCAGCCTCTGTTCCGGCCGATATTGCCGTCGCTTTTCTCTTCCTTTTTGCCGGAAAACCGCATAAACAACCGGCCATGTCCCAATACCGGTTGATGTTCAAAACTCAGATTGGCCGAATTATTGGCCCGGCCTTCCGCCCGCTCTGACGAGCCGGAAGGTCCGGGATTTTGGCGCTTGTCATGACTTTGGTCATGGCGCTTTCCGTATTTGCCCTCTTTGAAATTGAGACGGCGCGACCGACACGGCGCGCAACAACGGTACGATTATGAGCGACACCGCAGAAAAACTCGACTATTCCGCCACCCTCTATTTGCCGCAGACGGATTTTCCAATGCGCGCCGGCCTGCCGCAGAAGGAACCGGAAACGGTGAAACGCTGGCAGGAAATGGGCCTCTACAAGCGCTTGCGCGCCTCCGCCGCCGGCCGCGAAAAATTCGTGCTGCATGACGGCCCGCCCTATGCCAATGGCAACATCCACATCGGCCATGCGCTGAACAAGATCCTGAAGGATGTCATCACCCGCTCGTTCCAGATGCGCGGTTACGACGCCAATTACGTGCCCGGCTGGGATTGCCACGGCCTGCCGATCGAATGGAAGATTGAGGAAGCCTACCGCGCCAAGGGCAAGAACAAGGACGAGGTTCCGGTCAACGAGTTCCGCAGGGAATGCCGTGACTTCGCGGCCGGCTGGATCAAGGTCCAGTCGGAAGAGTTCAAGCGCCTCGGCATCGAGGGCGATTTTGAAAACCCCTATACGACGATGAACTTCCACGCCGAAGCCCGCATCGCCGGCGAACTTTTGAAGATCGCCAAGAGCGGCCAGCTATACCGCGGTTCCAAGCCGATCATGTGGTCGGTTGTCGAGCGCACGGCGCTGGCGGAAGCGGAAGTCGAATATCATGACGTCGAGAGCGACACGATCTGGGTGAAGTTCCCGGTCGTTGAAGGTTCTGCTGCGCTTGAAGGCGCCTCCATCGTCATCTGGACGACCACGCCGTGGACGATCCCCGGCAACCGCGCCATCTCGTTTTCGTCACGCATCGCCTACGGTCTTTATGAGGTCACGGCGGCGGCAAATGATTTCGGGCCGCAGCCGGGCGAAAAACTCGTCTTCGCAGACAAGCTGGCAGCGGAATGCTTTGCCAAGGCAAAGCTCGAATTTACACGCCTGCGCGACGTCAAGGCGGAAGAGCTCGCGGCTGTCACCTGCGCCCACCCGCTGGCATCGCTGGGTTACACCTTCCCTGTTCCGGTTCTCGATGGCGATCACGTCACCGACGATGCCGGTACCGGTTTTGTGCACACGGCTCCCGGCCATGGCCGCGAGGACTTTGATGCGTGGATGGCGCAGGCGCGCGATCTGGAAGCGCGCGGCATCTCCTCCAAGATCCCCTTCACGGTCGGCGACGACGGTTTCTACACCGAAGACGCCCCCGGTTTCGGCCCGTCCGCTGAAGGCGGCGCTGCCCGCGTCATGGACGATAACGGCAAGAAGGGTGACGCCAACGAGCGCGTCATCAAGGCGCTGATCGCGGAAAACAACCTGTTTGCCCGCGGCCGTCTGAAGCACAGCTATCCGCATAGCTGGCGCTCCAAGAAGCCGGTCATCTTCCGCAACACGCCGCAATGGTTCGTCTATATGGACAAGGAACTGGGCGACGGCACCACGCTGCGCTCGCGTTCGCTTTCCGCCATCGACCAGACCCGTTTCGTTCCGGCCTCCGGCCAGAACCGTCTCCGCGCCATGATCGAAGGCCGCCCCGACTGGGTCTTGTCGCGCCAGCGCAGCTGGGGCGTGCCGATCGCCGTCTTCGCGGATGAGAAGGGTGAAGTCCTGATCGATGAGGCCGTCAACGCCCGCATCCTCGAGGCCTTCGAGGCCGAAGGTGCTGACGCCTGGTTCGCCGAAGGCGCCAAGGAACGCTTCCTCGGCAATGATCACGACCACGCCAAGTGGCAGCAGGTCATGGACATCCTCGACGTCTGGTTCGACAGCGGCTGCACCCACACCTTCACGCTGGAAGACCGCCCGGACTTGAAGTGGCCGGCGGATGTCTATCTCGAAGGCTCCGACCAACATCGCGGCTGGTTCCATTCGTCGCTGCTTGAAAGCTGCGCGACGCGTGGTCGTGCGCCTTACAATGCCGTTGTCACCCACGGTTTCACCATGGACGAGCAGGGCCGCAAGCAGTCGAAGTCGCTCGGCAACGTGGTCGCCCCGCAGGAAGTCATGAGCCAGTCTGGCGCCGACATCCTGCGCCTGTGGGTGATGACGACGGATTACTGGGAAGACCAGCGCCTCGGCAAGGCCATCATCCAGACCAATGTCGATGCCTATCGCAAGCTGCGCAACACCATCCGATGGATGCTCGGCACGCTCGCCCATTTTGAGGGCGAGGAGATCGCCTATGACGATCTGCCGGAGCTGGAAAAGCTGGTGCTGCACCGCCTGTCCGAACTGGATGGCGTTGTCCGTGAAGGTTATGACGGCTTCGAGTTCAAGAAGATCACCCGCGCGCTGATCGACTTTGCCAATGTCGAGCTTTCGGCCTTCTATTTTGACGTCCGCAAGGACACGCTGTATTGCGACGCGCCGTCGTCGCTGAAGCGCCGCGCGGCCCTGTCGGTCATCGCCAAGCTGTTCGATTGCCTGGTGACGTGGCTTGCCCCCATGCTGCCCTTCACGACGGAAGAAGCGTGGCTGTCGCGTTACCCGGATGCGGAGTCGGTGCATCTCGCCCAGTTCCCGGAAATCCCGGCAAACTGGAAGAACGATGCGCTGGAAGCGAAGTGGGAGAAAATCCGCAAGGTCCGCACCGTCGTGACGGGCGCGCTTGAAGTCGAGCGCCGTGAAAAGCGCATCGGCTCCTCGCTGGAGGCGGCACCTGTCGTCCACATCGCCGACGCCGATCTGCTGACCGCGCTGAAGGATCAGGACTTCGCCGAAATCTGCATCACCTCGGCCATCACGGTTGTGGGTGACGAAGGCCCTGCCGATGGCTTCCGCCTGCCGGAAGTGCCGAAGGTTGTGGTCGAGCAGAAGCTCGCGGAAGGTGAAAAATGCGCGCGTTCGTGGCGCATCACCACCGATGTCGGGTCTGATCCGGATTATCCTGACGTTTCTGCCCGCGATGCAGCGGCCCTGCGTGAGCTTGACGCACTCTCGTAACGAAAATGACCGGATGAATTGCGCTTTGCCTCTTCATCCGGTACACCTGCCTGAAAATGGCCGGATTTGCACGGCAATGCGGGCTGCCGCCTGCCGAAAGACGATGTCTGGCGAAGTGGGACGGACGGCTGGAAGGGTTTCAATGAAGACGATGCAGGGTAATGCGCAGGGTTTGGGCATGTTTCGCACGGTTATTGGCATCACGACGATAGGCGTGTTGCTTGGCGCGTGCACGAGCCCGACCTACGGCACGGGCAAGACGGCGGCGGAACAGCTTGTCGACGATCTTGGCAACGCGACCTCGATCACCGGCAATGACCAGGAAAAGCGCAACCTGAAATACAGCCCCCGCCCGGGCCTCGTCGTTCCTGCTCAGGCCCGTGCCGAACAGTTGGCCACGCCGCAGCAGAATATGGCAAGCCGCGAAAACAATCCGCAATGGGTCGAATCGCCGGAAGAAACCCGCGAACGCCTGCGCGAAGAGGCGGATGCGAACAAGAACAACCCGCATTATCGCTCGCCGCTGCTTGCAGGCAACGGCACCGCCGGCCAGATGACCGAAACCCAGAAATGGGAAGCCTTCCGCAAGGCCAAGGCCGAAGCCCAGGGCGGCTCCGTCGTCAACGCCCAGCGCAGGTTCCTCACCGATCCGCCGGCTGAATACCGCAGCGTTCCCCAGGATCAGCTGACCGATCTCGGCGAACCGGAGCTGAAGAAGGAAAAGCGCCGCAAGAAAGAAGCGGCCGTGGCAAATACCGGCAAGAGCTGGTGGAACCCCTTCCAGTAATAACGAATGGCTGATGGCCTGCGGGAAAGCTTGCGTCTCCCGCCGGTCGCTCAATCGTCGAGGCGTTTCTCGCGAAAAAATTGCCGCAGGATTTCCGCACTTTCGCTTTCCGCCAGTCCCGAATAGACATCCGGCGCATGGTGGCATGTCGGCTGGCTGAAGAAACGCACGCCACTCTCCACTGCGCCGCCCTTCGGGTCTCGCGCGCCGTAATAGAGTCGGCGGATACGGGCAAATGAAATTGCCGCCGCACACATGGTGCAGGGCTCCAGTGTCACGTAGAGATCGGCGCCAGGCAGGCGTTCCTGCTCCAGCGCCTCGCAGGCCATGCGGATCACGGCGATTTCGGCGTGAGCCGTCACATCGTTCAATTCACGGGTGCGGTTGCCGGAACGGGCGATGACGCGGCCGTCCATAACCAGTACCGCGCCGATCGGAACCTCCTGCCGCTTAGCCGCGGCACGGGCTTCCGAAAGCGCCAGCTCCATGAAATGCGTCCTTTCGGCCATTGCGTTTCAATTTCCTCTTAACCCTTGTGCTTGGACCTGATAGGACAGCCCAAACAACAGGCAAACAGCAAATGACTTTTAAAGACAAGCCGAAGCGTGACGGCGGCAAGACATTTAGCCGCGACAGGAAGCCGAAAGGGCCCGGCAAGCCCGCCGCAGAGCGCGAAAAGAAACCGACCGAGGCAAAGGCCGCCCCGGTGCCGGAAACCGTTGGCGCTTCCAAGCCCGAGCGCATTTCCAAGATCATGGCGCGCGCCGGTGTGGCCTCGCGCCGCGATGTCGAGCGCATGATCATGGAAGGCCGCGTGTCGCTGAACGGCGTCAAGCTGGATACGCCGGTGGTGAACGCCACACTCTCCGACAAGATCGAAGTCGACGGCATGCCGATTCGCGGCGCCGAGCGCACGCGCCTGTGGCTTTACCACAAGCCCGCCGGTCTGGTGACGACCAATTCCGACCCGGAAGGCCGCCCGACCGTTTTCGACAATCTGCCCGGTGAACTGCCGCGCGTTCTGTCCATCGGCCGTCTCGATATCAATACCGAAGGCCTGCTGCTGCTCACCAACGATGGCGGACTTTCCCGCGTGCTGGAACTGCCGACCACCGGCTGGCTGCGCCGCTACCGCGTGCGCGCCCATGGCGAGGTCGATCAGGCCGCACTCGACAAGCTGAAGGAAGGCATTGCCGTCGATGGCGTGCTCTACGGCGCAATCGACGCCACGCTCGACCGCACCCAGGGCCACAATGTCTGGATCAGCATGGGCCTGCGTGAAGGCAAGAACCGCGAAATCAAGAACGTGCTCGGCGCGCTAGGTCTCGAGGTCAACCGCCTGATCCGCGTTTCCTATGGTCCGTTCCAGCTCGGCGATCTCGCTGAAGGCAAGGTGCTGGAAGTGCGCGGCCGCATGCTGCGCGACCAGCTCGGCCCGCGTCTGATCGAACAGGCCGGCGCGAATTTCGATGCGCCGATCTACAATGCGCCCGTTGAGGATGAAGAAGACGACGCGCCGAAGCGGCCCGTGAAATCCGAATGGGCAAAGAGCGATGCGCCGGAAAGCAAGCCGCGCTTCGAAAAGAGCGGCAAGTCCGAGGATCGTCGTGAAAAGGCGCTCGGCCGTCTTGACGCCAAGCGCGGCGACAAGCCGGCCGGCAAGTTCGGCTCCAAGCCCGCCGGGAAATTTGGCGCCAAGGGCCGCAGCGAGGATGAAGGCGACGACCGCCGCCCACGCCAGGCCGCCGGCACCAGCCGCACGGCCAATGTCTGGATGGCGCCCGGTGCAAGGCCCACCCGTGACGGCAAGGAGCGCAAGTCTTCCGCCCGCGCGGAAGCCGAAAACCTCTTCAAGAAGCCTTCCGCCCAGGATGAAGCGCGACGTAACGTCGTGCGGCATGCGGATGCCGAGGGCGAGTGGATCCGCTCAGATTCCCCCCGCGAAGAAGAAGGTGGTCGCGGACGTGGCGACCGTCCGCGTGGCGAAAAGAGCTTCGGTGATCGTGGTGGGCGCGGCGGAAAGCCGTTCGGCGACCGGCCATTCCGCGACAGGCCGCGTGAAGATGGCGACCGTCCGCGCGGTGAAAAGAGCTTCGGTGACCGCCCGGCACGCGGCGGCAAACCTTTCGGCGACCGGCCGTTCCGTGACAAGCCTCGCGAAGAGGGTGACCGCCCGCGCAGCGACCGTCCGCGTGGCGAAAAGAGTTTTGGTGATCGCACCGCTCGCGGTGAAAAACCTTTCGGTGACCGTCCGTTCCGCGACAGACCCCGTGAAGACGGTGACCGCCCACGCGGCGAACGCCCGGCGGGCGAAAAGCCCCGTGGCGGCAAGCCGGCCGGTAAATCCGGATTCGGCAAGCCATCTTTCGGAAAGTCGGGCGAGCGTGGCGAACGTTCGGGTTTCTCAGGCAAGAGCAAAGGCCCCGGTGGTCCCGGCGGCGGCAAGCCGGGCGGCAAAGGCCCGGGTGGCAAACCTTCTGGAGGCAGGGGAATGACACGTAATGCGGATCGTAGGCGGTGAGTTCCGCGGCCGGAGTCTGGCCGCGCCGAAATCGAATTCCATTCGTCCGACCATCGACAGGACGCGGGAAAGCCTCTTCAATATTCTGAGCCATGCCTATCCGGAAAGTCTGGATGGCACGCGCGTTCTGGATGTTTTTGCCGGAACCGGTGCGGTCGGTCTGGAGGCGCTTTCGCGCGGCTGTCGCGTGGCGCTCTTCGTCGAAAACGGCGTCGAGGGCAGGGGGCTGCTCTGGGAAAATATCGATGCGCTGGGTCTGCATGGCCGCGCCCGTATCCTGCGGCGTGACGCCACCAAGCTCGGCGGCGTCAACAATATCGAACCCTTCGATCTTCTCTTCGCCGATCCGCCCTATGGCTATGGCCATGGCGAGAAGGCTTTCGCGGCCGCCCATGGCGGCGGCTGGCTGAACCCCGGCGCCCTCGCTATCCTCGAAGAGCGCGGCGATGTGACGGTCAAGGTCGATCCGGTTTTCAAACCGCTCGAAAGCCGCATCTTCGGCGATACGAAAATGCATTTCTACCGTTACGAGCCCTAAAGCATTTCCAGGAAAAGCGGAGCCCGGTTTTCCGTCCGGAAATGTGACATAACAAAGAGTTAGAGTGTTTTCGCGATTCGAAGAAAAGCGAGAATGCTCTAACAGGAGCACCTTCCCGTCACGCCACGGTCTTGTCTTGTTTGCGCAATAGGCAGAGTCTTTGCCGTGGAAAGAATTTGGGTATTCGCATGGAGCAGGGTGTAAACGAGAGCATAACGATCGTCCGCGCCGGGGAAGAGGTTCTCGAAGGTGACGGTGCGGGCGGCCATGAGCCGACCTTTGGACTGGCGCTCGGCGGCGGCGGCGCACGCGGCATCTGCCACATCAACGTCATCGAGGCGCTGGACGAACTCGGCATCCGGCCCGTGGCGATTTCCGGTTCGTCCATCGGCTCCATCATCGGCGCTGGCATGGCGGCCGGCATGACCGGCCGGGAAATCCGTGAATACACACTTGAACTGATGGGACGAAAAGGCTCGGTTGCCAACCGGCTCTGGAGCCTCGGCCCGGCATCGATGCGCCATGCGGTGGACGGTTTTCGCCTCGGGCAATTCAACCTCGAACTCATCCTGCACGCCCTGATGCCGCAGGCTCTGCCGAAGGATTTTTCCGAGCTTGCCATTCCGCTTAAAGTGATAGCCACGGATTATTACGCCCAGACCGAAGTGGTGGTGGAACGCGGCGAGATCATCCAGGCGCTGGCCGCATCTGCCGCCATTCCCGCATTGTTCATGCCGGTGCGTATCGATGGCCGCATCATGATCGACGGCGGCATTTTTAATCCGGTGCCCTATGAGCATCTGCTCGATCACGCCGATATCGTCATCGGCGTTGATGTCGTCGGTGGCCCGGAAGGTGATGGAACCACCATGCCGAACCGGCTGGACAGCCTGTTCGGCGCCAGCCAGCTGATGATGCAGGCGGCGATTGCCCTGAAACTGAGGCTACGCCCGCCGCATATTTTCCTGCGCCCGCCGGTGCACCGTTTCGGTGTGCTGGATTTCCTGAAGTCCGAAGAGGTGCTGAACGCATCGGCTAGCATCAAGGACGATCTGAAGCGGCAGATCGACATGCAGGTGGAACTGTTTCACCGCGGGCAGGGTGTGGAGGCGTGACGAGTGAGGCGAGTTTTCTTCTCCCCGAGGGGGAGAAGGTGGCCCGAAGGGCCGGATGAGGGGGTACCCTCTCCCAATGTCGCTACTCTTGCCCCCTCATCCCGCTGCCGCGGACTTCTCCCCGGCGGGGAGAAGAAACAAGCGCTGCGCTCCCAGTCACTAAGTTGAACTCAATTCACAGCGAAACTTCCGTCTCGCTGTCCTCCGCAATCTCTTCTTCTTCCCACTTTTCCGCCTTGGTCTTCGGCTTCATCAGCGGTTCGGGCTTCACCTCGCGCACCGGCTTGTTGTGCAGCATCTGCCGGCCGGCGGCGAGGCCTTCCACGGCCTGTAGCTGCAACCGCTCCTCGTCGCGCTCGCGAATGTCGTCGGCAATCGCCAGCGCCCTTTCGCCATCCATATCCAGCCCCTCCAGAATGCGCCTGCCGAACAGCAGACCCGATTCCAGCGTCTCGCGGAGCTCATATTCCACGCCCTTTTTCCTGAGGTCGAGGGAATGCACGCGGTCATAGGAGCGGGCATAGATGCGCACGCTCGGAAATTCCGACTGGATCATGTCGATGATACGGTCTGTCACCTCCTTCTTGTGGGTGCAGACCGCAACGAGATCGGCCCGCTCGATGCCGGCGGCGATCAGCACGTCCTTGCGGGTGCCATCGCCGAAAAAGATGCGGAAGCCGAAACGGGCGGCCTGACGCACGCGGTCGGCCGAGCTGTCGATGACAGTCACGTCGCGCCCGCCGGCGAGAAGGATCTGCGAGGCGATCTGGCCGAAGCGGGAAAAGCCGATCATAAGCACATCCGCGCCCGCCCCGTCGAAATCCTCTTCCAGCTTGTCCTCTTCCGCATCCTCCGCCGTCAGCCGGCGTGAAATCACCGCCAGAAGCGGCGTCAGCGCCATGGAAAGCGTGACGACGGCAACGAGGATCGAGGCCGTCGCCTGCGGAAACAGCCCGGAGGCGGCAGCGGTGGTGAAGAGCACGAAGCCGAATTCGCCGCCCTGCGCCAGAAGCAGCGCGATGCGGCTCGATGCATAACGCGACGAGCCGGCGATGCGGCAGAGGCCATAGATCAGCGCCGCCTTCACCGCCATCATCGCCGGCACGGCGATCAGGATGAGCAAAATATGCTCATAGACGATATGGATATGCAGCGACATGCCGACCGCCATGAAGAACAGTGCCAGAAACAGGCCGCGAAACGGCTCGATATCGGCTTCCAGCTCATGCCGGTAGGAGGATTCCGACAGCATCAGCCCCGCCAGCAGCGCGCCCATGCCCATCGACAAACCCACCGCCTCCATGATGGCGGCGGCGCCGATGACGACGAAGAGGGCGGCGGCGATCATCACCTCCCGCGCGCCGGTGCGGGCGATGATCTGGAACATCGGCGTCAGCAGATACCGCCCGGCCAGCACCATGCCGGCCACCGCGACGACGGAGGCGATGAGATCGGATACCATGGAATCCGTCGGCACATCCGGCCGGTTGGAAAGAATGGTGACGAGGGCAAGAAGCGGCACGATGGCGAGGTCCTGAAACAGCAGGATCGAAAAGGAGCGGTTGCCGTGCCGCGTATTCATGTCGCCGTCATCAGCAAGGATTTGCAGCGCAAAGGCGGTGGAGGAAAGCGCAAGGCCGAAACCTGCGACGAGGCTGCCGCGCCAGTCGATCAGCCCTGCCCACCAGGCAATGGCCGCCAGCACGCTGCCCGTCACCAGCACCTGCGCCATCCCAAGCCCTAAAATATCGCGCCGCATCTGCCAGATGCGCGACGGCTTCAGTTCGAGACCGATGATGAAGAGCAGGAAAACCACGCCCAGTTCCGAGACATTGAAGATGTCCTTCGCATCCGTAACCAGATGCAGAAACGGCCCGATGATGATGCCCGCCACCAGATAACCGAGCACGGTGCCGAGCCCGAGCTTGCGGAAAACCGAGGCCGCGATGACCGCGCCGGCGAGAAGCAGCAGGGGTTCGGAAAAGAGAGCGTCGTGCTCGGTCATGCGGGCGGACTTTCGAATAGGGTGGCGACAATACCGTCCGAATGGAGAAAGCGGCGTTTCGCCCTTGATGCGGGGTTCTTGGCACAATAAATGGAACAGGAATGAAAGGCCAACTCATGTCCTCAGAAATAGATTCTTCCAAACTTCTCGATCGCGCCAGCCAGCTTGTCGATCTTGCCCGCGCCGCCGGTGCCGATGAGGCGGATGCCGTTGTCGTCCGCTCCCGCTCGCAATCGGTCGGCGTGCGGCTCGGCAAGGTGGAAAGCACCGAATCCTCCGAAAGCGACGATTTTTCCTTGCGCGTCTTCGTTGGCCGCCGGGTGGCAAGCGTTTCCGCCAATCCGGGCTTCGACCTGAAGACCTTGGCGGAGCGGGCCGTGGCGATGGCGAAGGTTTCGCCGGAAGACCCCTTTGCCTGCCTCGCGGACAAGGAACGGCTGGCCACTTCCTATGACGATCTTCAGCTTTTCGATGCGACGGAAGTGTCGGCCGATCAGCTGCGTGAGGCAGCCCTTGCTTCGGAAGAGGCAGCACTTGCGGTCAAGGGCGTCAGCAATTCCTCCGGCGCCGGCGCATCGAGCGGCATGGGCGGCCTCGTGCTTGCCACCTCGCACGGTTTTTCCGGCAGCTATATGGGCAGCCGCTTCAGTCGTTCCGTCAGCGTCATTGCCGGCGAAGGCACGAAGATGGAGCGCGACTACGATTTCGACAGCCGCCTTTATTATGCCGATCTGGATGCCGCCGAAGAAATCGGCCGCCGCGCCGGGGAAAAAGTCGTGCGCCGTGTCGGCCCGCGCCAGGTCGATACCGGCAGCAACATCACCGTGGTTTTCGATCCGCGCATCGCCCGCGGTTTCGTCGGTGCGATTGCCGGCGCCATCAACGGCGCGTCGGTTGCCCGCAAAACCAGCTTCCTGCGCGATAAGATGGGTCAGCAGGTTCTGAAAAAGGGCCTTTATCTCACCGACGATCCACAGATCGTGCGCGGCCCGTCCTCGCGTCCCTTCGATGGCGAGGGCGTGCGCGGCGAGAAGATGACGATGATTGAGGACGGTGTTCTCAAGCACTGGTTCCTGTCCACCTCGGCGGCACGGGAACTCGGCCTTGAAACCAACGGTCGCGGCGTGCGCGGCGGCACGGCGGTTTCGCCGGCTTCCACCAATCTGACGCTGGAGCCAGGCGATCTCTCGCCGGAGGACCTGCTGCGACAGGTCGGAACCGGCTTTTACGTCACCGAGCTGATCGGCCACGGCGCCAATATGATCACGGGTGAATATAGCTGCGGGGCGAGCGGTTTCTGGATCGAGAACGGCGAAAAGACCTTTGCGGTTTCCGAGGTCACCATTGCCTCGAACCTGAAGGACATGTTCATGCGGGTCACGCCGGCTAACGATATCGACCGTAAATACGGCGTCGCCGCCCCGACGCTCGCCATTGAAGGCATGACGATCGCGGGCAAGTGAGACGGCCCGCGGGTTGTTTTCGCCGGCACTTTGTGTGCAAGTGCGAGAAGAAAAACGGGCGCGCCGTGTGAGGCGCGCGGAAAAGACGGCAAAATGAACGATATGGCTGAGGCCCGCTGGGCCTCCGATCTGAGGCTGGTCCTAGAAGCCGCCCGCAAGGCGGGCGAGACGGCCCTCGGTTTCTTCCGCAAGGATCCCGAGGTCTGGTGGAAGAATGGCGGGCTTTCGCCGGTCAGTGCGGCCGACTACGCCGCCAATGAAATTCTCGAAACCATCCTGCGCTCCGCCCGGCCGGAATACGGCTGGCTCTCCGAAGAGACGGATGACGATACGGACAGGCTTTCCCGCTCCACCGTCTTCGTTGTCGACCCCATCGATGGCACCCGCGCCTTCATCGGCGGCCGCGATACCTGGTGCGTCAGCGTCGCGGTGGTGCATGAGGGCCGGCCGGTGGTCGCGGCCCTTGTCGCCCCGGCGCTTGCCGAGGAGTTCACCGCATTGGAAGGCGGCGAAGCGCTGAAAAACGGAGCGCCCGTTTTTGCCGCGCGTGAAAATGCCGGCATCTTCCATCTGGCGGCGCCCGAAGACGTGATCGCGCATCTGCCGGAAGAGGTGCGGGGCGGCGTCAAGCGCATTCCGCACGTGCCCTCGCTCGCCTACCGGCTGGCCATGGTGGCGGATGGCCGCATCGACGGAACGCTGGTCAAGGCCAACTCGCACGAGTGGGATCTCGCCGCCGCCGACCTCATTCTGGAGAAGGCCGGCGGCCGGCTGGTCGGGCTGGATGGAAAACCTCTGATGTATAATCGCCGGCAGGTGAACCACCCCGCATTGTGCGCTGCAGCAGATTATGCGCTGCCTGCACTTTTGAAAGCGTTTTCACATCTGTCTGACAGTTGACGTTTGCCGGGAAATCCCGCAGATGAAGGCCTCTCTCAGAGTTTAAGAAAGAGACAAAGACATGACGGAATCTGGCAAACAGAAACAGCTGCTGCACCTCGTATTCGGCGGCGAACTGGAAAACCTTCAGGATGTTCAGTTCCGGGATTTGAACGCGCTCGATATCGTCGGTATCTATCCGGACTATGCTTCCGCGCTCACCGCATGGAAGTCCAAGGCGCAGATGACCGTCGATAACGCCCATATGCGTTATTTTATCGTGCATATGCACCGTCTTCTCAATCCGGACGACAAAATTTGAGTCCTTTTGCCCTTGCGTTGTAATACTATTGGGTGAAAGCGAGTTTTTCCGTGATTCCTGCGCGAGCGGCGCAGGCCGGGAATACCGCGGCGAGAAAATGTGATCGCGCTTTCGTTTCCGATGACAAAAAATGACGCAATTTGAGAAGAAGTAGGCGGCGATAACAACCAAAAACAGGGGAAGGGCATTGCGCGGAATGATCAAGGGCAGAATGTCATGAGCAGCCGTATCGCACGTTTCGCTCTTTCCGGTTACCGCATTGCCGGTATCGCCGCTTACCCGTTCGCGAAGCCCTATCTTTCCTACCGGGCGGCAAAGGGCAAGGAGGACAAGCGCCGTCGGCTCGAACGTTTCGGTTATGCGAGCGCCGAGCGCCCGCGCGGGCCGCTGGTCTGGTTCCATGCCGCAAGCGTGGGTGAAACGCTGGCGCTTATTCCGCTGATCCGCGAAATCCGCAAGCGCGATATCTTCGTGCTTTTGACCACCGGCACCGTCACCTCGGCCGAACTGACCCGCACGCGGCTGGGCGACGATGTGATCCATCAATATGTGCCGCTCGATATCAAAATCGCGGTCAACCGTTTCCTGACCTACTGGGCACCGGATGCAGCCATCACTGCGGAATCGGAAATCTGGCCGGTGACGATGATGGAGCTGGAACGCCGGCACATTCCGCAGATCCGGGTCAATGCGCGCCTCTCCGACCGTTCCTTCGACCGCTGGAAAGCCCGGCATGACATTGCTGAATCGCTGTTTTCCAAGCTGGCGCTGGTGGTTGCGCAGTCCGATCTCGATGCCGAACGCTTCCGCGATCTCGGCTCCTGGCCGGTGGTGATTTCTGGTAACCTCAAGGGCGACACCGACCCGCCGCCATGCGACGAGGCGCTGCTGGAGAGCTATCGCAAGCAGGTCGGCAATCGCAAGACATGGGCCGCCATCTCCACTTTCGACGGCGAGGAGAAGGCTGCCGCCACCGTTCATGCGGCGATCAAGTCGCGCAATGGGCAACTGACCATCATCGTGCCGCGCCATCCCGAGCGTGGCGACGATGTCGAGGCGATGCTGAAGGGCATGAATCTTTCGGTCGCCCGCCGCAGCCGCAATGACGTGATTACGCCGGAAACCGATATTTTCCTCGGCGATTCCATCGGCGAAATGGGGCTTTATCTGCGCCTGACCGAGCTTGCCTTCGTCGGCCGCTCCTTGACTGCCGAGGGCGGGCAGAACCCGCTGGAACCGGCCATGCTCGGCTGCGCCGTTCTGTCTGGCGCACATGTGCAGAATTTCCGCGAGGCCTATCAGAAACTGATCCGCGCCGGCGGCGGTCGTATCATCCGCGATGTGGAGATGCTGGCCAAGGCGGTTCATTATCTGCTGGTCAACGACAATGAGCGTTACAAGATGATCGATGCCGGCAACCGGGTCATTCAGGATATGCGCGGTGCGCTGTCCTCCACCGTCAAGGCGCTGGAACCCTATATCAATCCGCTTACCGTTTCCGCCAAGCTGCAACCGCGGAGCGCCATCGGTTCATGGTAGCGGATATCGAACTCAACGCGGCGCAATCGATTGCCGCAGTCCTTTTCGACAAGGACGGCACGCTTCTCGGCTATGACGCCAGCTGGGGTCCGGTGAACCGCGAGCTTGCGGCGATTGCCGCCAAGGGCGATCCCGCTCTTGCCGACCGGCTTCTTTCCGCCTGCGGCATGGACCCCGTTACCGGTCATGTGGTACCGGACAGCCTTCTGGCCGCCGGCAATACGGCTGAAATCGCCGCCGGTCTGGTTGCCGCCGGCTCGCCCTGCGATGTCGGGGAACTGACGGCGCGCCTCGACCGGTTGTTCACCGAGGCGGCGGATAAATCCGTGCCGGTGACCGATCTCAAGGCGTTTTTCGCAAGGCTGAAGGCCCGCGGCTACAAGCTCGGCATCGCCTCCAGCGACAATGAAAACTCCATCCGCCAGACGGCCATCCGCTTCGGTTTCGAAAAGGACGTCGATTTTGTCGCGGGATATGACAGCGGTTACGGCACCAAGCCGCAGCCCGGCATGGTTCTCGGTTTCTGCGAGGCGATAGGCTTCCCGCCGGAGCGTGTGGCGGTGGTCGGCGACAATAATCACGATCTGCATATGGCGAAGAACGCCGGTGCCGGTTTGCGTATCGCCGTTTTGACCGGAACAGGCTCACGCGAAAGCCTTGGCGCAGATGCCGATTTTTGTTTCGATGACATCACGGCGCTTGAAGCGCTTTTGCCGGAACGGGCTCTCTGAGCCCGGTGGAATTTCCGCCGGGCCGGGTGCGGCTCCATCAAGCCCGTTTATTCCATTTTTGCAATTTACGGTTTTTTCTGGCAAACAACCTCCTGACATGTGACGGGCGAACGGAATGCCGTGGGCGACGCGGCCGGGAGCGGGAATAGATGGTTTCTGAAGCGCCGCCGTTCTGGTGGCAGAAAGCGGGCTGGCAGGCGTGGCTCCTGTCTCCTTTCTCGCTTCTTTACGGCAAGATCGCCGGCCGGCGGATGCGAACGGCGAAGAGGGCAAGCGTTGCCGTTCCGGTCATCTGCATTGGCAACTTCACCGTGGGTGGCGCCGGCAAAACACCGACGGCGATGGCAATTGCGAGAGCCGCCGCCGCAAAGGGCTTGAAACCCGGATTTCTCAGCCGCGGTTACGGCGGCACGCTCGACGTCACCACCCTTGTCGATCCCGGACAGCACCGCTCGGCCGATGTCGGCGATGAGCCGCTGCTCCTGGCGCGGGAGGCGGTCACGGTCATTTCCCGCAAGCGCGTGGAAGGCGCGCACCGGCTGGTGAAGGAAGGCGTCGATCTCATCATCATGGATGACGGCTTCCAGAGCGCACGCCTGACGCTGGATTATGCGCTCGTCGTCATCGATACGATGCGCGGCATCGGCAACGGCCATCTTGTGCCGGGCGGTCCGGTGAGGGCGCCGCTTGCCGAGCAGATGCGGCACATGACCGGGCTCCTGAAGGTCGGCAATGGCCATGCGGCCGATGCCCTGGTCCGGAAGGCGGCAAAGGCCGCCAAACCCGTCTTCGTGGCGGCAATCACGCCGCAGGAGCCGCAGGATTTCAGGGGAAAGCGCGTGCTGGCCTATGCGGGCATCGCCGACCCGGCCAAGTTCTATCGAACCGTCGAGGCGCTCGGCGGCGATATCGTGCTGCAGCGCTCTTTCCCGGATCATCACCATTTCAGCGACGACGAGATCGCCGATCTTCTGCAGGACGCCGATAAAGAGAACCTGCAACTGGTGACGACGGCCAAGGACGCGGTACGGCTTAACGGGCACCACGGCCGGGCGGAAGAATTGCTGTGGAACAGCCTGGTGATCGAAATCGACATGGTGTTCGACGACCCCAACGCGGCCGCGACGATCATCGATACGGCGGTGAGGAACTGCCGTGCGCGTCTCCTGCGGGACAATGCGCGGACGTCGGTTTAGAGCACCGAAGAAGATAAACCGCCGTATACTCACTTCCCCTCATTCCTGTGCTTGTCACAGGAATCCAGTCGACGCGCGTCCGCGCGGCGGGAAGAGTCCTTTCAGCCCAAAGACTTGGGCTGGCTGGATCCCTGTGACAAGCACAGGGATGAGGGGAGGCACACGCGCCATACTCGACGCGCCGCTTCCCAACTCACGCGGGCAAATTGCCAGCCTTCTTTTCGGCTTCCAGCGAAGCCGCCGCATCCACATAGGCTTCCTGCCGCGCCACGCTCCAGTAGCGCAGCTCATCTACGGGGATTGTCTTGCCTGTCACGGAGCAGATGACGTGCGAGCCGGTCTGGACGATGCGGAAGTCACCGTAGAGATATTCGATGACGGCGAGGCGGTTGCCGCCTCCTTCAAATCTGTTCATCCGTTTTCGTCTCCTGCTCTGTCCCGTCAGGGCACCCAGTCCGAAACGGCGCAGCGTTTTCCTGAACAATTGGGTGCTCCAGTATCTCAAATTTATATAGCCCGGCGCGGCGCAAGGCCAGCCCCACCGTTCGTGCGTGTATGAAGCGTCAGCTACGGCCGAAGAGCCGTTCTATATCGGAAAGTTTCAGTTCGATATAGGTCGGACGGCCGTGATTGCACTGGCCGGAACCCGGCGTGTTTTCCATCTGCCGCAGAAGCGCGTTCATCTCCTCCGGCCGCATGCGCCGGCCGGAGCGCACGGAGCCATGGCAGGCCATGGTGGCTGCGACATATTCCAGCTTGTTGGCAAGCGTGGAAGCGGCGTCCCATTCGGCGATCTCGTCGGCAAGCTGGCGCACCAGTCCCTGTACATTGACCTCGCCCAGCATGGCGGGCGTTTCGCGAACGGCAACCGCGCCCGGCCCGAAACGCTCGATGACGAGCCCCAGCGCATCGAAACCGGCGGCATGATCCATCAGCCGGTCGCAATCCTCTTCCGGCAGGTCGACGATTTCAGGGATGAGCAGCACCTGCGAAGGCGGCCGCCTTGAATGCAGCGCATTGCGCATCTGTTCGAACACCAGCCGCTCATGCGCGGCATGCTGGTCGACGATGACGAGGCCGTTTTCCGTCTGCGCGATGATGTAGTTCTCGTGCAGCTGCGCCCGTGCCGCTCCAAGCGGATACACCACCGGCTCTGGTGAAGAGTTAGGGAAGGCCTCGTAAGCCTCGCGCGGTTCGGCCCGGGCCGTCGGCATGGTGATATCGGAAAAGCGCGATTGCACCGCTTCGGCAAATTGCATGTTTCCGGAAACGGCGAGCGGCCGTGACGGGGACGTGGCCGCGGACCATGGCGCGGGGGCCGCCATGGAAGGCGAGGGCCGGAGGCCGGACGGGCTGTAGCCGGGGCGGAAGGCGTTCATCATCTGGTTCGCACCCGTCGTTGCGGCCCTGTCGCCGTCACGGGTCAGCGCCTGCCGGATCGCGCCGACGATCAGCCCGCGAATGAGGCCTGGATTGCGAAAACGCACATCGGATTTTGCCGGGTGCACGTTCACGTCCACAAAGGCGGGATCGAGCGTGATGGACAACACCGCGACCGGATATCGCCCATGCGGCACGGTTTCGGCATAAGCGCCGCGAATGGCGGATAAAAGCAGCTTGTCCTGCACCGGGCGACCATTGACGAAGACATATTGATGCGCCGAGTTACCGCGATTGAAGGTCGGCACGCCGGCAAAACCGGTGAGCGTCACATCCTCGCGCCCGGCATCGATTTCGATGGCGTTGTCCTTGAACTCGGCACCGAGGATTTGCGCCATGCGGGCAAGATGGTCGTCACCGGTCGAAGGGATTTCGAGCGTCGAGCGGTCGGTGCCGGAAAGTACGAAACGGATATGCGGAAAGGCGATTGCCATCCGTTTGACGACCTCGGTGATGGCCGCCGCCTCCGCCCGTTCCGTCTTCAGGAATTTCAGCCGCGCCGGCGTGGCGAAGAACAGGTCGCGCACCTCGACGATTGTGCCGGCATTCGAGGCGGCGGGCCGCACATCGGACACCTTGCCGCCGGTGACGGAAATCACCGAACCCTGTTCCGCACCCTGTTGGCGGCTGGTAATCGTCAGCTTGGCGACCGAGCCGATGGAGGGAAGCGCCTCGCCGCGAAATCCGAGTGTGCGGATGTCATCAAGCGTATCGGAAATCTTCGAGGTGCAGTGACGCCTGACCGCAAGCTCCAGATCGGCTGGCGACATGCCGGAGCCGTTGTCGGTGATCCGCACCAGCCCCTTGCCGCCGCCCGCCGTGGCGATCTCGATCCGGGTCGCGCCGGCGTCGATGGCGTTTTCCACCAGTTCCTTCGTGGCGCTGGAGGGTCTTTCGATGACCTCGCCGGCGGCGATCTGGTTGATGAGGGTTTCTGAAAGCTGCTTGATGGCCATGATCGTCATTTTCGCGGATTCGCCGTGGCTTCGAAAGCAAAAAACTCGAACTGCGGAAATTTGCACATGTTTTGCGGCCTGTCCGGCATTCGATCATTTCCGTCAACTTGGCGTTAAGCGTTAATCCGCCTTTAATCGGCCTTGATTATGGTGAGGCGGCTTGAAATGACCGCAGGAACGGGGCCGCCTTCGCCGGGCGGTGTGTGACGTCGAATATGGGTGAGCGTCATCTTCCCCTCAAGACTGCTTCAAGTTGCAAACCCTGATGTCTCTTTTTCGGAATTTTTCGTTTCATCCCGGCATCAGCCCCGGACGATTCCACTAGAAACATAAGCCTGACCCCTGAAAAACAGGCGGGAGTTTGCAGTTGAGTGATTTGGCGTCCTCTGGCGCGGGCGTTCATACGGTGATGCTTGATGCCCTTTGCGACGCGCTTGGCGCGGCGATCGTCGTTTACGACCGGAACGATCACATTATTTTCGCAAGCCGGAAACTCTTGAGCTTTTTTCCGCTGGAAGAGGCCGTCGTTGGCCCGGGCGCACGGCTGCGCGACTATCTGAGCGCGCTTTACGATTGTTATCTGCTGGAGGCGGAAAGCCTCTCCGCCAATGCCCGCCCGCTCGGGCGGGAGGAATGGATCGGCGAGCGGCTGGCCCTGCACTGGAAGGAAAGATCGGAAAAAACCGAGCGGCTGAAGGGAGAACGCTTCCTGCGCTTCGTCATGAACCGCCTGCCGTCGGGCCTCGGCATCAGCGTGGTTGCCGATATTTCCGAACAGAAGAAGCGTGAGGAGCAATGGCGCATCGACCTCGAGCGCGTGCAGCTCATCGAGGATATTCTCGACAATCTGCCGTTTCCCGTCTTCGTCAAGGACCGGAACATGGCCTATGCCGCCGTCAACAAATCCGCCTGCGCTTTGGTCGAAACCAGCCCCGAGAGCATTCTCGGCCGCACCGTTTTCGATCTCCACTCGCGCAAGGTCGCCGGACGGATCGATATTGCCGATCGCATGGTGCTGGATAGCGGCACGCCGAGCGTCATCCCCGAAAGGGTGCGGCGGCTGAATGGCGAAGAGGTGCTGACCATCACCCGCAAACAGCGTGTGGGCAGGCCCGGGCGATATTTCCTGGTGACGACGATGGAGGACGTGACCGCTCTCGCCACCATCGATGCCAACGGCATGCCCGTCATCCCCTCGCTCGAACATGTCCCTTTCGTCGCCTCCACTTACGGCAGGGATGAGGAAACGGACAAGCGCGGCGGCGTTTTAAAGAGCAAGGCGGTGCTGATCGTCTCTGAAAACGGACGCTTTGCGGAAGCCGCCGGTCGCCGGCTGACGGCTGGCGGCATGGACCATGCGGCGGTGACGAGCGAGGACGAGCAGCGCGCCTTCATCGATGTCGCGACCTCCGCCGGTGTGAGCATCGATGTGGTCGTTGTCGACGCCCAGATGAGCGTCGCCTGCCTCGATATTGCCGCCGCGCATGATCTGCCCGTCGTCACCATCGAGGAAGAGGAAATAGACGCTTCGCTGCTGCATTATCTTGCGGCCGGGCTGCAATCGTCCCCGAAGGAGAAAACCGCTGACGAGGACTGGGAGATCATGACGGAGGACCTGCCTGAAATCCTCAAGACCGGCGGCGTCTGCGATATACTTCTTGTCGAGGATAACAGGGTCAACCAGATCGTCTTTTCGCAGATACTCGAGGGTCTCGGGCTTTCCTGGCGGCTTGCCACTTCGGGCGAGGAAGCCCTGCGTCTCTTTGCCGAACAGCCGCCTTCCGCCGTCCTGCTCGACACGACGCTGGGCGATATCGACGGCTTCGAGGTCGCGCGCCGCATGCGCAGCCTTTGCTGCGAAAAGCACATTCCCATCGTCGGTGTCATCACCCACGCTTTCGAGGGCGATCTCGATAAATGCCGGGCGTCCGGCATGGATGACATGCTGCTGAAGCCCGTCAGCCCGGATATGGTCGAGGCGGTTTTCCTGCGGCTTTTCGGCAAGGATGTCCTGCGGCTGCAGGCATGACGTAGCCTTTGTCAGGAGGCTATGGCTTTTTTAATACTTGCCCTGCATTGTGAGCGCGGTCGACACAGGATTCACGAGATGCAGGAATGAAACGGGCAGAGCCGCAAACGTTGCAGGTCAGCCAGAACGAGCTGCAGGCGATGGCCTACAGCGACCCGCTGACGGGGCTCGGCAACCGCTACCGTCTGCGGGACAAGATTCGCATGCTTGCCAGCGAGCGCTCCAGCGATCCCGCGCCCTTCACGGTCGGCATCGCCAATATAGACGGCTTCAAACCCATCAACGATCTGTTCGGCGTGCAGGCGGGCGATGAAATCCTCTGCCAGGTCGCGCACCGGCTGAAGGCCTGCATTCCCGATGGCGCGGTCGTGACGCGCCATGACGGCGACGAATTCGCCTTCGTGCTGCCGCTGGTGTTCGAGCGCACGGGCGCCGAGCGCATCGGCAACATGATCAAGGACGTGCTTTCGGCCCCTTACGATCTCGGCGACCGCAATGTCCGCCTGTCCTCCTCCTTCGGTTTTGCCATCTATCCCTTCGCCGGCGATGAATTCGAGGATTTGCTGAAAAGCGCCGAGACGGCGCTCTATCGCTCCAAGAGACGTGGCCGCGGCCAGATCACGGTCTATTCGCGCGAAATCGCGCAGGAAATGAAGCGCGCCACGCAACTGGAACAGGCGCTCAGAAACGCCATCATCACCGATGCCATCGACGTGCATTTTCAGCCCATCGTCAGGCTGGAAGAGGCGAAGGTCATCGGTTTCGAAGCGCTGGCCCGCTGGAACGATCCGGACCTCGGTTTCGTATCGCCCGCCGTTTTCGTGCCGCTTGCCGAAGAGCGCGGCTTCATCGACGCGCTGTCGGAAGCTCTGCTCCGAAAGGCGGCGGAGGCAGCCCTGTTCTGGCCGCGTGAACTCTTCCTGTCCTTCAACCTCTCTTCCGCGCAATTGATGGACCCCAGCACGGCGGACAATATTCTCTCCATTCTCTCGCGTGTCGGCCTAGATCCGCACCGGCTGGAGCTTGAAATCACCGAAACGGCTGTGATGACTTCCGCCGATACCGCCCAGCGCATCATCAGCGAGTTGCAGAGCGCCGGCGTTCGCATTTCTCTGGATGATTTCGGCACCGGCCAGTCGAGCCTCGGCCGCTTGCGCGATTTCACTTTCGACAAGGTGAAGATCGACCGCGCCTTCGTCTCGCGCATCAGCAGCGACCGCCCTTCCGAACATATCATCAAGGCGATCGTCGCCATGTGCGAAGGGCTCGATCTCGAAGTCGTGGCCGAAGGGATCGAAGAACGGGCGGAAGAGGAAAAGCTGCGCGCACTCGGCTGCGCCATGGGCCAGGGCTATTTCTACGGCCGCCCCGCCGATGCCGCCGCGACCCAGCGCTATCTGCACGAGAATTACCGCGAGATATTGTCGGATATTTCCTGAGGCGGTACGGCTTGGCCGTGACGCTTGTTGGAGAAAACTGCATCTCGGCCAAGCTTGTGTGCGCCGGCGCATCCCCACAACCCTCATTCCTGTGCTTGTCACAGGAATCCAGCCGACGCGCGTCTGCGCGGCGAAACGACTCCTTTCAGCCCAAGGACTTGGGCTGGCTAGATTCCTGTGACAAGCACAGGAATGAGGGAGGTCGTTTCGGGAACAACCCTTGCCAGAAGGCTCTCCACGTTTTGTTGCGTGCGGCCTGCGCCGCGCCTTAGAGCCTGTAAAGCGGCTCGAACCGGCCCTTCACCTCAACCCCCAGCTCGAACGTCAACCCATGCTGCGGGTTCGCGGCAAGGGCGTCGTCATCGAGATTTTCGCGCGCCGAGGTGACGAGAAGGCGCGATGCGTCGGGGCCGATGAAGGCCGGGCAGGTCGTCTGTGTGCCGGGCACCTCATATCGGGCAATGTGATTGCCGTCCGCATCGTAACGATCCACAGCGCCCACGCCCCAGCGGGCGTTCCAGATATGCCCTTCGGCATCGCAGACCGACCCGTCGATGCCGCCTTTGATACCGGTGGAATCGATGAAGACTTCAGCCTTGCCTGCGGGAAGGCCGGTCTCGGCATCGAGCGGCACCCGCATCAGCTTGTTCACCTTGGTATCGACGTAATATCCCGTCGCGCCATCGGGAGAAAAGCAGATCGAATTCGGAATGCTGATCTCGGCAAACAGCTTGGTCACGGTGCCCTTCGCGACATGATAGATGCTGCCCGCGCCGGTCTCCGCCTTGCGGCCCATGGTGCCGATCCATAGCGCGCCGGAGGGGTGCATGCGCCCGTCATTGGAGCGGTTGCCGGGCAGGTCCTTTTCCAGCTCCGCATGCAGCGTCAGCACGCCGGTAGCCGTGTCGCGCAGGAAAAGCCCGTCATCGGAGGCGATCAGCTGCTTGCTGTCGCTGACCTTGGCGAGCGCACTGCCCATGAAGGGCAAAGCGTGCACGGTCTTGCGGCCGGAGGCGAGGTGCAGCTCATGCAGTTCCCGCTCGAGAATATTGAACCACCAGGCGGTGCCGGTCGCAGGGTCGAAGGTCGGGCCTTCGCCGAGCAGCATCGGCGTTTCATCCAGAACACGTCCGGCAAAGGGAAAAACAGTCGCCAAGCTCTTATCCTCCGATGGCTGCATCATAGGCTGAAAGTGTGACAGTGGCGCGTTCGCGCACCTCCGCCGCCGTCATGCCCGGCTTGTAAAGGCTGGTGCCAAGCCCGAAAGCCACGATACCGGCCGAGGTATATTCAGCGAAATTCTTGTCCGAGACGCCGCCGACGGCGGCGATGACCAGATCCTTCGGCAGGATCGTCCGGATCGCATTGATGCCGGCGGGGCCGATGATGCTGGCGGGAAAGAACTTCAGCCCCGTCGCACCGGCCTTCGCGGCCACCAGCGCCTCGGTGGGGGTGAGAACACCCGGCATCGTCACCATGCCCTTGACGCGCGCGGCGACGATCACATCGGCGTCGGCATTGGGGCTCACCATCAGCTTGCCGCCGGCCGCATCCAGCGAGGCCACGTCTTCCACGCTGAGCACGGTACCCGCGCCGATCAGGCAATCGGCGGGCGCCATCTTCGCGGCGATCTCGATGGAGCGGAACGGATCGGGCGAGTTGAGCGGAATTTCAATGGCGCGGAAGCCGGTTTCGATCAGCGCGCCGACGACGCCTTCGGTTTCCTCGGGCTTCAGACCGCGCAGGATGGCGATTAGCGGATATTTGATGGAAGGGAAGGGAATACGCATGGTAGATCTTTCTTCTTATGGCCAGATGGCATTTGCAGCGGCCAGCAATCCGCGCCGCACGGCCTCGTCTGCATCGATGACCGTATAGTGGATATCAAGGGCGGTGAAGGCGCCTTCGTAAAGCGCGCCGAGCGCACCGGAGCCGATCAGCACCACCGGCGTCTCGCGCCGGGCGGTGGAATGCGCGCTGGCGATTTCCAGCCCGATCATGATGCCGGAAAGCTTGGCCTTGGCGTCGGTGGCGGTGAGGCCGTGCAGCAACTGGCCGGAGCGAAGGGTGAAAAAGCGATTGGTCGCAAGCTGCGGATTGGCGTAGATGTCGCGCACCGCGGCCGTGAAAGCCGCATGCTCGCCGGTAAAGGCTTCGGCCTCGGCCACCGCATGGGAAAGGATCGTCTGTTTCGAGACGACTTCGAAAAGTTCGCCGGTCATGAACGTGGCGAAACCCGTCACGCCGCCATCCTTAACGGTCACCCATTTGGAATGGGTGCCGGGCATGCAGACGAGCTTTTCACCGGCATCCGAGGAAGCGAGAGCGCCAAGCAATTGCGTTTCCTCGCCGCGCATGACGTCGGGCGCGTTTTTGTCCCGTTGCGCCAGCCCGGGCAGAATCCGCACATCCCGCGCCTGGCCCGGCACGCGAACCGCGCCGTCGAGAACCGCCGAAAGCGATGTCGGCACATCGATATAACCCGCCTCGACCCAGCCCTGCCGCGCGCCTGCCATGCCGCAGACGAGAACCGGCAAACCTTCCGGCGCGCCGATGGCGTCGAGATGCGATTGCAGCACATCGGCAAAACCGGTCCGCATGGCGGTGGTCATGCCTTCCGTGCTTCTGCGCTCCGCCAGCACCGCGCCCGATCGGCTCATGAGCCAGAGCCGGAAACTGGTCGTACCCCAGTCGACGGCGATGAAAGCGGGTTCAGACATTATAGGAGGCCTCCGTCTACGATTATGGATTGTGCCGTGATGGCGCTCGATGCCGATGATGCGAGAAACAGGCACGGACCCGCCAGATCGGCGGCGACGAGCGTGCGTTTCAGACATTGCCGCGCGGTGGTGGCGGCAATGCCCTCATCCGTCAGCCATAGTTCCTTCTGCCGCTCCGTCACGATCATGCCGGGCAGCAGCGTGTTGACGCGGATGTTTTCCGGGCCCAGCCGGCCGGCGAGGCTTTTCGTCAGCCCGATAATGCCGGCCTTGGCCGCCGCATAGGAGGGCAACTCGCCCATGTTGAGCAGAAACGAGATGGACGAGAAGTTGACGATGGAGGCGTCCTTCGCCTGCCGCAGATAGGGCAGGGCTGCCTGAACCGTGAAGAACATCTGCTTGAGATTGACCGCTTGATTGGCGTCCCAATAGGCTTCCGTCACCGTGTCTATGTCGTGGCGGTCGTCCCAGGCGGCGTTGTTGACAAGCACCTTGATGCCACCGGTGGCGGAGGCCGCGGCCTCCACCGTCTTTCCGATCGCCGCAATATCGCGAAGGTCGGTCTTGAAGAAGTGGACGGGATGCTGCGCCGTCATTGCAAGCCGCTTGACGAGCGCCAGGCTCGGCTCTTCGGCGATATCGATGAACGAAACCTTCGCGCCCTGCATCGCAAAGGCTTCCACCAGCGATGCCCCGATGCCGGAACCGCCGCCGGTGACGAGCACGCCCGCATCCTTGAGGTCCGGAAATTGGGCTTGCGTCATCGGCGTCATCTCGTCCACGAAAGGCTTGATTGTTCCATTATTTGGAACTAGATTTTACTAAATGGAATTATTCTCTTGGCGTCACGCTTATGTCAAGGCAGATGATGGTGGATGTTGCCATGCCCGATAATAAAAAGCCCAATCGGCAAAAGCCTGATGCGGTTCCGGTGATGCAACGGAAAACCGGAGTTGAGACGGGCACGCTCGGCAAGGCCGTCTCGCTGCTGGAGTTGATCGCCTTTGCTGAAAAACCGATGCGCTTTACCGATGTGGTCGAAGCCTGCGGCCAGCCGCGCGGCACGGTTCATCGCCAGCTCGCCCATCTTGTCGCCGAAGGCCTTGTCGATCACGCTGCCGATCAGACCTATGCCGTCGGGCTGCGATTGCTGCAACTGGCCGCGAAGGCCTGGAGCGGCAACGACCTGCGAAGCGTCGCGGCTCCCCATCTGGCGGCGTTGCAGGAGGTGACGCAGGAGTCCGTGCATCTCGCCGTGCTGAACGGCAGACAGGTCACCTATCTCGACAAGATGGAGGGGCAGCACACATTGCGCATGCATTCGCAGGTCGGCAAAACCTCGCCAGCCTATTGCACCGGCGTGGGCAAGGCGGCGCTGTCGCTGCTCTCCGCCGACGATCTGGCGCAGCTGGCGGCGGAACTGGATTTTCATCGCTTCACGGAAAGCACGCTCACGACGCCGGAAGCGCTGATGGCGGAAGTGGCGACCATTCGCGACAAGGGCTACGGATTCGACCTTCAGGAGCACGAGATCGGAATTCACTGCGTCGCAGCACCCGTCCGGGCGCCCGGGCGCAATTTTCGCGCGGCGATTTCCGTCACCGGTCCGGCCTATCGTGTGGATGTGGAACAGCTTCGCAAATGGGCCCCTCTGGTGCGCGAGACCGCCGACAGGATTTCCGACGATCTTGCCTGCCGATTATCCCCGGTTGCGGATGGTTGAAGAAAACAGGGCGCGCAGTCCCTGGATTTGCCCGTCCGGAACCGCCGGCCATGCACCCATTCTTATGCGTTCGACATTATTTTCGACTATTATGAATTAAGTTTTCAACTTTTGTTTGCATGAATCGTTTTGCTGGGTAACATCCGCAACAATTTCCGGGCAAGGGCGGGCCTTTGCGGCGGCATTTTCTCATTCTCGAAGAACAGCTTTGATGCAGAAAACAGAGACGACCGCCGTTCAGTCGATTGGTGTTGATTGCGTTCGCGAGATCGCCGATCTCAACACGCAGTTCGATATATTCCGGTTTTTGAAACGGCTGACGGAGGCCTGGGAATTCAAGGCTTTCATGGTACTCGACCTGTCTTCGGAAGTGGCGAGCGAACTGTCGCAATATACGATCATCACCAGCTGGCCGGCCGAGCTTCTGCAGCGTTACGATGAAGAGGGCATGCTCCAGACCAGCCGGGTGATGGCGCAGTTGAAAAAATCGACCGTGCCCTTTTCCGTCTCCATGGATTTTCTGGTCAGGGGCGACGGAGAAATCGCCAGGAAAACCGTAATCAACCTTTTCGAACGGTTCGAAATGATCAATTCGGTCTGGTTCCCCGTTCACGACATCACCATGCGACGGGGCGCGGTATCCTTTTCCGGCAACAAGACGGCTGTGCCCGCCAGCCGGCTTGCGGAGCTTTTTTACATTTCCAGCCATGTCTTTGCCCGGCTGTCTGAAATCCGCCGCCTCGATCTCAGGGTTCCCGAAACCTTGAGCGAGCGGGAGATTGACTGCCTGAACTGGACCGCCGCCGGCAAGACCAGCGCCGAAATCGCTGAAATCATGATGCTGTCGGAACATACCATCAATCATTACCTGAACCGTGCGACGAAAAAACTCGACACGGTCAACCGCACCCAGGCCGTCGCAAAAGCGCTGCGGGTCGGCCTGATAAAATAGCGAAATCTTAATTTTATCATTGTGATAAACCGCTTCCTGGGCGATCCTCTTTTCGAATCACCGGAAAGGAGAAATCGTTTGCCGGAACGGCATAAGGTAAAAGCAGGATTTTCTCCGACTATCGATTGCGCCGTGCTGATAGCCGCTGCCGAAAAAGGCTTTGCTGCCGATGAAGGCATAGAACTCGAACTTTTCCGAAAACAGTCCGCCCGCGCCGTGCTTGCGGCGCTTGGCGAGGATGGCGTTCACGTCGCGCATCTGCCCGCTCCGGTTCCCGTCGGCTCCGCTGTCGGCCTCGATGACCTGCCGGCCGATATTGTCGGCGTTTTCACGCTTTCGCTCGGTGGATCCGCAACGACCGTTTCCCACGGATTTTATGACGAGCTCTACCGCGAAGGGCTGAAGCTGCCGGACCCGGCGACTTTTGGACGCGCCATGGCCCGTGTCTGCGCCGCGCGCCGGGCGGCGGGGAAAAATCCGCCGGTCTTTGCGGTCGAGGATATCGTCTCCACGCCGTTTTATGCGCTGCGTTACCTGCTCGGAAGCTGCGGCGTGCTGCTCGGCCGGGATATGGAAATCGTCGAGGCCCTGCCGAAGGCGATGCCGGCGCTCCTGGAAAGCGGCGAGGTCGATGCGCTCTGTACCGCCGAACCCGCGGGCAGCGCCGTGGTGCTCGGCGGCGCGGGCCGGATCGTCACCACCGGGGCGTTGATCTGGCATAATGCGCCGGAAAAGATACTGGCTGCGAAGAAGCGCTGGGTGGAGGACAATCCCGCCCTTCTGGAAGGGCTGCTGCGTGCCCTTTACCGTGCCGGCGAATGGTGCGCCAATGCCGCCAATATCGAGGAACTGGCCGGCATCCTCGCCGCCCCTCAATATATGGATGAGAACGGCGAATTCCTGCTGCCGGCGCTGACGGGCTATATTTCAACCTCGCAGCGGGACATGCAGCGTTTTCAGGAGTTTTTCGTGACCAGCGCCAAGGCCGCCAATTTTCCATGGCAGAGCCAAGCCCTGTGGTTCTTCAGCCAGATGTTGCGCTGGGGCGAGGTTTCCGCCGATTACCGGTTCGATCCCGCCGTGGTGGAGGCGGCCCGCAACGCCTACCGGCCGGATATTTTCCGCAAGGCGATGAAGCCGCTTTTCGTGCCGGTGCCGGGTGCTAATCTGAAGCTCGAGGGCACGCTGCGCGAGCCTGTTCACGTCGGCGCATCGCGAACGGGTCTGGTGCTCGGCCCCGACTGTTTTTTCGACGGCCATGTTTTCGATCCGGAAACGCTGGCGATGGACGACGAAATCTGAAACCGCAGCGTTAAATCGTCGCGAATGCCGGACTGTCGCGCTTTGGCATTGGCGAAGCGCTCCGGCTTCTCTATGGATGGCACGCAATACCGGTCGGATGATGAAGCGGAGCAGGAATATGGCAGAGGTCAGCAAGAGCCAGGTGGAAAAGGCGCTGGAAGCGGTAATTTATCCCGGCAGCGGCAAGAGCATCGTCGCACTCGGCATGGTCTCGGAAATCTTCATCGCCGATGCGAAGGCCTATTTCTCGATCACTGTCCCGGCCGACAAGGCTGCGGAGATGGAGCCGCTGCGGCTTGCCGCCGAACAGGCGGCCAAAAGCGTGGAAGGTATCGTCGGCGCGGTCGTGGCGCTGACGGCCGACCGCAAGCCTGGCCAGCAGCAACCCGCACCCGCGCGCCCCGCCGCCGCAACCGGCCGGCCGGCCCAACAGCCCGGCTCCTCGAAGGTCGGCGTTCCGGGTGTGCGGGCCATCATCGCCGTCGCCTCGGGCAAGGGCGGGGTGGGCAAGTCGACGACCGCGGTCAATCTGGCGCTCGGTCTTCAGGCCCTCGGCCTCAAGGTCGGTATGCTCGATGCCGATATTTATGGCCCTTCGCTGCCGCGACTGCTGAAAATTTCCGGCCGCCCGCAGCAGCAGGAAGACCGCATCATTCTTCCCATGGAAAATTATGGGCTGAAGGTCATGTCCATGGGCTTTCTGGTGGATGAGGAAGCCGCGATGATCTGGCGCGGGCCGATGGTGCAGTCCGCCCTGATGCAGATGCTGCGCGAAGTGGCCTGGGGCGAACTGGATGTGCTGGTGCTGGACATGCCGCCCGGCACTGGCGATGCGCAGTTGACCATCGCCCAGCAGGTGCCGCTCGCCGGCGCCGTCATCGTTTCCACGCCGCAGGATCTGGCGCTGATCGACGCACGCAAGGGCATCACCATGTTCCGCAAGGTGGAGGTTCCGCTCCTGGGCGTCATCGAGAACATGAGCTATTTCATCGCGCCCGATACCCGCGCGCGCTACGATATTTTCGGCCATGGCGGCGCGAAGGCGGAGGCTGAAAGGATCGGCGTGCCCTTCCTCGGCGAAGTTCCGCTCACCATCTCCATCCGCGAAATGTCGGACGCCGGAACGCCGGTCGTCGCCGCCGAGCCCAATGGCCCGCAGGCCGCGATCTATCGCGATATTGCCGAAAAAGTCTGGGCGCGCATCGGTGCGGGCGAGAGAAAAGCGGCGCCGAAGATCGTTTTCGAGTAGCGCGGCAATCATGGGCGCAAAATCGGGCAGGTGTCTGCCCGCTTTGAAAAATCCTTTGAAAACAGAAGATTAATCGCCAGTATCGGGCAGGCATTCCGGATTTGAACTGCAGAAATGCTTCGCCTGCAATGCTGTCGAGAAAAAATATTGCTTGATTGCATCTCGCTTTGGGCGCATACGCCTGCGCCGTTTGGCTCTTGGTCCATCGGGCTGGCGAGATTGTGAAAATCCCGCTCGTCCGGCGTTCCCTGAAGTGTCGTCCAAGGGTTTGCCGAGCGCAAACAGGATATGTTAAGCAGCATTGCGGCTGAAGCCTGCAATGTGGAGCGGAGAAACGGATTGATAAAAGCCTATCGCGCCAATTGCGAGGCGATCAGCCTGTCGTCAGACGACGGCTCCGGACAGATTCCCGACGACATCGTCTGGATCGATCTCGTCAATCCGGACAGGGCGGAAGAGCAGCATGTGGAAAAGCTGCTGGGCGTGGAACTGCCGACGCGCGAAGACCTGAAGGATATCGAGCCTTCCAGTCGTCTCTATATGGAAGACGCCAATGTCTTCATGACCGCGTCTCTGGTATGGAAGGCGGATTCGGATGATCCCCGTCTCACCGACGTCGCCTTCGTTCTGGTTGGCAAGCGTCTGGTGACAATCCGTTATGCCGAGCCGAAATCGTTCCACCTTTTCATTGCCGCCATTACCCGCGCGCCGCACGAAATGCGCAGCGGCACGGCGCTGCTTTTGAAGCTGCTCGAAACGATCGTCGACCGCACGGCTGAAATTCTCGAAAACTCTGTCGCCGGCATCGACAATCTCGCCGCCGACATTCTCGGCAGCCAGGCTCGTTCCAAACGCAAGGCGCCGCGCTATCTCGAAGACCGCCTCGGCAACATCGCCGCCTATCACCGGCTGATATCGAAGGTCCGCGTGAGCCTTGCATCTCTGGCGCGCCTGCAGACCTTTCTGTCCACCAGCGATCAGGTGCGCGAAGACAAGGGCGCGCGGGAGCAGGGCAAGTCGATCGGCCGCGATATTCAGTCGCTGAACGAACATGCCTCCTTCGTTTCCGGCAATCTGACCTTCCTGCTGGATGCCTCGCTTGGTATCATCAACATCGAGCAGAACAGCATCATCAAGATTTTCTCCATCGCTTCGGTGGTGTTCCTGCCGCCGACGCTGGTGGCCTCTGTTTATGGAATGAACTTTCAGCTCATGCCGGAGTTGAACTGGACATTCGGTTACCCACTCGCGCTCATCGTCATGCTGATGTCCGCCATCATCCCGTTTCTCTTTTTTCGTTGGAAGGGCTGGCTCTGAGGAGCCAGGATCATCATGTCCCAGATCGCTGACAAGGATGTTGCCGAGAAACCGGATGCGGATGACGAGCACAAGAACAAGGGGCTTTATGCCGCGATCCTTGGTTCCATCGGCGTCGTTTATGGCGATATCGGCACCAGCCCGCTCTACGCCTTCCGCGAGGCGCTGCGGCCCATCGCCTATGACGGCGTGACGCAGGAAGAAGTCATCGGCCTCACATCGCTGATGATCTGGTCTTTGACCATCATCGTCACCTTCAAATACATTACCCTGCTGCTGCGCGCCGACAATGACGGAGAGGGCGGCACGCTGTCGCTGCTGGCGCTGCTGATGAAAACGGCGGGCACCCATCGCGGCGTTCTCATTGTACTCGGCCTCATCGGCGCGGCACTGTTTCTGGGCGACGCCATGATTACCCCGGCGCTATCGGTGCTTTCGGCGGTGGAGGGCCTGAAGCTCGTCACGCCGGAAATGGACGCCTTCATCATCCCGATCTCAGTCGGCATTCTCATCGGCCTTTTTGCCATCCAGTCCCACGGCACGGGCACGGTGGCGAAATTCTTCGGACCGATCACTGCCGTCTGGTTCATCGTCATGGGTCTGGCCGGTCTCCTTCATATTGCCGATGATTTCAGCATCCTCTTCGCCTTCAACCCGTGGCATGCGGTGGAGTTTCTGGCCAGTGAAGGCTTCTACGGCATCGTTGTGCTTGGCGCGGTTTTCCTGACGATCACCGGGGCGGAAGCGCTTTACGCCGATCTCGGCCATTTCGGCCGCCGTCCCATCCAGTGGGCGTGGTTCTGTCTGGTTTTCCCGGCATTGACGCTGAACTATCTCGGGCAGGGCGCGCTGGTGCTGAAAGACCCGGCGGCGATGTCCAATCCCTTCTACCTGATGTTCCCGCAATGGGCGATCCTGCCGGCCGTCATTCTGGCGACCGCCGCCACCATCATCGCCAGCCAGGCAGTCATAACAGGTGCGTTTTCGCTCGTGCGTCAGGCGATCCATCTCGGCTACCTGCCGCGCATGGAAATCCTCTTCACCTCGGAAACCAATACCGGGCAGATTTACCTGCCGGCCGTCAACACCATCCTGCTGTTCGGCGTTGTGGCGCTGGTGCTCACCTTCAAGAGTTCGGATGCGCTGGCCACCGCTTATGGTATTTCCGTCACCGGCGCGATGGTCGTCACCAGCCTGATGTTCTTCGAATTCGTGCGCAAGCGCTGGCAATGGTCGGTCTGGCTGGCCATTGCCGTGCTGGCTCCGCTTCTGGCGCTGGAGCTGATCTTCCTCGGCGCGAACCTCTTGAAGATTCACGACGGCGGTTATGTGCCGGTGCTGCTGGCAATCGCCTTCACCGTCATCATGACCACCTGGCAGCGCGGTTCGAGAATCCTCTTCGCCAAGACCCGCCGCACCGATGTGCCGTTGAAGGCCTTCGTCGCCTCTGTGGAAAAGGAAAGCCCGCATGCGCCGGTGCGCGTGCCCGGCACCGCCATCTTCCTCACCGGCGATCCCGAGACAGCGCCGGCCGCACTGTTGCACAATCTCAAGCATAACCACGTGCTGCACGACAAGAACGTCATCCTGACGATCCGCACCGAAGACCAGCCCCGCGTCCATCCTGCCGAACGATATACGCTGACGAAACTGAGCGACCGTTTCGCCGTGGTCGAACTGCATTTCGGCTTCATGGAAACCCAGAACGTCACCCAGGCGCTGGGGTATCTCCGGCGCACCGGCTACAAGTTCGACATCATGTCCACCTCGTTTTATCTCGGCCGCCGCAAGCTGGTGCCGGATCCGAAATCGGGCATGCCGGGCTGGCAGAACCGCCTGTTCATCGCGCTCGCCGAAACCGCCGCCGATCCGTCCGATTATTTCCGTCTACCGGCCAACCGCGTGGTAGAACTGGGCTCGCACGTCGTCGTCTGACTATTCGAAGATGATTACACATTAACGTGAAGCCGCGTCCACGCGCGGCGTTAACCAAGCATCAAGGTTAATAAGAGATTCTCGAACACCTGTAGCAAATATGGTTGTCGGTGTTCGGAGTGCTGGTTTTGCGTTCGAAAAGAGTAATGCGTCGTCGGTCCCCCGTGTCCCTTCAGGGGTGGGCGTCAAAATGGACCTCGCCTGTCGTCTTCGGCCTTGCCGCCTGGCTCGTTTTTCCCTCCCTCGCTGCGCGCGCGGATCTGGCCTCGCTTCTGGCTGGTCTGGACAAGGGCGGCGAGCAATGGCGCATGGTGCTGACGGCCTCTCCGGCGGGCTCGGTGCACAATGCCTCGCTCACCTTTAACGATGCGGCAGGGGAGGCGGCGCTGCACGGCGGCGGCATGACCCTGCCCAATGGCAGCAAGGTTGCCTTCGTCACCAACAAGAAGGGCGAGGCAACGACGCCCGACAGCGAGCGCGTCAACCGCGCCGCCAAGAAGGGCCGCATCGTCGCCACCGAAATCATGCAGCCGCCCAAGGCCTTCACAGCCGGTTCCGTCCTGCAGCGCACCAGCATGCTGGATATCGAGCCGCTGAAGCGCAAGGACCGCACCGCTTTCGTCAAGCCGAAGCGCGGCAAGGACGTGGAACTCGCCTCCTTCTATTTCCGCCGTGAGGAAAAGAAGGCGGACAGAAGCGTCTCGCCAATGCTGGCGGAGCTCATCACCAATCGCACGCCGGATATTCTCGCCACGGCCTATGCGCCGGCCGAACCGGATTTCGCCCGCGAGTCGCCCTTCGACGCCATTCTCAAAAAGCCCGAGGCTGGCCGTTTCGTGCCGCAGATCGCCGAGGACGACCACGCCTGGGCAGCCACCCCGCTGCCCGCCACCGTGTTTTCCGCAGCCGAACAGCAATGCCTTGCCTCCGGCATCTATTTCGAGGCGCGCGGAGAATCGGTGAAGGGACAGGCGGCGGTGGCGCAGGTCATTCTTAACCGCGTGCGCAATCCCGCCTATCCGAAAACCATCTGCGGCGTCGTCTATCAGAACAAGGACTGGCGCAACCGCTGCCAGTTTTCCTTCGCCTGCGACAATATCAAGGACCGCGTGAATTCCGAACGCCACTGGAAAATGGCGCGCGAAGTGGCCATGGCCACCACCGCCGGCAAAATCTGGATGAAGGAAGTGGGTTCGGCAACCCATTATCACGCCGTTTATGTGCGTCCCGCCTGGGGCCGCACGATGAAGAAGGTCGGCAGAATCGGATTGCACGTCTTTTACCGTACCTATGGTGGCGGCTGGAGCTGATACCACCGCCGATTTGTCGCATTTTGCGTGTCAAAAATGCCGATTCCTTTGCGAAACATCGCGGTCAAACGGCGATTTGAGGTCAAGCTGTTGTTTTTGCGTGATTAATTTGTGCTGCAACAACCGTCGCCAGTGCCTTGACTAGAGAAGCCCCTAAAACTATGTTGCGCGCGACTTCAGAGCGGGCTGGAACAGGCTTAATCCGTCACCGTTTACAACTCCAAAGGGTTCTGGCATGGCTGGAACGGAGAAAATGGGTGGGATTTTAAGATGACTGGCAACCGTGACGATAGTCTGGACGAGCGCCGCAAGCGCCTTGCTGACGAGTTGGCCAAGGTGAAGGCGGAGGATGAGGCGGAAGTGAGGGCGGAGACCAACGCTGCGGAAAGCCGGAAGGGCTTTGCGATGGCGGTTAAGCTCTCATCGGAGTTCATTTCGGCCATCGTGGTCGGCGCTATGCTGGGTTATCTTCTGGACTATTTTGCCGGCACGACGCCGTGGGGGATGATCGTTCTTCTTCTTCTCGGTTTCTGCGCAGGCGTATTGAATGTGTTGCGCTCGACGGGCGCGGTGGCCAAGCCGCCGCTGCTGGAGAAGGCGGACAGGCGAGACGAGGGTGGAAAAGGCGGCGTTTAAGCTGTTTTTTCTTGCAGTTGAGATGCCGCGACAGGCGGCGACAGGTAAAGAGGGCAGCCGGTGGCAAACGATCCGACCCATCAGTTCTTGGTGCAGCCGATCATTCCGATCGAAATTGGCGGCGTCGATTTTTCCTTCACCAATGCGTCGCTCTTCATGGTCGCGACCGTGGCTGCGGCTTCCGGTTTCCTTTATTTCGCAACGTCGAACCGCGGTCTGATCCCGACCCGCATGCAGTCCGTCGCTGAAATGTCCTATGAATTCATCGCCTCCATGCTGCGCGAAGGCGCCGGCAAGAAGGGCATGGTGTTCTTCCCCTTCGTCTTCTCGCTGTTCATGTTCGTGCTGACGGCCAACCTTCTCGGCATGTTCCCGTATTTCTTCACGGTCACCAGCCAGATTATCGTCACCTTCGCGCTCGCCTGCCTCGTCATCGGTACGGTCCTGGTTTACGGTTTCTGGAAGCATGGCCTGCATTTCTTCGGCATCTTCGCCCCCTCGGGCGTGCCCAAGGCGCTTTTGCCGCTTGTGGCGTCGATTGAAATGATCTCGTTCCTGTCGCGCCCGATCAGCCTTTCGGTTCGTCTTTTTGCGAACATGCTGGCCGGCCACATCACGCTCAAGGTTTTCGCAGGCTTCGTCGCCTCCATGAGCGCGCTCGGCGCGCTCGGCGTCGGCGGTGCAGTCCTGCCTCTCATCATGACGGTCGCCATGACCGCTCTCGAATTTCTCGTTGCCTTCCTGCAGGCTTATGTCTTCGCGGTACTGACTTGCATGTACCTGAACGACGCCGTGCATGGTGGTCACTGAGAAGTAAAGTCGCTGGCCCCGGCAACGGGCGTCAAAAACAGCCGCAACAACCAATATCTCAAGGAGTCTCACATGGAAGCGGAAGCAGCAAAGTACATCGGCGCAGGTCTCGCATGCCTCGGCATGGCTGGTACGTCCCTCGCACTCGGCCGTATCTTCGGTGATTACCTGTCCGGCGCACTGCGCAACCCCTCTGCTGCCGACAGCCAGTTCGGCCGTCTGGTATTCGGCTTCGCCGTTACGGAAGCTCTGGGCATCTTCTCGCTGCTCGTTGCTCTCCTTCTCCTGTTCGCTGTCTAATATCGGCATCAGGTCTGGATCACGGCCCGCAAATGGCGTGCCGTGATCCTTCGCATTTGCAGTACCCCTGGAGGTGAGCATGTTCGTGACCGAGGCTTATGCCCAGTCAGCACCGACCGTAGGTGAAACGCATACGGAAACTCCGGCTGTCGGCCAGCCGCAACCGGAAGCCACGCACACGGAAACCGGTGTGGCGCACGGCGCCGAACACGGCGCTTCCGGCGTATTCCCGCCGTTCGACCAGTCTACTTATGCATCGCAGGTTCTCTGGCTGGCGATCACGTTCGGCCTTTTCTACCTGCTCATGCAGAAGGTCATCGTTCCGCGCGTCGGCGGCATTCTCGAAAACCGCCATGGACGCATCGCACAGGATCTCGATGAAGCGGCACGGCTGAAAAGCGAAGCCGACGCTGCCGTCGAAACCTATGAAAAAGAACTCGCGGCAGCCCGCGCCAAGGCAGGCTCCATCGGCGCTGCGGCCCGTGACGCCGCAAAGGCGAAGGCCGATGCCGACCGCGCCGCTATCGAAGCCGGTCTTGCCGAAAAGCTTGCCGCCGCCGAAAAGCGCATTGCCGGCATCAAGGAACAGGCATTCGCCGATGTCGGCGCCATTGCCGAAGAAACCGCGACCGCGATCGTCGACCAGCTGGTCGGCGCCAAGGTCAAGGACACGGACGTGAAGGCAGCGATTGCCGCCGCTTCGAACGTGAAGGGAGCCTGATATGGCATTTGATGCATCATTTTTCGCTCTCGTCGGTCTCGTCCTCTTCTTCGTTCTGGTCGCCTATCTCAAGGTTCCCGGCATGCTCGCCAAGTCTCTGGACGAGCGCGCCCAGAACATTCAGGACGAGTTGGCCGAAGCCAAGCGCCTGCGCGAAGAGGCCCAGCACCTGCTGGCCGAATATCAGCGCAAGCGTAAGGAAGCAGAAGCCGAAGCCGCAGGTATCGTTGCCGCCGCCGAGCGTGAGGCCGCAGCCCTGACGGAAGAAGCCAAGCAGAAGACGGAAGAATTCGTCGCCCGCCGCACGGCCCTTTCGGAACAGAAGATCAAGCAGGCCGAAGACGACGCCATCGGCGCCGTCCGCGCCGCCGCCGTGGATATCGCCATTGCCGCTTCCGAGAAGCTCATTGCCGAAAAGACCACCGCTGCTGCAAAGGCCAAGCTTTTCACCGCCACGATCGGCGAAGTGAAGTCGAAGCTGAACTGAGATTTATCTCGGTATTGTTTAAAACCCCTCCGGCGCAAGCCGTGAGGGGTTTTTCGTTTGAGGTGGAAAAGCTGGTTCGGGATATGGTGCCGCCTGCGCTATGGAAATGCGGCATGCGCTCCAGCAGGCCTCCCTCGGAGGTGGCGGTGATCGGCTCTAGTGTTTTTGATGCTGAATGTCGGATTGCGTTTTCGCTTTGCGCCAGAAGCGGACGGATGAAGTGTGCATCGCCTGATTGCCGCGGCGCCGAAAGCGAAGGCGGCCATTCCATACCTGGCGCAGCATTTTCCAAGGGTCGACCGTCAACAGTGTGGGCTTAGCCGCCGTTCGTCTAATCGTTCAGACTCTTTAGAACTTGTTGATAGAACGCGCCTTGTGCATTCTCAGCAGTAGACCTTACGATCCATTCCCAATCCAAATTCAGTTTTCCTAGCGGGACCAGTTGCTGCGCGATCTCAACCGGTGTGGTCTCGTCGCTGGTTCCGTTCTCCCAGTCGTGAAAGGCCGATGAGTATCGAACGACCGCTCCGCTGATCGGCAAATCCAGCAACCCTCCCTCGGCAAAAAACCTCAACCCGTCGCCCATTTCTTCCCCGATAAGTTTGAGCCTACGTCCCAAACGATGTTTGAGGATGGCTACAAACACTATCGCTGCGGAAAACGTGAATTTGTCGACAAGCACAGCAACCCGCCTGCTAGCGTTTTCAGAGATGGCGTCGATCAAGGGCATCGTTTGAAGGAAGTCGCCACCGGTGTTTCCGCGAACGTCAATCAAGAGTTTTTGGTTTGAGCGGGTGCTTACATGCTCCGCTGCATCAGAGATGGCTTTCGGCAACGCAGTTTCGCTTGGATCGAAGAAACTTGGCAGTGATATTGAAAGCCCAAGCCCCTGCCAGTCCTTGATCTCCAAAAATCTCTCGGGCTTCCAGGCCGGATCAGCCTTGCCATGCTCGTTTCTCGGGTAGAGCATCGATGCAGGAACCGTACGCCCGTTCTCCACTTTCAAATCGGTTATCTGCCCATTCTCGTCTTTCAAGCGATATTCGGTCGTATTTTCTTTTGAAGAAAAACCGAGGTGGGCCAATGCATACGGCCACGCGAGAAGAAGCGGTCCAATGACCCGCTTCCTCTGGCGCGTTCCCGCCAGAAATTTCTCTGCGGCGGCATCAATTTGGCCCAAAGGTGTGCCGTTGACTGCTATCAGCTCTCCTCTTGTCGCAGTTGTTTCCAGTGCCGTGTCAGTTAACTGTACCACCGTCCCGACGCTCACAAACCTCAGCGGGAGCACCGAGATGGAATCGTTCGGGATCAGCCGTGTGTGTCCGTTGTCGGGAAGTGCGAGCAGGCGCATGGCGGAGAACAGAAAGGCCTCTTTGGAGCCCTCCAAAGCGTATCGTCGAGTGTCACAAATGCAGCTGTCTATCGTCGCCTGTTCGATCCGCCGAAAACTGGGATCGGTTGGCAGGACAGTTTCCAGAATTTTCTCGAGGTCTTGCGTCAGGGACATGATTTACGGTGCACATAGTTGCTCGTCGATGTCCAGATCGGGTCGATAGCGGAGGTTCTGGCTGGAACTCCATTATTTGTCATCAATCCCGCTTCAGCGGCCTGAAGCTCATCCGGTGCAGCGGGCAAGGCCCGTGGCTTTCGATGGCGCGCAGGTGGGCTGGAGTGCCGTAACCAGCATGGCCTTCAAAGCCGTAGGATGTGTGCACCACACCCGCGCGTTCCATCATCCGGTCGCGGGTCACTTTGGCGATGATCGAGGCGGCGGCGATGGAGAGGGAGCGGGAATCGCCCTTGATGACGGCTTTGGCCTCGCAGGCGATGCCGGGCGGGCGGTCGCGGCCGTCGGCCAAAACGAGGGCAGGGAAGATTTCGAGACCGAGCACGGCGCGGCGCATGGCGTCGAGGCTGGCGCGCAGGATATTCATGCTGTCGATCAGGCCGGGGCCGGAAGAGGCGACGGATACGATCGAGGTTTCCATGATCTGTACGAACAGGCTTTCCCGCTTCTGCTTCGTCAGCTTCTTGGAATCGTCCATCCCCTCAGGAATATTGTCCGGATCGAGAATGACGGCGGCCGCAACCACCGGTCCGGCCAGAGGTCCCCGTCCTGCCTCATCCGTGCCGGCCACGGGCCAGAGGCCCTTCTTTTTCGCTTCCAGTTCGAAGGAAAAATCCGGACCGGTATCGGCAATATCAAAAAGAGCAGGAGAATCGGGTGTGGCCGTGCGTTTCATGCGGCGAAACTGGCACACACACCCGATCTCCTGCAAGCCCCCGGAAGCGGGCGATGACGGGCGCGGTGAGCCGGGGTCAAGGGGCGTGGCTCGCCGTGCCCCGAAGGTCATCATGACCTTTGATCCTCCAACGGGGCGGCGGAGGAAAAACGATCGCACGCGAGGCGGCGGTTCCGGGAGCGATGTCCGGCGGGCCAGGGAAAACCCACCGGGCATGTCGTGGGAGCGTGGCCAGTCTAAAAAAGAGGCCGCCGCTTCCTGTCATGTTCTGCCTGATATCGCCGCACGTTCCGTATGGTGCTTCGATCAGGCGGAGTTGTTTTCAGCCTCGGTCTTTCAAAGCAGCGACAATTGCACGCCTGCACCGCCCGGCGGCACGAAGAGATCGTCGCGCAGATGGATGCCGCGGCGGATGAGGCCGAGCCTTTTTGTCGCCATCTCGAAACGCCTGCCGATCTGCCAGGCATAGGGGCCGGCGCCCTTCATGCGTTTTCCGAATTCCGCGTCATAATCCTTGCCGTCGCGCATGGAGCGCACCAGCGACATGACATGACGGTAGCGGTCCGGATAGTTGCGCAGCAGCCAGTCGCGGAACAACGGGCTCACCTCCAGCGGCAGACGCAAAAGCACATAAGACGCTTCGGTAGCGCCGGCGGCTTTGCCGGCCTCGAGAATACGCTCGATCTCATGATCGTTGAGCGCCGGAATGACAGGCGCCATCATCACGGCCACGGGAATGCCGGCCTCGGTCAGCGCCTTGACGGCCTCCAGCCGCTTCTCCGGCGTGGCGGCGCGCGGTTCCATGTTGCGCGCGAGCTTCCGGTCCAGCGTGGTGACGGAAATACCGACCTTGGCGAGTCCCTTTTTGGCCATGGGCGCGAGAATATCGATATCCCGCTTGATAAGCGCCGATTTGGTGACGATGGCGACGGGATGATCGGCCTTGGCCAGCACTTCCAGTATCTGCCGCATGATGCGCCATTCGCGCTCGATCGGCTGATAGGGATCGGTATTGGTGCCGATGGCGATCACCCGCGGCTTGTAGCCCGGCTTTGCCAGTTCCCGTTCCAGCAGCTTTGCCGCATCCGGCTTGGCGAAAAGCTTGGCCTCGAAATCCAGCCCGGCCGAAAGCCCCATATAGCTGTGCGTAGGACGTGCAAAGCAATAGATGCAGCCATGTTCGCAGCCGCGATAGGGATTGATGGAGCGGTCGAAGGGGATGTCGGGCGATTCATTACGGGTGATGATGCTGCGCGGCTTTTCCACCTGCACCTCGGTGCGGAATTCCGGCATGTCCTCGAGAGTCTGCCAGCCATCGTCGAAAACCTCGTGCTGCAGGGTCTCGAAGCGTCCATCCGGGTTCAGCCCGGCGCCACGACCGCGACGGCGGTCGATCTCGATGCGCAGGCCGGATGCATCGGCCAGCGCATTGGCAATATCCGGCATATGGCTCGGCTGGAAGGCAGCCTGCCCCGAAAGCGTATGGTTTCTCATCTGGATGCTCCCAGGACGCCGCACGCCTCTCAAGGCCCGCTCAACGCCCTAAACCGTTTCCATCCGGACAGGCTTTCAACCGCCTTCCGAATGATTAAATTCCTACATCAGGAATGAGAACAATACAAGAACAAAATTGCAAATTCGGCCGTTCTTCAGAGAAGGATGGGTGACCGCGACGGGCAGGGCCACGTCGGAGACCGTGCGGTCGGTGGGCATGGGAAGCCGCGTATTTTTACCGCGATGAGCATAGTGGCAATTTATTGTGCGATGCGTTAGAGCTATGCAGATGTTGACAGTCATAATGGAATGCCGGGATCACGAGCCGGAACTGGCGCACACCTTGTCTGCGCTTGTAACCGGGGCCGTGGAAGGGCTTGTAAGCGATGTTGTGATCCTCGATCACGGTTCGCGCGATGGATCGTCGCGCGTCGCCGATGCCGCCGGTTGCCGTTTTTATGGGCAGTGGGACATCGAAGACGTCGTGAAGTCCGCACGCGGCGGCTGGCTGCTTCTGATCGAGCCGGGCGCGCGCCCGCAGGCGGGCTGGATCGACGAGATTCTCGAATATGTGGCGATCTGCGCGCAGCCGGCCCGCTTTTCGCCCTCGCGCTATCACCGGCGTAATGTTTTCAGCCGCATGCTGCGGCGTATTCCGCCATTGGAACACGGATATCTTCTGCCAAAGAAGCATGCGGTGTCGATTGCGAAATCGGGCATGAGCCTGACGCAATTTGTCGGTGCGCAGAAACCGCGCCGGCTGAATGCGGAAATGGTGCCCGCCTGGGCGCTGCGGGCCTCGGCCTAACCTCGGGGCCTGCTTTACCCGGCCAGAACCTTGCCGGGGTTCATGATGCCGGCGGGATCGAAAGCGTGCTTGATGCGCCGCATCAACTCCATTTCGATGCCGGGGCGGATGGCGGCCAGTTCGTCGCGCTTCAATTGCCCGATGCCGTGTTCGGCCGAGATCGACCCGCCGAGCGACAGCACGATGCCATGCACGATCTCGTTCATGTCCCGCCAGCGGCCAATGAATTCTGCCTTGTCGGCACCCACCGGCTGGGAAATATTGTAATGAATATTGCCGTCGCCCAGATGTCCGAAGGCGCAGACGCGGGCGCCGGGTATGGCGGCAAGAACCGCTTTTTCCGCCGTCGCCATGAATTCCGGTATTTTCGACACCGGAACGGAAACATCGTGCTTGATCGAGCCGCCTTCGGGTTTCTGCGCCTCCGACATGCTTTCGCGCATGTGCCAGAGCGCCTGCCGCTGCGCTTCGGACGCGGCGATCACCGCATCCTGGACCAGCCCGGCCTCAAAACCGCGCTCCAGCAGCGATTGCATCATGCTATCTGCCGTTTCGGCCGAGTCGGAGGTGGAAATATCGATGAGCGCGTACCAGTCATGCGGCTGTTCCAGGGGATCGCGCACGCCGGGAATATGCCGCGCGGTGAATTCGACGCCGATTCGCGGCATGAGTTCGAAACCGGTCAGCGCCGTGCCGCAGAGGTTAGAGGCCATCTCGAACAGCTTCAGCGCATCTTCGGTGGAGCTGAGACCGGCAAAGGCTACCTGATGGCCGAGCGGTTTCGGGAAGAGTTTCAGCACCGCGCCGGTGATGATGCCAAGCGTGCCTTCGGAACCGATGAAGAGATCGCGCAGATCGTAACCCGTATTGTCCTTTTTCAGCCGGCGCAGCCCGTTCCAGATTTCGCCGGTCGGCAGCACCACTTCCAGCCCGAGGCAGAGCTGGCGCATGTTGCCATAGGCGAGCACCGCCGTGCCGCCGGCATTGGTGGCGAGATTGCCGCCGATGCGGCAGGAGCCTTGAGAGCCGAGCGACAGCGGGAACATGCGCTCCACGGAATCAGCAGCCTTGTGGATGTCATCGAGAATGCAGCCGGCATCGGCGACGATGATATTGGCAACGGGATCGATATCGCGAACGCGGTTCATGCGCTCCAGCGACAGGATGATGTCCGTTCCTTCGGCGCGTGGCGTCTGGCCGCCCACGAGGCCGGTATTGCCGGTCTGCGGCACGATGGCGGTGCCGGTCTCGCTGGCGAGCTTCAGGATGGCGGCAACTTCTTCAACCGAACCGGGCTTGATGAGCAGCGGCGAGGCGCCGCGATAAAGCCCGCGATTTTCCACCAGACGCGGCGCCATTTCCGCCGGGTCGCGGACCGCGTTTTTTTCGCCGACAATGGCGGTGAAGCGGTCGAGGATGTCGGAGGAGGGGATGGCGGTGGTCGTCATGGGTGGCGTCTCGCTGTCTTTTGAAACATGGGCGAAAGGATTGGGTGCCGTCAGCCTCGCGGCGCGGCGGCGCGGGAAAGGCGGTCGTTGATCGCCTCTCCAAGACCATGGGTGGGAATGGCGGTGATGGCGATCATGTCTGCGCCGCTTGCATCGGCGGCTTTCAGATAATCGAACAGATTGGCGGCGGCCTCGGAAAGATCGCCGGAAGGGCTGAGATCGAGCACGGTGCGCGCCGTCTCTTCGCCGGCAACGGTGATGCCGCCGAAGCGGATCAGCGCTTCGCCCGGCAGAACGGATGTGGCGTGAAGGCGCACGGCCGCACCCGGCGCGTAATGCGAGGCCAGCATTCCCGGCGCTTCAATGGCGGCGGCTGCTTTTTTCGGCCGTTCAAGCCGTTTGCCGGCAATGCGCTCTATGTCCGCGGTAACGATGCCGCCGGGACGAAGCAGCCGCACCCGGCCATCCTCTTCCACCTTGACGATGGTGGATTCGACGCCGACAGCGGCCGCGCCCCCATCGAGAATGAGATTGATCTTCTGGCCGAGATCCGCCTCCACATGGGAGGCACTTGTCGGGCTGATCTTGCCGGAACTATTGGCGCTGGGGGCGGCGAGAGGCCTGTCGAAACGGCGGATCAGATCGCTGGCAAAACCCTGCGGCACACGAATGCCGACCGTATCGAGGCCAGCTGTCGCCAGCGAATGAATGTCGCTCGCCGGTTTCAGCGGCAGCACCAGCGTCAGCGGGCCGGGCCAGAAGGCTTCTGCCAGCTTCAGCGATATGGGGTCGAAGACGGCGTAACGTTCGGCCATGGCGATATCGGCCATGTGGCAGATCAGGGGGTTGAACTGCGGCCGGCCTTTTGTCTCGTAAATGCGGGTAATCGCCGCCGGATTGGTGGCGTCGGCGGCAAGGCCGTAGACCGTTTCGGTCGGCAGGGCGATGGGCTGGCCGGCGGCAAGCTCCGCCACGGATGCCTGCAGGGCCGTTTCCCGCTCTTTCTCTATATCGATATGACGCGCCATGATGCTGCCTTTCAGGGCGGTCAATAGCGTATTTCAGAGGCCTATGGAAAGTTTTATATCGCCTTGATGATCCTGCGCATCTCCTCGGACCGCGCGCCGAGCATGAGCACGTTTTTCAGCGCCACCCGCGGATCGTGGGTCTGGAACAGCAGGCCGCCGCGATGCACGGAGGTATCGACGGCGAGTTCCTGATCGGGAAGCGCGTTGATGGCGACGGCGAAATACATCCTCGAATAGCGCGCATCGATATTTTCGAAGAAGTTTTCGGCCCCGCTCAGCTCGGCGAAGAAATTCGCGAAATAGAAGGACCAGAGCACATGGCGCTCGGCATCGAAGCTGGTTTTCGCCGCCGTGACGTGACAATAGCCAAGGTGCGGCCGGTCATTGAGCAGATGGTGAAAAACCATCTTGGGAAAACGGATGGACTGGTGAAAGCCGTTCAGCCGGCTGTGGGTGGCATCGGCGGCAGCTTCCAGCTTTCGCCCGGTCAGCGCAGCCACTTCGTCATGGCTGTAATAGACGCGTTCTTTCGGCAGCCATCGTTCTTCATAACGGCTGATACGCCCTGTGCGCAGAAAATCGGAATGCGCGGTCTTCGAGCGTATCGGTGTGACCGAATGCCTGCTCGCATCGAAATAGCGTATGCGTGTCGCCTTCTCCACCGGGAACACCCTCGTTGCTGTCGATCCGGCAAGATAATTTAGGGCGCGTTAATACTCCGTTGCGCCGCATCCCCCGTTTTCTAACGGGTGGGGAGCAGGACGCGCGCCATCATGCGTCATATTGCGACGTCATTTCCGTCATTGAATAGCTGTTGGATTTCCCAGCGGAATGGGCTGAGAGGGCGAATTGAGCATGTCGCAATTTGTCGCCAATGCGGAAGGTAATGTCGCTGTTTGTGCTGCCGCAAATGAGCGCCGGTGTTTAGATGAGCACATGCTTCCGCAACCCCGCAAATGGTGTCGGGCAGGGCGGTTTGATCGAGGATTTGGCCATGGAATTGCGTGATACCGTATTGCGCCAGCTGAAAAACCGCCGCGAAGGCTTCAGCCTGGAACAGCCCTTCTACACGGACCCGGATTATTTCAAGCTGGATATGGAAACGATCTGGTATCGCGACTGGCTGTTTGTCGGCCATGATTGCGAAGTGCAGAAATCCGGCAGCTATTTCACCGTGCAGGTCGGGGCCTATTCCGTGGTCATCGTTCGCGGCCGTGACGGGCAGATCCGCGCCTTCCACAATTCCTGCCGCCATCGCGGCTCGCGCGTCTGCACCACGCAGAAGGGCCAGTCGGCCCGCCTCGTCTGTCCCTATCACCAGTGGACCTACGATCTTGACGGCAAGCTGCTGTTTGCGCGCCATATGGGCGAAGAGTTCGACAAGGGCGATTTCGGCCTGAAGCCGGTCGCCTGCGAAACCGTCGCCGGTTACGTCTTCATCTGCCTTGCCGATCAGCCGGCCGATTTCGAGCCCATGCGCAAGGAAGTCGAGAGCTACATGGCGCCGCACCGCATCTGGGATGCGAAGGTCGCGCATGAGAGCACGATCATCGAAAAGGGCAACTGGAAGCTCGTCTGGGAAAATAACCGCGAGTGCTACCATTGCGCCGCCAACCATCCGGAACTCTGCCGCACCTATCCCGAAAACCCGAGTGTGACGGGAACGGACGGCGGGGCGAGCGATCCAGAGATCGGCGGCCACTGGGCACGCTGCGAGGCCGCCGGCCTGCCGAGCCGTTTCAAGATCGACCCAAAGGGCCAGTTCCGCGTCGCCCGCATGCCGCTGATCGGCGAGGCGGAAAGCTACACCATGTCCGGCAAGCGCGCCGTGCGCCGGCCGCTGTCTGACGATGTCAGCATCAGCCATATCGGCGCGCTGCTCCTGTTCCATTATCCGACGACCTGGAACCACTTCCTCGGCGACCACACCATTTCCTTCCGGGTGCTGCCGCTCAGCGCCACGGAAACCATGGTCACCACCAAATGGCTGGTGCACAAGGATGCGGTGGAAGGCGTGGATTACGATCTCGAGGACCTGACCCACGTCTGGAACGAGACCAACGATCAGGACCGCCGCATCGTCGAGGAAAATGCCTTCGGCATTCGTTCCCCTGCCTATGAGCCGGGCCCCTATTCCATGGAGGACGAGGGCGGCGTGATGCAGTTCGTCAACTGGTACTCCGATTTCATGGTCGACCGGCTCTCCGGCGATAAGGCCCGGCTTTCGGCTGTAGCGTGATGCGAAGATGAATATGGTTGTGACCTATAAGCATATTGACGAGATGAAGCCATGGAGCGACAAGCTCCAGCTTCTGGAGTGCATCTCGGTGACGCCCGAGACGCCTGATGTGATGACGTTCCTGTTCCGCTCGGAAGATCAGAACTGGTTCCGTTATTTGCCGGGGCAGTTCGTCACCTTGGAATTGCCGGTGGGCAAGGAGCCGCTTTACCGCACCTACACATTGTCCTCCAGCCCGTCGCGGCCCTATGCGCTGTCGGTCACGGTCAAGGCACAGGCCAATAGCATCGGCACGCGCTGGATGTTCGACAATCTGAAGCCCGGCATGAAAATCCGGGCGCTCGGGCCGCTCGGCGACTTTTCCTACGTCAAACATCCCGGCGACAAATATCTGTTCATCTCGGCAGGCTCCGGCGTTACGCCGATGATGTCGATGGTGCGCGACATGAGCGACCGCGCCCCGCAGAGCGATATTGCCTTCATCAATTGTTCGCGCACACCCGGCGATATCGTCTTCCGTCACGAGCTGGAATATCTCGCCCGCTTCATGCCGAACCTGTCTCTCGGCTTCATTGTCGAGAAATGCGGCCGCACCGATCTGTGGTCCGGCCTGAAGGGCATGGTCGACAAGGCCAAGATTGCGCTGCTCGCGCATGATTTCATGGAGCGCACCGTCTTCTGCTGCGGGCCGGAGCCGTTCATGGCCGCCGTCCGCTCGATGCTCGATGCCTCCGGCTTCGACATGAGCCGCTATCATCAGGAGAGCTTCGCGCCGGCCGCGCCGGTCACCGTTGGTGAAACAGTTCTCACCGGTGCGGATGGCGAAACGCTGTCGATGGTGGGCTTCACCCTTTCCGGCAAAGAAATGCCCTGTCAGCCCGGCCAGACGGTTCTGATGACGGCGCGCGCCGCCGGGGTCCGTATCGGGGCGGCCTGCGAATCGGGGATTTGCGGCACCTGCCGGGTGCTGAAGCTTTCCGGTGAGGTGGAGATGAACCACAATGGCGGCATTCTCGATGAGGAAATCGAGGAGGGCTATATTCTCGCCTGCTGCTCACGCCCGTTGACCGACGTAAAGGTGGAAGCGTGACGTCCAACGGCGTCCTGTCGCAATCTTTATTCGCCGGATAGTTGTCTGGAACCAAATTTTCCGAAACTCGTTTGCACGTCATCGAATTCTTCTCGGGCAAGGGGCTGACCCTGATCTCCGGCAAGAGAGCGGTGAAAGGCGCTGACAAAGGCGTCAAAGCAAATGGAGGAAGATCATGCTGAATTTCCGGACAACGAGCGTCGCTACAGCGATTGTCGTGTTCTTCACCAGCTTCACGCCATCGCAGGCGTTTCAGGTGCCGGTGCCAATTTCCAAGCCGGCGGTAGCGACCGAAAACGTTGTGCCCGTACAGTACCGTGAGTGGGATCGCCGCCGCCATTGGGACGGTCGTCATATGCGTCGTCCGCCCCCGCATCGCGACGGGTTTTACAATGGTCACCGCGGCTACCGTGACCGTCGTCCGGGCTACCGTTATCACAACGGTTACTGGTTCCCGCTCGCTGCTTTCGCCACCGGCGCTATCATCGGCGGCGCAATGCAGCAGCCCCGTCCGGCGTATGGCGGCAGCCATGTCTCCTGGTGTCAGAACCGCTGGCGTTCGTATCGCGCCTACGACAACACCTATCAGCCCAACAGCGGCCCGCGTCGCATCTGCGTCTCGCCATACAGCCGTTAATTGCAAAAGCAAAAGCCCGGTCTTTACCGGGCTTTTGTCTGAGCCCGGAATTGTCGGGGTTTTGATAAACGAAGCGTGATCGCTCCGTTAATCGTGGGTTCAGCCACACGTCCCTAGGCTGTAGAAGTATACGACACCGCCCACACAAAGGCGGAAATCAGAACAACAGAAATTCACGTTATACGGCCTGTCGACCGTCGTGAATGGAGGAAGTCAGATGAAAAGCTATGTGAAGAATATCCTGGCTGTCGGTCTTTCTGCAATCGTGGTTGCAGGCGCGATCGTTCCGGCCGAAGCCGCCATGCCGGTGCCCGTCGCGCCGAAGAGCGTTGAATCCACCGGCAACGACGCCAGCAAGAACATCGTCAACGTCCAATACTGGCGTGATCGCGATGGCTGGGGCGATCGCCGCGGCTGGTATCGCGGCCACCGTGGTTATCGCGATTACCGTCCGGGCTATCGTCACCATGACGGTTACTGGTTCCCGCTCGCAGCCTTTGCGACGGGCGCGATCATCGGCGGCGCACTCTCGCAGCCGCGTGAAGTGTACCGCCCGGTACCGGAATATCGTCCGCGCCCGGTCTATCGCGAATATCGCCCGGTCCGCCGCGGCGGGCTGAGCCAGGCGCATGTGAACTGGTGCTATGGCCGCTATCGTTCCTACGATGCCTATAGCAACACGTTCCAGCCTTACCATGGTCCGCGCCAGCCCTGCTATTCGCCTTACAGCTGATAGAATAGAGGCTTAAATTGAAAGAGCCGTCCGGTCATTGCCGGGCGGCTCTTTGCGTTACAGGATTCGCGCGCGTTTCAGCACGAACCAGGCGAGCGCAACCGAAATCGCGATGAAGATGCTGGCCGACAATGTGCCGCCCGTGCCAACGGTAAACGGCAGCTCATCCGTATTCATGCCGAAGAAACCGGTGACCAGCGAGGGCGGCAGCAGGAATGCCGTCATCAGCGACAGGATATAAAGGTGCCGGTTGGTTTCGGACGAGAGTTTGGAATCGATTTCTTCATGCAGCAGCCTTGCCCGCTCCTGCAGGGCGTAGACGTCGTGGTCGACAGCCTCCAGACGGCCCATCAGGCGTGAGGCGACATCCTCGAAACCATTCGGCATCTCGTCATCATCGGCGGCCGAAGCCCGCCGCATCAGGGTCAGCACGGTGCGCAGATGCCGGTGCAGGCGAACCACCGTGCGGCGCAGCGGGGCAAGACGCCGCCGTTCGTCACGGTTCTCGCTGTCATAGACCATATCCTCGATGGCGTTCAGTTCTTCCGTCGTCTCCATCACCAGATTGATGAGCGAGCGCTGGAATTCCGCCACCAGCCCCTCGAACACATGCGATGGCGTGAGGTAACGGTTGGAATTCTTGTCGATCGCTGCTTTCAGCCGGTCCACCGAATGCAGCGGCTGCAGGCGGGTGGTGATGATGAAACGGTCGCTCACCGCAAAATGCAGCCAGCCGAAATCGCGCGTTTCCTTGTCGAATTCCCGCTGGAAATCGACAAGCGTGCCGTAAAGCGATTTTTCATCGACCACGATGGACGGATGCGTCTCATGGGTGGTGAGGATTGCCCGCGCCGCCGGATCGAGACCGTCGATGGTCTCGAGAAAACCCGCCACACGCTGATCGGCGAGGTTGAGATGCAGCCAGAAGAACCCTTCGCACTCGGCCATTTCGTGAAAGCCGGCATCGGGCGCGAGCCGCCGGCAGGGGGCTGTGCCGGGATGAAACTGATAGGCCCAGACAAGGCCGGGAATAACGGGTGTTACGAGATCCATCGTGGCAGTCCTGACCGGCTGGATGGGAGGAGGGAGGCGTCCGTCGTTCCGGTGTGGGAGCGGCGGCGGCGAGGCGCCTTTCAGCGCATGCTGAGCAAATTCATATGACAGTTTTATAACAATCCCGCCGAAATGACGGGAATTTTCAAATTGACGTTTACGTAAAAATCATTTAGCCCGAAGGCAGTAGCAAGATGCCAGAGCTTCGGGAGGAGGCAGCATGTATAGCGCGCCGGTGGACGATATCGCCTTTACACTCAAACATGTAGCGGGTCTTGAAGACGCGCTGTCTGCGGGTGCGCTGGGAGACCTTGGGGAAGATCTGGTCGATGCCATTCTGCACGAAGCCGGCCGTTTCGCCACCGCACAGGTCGCGCCGCTCGCCGAGATCGGCGACCGCCAGGGCGCAAAGCTTGCCGACGGCAAGGTGACGACACCGGATGGCTGGGCCGATCTTTACCGCCGCTGGGCGGAAGCGGGCTGGAACAGCCTGACGGCGCCGGAAGAATTCGGCGGCCAGAACCTGCCGCATATGCTGAATGTCGCCGCACTCGAAATGTGGAATTCCGGCTCCATGGCCTTTGCGCTGGCCCCGACGCTGACCATGGGCGCGGTGGAAGCCCTTGTCGCCCACGGCAGCGATGACCTCAAGCGCACCTATCTGCCGAAACTCGTCTCCGGCGAATGGACCGGCACGATGAACCTCACCGAGCCGCATGCGGGTTCGGATCTCGGCGTCCTGAAGACCCGGGCGGAGCGCAATAGTGATGGGACCTACCGCATCTTCGGGCAGAAGATTTTCATCACCTGGGGCGAACACGATGCGGCGGACAATATCATCCACCTCGTTCTCGCCCGCCTGCCGGATGCGCCGGCCGGCACGCGCGGCATCTCGCTTTTCCTCGTGCCGAAATTCCTGCCCGATGACAACGGTGCGCCGGGCAGCCGTAACGATCTGTTCTGCCATTCGCTCGAACACAAGCTCGGCATTCACGGCTCGCCCACCTGCACGATGGTCTTCGGCGATGGCAAATTCGGCGAAGAGAAGGGCGCTCTTGGCTGGCTGGTCGGTGAAGAGAACAAGGGTCTCGCCTGCATGTTCACCATGATGAACAACGCCCGCCTTGCCGTCGGCATGCAGGGCGTGGCGATCTGCGAAGCGGCGACTCAGAAGGCCATCGAATATGCCAGGGAGCGCACGCAGGGCAAGGCGCCCGGCTGGCAGGGTTCCGGCATGAGCCCGATCATCGAACACCCGGATATCGCCAGAACGCTTCTTACGATGAAGGCGCTGACGCAAGGATCGCGGGCAATTTCCTTCAGCTGCGCGCACGCCATTGACATGGCGCACGCGAGCGAAGACGCCCCGCAGCGCGCTCACTGGCAGGAGCGCGCTGCCCTTTTGACACCCATCGCCAAATCCTTCTCCACCGATGCCGGCGTCGATGTCGCCTCCATGGGCATTCAGGTGCATGGCGGCATGGGCTTTATCGAGGAGACCGGTGCTGCGCGTTATCTGCGCGATGCCCGCATCGCGCCGATTTATGAAGGCACCAATGGCATTCAGGCCATCGATCTGGTGCTGCGCAAGCTGCCGCTCTCCGAAGGCGCGCAGGTGCGCGGTTTCATCGCCGAATTGCGTGAGGTCGCCGCCCGCACAGCCGCTTCGAACCGCGACGATCTTGGCGAGACCGGCCGTTATCTCGAAGCCAGCCTCGCCGATCTGGAAACGGCGACCGACTGGCTGCTGGACCGCATCAAGGCAGGCGAAACCGAAACCGCGCTCGCCGGCGCGACACCCTATCAGCGCCTTTTCGGCCTGGCGCTCACCGGCGCCTATCTCGCCAAGGGCGCTTTGGCCGCCGTCGATGATGGCAGGAGCGGGCATCGCGCAGCCCTTTGCCGTTTCGCGGCGGAAAATCTGCTGGCGGAAACGGCAGCGCTGAAGGACCGCGTTATCGCCGGCGCGGCAAGCCTTGCCGCCGCCCGCACCGTATTGGCTTGAGGAGGCTCAGATGTCGGACGAACACATTCTCGTCGAGCGCGTCGGCCATGCGCCGGAAGTTTTGACCATCCGCTTCAACCGGCCGGACAAGAAAAACGCCATCACCGATGCCATGTATCTGCGCATGGCAGACGCCCTGCATGCCGCCAATGCGGACCCGGAAATCCGCGTCGTCGCCTTTCTCGGCACGGAAGGCTGCTTCTCCGCCGGTAACGACATGGCCGATTTTCTGGCCTTCGCCATGTCGGGCGGAAAGGGGAAGCTTGCCGCGCTCGAGCTTCTGAAAGCGCTCGTCGCTTTCGAAAAGCCCATGGTATCCGGCGTCGACGGGCTCGCCATCGGCATCGGCACGACGCTGAACCTGCATTGCGACCTGACGGTCGCTTCCAGCCGCAGCCTGTTCAAGACCCCATTCGTGGATTTGGCGCTGGTGCCGGAAGCGGCCTCCAGCCTGCTCGTGCCGAAGCTCATGGGACACCAGCGCGCCTTTGCGCTGCTTGCCATGGGCGAAGGTTTTACTGCTGAACAGGCGTTGCAGGCCGGGATGATCTGGAAAGTCGTCGCCCCTGAACAGGTGGAGAGCGAAACGCTGGCGCTTGCCACCCGGCTTGCGGCCAAACCGCAGCAGGCGCTGAAGATCGCCCGAGATCTGGTTCGCGGCAACCCGGACGATCTTCTCGCCCGCATCGAAGAGGAAGGCCGTCATTTCATCGCGCAGCTGCAAAGCGCCGAAGCGCGCGCCGCCTTCGAGGCATTCATGCGCCGTTAAGCGTTCCGGCAGGAATTCCTTGCGGTTAAGCAACCGGGCAATATGGGTTGGGTTAAATAATGCAACGTCATCGCCCGAAAGCCACCCGCATGCGTCACGTCGTGTTCGCCCTGTCCGTCTTCCTCTGCGCCGCCACTGTCACCGAAGCGGCGGCGATAACGCGCCCTCCGGCGGCTTCCGCCGGCAATATCATTCTGGCGCAATCCGTCATTACCGAAGATGATGGCTCGGATTATTATTCCGGCCGCAATCGCGACCGCCAGCGCCGCGCCCGTTTCGTCTGCGTCATCACCCCGCCGGAGAGCGCCAATCGCCGCCGGCCCTATGTCTGCCCCATCGAGCGGGGCCGCGTGGGCGGCGCCTGCCGCTGCTCGGGCGTGGTCGGTAACGGCACGGTCGATACGGCCTGGTGATTATTTCTCCAGCGTCGCCACCGCTTCCACATGCGGCGACCACAGGAACTGGTCGACCGGCGTGACGCGGGTGATGCGATAGCCGCCTTCCATAAGGATGGTGAGATCGCGCGCAAGCGTCAGCGGATTGCAGCTCACCGCAACGATCTTCTTCACCGTGCTGCGGGCCAGTTCCTTGCACTGGAATTCCGCACCGGCGCGCGGCGGATCGAAGACGACAGCATCGTAATTCTTCAGTTCGCTTGTCATCAACGGCCGGCGGAAGAGATCGCGTTTCTCGACACTCACCGGTTTCAGGCCCTGCGTGTTGCGAGCGGCGAAGTCCAGGGCCTTCAGCGGCTTGTCTTCCGCTTCCACCGCATGCACCTTGCCGATGCGTGCGAGCCTCAGCGCGAAGGTGCCGGAACCGCAGAAGAGATCGGCAATGCGCTTGGATTTGCCGATATGGGCAAGCACCAGCTCGGCCATGGCGTCTTCCGCCTGTTTCGTCGCCTGCGTGAAGCTGCCGGCTGGCGGCGAAACCGCAACGCCGCCGAATTCGATGATCGGCTTTTGCGGTTCGATCAGAATTTCACCTGAGAGCGAAACACGGGCAATGCCGCGCATGGCAAGCACCGTTTCTGTGAGTGTGCGCCGCTGCTTGTCGCTGACCGACTTGATGCCTTCGACCGAAATATCGAGACCCGAGAGCGTTTCCAGAACGGTGATGCGGAACGGTTCGGCATTCGCCACCATGGAAAGGCCGATGGCGCGGATAGCGTCCAGCCGCGAGACGATCCCGGGCGAGGTGACGGGACATTCCTCGATAGCGACGATGTGATGGCTGTTCGCCTGACTGAAACCGAGCAGCAGGCCCTTTTCCGTCTTGCGGGCGGCGAACACCGCGCGGCGGCGCTCGCCGGGGCGACAGATGACGAGATCCTCCACCGGCGGCGTCAGGCCTTTTGATTTCAGTGCCGAAACCACCAGCTCCCGTTTGTAGACATGGTAAGGTTGGTCGGCGAGGTGCTGCAGCGAACAGCCGCCGCAGGTGCCGTTCTTGCCATCGGGTCCGAAATGGCGGCAGGCCGGTTCACGGCGCTCCGCCGAGGCTTCCGTTATCGACATGACGGTGCCGTGATCTTTCACCTTCGCAATCGCGACCGTTTCGCCGGGCAACGCGAAGGGCACATAGACCGGGCCGTCGGGACAGTGCGCGATGCCGTCGCCCTGCGCGCCGAGGCTCTTGATGGTGACGGTCTGTGTGCTCATGGCTTTTCGCCTCCGAGAAGAAATTCGATGTTGCCGTCGCCGCCGGAAATCGGCGAGGGAATGAGGCCGAGGCTTTTCCAGCCCATGTCCTCGGTCAGCCAGCGTTCCAGTTCGGCGGCCACGGCAGGCGCCGTTTCCGGTTCTTTCAACAGTCCGGCCTTGCTGATGGCGTCACGCCCCGCCTCGAATTGCGGCTTCACCAGCAGAACCGCGAGAGCGCCGGTTTCCGCAAGCTCGAGTGCCGGCGCAAGCGCAAGCTTCAGCGAAATAAAGGACACGTCGGAGACGATGAAGCCGATGGGCCGGTCATCGATATCTTCCGCCGTCAGGAAGCGCGCATTCAGCCCTTCCAGATTGGTCACGCGCGGATCGTTCTCGATTCTGGCATGCATCTGCCCGTGGCCGACATCGATGGCGGTGACGTGTTTTGCGCCGCGCTCCAGCAGTACCTCGGTGAAGCCGCCGGTCGAAGCGCCGACATCGAGACAGTCATGGCCCGACGGGTCGAGCCGGAAATGATCGAGCGCGGCCACGAGCTTCAGCGCTGCGCGCGAAACATAGGCCTGCGCCGGATCGCTGATGGCGATTTCGGCATCGCCGGCGACGGTCTGGCTCGGTTTGGTGACGATTTTACCGTTGACGCTCACGGTGCCGCGCGCAACCGCGTCGCGCGCGCGCGAGCGGCTGGCGAAGTGGCCGAGCGACACGAGAAGCTGGTCAAGCCGTTCATTTTCAGATGTTTTGGACATGGTCCCGTGTCAATGACCGCCAAACCCCGCCGATGCAAGCGATTTATCGCTGAAAGAGGCCCGCGATGCCCGCTGTCGCCCATTGATGTTGCACCGCAAAGTCAGAATGTTCGATTAATCCAATATAAAGGCTTGTATTGCACTTTGTGCACAAGGCCCGTGCGGCCACCGGAACCTGCCATGACGGCATCTCCTCCCATCCACAAAATTGCGGCCGTTGCAGCGCAGACGCTTGCTTCGAGGCATCGGGTCGCCGAGAGAGTTTGCGATGTCGCTTAAAAACCTCCCCATCAATCTGAAGCTCATAGCCACCTTCTGTGCCTTGATGAGTGTGTGCCTGCTCGCGTCCGCGGTCGTATTCTGGCAGACGCTGGGGAGCGAGCGTGTCACCATCGAAAACAACCGCACCAAGGATATCATTCAGGCCGTGGATGGCGCGACGGCCGCCATGCTGGAGCAGGCCGTCAACCAGCGGGGCTTCCTGCTGTTTCGCAGTGACAGCACCTATAACGATGTATTCGCCCAGCGCGATCTGATGCTGAAGAAGCTCGATGAGGCTCGCGCGCTGGCTGTCGGCCAGCCGGACATCCTGTCATCCATCGACGACATGCAGAAATCCGCCACCGTGTTCTTCAAGGAACTGGCGGAACCGCAGATCGCCGCACGCAAGACGACCGAAGCGCCGATTTCCGAAATCATCGAAATCGGCCGCAATCAGGCCAAGGGCCAGCTCGATGGCTTCCGCGCCTCCGCCGCCAAGATCAAGGAGCAGTTGAACGGCCTGTCCGCCGCTTACGCGGCAGAACAGCAGGCAGCCGCACTGAACCTGAAATATGCGCTTCTGGGTGGCGGCGCTGTCGCCGGTCTTCTGGCCGTTGCCCTCATCTGGGCGTTGTCGCGCTCCATCGTCACGCCCATCGTTGGCATGACGGCGGCGATGAGCAGGCTCGCCGATGGCGATCTGACGACGGAAGTTCCCGCCACGGATCGTGGCGACGAAGTCGGCAAGATGGCGAAGGCCGTTCTGGTCTTCAAGGAAGCCGGGCTGGAAAAATCCCGCCTTGCCGGCGAGACCGATCGCATGCGCTCCGCGACGGAGGCTGAACGCCGCCGCAACGAGGAAGAAAAGGCCAAGGACGAAGCCGCCAGCGCTTTTGCCAGCGCCGAGCTTGGCAAGGGCCTTGCCGCTCTCGCGGATGGCGATCTTTCCTATCGCATCGAGACGCCTTTTGCGCCTGCCATCGATCCGGTTCGCGTGAATTTCAACAGCGCCGTCGAAAAACTCCAGCAGGCGCTGCGCACCGTCGGTGAGAACGCCGCCGCGATCAATGCCGGCGCTTCGGAAATGCTCTCCGCCGCCGACGACCTGTCGCGCCGCACCGAGCAGCAGGCGGCCTCCATCGAGGAAACCGCCGCAGCCTTGGAAGAAGTCACCACCACGGTGCGCGACAGCGCCCGCGGCGCGGAAGATGCCGGCAATCTGGTTCAGCGCGCTCGCGCCGGTGCGGAAAAGTCCGGTGTCGTGGTCCGCAAGGCGGTCGCCGCCATGCGCGAAATCGAGAAGTCCTCGGGCGAAATCGGCAACATCATCGGTGTCATCGACGATATCGCCTTCCAGACCAACCTGCTGGCGCTGAACGCCGGCGTCGAAGCCGCCCGCGCCGGTGATGCCGGCAAGGGCTTTGCGGTGGTTGCGCAGGAAGTCCGCGAACTTGCCCAGCGTTCCGCCAATGCCGCCAAGGAAATCAAGACGCTGATCGGCGCTTCCAGCCAGCAGGTGGAAAACGGCGTCAATCTGGTCGACGAGACCGGCAAGGCTCTGGAACTCATCGTGGCGGAAGTCGAAGAGATCAATGCCCATGTCAGCGCCATCGTTGTCGCTGCCCGCGAACAGGCGACCGGCCTGCAGGAGATCAATACAGCCGTAAACACCATGGATCAGGGCACGCAGCAGAATGCCGCCATGGTGGAGCAGCAGACCGCCGCCAGCCATTCGCTGGCCCGCGAAGCGGAAGCGCTGAACAGCCTGCTCGGCCAGTTCAGAATGGATGGCGCACGCGCTGCCGTTGCCAGTGCCGGCGGCTATTCCGCGCCGCGCCAGTCTTCCGCCAGACCCGCCTTCCAGTCCGCGCCGGCCGCACCGGCCCGCAAGGCTCCGGTAAAATCGGCCTCCGCAACCGCAAGGCCTGTCGCCTCGCCGGCGCGTGCGCTTGGTCAGAGCCTCGCCCGCGCCTTCGGTGGTGCTGCCGAAGCACCGGCTGCCAAGGATCAGGACTGGACGGAGTTCTGAGCGGGCTTTCAGATTGAACCTATGGATTGGGGGCCGAAAGGCCCCCTTTTTGCGTCGGTCATTTCAGGCGGGAAACGCCGCTTGGAGTTTTTTCGCTTTTCTTCGAATCGCGAAAACACTCTAACTCTTTGTTTTGGCGCATTTCCGGACGGAAGACCGGGGTCCACTTTTTCTGGAAATGTTCTATGTGCCCTGTAGCCGGAACATCCGCGCAAAGAACAGCTCGTCCGACAGGCGGTGAAGCAGGGCGGCAATACCGGCGGTCGCGGCAATGGCGAAAACAAGCCGCCCGGCCAGGACGCCATAGACATCCGCGCCAAGCGACATCACCACGAGCGTGTCCTCGATCACGCTATGGGCAAAACCCATGAACACGCAGGACAGAAACACCTGCCGCGGCGAGATCGTCCCCGATTGCGCCTCGCGGATCAGGAAGCCGGCGCCGTAGGAAATGCCGAGAAACAAGCCGATCGCGGTAAGATGTTCAGCCTCGCCGCGAATGCCCGCAAGACGCAGCAGGGGCGAGAGCGCTTTCATCATTAGCGCCAGAAGGCCGGTCAGCCTGAGGATTTCAAGGCAAAGGGAAAGTGCAAGCAGGATGACGAGCATCCAGACCATGGTTTCCCCGAGGCCGAGGAAATAGGCGGTCCATTCAGGTGTGGCGCTCATCGCAATCCAGGCGGGGTTTACCGGGCCCGATAGCCATCCCATCGCCTCCAGAACGTGATGCAGCATGAAGGCATAGAGCAATCCGCCGCCGACGCGCAGCGCCGTGGTGACGATCATGCCCGGTCCCGCCTTTTCAATGATCTTCTGTTCGATGGGCAGGCCATGGGCGAACAGGATGAGTGCCGAAAAAACGGTGATATCCGCAACGGTGAGTGACGATGCGGGCACAAGCGTGAAGATGAGCGGCACCGCACCCCATATGCCGACCAGCATTGCTGTCAGCCAGGCAAGACCAAGCTCCGGCGGCAGCCCGATGAGGTTCATGACCGGCGCAAAGGCAGGCGCCACCGCCTCGATTGCGCCCATCCTCGACAAGAGCTCGGTCAGAATGGCAATCGGAACCGTGATCCGCACAAGCACCCAGTAGATTGCAAGCGTTTCCCGCGTTTTTTGCCAGACGGGCAGGAAAAGTGACATGTGAGGCTCCCTGAAGGTTGTTCCCATTCACTAATCCCGGCGCGTTCGCATTTGCGGTCAAAGATTGCAGTTTCATGCAATTTTATTGCAAATCTAGTGGCGAGCGATATGCTGCCGGCATGGATCGGATCGACCGGAAACTTCTGAACCTTTTGCAGAACGATGCGTCGCGCACCAATGTGGATATGGCCGATGAAGTCGGGCTGTCTCCATCCAGTTGCCTGCGCCGCCTGCAGCGGCTGCGCAAGTCTGGCGTGATCGACCGCATCGTGGCGATCCTCAACCCCGCAAAGGCGGGACGGGTGATCAAGGCTCTGGTGACGGTGGAGCTGAAATTGCACGGCGAGCAGCATATGCGCCGCTTTCTGGATATTGTGAGCGCCGAAGAGGCCGTGTCGCAGGCCTATGCCGTCACCGGCGCAACCGATGTCGTGCTGATGCTGCGCCTGCGGGATATGGAAGAATTCGACGCCCTGTGCGACAGGCTCTTCCGCGACCAGCACAATGTTGCGCGCTTTGTCACCATGGTCGTCATCAAGACGGCGAAAGAGGAAACGGCCATAAGGCTTTAACCGGAGCCCTTCAACGCGGGACATTCCCTCGTCTAGGAACCCGTTTCGCCACGACGTTTTTTGGAGAGGTGTGTTTTGAATAGTGAAATCGAACTGCCGGTACAAAAGCAGCTTGAGGCGTACAATGCCCGTGACATCGATGCCTTCATGCTCTGGTGGGCGGATGATTGTCAGTATTACGCTTTCCCGGCGACGCTTCTGGCAGGAAGCGCGGCAGAGATTCGGGAGCGTCACATCGAGCGCTTCAAGGAACCGGATTTACATGGGAAACTGCTGACGCGCATTGTCGTTGGCAATGTCGTCATCGACCATGAAACGGTCACCCGGAACTTTCCGGAAGGAAAGGGAGAGGTCGACGTTGCCTGTATCTATGAAGTTGAGAACGGCAGGATCGCCAAGGCCTGGTTCAAGATCGGCGAACCGCTGATATTGTCGCGAAAATCCTAGCGCCGCGCAAAGGATAGGCGCGCGCGGCTTTCCCATCGTCCGTGTCGCTATGCGGCGTGATTCGCACGCATGGGGTGCCAGACGGAAATATCGCGCGGGGCGTCGAGAAGCTCGGGCAGGGCATCGTGCCATGCCTGCCGATAGGGGCGGTGGATCTGAACGTCGATGACGTCCTGATGGTCGCTCCAGGTCTCGTGCAGCAGGAAGCGGTTCTCGTTTTCGCCATCCCGGTGCAGGGTTGCGTTCACGAAGGTCTTTTCATGCCGCATGGCGTCGAGCAGCGCATTCAGCAATTCGAGAAAGCGGTCGCGCTGGCCGGGACGGACCTGGAAACCGATGAGATAGGTGGTGTGCACGGGGTCTTACTCCTTGGTGCCTTGCATCAGTGCTTCGCGGGTTGCCGGGTCGGCGGGATAAAAACACTCCAGCACCAGTTCGGACAGCGTGACGTCTGTGGCCGTTCCGAAAACCGTGGTGGTGGAAATGAAGCTCAATATGCCGCCCGAAGATGGATCGCGAAGCTGGAGCGGTATGGCCAGAGGGTCGGCCCCGGGGGCATGGGGCGAGGCCTTTGGCGCGGGATAGGCCGCAAGCTCCGCATGCAGCCGGGAAAGCACCTCGTCTCCCGTCTCTTCGACCTGACGGCGCAGGCGTTCCAGCAGGTGATGACGCCATTCGGCAAGATTGACGATGCGCGAACTCAGGCCCTGCGGATGCAGGCTCAGCCTCAAGGCATTGAGCGGCGGGCGACGCAGCTCCTCGGAAACGCCCGCCAGAAGCGACGTGATCGCCCCATTGGCGAGAACGATGTTCCAGTGCCGGTCGACGGCAAGGGCGGGGAAGGGCATATGTCCGTGCACCACGGTTTCAACCGCCTGCCGGGCCGCCGCCATATCAGGCGCATCCATCGGCCGTTCGGAATGAACAGGCGCATAACCAGCCGCCAGCATCAGCCGGTTGGCGGCGCGGGCGGGCATGGAAAGCTGCTCTGCCAGTTTCGCGAGCATCTCGCGGCTGGGGGATGATCGCCCGCTTTCCACGAAACTCAGATGGCGCGCGGATATGTCCGCCTCCATCGCCAGATCGAGCTGGCTTAACCTACGGCGCGCACGCCATTCCTTCAGCACCTGGCCGACATGTTCTCGATGATGTGTCATGCCCGCAGCCTAGCAGAAGAGAGCGCCAATGCGATTACCTCTGAGGTAATTGTTCCGCTTCCCGACCCCCGGCATGTTTGGGCCGTCAACCAGAAGGAGCGCAATCATGACGCAGCATCTCGCAATCGCCCAAACCTATCTCGCAGCCTGGAACGAAGAGGACAGTGAACGCCGCAGGCATCTCGTCGGTCAGGCATGGGCAGAAAATACGCGCTACGTCGATCCGCTGATGCAGGGCGAGGGGCAGCAGGGGATTGCCGCGATGATCGAGGCGGCGCGGCAGAAATTTCCGGGATATCGTTTCGTGCTCACAGGCACCCCGGACGGCCACGGCAATTTCACCCGTTTCTCATGGCGTCTGATTTCGCCTGACGGAGACGATGTCGCTGGCGGAACCGATGTCGTCAGCCTGAATGCCGAGGGGCGGATCGAAAATGTCGTCGGTTTTCTCGACGGCGCTGCATCCTGAGGCAGAGGCGGGATCGTCCCGCCTCCTGTCCCGGCAATCGTGTCAGCCGGCGAAACCGACGCCGGCCTGACGCTGGCCGAGCGCATTGAACACGGTGGAAACGATGCCGGCCCGGTCGAGGCCGGCATTAGCATACATGGTCTCGGGCTTGGCCTGCTCCACCCACTGGTCGGGCAGGGTCAGCGTCCGGACCTTGGGGCCGTGGTCGAGCAGGCCGGCGCTCGCCATGAAATGCAGCACATGCGCGCCGAAACCGCCAACGGAGCCTTCTTCGATGGTCACCAGCACCTCGTGGTGGCTGGCCAGCTGGCGGATAAGATCGAGATCGAGCGGCTTGGCGAAGCGCGCATCGGCGACCGTCGTGGAAAGGCCAGCTGCTTCAAGGTCTTCGGCCGCCGCCAGGCATTCCGCCAGGCGCGTGCCGAAGGAGAGCAGCGCGACCTTGGTGCCTTCCTTGATGATGCGGCCCTTGCCGATCTCAAGAATCTCACCGCGCGCGGGCATCTCGACGCCCACACCTTCGCCGCGCGGGTAACGGAAGGAAATCGGGCCTTCGTCATAGGCCGCCGCCGTGCGCACCATATGTTTCAGCTCCGCCTCGTCGGACGCCGCCATCACCACCATGCCGGGCAGGGTGGCGAGGAACGTCGTGTCGAAGGAACCGGCATGGGTCGGTCCATCCGCACCGACAAAACCGGCGCGGTCGATGGGGAAACGCACCGGCAGGCTCTGGATCGCCACATCATGCACCAGCTGGTCGTAACCGCGTTGCAGGAAGGTGGAATAAAGCGCGCAGAACGGCTTGTAACCGTCCGCCGCAAGTCCGGCCGCAAAGGTGACGGCGTGCTGCTCGGCAATGCCGACATCGAACGTGCGGGCCGGGAAAAGCTCGGCCATCTTGTCGAGGCCGGTGCCGTTCGGCATGGCGGCGGTGACGCCGATGATCTTGTCGTCGAGGGTGGCTTCCTGAATCAGCGCTTCGGCGAAGACGCTGGTATAGCTCGGCGCATTCGGCTTGGCTTTCGCCTGCGCGCCGGTGATGACATCGAACTTGTTGACGCCGTGATATTTGTCGGCCGCCGCTTCCGCCGGCGCATAACCCTTGCCCTTCTGCGTCACCACATGGATGAGAACAGGGCCTTTCTGGTTGTCGCGCACATTGCGCAGCACCGGCAGCAGGTGATCGAAGGAGTGACCGTCGATCGGGCCGATGTGATAGAAGCCAAGCTCCTCGAACAGCGTGCCGCCGGTCACGTAACCGCGCGCATGGGTCACGGCGCGGGTAATGGCGCGGTCGATGGTCTTGCCGAGATAGGCGGTGAGTTTCTTGCCGAAATCGCGGAAGCCCATATAGGTGCGGCCGGAGGCGAGGCGCGCCAGATAGGCGCTCATCGCGCCCGTCGGCGGCGCAATCGACATGTCGTTATCATTGAGGATGACGATCAGCCGCGCATCGAGCGCGCCGGCATTGTTCAACGCTTCGAACGCCATGCCCGCCGACATCGAGCCGTCACCGATGACGGCGATAACCTTGCGGTCGCTCTGATCCAGACCCGCCGCTACCGCCATGCCGAGACCGGCGGAAATGGAGGTGGAGGAATGGCCGGCGCCGAAATCGTCATAGTCGCTTTCGGCCCGCCGGGTGAAGCCGGAAAGCCCGCCTTCCTGACGCAGGGTGCGAATGCGGTCGCGACGACCGGTCAGGATTTTATGCGGATAACATTGGTGGCCGACATCGAAGATCAGCCGGTCTTCGGGCGTGTTGAAGACCTTGTGGATGGCAATCGTCAATTCCACCACGCCGAGGCCCGCACCCAGATGGCCACCAGTCTTCGACACCGCGTCGATCATCTCGTCGCGCAGTTCCCGTGCCAGTTCCGGCAGGTCGCGATCGTCGATCTCCTTGAGATCGGAGGGGAAATTCACCCGGTCGAGCAGTGGGGTCTGGGGCATTCCGGTCAATCGTTCGGCCTTTTCTCGTGGTCAGCAGGGGGCACCGGAGCGTCTTTCATGGTGAAAGCCGACGGTCCATTCCTGCATGTCGTACACTTCTATAGAATTTCAACCTTCCGGCAAAGGGACAAACTCTTCTTCGTCGCCGGGAACGATATCGAAGCGTCCGGTTCTCCACTCCTGTTTGGCCTGCTCTATGCGTTCTTTTGATGACGAAACGAAGTTCCACCAGATGTAGCGACGCTGATTGAGCGCCGCCCCGCCAAAGATCATGATGTGACAGCCATTGCTGCCGGCCTGAAGCGTGATGTCGTCACCCGGCCGGAAGACGAGCAACTGATCGGCGGCGAAGATATCGCCCGCTACATCGAGCGAACCGGACAGAATATAGATCGCCCGTTCCTCATGATCGGCGGAGAAGGGAAACTTTACGCCCGGTTCCAGCGTCAGGTCGACATAAAGCGTATCGGTAAAGGCTGAAACCGGGGAGGTGAGGCCTTCGAATTCGCCGATCACCACCCGGCCGGTAGCGCCCTTGATATCGATCAGCGGCATGTCTTCCCTGGCCGTATGGGCAAAGGCCGGGTCGATTTCTTCCATATGGTCCGGCAGGGCAAGCCATGTCTGCAGGCCGGACATGGAAAGCGGATGGCCGCGCAGGTTTTCCGGCGTGCGTTCCGAATGCACGATGCCGCGCCCGGCCGTCATCAGGTTGATGTCGCCGGGGCGGATGACGAGTTCGGTGCCGAGACTGTCGCGATGCTTGATTTCGCCGTCGAACAGATAGGTGACGGTGGAAAGCCCGATATGTGGATGCGGTTTGACGTCGAGCGCCTCGCCCGCTTTCAGGATCGCCGGTCCCATGCGGTCGAAAAAGATGAAGGGGCCGACGAGACGCCGCTGCCGGGTCGGCAGCGCACGACGCACGGCAAAGCCCCCAATGTCGCTGGTGCGCGGAATGATGAGGTTTTCGATGGCGTCGCAGGCAAAGGCGTCACCCGCGACGGGATCGTTGCCGGGAAAGAAGGACATATTTTGCTCCTCGTATCTTCGAACGGGAGTTTATCACAACTGATGGTGCGGGGGAGCATCGGGATATCGAACGCTGTGTTTGTGCGTCGTTAGCAGATGGGGGGAGCGAATTTAACTCTGCTTAACCTACAAACTCCCTCATTCCTGTGCTTGTCACAGGAATCCAGCCAGCCCAAGTCCTTGGGCTGAAAAGACTTTTCCCGCCGCGCAGACGCGCGTCGACTGGATTCCTGTGACAAGCACAGGAATGAGGGAGGGTGGGGTCGTTTGTCGAAGCAACGAAACGTTCCGCCTGCCGGACAATCACTCCCCGTCCAGCGGCTCCACGCCCTGCGGCTTGCCCGCACGATCGAGGCGAATCTTCTCGATTCGCTTTTCGGCAGCGTTCAACAGTGTTTCGCAATGCTTCTTCAGGGCTTCGCCGCGCTCATAGATGGCGATGGATTCGTCCAAGGCCACGTCTCCGCGTTCCAGGCGTGCGACAATGCTTTCCAGCTCGGCGACGGCTTTTTCAAAGGAATAACCGCTGACATCGGCTGTGTTGGCATTTTCCGTCATGTTCAACCCTTCATCATTCTCAAAATATGCATGGCTGCCGATTCCGCCAGCCCTTCCAGATCATAACCGCCTTCCAGCAGGCTGACGACCCGGTTCGACGTGTATTTATCGGCCATTTCCAGAAGCCGGCCCGTTGCCCAGTCGAAATCCTCGCCCACCAGATTGATCTGCGCCAAGGGATCGCGGTGATGCGCGTCGAAGCCGGCGGAGATGAGGATGAGATCGGGCGAAAAATCGGCAATCGCCGGCAATACGCGGGATTTGAAGGCCTCGCGGAAATATTCGCTGCCGGTGTTGGGCGAAAGCGGCGCGTTGACGATGTTGTTCTTCACGCCGGTTTCGTTTTTGTCGCCGCTCCACGGGTAAAGCGGCATCTGGTGGGTGGAACAGAACAGCACGGAGGTGTCGTTCCAGAAGATATCCTGCGTGCCGTTGCCGTGATGCACGTCCCAGTCGATGATGGCGACGCGCTCCGCGCCGTGCGCCTTCTGCGCATGGCGGGCGGCAATCGCCACATTGTTGAAAAGACAGAAGCCCATGGCCTTTGCGGTTTCGGCATGGTGGCCGGGGGGGCGGGCGGCGACGAAGACATTATCGGCAGCGCCGGTAAACACGTCATCCACCGCCGCCATGGCGGCACCGATGCCGGTCAGTGCCGCCTGCAGGCTTTTTTGCGAGACGTAGGTGTCGGCCTCGACGCGGTTGATCTCGCCATCCTCTTCGGGGATCTGCCGCATGATGGCAAGCAGATGCTCCTCCGGATGCGCCAGCAGCACCGCATCCTCATTCGCCTGCGGCGCTTCTTTGCGTTCCAGCCGCTCGAAATTCGGGTGTTCGAGCGCGATGTTCAGCGACCGCAGGCGGTCCGGCCGCTCGGGGTGGCCGGATGGCGTGATATGCTCCAGGAAGATCGGATGTTCGTATAAACGCGTCGCCATTCTTTTCCTCCCGAAGAAAGTCCGTTCAGGCGCGCTGCGGCAGAAGCGGATAACCGGCCATCACGGCGCGGCCGGCAAGTGCGGCAAGCACGGCCTTCAGCGCATCGCCCGGAATGAAGGCGAGCGAACCCATGAAGGCCTTTTCGAAACCAAGGCCGACGACCAGCGCCAGATAGGTGATGCCGAAAGCATAAAGCACGACCACGCCGCCAATCAGGCTGGCGACGAAAAAGCCGATGCCCTGTGTGAGAGCGGACTGGCCGCGATTGACGAGTTTTTCCGAGAGCGTGCCGGTGACGAAAACCGCCGCGATCCAGCCGATCAGGAAGCCCGTGGTCGGCGTCGTGAAGATCGAAAGGCCGCCGCGTCCGCCCGAAAGCACCGGCAGGCCGATGGCGGCAATCAGGATCGTCAGGAGAACCGCCAGCGTACCGCGCTTCGCGCCCAGCACGACACCGGCCAGCATGACGCCGAGCGACTGCGCGGTGATCGGCACGGGAATGAAACCGAGCGTGATCGGCGGCAGAAGCCCGAGTGCGATGATGATGGCGGAAAACAGCGAAATCAGCACAAGGTCGCGGGTCGTCATGGCTCGGAAACTCCGGATGGTTATCTGGCCGTCAGCTTTGGCCTCTGAAACCGCGCGCGTCAATGGCGTCGGCAATGGCATCGGCATCCTTCAACGTCATAATCACCAGCGGCACGATGATGGTGGCCATCCGCACAGGCAGGCCGCGCGCCCGATGCGCATCGCGCACCGCATGGTAACGGTTGACGATTTCAGGCACGAAGCGCACGACGAGCCCGACAGAGAGCCCGATATCGGCGGCCTTCACCAGCCCCAACTTCTCGAGAGGGGCGGCGGCAAGCGCAATTTCGTCCATGAATTGCGAGATGCTGACGGTGATGGTGACAGCGGTGGCAAGCAGCGCCAGCGCCGTCAGCCGCAAAAGATTGACACTGGCATCATGGGCCGGAAGCAGCAGGTAGCTGAAGGCGGCGACGAGGAAGATGGTCAGCATCACCGGCCGCAGCCGCAGGCCGATATCCTTGAAGGGCAGCCGTGTGGCGCCCAGAATAAGTGCGGCCAGAACCGTCGCGCATGCGAGAACCAGCAGATCGCGGGTGAGGAACAATGCGATGCTGAAACCCATGAGCGTCAGGAGTTTGAGGCGCGGCGAGACGCGGTAGAGCCAGCCGGTGCCTTCCACATGCAGCGATTTCATCGCGATGCCACCTCCAGATAGTGCGCCACCGCTTCTTCGGGTGCGGCGTCGGCAACCAGTGCGCCTTCATGGAACACCAGCACCCGGTCGAAACCCGCAACCAGCGGCAGATCGTGGGTGATGACGATCAGCGCCTGCGACAGCGCCGCCATGGTCTTTTCCACGGTGGCTCGGTTTTTGAGATCGAGCTGGTTGGTCGGCTCATCGAGAATGAGGATTTGCGGTTCGGTGACCAGAAGCGCCGCCAGCGCTGCAAGCTGCAATTCGCCGCCGGAAAGCTCATGCGCGCGCCGTTCTTCGAGGTGAGGTATGTCGAGCCGGGCGAGAACGGCTTTCACCCGGGCTTCGGTTTCGGCCTTGCCGAGGCCGAGCCGCTTCAGCCCGAAGGCGACATCGTCACGCACGATTGGCAGGATGATCTGGTTCTGCGGATTCTGGAAGATGAAGCCGACCGCCTGCAAGACCGCCTTGGCGTCGCTCACGGTGTCGAGGCCGTTCACCGAAACCTTGCCCTCGCTCGGTTTGTTCAGCCCGTTGATCAGCCGCGCAAAGGTGGTCTTGCCGGAACCATTGAGGCCGATCACGCCGATGCGCCGTTCCGTCAATGTCACAGACAGCGGCTGCAGGGCCTGGCGGCCCTCGAAAGCGACGCCGGCGGCGGTAAAACGGATTTCCAAGCTTACATCCTCACGCTCTTTTTCCGGTTCTATACCCCGTCATCAACAGAAGTGAAACAAGGAACAAAAAAAGAACATTGCAATCGCGAAAAAGCCGTTCTACCTTCTGCGCCATGGCGATCAAGGTTTCGAACGAAGCGGCAAGGCGGATTTTTCTGGCGCGGCAGGGGCTTTCCTCTCCGCCCGGCAAGGCGCTTTCCAAGGATGGCCTGTTGCAGCTCATCACCGATATCGGTTTTGTGCAGGTGGACAGCATCGGCACGGTGGAGCGCGCCCACCACCAGATTATTTTCTCCCGCAACCAGACCTACAGGCGCGGCCATCTGACCACGCTTTTGGAAAAGGACCGGGCGCTTTTCGAGCACTGGACGCATGACGCCTCCATCCTGCCGACGGAATTTTATCCCTATTGGAAACATCGTTTCCGCCGCCGCGAGCCGATCATTCAGGAGCGCTGGCGCAAATGGCACGGCGAGGGCTTCGATGCGGCTTTCGGGGAAACGCTGGAGCGCATCGCCGCCACCGGTCCGGTTCTGGCGCGTGAACTGAAGGAGGAGGGGCATCAGTCCGGCGGCTGGTGGAACTGGCATCCCTCCAAAACCGCACTCGAATATCTCTGGCACACCGGCAAGCTCGCGATTGCCGGCCGCGTCAATTTCCAGAAGGTCTATGATCTCGCCGAACGGGTCATTCCCGGCGAGCATCACGAAACCGAGGTAGAACACACGGAATTTGTCGACTGGGCCTGCCGTGAGGCGCTGAAGCGGCTGGGTTTCGCCACCCATGGCGAAATCGCCGCGTTTTTCGATCTCGTCACGCCGCAGGAGGCGAGGGACTGGGTCAAAAGCCATCGCGATGAACTCTGCGAGGTTTCGCTTCTCTCCAGCGACGGGGACAATGCCCGCGCGTCTTTTGTCTTTGCCGATTTCACCGCTGACCTGACAGACGTGCCGGAACCTTCCGCCCGCGTCCGCGTCCTCAGCCCCTTCGACCCGCTGCTGCGCGACCGAAACCGCACGGAGCGGCTGTTCGGCTTCTATTACCGCATCGAGGTCTTCGTGCCGGAGCCGAAACGGCAATATGGCTATTACGTCTTCCCCCTTCTGGAGGGTGACAGGCTGATCGGCCGCATCGACATGAAGGCGGATCGCAAGCGCGGCACGCTGGATGTGCGCCGCCTGTGGCTGGAGCCCGGTGTGCGTGCTTCGGCCGGTCGGCTGGAGAAGCTCGACGCGGAACTGGTGAGGCTGGCGAAGTTTACCGGGGTGGAGAGTGTGAACTATCTGAAGGGCTGGCGGGAGGAAAACTGAGGTCTTTCGCTCGGGACACTGTGAGAGTGACATCCCACCGCGCGATGCCGTCTTCGCCTCTGAGGTAGCACGGCGTCGCCGCTTGTTTCTTCTCCCCGTCGGGGAGAAGGTGGCCCGAAGGGTCGGATGAGGGGGCAAGCTCTCCGTATATCGGCAACGTGGCCCCCCTCAACCCGCTGCCGCGACCTTCTCCCCGGCGGGGAGAAGGCGAGGATGCATCCACTCGCTTCACAATTGCCTGGAAAACCAAGGCAAACCCCAAAACATCACCCGATATCCGTCGCCGAAATCTTGATGCCGAAGCCTTCAAGGCCGACATAATGCCGCTCCCGCGTGGTCATCAGCTTGATGGAACTGATGCCGAGGTCTTTCAGGATTTGCGCGCCGAGGCCGATTTCCAGCCATTCGTTTTCGCGCGAACGGGCCTGCGCATGCGCCTCATCCGGATCGCGCGCCTTGCGACGTCCGGCCACCTGGCCGACGCCGACCGAGCCTTCACGCAGATAGACGATGACGCCGCGGCCTTCTTCGGCGATCTTCTGCATGTAATGCCGCACCGGCTGACGGTCGCCGAACACGTCGTCGGCGACATTTTCCGGGTGCAGGCGCACGGGAATGTCGATGCCGTCACGGATATCGCCGAAAATCACCGCCATATGCTGCATCGGGTCCCAGGGCAGGGAATAGGTCTGCGCCTTGGCGGGTCCGAAGGGCGTCTCGATGGTGAAGGAGGACTCCATCTCCACCAGCGTTTCCTTGCGCTGGCGATAGGCGATGAGATCGGCGACCGAAACGTGCTTCATGCCGTGTTTTTCGGCGAAATCCAGCACCTGCGGGCCGCGCATCACCGTGCCGTCGTCATTCACCAGCTCGCTGATGACGCCGATGGGCGGCAGGCCGGCGAGCCGGCAGAGATCGACCGCCGCTTCGGTATGGCCGGAGCGCATCAAGACGCCGCCCTCGCGGGAAATCAGCGGGAAGATGTGGCCCGGCCGGGTGAAATCGGAAGCGCCGACATTGGGATTGGCAAGGTTGCGCACCGTGAGCGTGCGGTCATCGGCGGAAATGCCTGTCGTGGTGCCGTGCTTGAAATCGACGCTGACCGTGAAGGCCGTGGTATGGGCGCTGTCATTTTCCGCCACCATGGCGTTGAGGTTCAGCCGCTTGGCTTCCTCGCGCGGCATGGGCGCACAGACGATACCGGAGGTGTGGCGCACGATCAGCGCCATCTTCTCCGGCGTGCAGTGAACCGCCGAAATGATCAGATCGCCTTCGTTCTCACGGTCGTCATCATCGGTCACGACAACGATTTCACCGGCTTCGAAAGCGCGGATGGCGTCCACGACGCGTTTCTGGTCATAGGCCATGGCGATATCCCCTCACTTCAAACGGCCGGTCTGGCCGCGATCCCTCAGATAATGGTCGGCAACGGTGCAGGCGATCATCGCTTCGCCGATAGGCACGGCGCGGATGCCGACGCAGGGGTCGTGGCGGCCCTTGGTGCGCACATCCACATTGTTGCCGTCGGTATCGATGGAAAGACGCTCCGTCAGAATGGAGGAGGTGGGCTTGATGGCGAAGCGGGCGATGACAGGCTCGCCGGTCGCAATGCCGCCCAGAATGCCGCCGGCATGGTTGGAGAGGAAGATCGGCTTGCCGTCATTGCCCATGCGCATCTCATCGGCATTTTCCTCGCCGGAAAGCTCGGCCGATGCGAAACCTTCGCCGATCTCCACGCCCTTGACGGCGTTGATCGACATCAGGCTGGAGGCGATATCCTGATCGAGCTTGGCATAGATCGGCGCGCCGATGCCGGCCGGAACCCCTTCCGCCACCACTTCGACGACGGCCCCGATGGAGGAGCCGGCCTTGCGGATGCCGTCGAGATACTCTTCCCACACTGGCACCATGGCGGCATCCGGGCAGAAGAACGGGTTCTGGTCGACCTGAGCCCAATCCCAGTTGTCGCGGTTGATTTTGTGCTTGCCGATCTGCACCAGCGCGCCGCGCACATTGAGGCTCGGCACCACCTTGCGGGCAATCGCACCGGCCGCGACACGCGCCGCCGTCTCGCGCGCGGAAGAACGTCCGCCGCCGCGATAGTCGCGAATGCCGTATTTCAGGTCATAGGTGAAATCCGCATGGCCGGGGCGGAAGCGCTTGGCGATCTCGCCGTAATCCTTGGAGCGCTGGTCGGTATTTTCGATCAGCATGGAAATCGGCGTGCCGGTGGTTATCATCGTCTCGCCGTCCTCATCCAGCATCACGCCGGAGAGAACCTTGACGATGTCATCCTCGCGGCGCTGCGTCACGAAACGGCTTTGGCCCGGTTTGCGTTTGTCCATCCAGTGCTGCACCTCGGCAAGGGTGAAGCGAATGCCGGGCGGGCAGCCATCCACCACGCAGCCAAGTGCAGGCCCGTGGCTTTCTCCCCAGGTGGTAACGCGGAAAAGATGACCGAAACTGTTATGCGACATATTTTCAAAACCGGAAAACAGGGCGCCTGCGGGGAGCGCCGTTTAAGACAAGCGGATTTGTCTTAGTGGAAAATCCGGGCAAGGCAAAAGCCTTTCTTTCGCTGCGGCGGGATAAGTGCGGGGCACGGCGCCCTGACTGGAGACCCGCATGTCCGCGCCCTCATTTCTGGCGTGGCACGGGGAAGAGGGCAACGGGGCGATTCGCGCCGGCCGGAGACGTTTTTCGAAATGACGAAAATGTAAAAGCGCCGTCGTTTTCCACGTTAATCCGGAGTTTTCCAATATTGCCGGGAAATGCGGTGTAAAAATCACTAACGGCTTGAACACGATCCCAAATCCGTTCATCAATTGGGCCGAAAATGTCATGGTTGCGGGCAATTTCCGCCACATTCGAAAGGCAATTCTTCATGCATGTAAGGTTTTCACGCAAATCCACGAAAGCTAGATCGATGCGTATGATGATTGCCGCCCTTCTGGCCACCGCCAACCTCCTGATGCCGATCAACGGCTACGCCCAGAGCGTCGACGTGGAAGGCACGATCAGCAAGATCGATGCAAATGGGCTGAGCATTACGCTCAACGACGGCAAGACCTATCGCGTGCCGGAAGAGTTTAATTTCGAAGGTCTGAAAGCGGGCGTGAAGGTCGTGGTTTTCTACACGGAAGTGGATGGGAAACGCGTGGTCGACGATCTTCAGGTCGTGCAGTAAGCACCAGCCCCTCACGCCAAAACCTCCGTTGTGAAACGAGCGGATGCCTCTTGTTTCTTCTCCCCTTTCGGGGAGAAGTCCGCGGCAGCGGGATGAGCGACTGTCTTTGATGTCAAGCGTTTTGCCATGGTTTGTTGTCTCTGATGATGGCGTTGAGCATTGTCAGAAGCTTTCGCATGGTTGCGACGGTAGCGAGGATTT